>NZ_AUHQ01000049.1 GCF_000423265.1 Ligilactobacillus saerimneri DSM 16049 | reverse complement strand
CGGTCGCATCCACAATTTCGGTAATGTGCTTAGCCCCGTTACATTTTCGGCGCAGGATCACTCGACTAGTGAGCTATTACGCACTCTTTAAATGGTGGCTGCTTCTAAGCCAACATCCTAGTTGTCTATGCAATTCCACATCCTTTTCCACTTAGCACATATTTAGGGACCTTAATTGGTGATCTGGGCTGTTTCCCTTTCGACGATGGATCTTATCACTCACCGTCTGACTCCCGGACATAGATCAGTGGCATTCGGAGTTTATCTGAATTCAGTAACCCAAGACGGGCCCCTAGTCCAAACAGTGCTCTACCTCCACGATCCTTAATTCCGAGGCTAGCCCTAAAGCTATTTCGGAGAGAACCAGCTATCTCCAAGTTCGATTGGAATTTCACCGCTACCCACACCTCATCCCAGCCTTTTTCAACAGACACGGGTTCGGTCCTCCAGTGCGTTTTACCGCACCTTCAACCTGGACATGGGTAGGTCACCTGGTTTCGGGTATACGTCTCCATACTATGGCGCCCATTTCAGACTCGCTTTCGCTACGGCTCCGGCCTTTCCGCCTTAACCTCGCATGCAAACGTAACTCGCCGGTTCATTCTACAAAAGGCACGCCATCACCCATTAACGGGCTCTGACTACTTGTAGGCACATGGTTTCAGGAACTATTTCACTCCCCTCCCGGGGTGCTTTTCACCTTTCCCTCACGGTACTGGTTCACTATCGGTCACTAGGTAGTATTTAGCCTTGGGAGATGGTCCTCCCGGATTCCGACGGAATTTCACGTGTTCCGCCGTACTCAGGATCCTGGTTTGAGGAAACGAAGTTTCGTTTACGAGGCTATCACTCTCTGTGGCTGACCTTCCCAGGTCATTCAACTACTTCATCTCTTGGTAACTCAAAACACCAGTCCTACAACCCCAAGAAGCAAGCTTCTTGGTTTGGGCTCTTCCCCGTTCGCTCGCCGCTACTGAGGGAATCGAATTTCTTTCTCTTCCTGTGGGTACTTAGATGTTTCAATTCCCCACGTCTTCCATCTGCTCAGCTATGTATTCACTGAGTAGTAATAGTCCGTTAGGACTATTGGGTTGCCCCATTCGGAAATCTCCGGATCACAGTTTACTTACAACTCCCCGAAGCTTATCGCAGTTAGTCACGTCCTTCATCGGCTCCTAGTGCCAAGGCATTCACCATGCGCCCTTAATAACTTAACCTATCCGCTTATTTTAATAAGCTTTATGAGTTTCGCAATTAAGAACTAATTTTGATGTTTAAAAACTCTTCAAAACGCAATGTTCTCGGTTTTTT
>NZ_AUHQ01000047.1 GCF_000423265.1 Ligilactobacillus saerimneri DSM 16049 | reverse complement strand
GAAGGTTGAAATGGATTTTTTGTGCTCTGATCCAGTAAAAACGATTTTCACTTACTAGATCGGAACAGTGTTCAATTTGATTTTACAATCAGCGTCTAAATTTAGTTATCTACTCGGTGTATCTTACTTAAAATATTCTTTATCTGTTGCGAATACTCACCAAAATTACGTACCAGTTCTGCTTTCGAATAAGTTTTATGCCCATTAGCTATTCCCATATGATCACCTTCAAGCGTGTCATAGGTCACATACACTTGATCACCTTGGACCCGCATAGTTGTAGCATGAGCCCCAGCATCAATACTGTGTCCTCCATCCTGCTTTTGCCAATGCATATAATCTACTGCCTGTTCCAATTTCTGCACATCATCAGCAATTTTTTCAGCCCCATCCCCATTATCAATTACTAATTGCATGTAAGCCATCAATTCGTATTCTTCATTTGAGTACGCCTTGTCCGTTGTAGTAGTCTGTTTAGTAACCGTTTTTATTGCTAAATTTTGTGCTTTGTCAATAACTGCCTGGGATTTTTCATGTTTATTAACTGTCATAATAATTTTACGTAAGTTGACCTGCATAAATGGGCTATATTCCTGCTGCGATTGCGGATCGATACTATAAAATGCCACGTTGCCATCAGCGCCAACAGTATAAGCAGCAACTACCTTGTTAGTTGCTCCAGCTGGCTGAAGAAGCCAACTTCGTCCTCTCCCTGGAACACTAAGATGGTCAGCATACTCTCTTTGTGTTAGATTTAGATTTCCATCATTGCTAAATAGATTCTGCCACGTATCTTGTCCGCTGTAACTTTCGCCATAGTAAGCAATAGCCATAGCCGTCTGTGCTGGTGAAATTCCGTTATAGGTCAACGCTATAATTTCTTTTTTACTTTCAGATGAACTTTTCTTTTTAGCTGAGCTTTGTTTTTTCCGCTTAGCCTTTTTTATAGTAATTTTTTCAATCTGTGGTGCAGAGCTCTTTTGCTGACTGTACCATTTCCAGCCTAACCCACCACCAAGAAACAACAATAAAATACCTCCAATAAGCCATCCTTTTATCTTTTTACTTTCCCCATGTTTCTTCTTAATCATGTATTTCACCTTCCTCCACTAATTAACTTTCTCTTATTAATAATTATAACTTATTAATTGTCATCAGCAGCCACTTAACGTCCTGATCCTGTAAAGAATCCCATGTAATAAAAAAACGTATCATCTTCAGACTATAGTCCTAAGACAAATACGTTTAATCTAAAAAATTAACTTGCTGATAATCGGGAATACAAGATTCGAACTTGCGACCTCTTCGTCCCGAACGAAGCGCTCTACCAAGCTGAGCTAATTCCCGCTAACAGTGCTATTATACTCTTTAAATTTAAATGGTAGATTGCAATAAATAACTTGAACAAATTTAATGACGCAGATTAAGCAAAAAGATCTCAATTGGAGTTCGCCAGTTCAAACATTTGAG
>NZ_AUHQ01000046.1 GCF_000423265.1 Ligilactobacillus saerimneri DSM 16049 | reverse complement strand
ATCGACAACAATCCCCATGCCAATAAGAGCGTAGTGGTGCGTCAACGGAGCAACTTGCCGAAAATGAAACGGGTAGTTCCGGGGGGTGACAACAACTTGTTCACCATACGAAATTTCTAGGTCCAGGTTGCGGCCAAAGAAGTGGTGGGAACCGGTTTGGAAATTAACTGCTGTACACATGAATTAGACTTCCTTTCTTAAACACAGACTTAGGTACAACTTAAAATCTAAGGCTAGTATAGCATTTAATGCTCAAAAGTGACAGACGGAATTGGGATGACAGGCACCTACGGCGGCTTAGTTCATCTCTTGCTCGTCAACGGGGCATAGCGCCCAGCTAAAAAACTAGCCGCGATTACGGGGTTCACCCCGGTAATTGTAGCTGGTTTCATCAGTTAGGTCATTGGACTTTGTTGCCTTTTCTCAAAAAGTTTTTCATTTAATCTTCAATCTCTTAACTGATTCAAATTTAAATGTAATTCCTAAAACTAAGAGTAGCATAATTAGCCAGATTATCAGGCCATATATGGATTTAACTGGTAATTTTTTTTGGTTAAGGCAGATTGTAAAAGGCAGATTGCAAGAAATAACTTGAACGAATTTAGTGACGTAGGTTAAGCAAGAAGACCTCGATTGGTGTATGCCAATTAAGACATTTAAGTGGCCGGGAATTCAAACTGCCAATAGATAATGTATTCACCATCCATGGTCATCATAGCAAAGGCAGCTTTGAAATTATCCGGTAAATATGCTTTTTTAAATATCCGATATACCATAAGGTTAAATCGATAATTTGCACACAAAAAAATGGGCACAAAGCCCATCATGTCAGTGTATATGGCCATCCCTCGATGCAAGCCCATGCACACGTTTTTTTCTGTGTGCAAATCGTGTGCATGATATTCTGAAATAAACAAAAACAGTCCTTGATACATCTTCGCAAAACGTTGATATATCAAAGACTAATAAACTTTGTAAGTTTTAACTATGCTGACTAGAAGCTCGGAGGTTAAATTGTCTCAACCATTGATATATCAACAATTAAGCTAATCAATTTAGATTTTGTGTGTCTAGTTGTGTGCATTTTTCAGTGCAATAACCAATTTATCGGTGCAAAATCATCCATTTTTGCACCGATAACTTTTAAATTGCACCGATTAGTCATTAACTGTATATCGACTTGCTCTCCCTCTACCAACCAGTTTTATTATGTTCTTCTTTCGTAATTCTGCTAATACGTGCTTAATAGTACTCTCACCATACTGTGGAATTAAGTTCATCAGTTCACGCCTTGATAAAGGTTTTAAACTATTACGTAACTTAGTAAGCACTAATGATTCTGGATCTTTTTCAGTATCATTAGTGAAATCAATACGTGTATTTAGTTCACGATATGCTTGAAGAACGATGCTCAAAAAGTAATCAACATAGGGGCCATAATGATTATCATTATTACTCCAAGCAGTTCCTGAACTTTCTAATAAAGTTCGATAATATTCAGCTTTTGTTTTTTCAATCAAGCGCTCTAAACTAATATATTTTCCGACTTCAAAACCCAATTGATGTAATTCTAACAACATTAATAGCCGTGACATCCGTCCATTTCCATCTCTAAATGGGTGAATAGAAACAAAATCAAGCATAAAGGCAGCTGCTAATATTAAAGGAGGAAAAGAATTATTGGTAATTGCATTATTGTAAGCCGTGCATAAGTCTTGGACTAGTTCAGGAGTTAAGTAAGCCGGTGGTGGAGTGAATCTCGTCTCCTGATGACCATCCGGAAATGTAGTCACAATAGAATTATCAATATTTTTAAATTCACCGCCCCACGTACTTTCAGTAAAATTAAACAGTTCCTTATGGAGCGCTAGAATGTTGTTAGGTGTAATTTTAATGTATTGAAAATTCTCATGAATGGTTGCTAAAACATCGCGATAACCTGAAATTTCTTCCTCGCTTCTATTTTCAGGAGTAGTTTTTTGGCTTACAAGTTTTTTTAGTCGTGCATCACTTGTGGCAATACCTTCAATTCGGTTTGATGCGTCTGTACTTTCAATTTTTGCTACCGCTAATAATTTATCCATAATATCTTTTGATTTTAAGGATACATGGGCTGTTTTCCCTTTTAACTCATAGATTTGATTGAGTTTTTCAACCATCTTAGTAGTTAATCTTAAATCATTTAAAGTCTGGTAGTTAAAAACTTTCAATTCCTTCATCTCCTTTCTTATCAAAATTATTCTTTATTATTTTAACCCAATCTCTCCAATTTATCAGTGCAATTTAAAAATTATCGGTGCAAAATTGACTGTTTTTGCACCGATAATTCATTTGTTGCACCGAAAAAATAGGTATTTTTTTCACGTTCAATTACTAATTGCTTTTTATTTCATCCAATTATCCATCATCTTTCGATCGATGTCACGATCTGCTTTAACATACACTCGCATAAAAATTGAAAGACTATTACCCATTCTTTCTGCTGCCCAAGGGTAAGATATTCCAGGCTTATTAGCTAGCTTGGTACACAATGTATGACGGAATGAGTACATGGATATTTGTGAGCCATTGCCATGAATCCCCAGCTCATTACAAATTTTCTTTAACATTTCATTCATGCTTTTTTGTGTAATGGGGACATTATTTACACACATTTTATAATCATGTAAATTGAGAAAAAGTAGTCCCTCAGGATTGATCAAGTCATGGTACTTAAGAAATTCTCCCTGTCGTTTTTTATATATTTCAAGAAAATCTGTTAATTCTTGTGAAATCGGTAGACAATACCTTGAGTATCCTTTAGGGCGTGCTTTAAGTGTTCCATTAAACTTACGTGCATAATCCGACCAACTATCATTGATTTTAAAAGTAGAATACCCATCTTCCGTAGTAATATTTTTAAATTTTAATGCTTGAATCTCTCCTGGACGCATTCCTGTCTCAAGATCAATCCAAAGTGCTAAACGTGTTCCCCAATTAGCTATTGTAGTATGGCTTAAATCAGATTGGATTTGAGTCTTAATGGCCTCAAGTTCAACGTTTGAAAATAGATATCGTTGTTTTCTAACACTGAATTCGTTCTTACGAAAAAACTTATCCAAATACTGCTCGGGTACTGGATTTTCTTTTACTACCTTACCAATCAGTTCATTAAAGAAACTCCTCATATGGGTTAACCGATGATCAATTACTGTCGCACGTCCAACTGTTGCCTTATGATCACGAATAAAATCACGAGCAAACTGCTCAACCAATCGTTCACTAACATCCTTGATCTTAATATTTTTAAAATACTTTTCAAATTCATTAGCTGAATTATTCCAGTCACGATATGTAACAGGTGAAATAGTATTTTTCTTACGATTGACATATTTTCGAAATTCACCTGCAAAGACTGCATTACCATCCGCTAGCTGCATTCCTTCTTCATAGTCTGCCCACATCTTCCTTTCTAACGCCTTAGCGGTTGAGCGATTAGAAGCGTAATCTACTGGCCAGCTTTCCCTTTTACCAGTGATTTTATTAATGGGTTGAATACGCACTTGATACTTTCCTTTATGCTTACCTGTTGTCATCTTTTTAATCATTCTTTTTCACCTTCAAAAAAATGATGAAGCCATCGCTTGGCCCCATCATTTTGATTATTATTTTGCCCATACCGTCTTCTGATGATATCCCGCATTTACTAGCCAATCTTCAACTTCAGCTAAGATGTAATATTTTCGACTAGGTGTTGTTAATTGATGAAAAGGCAGCCCGTTATCTAAGAGCCTGTATAAGATTGTGGTGCTTATGCCCAATTCATCACAAAGTTGTTTGCCATTTAAAATCTCTTTTCCAAACATAATTATGTCCCCTTTGTGATCGAATTATAACTCTGCGCAATATAAAACATCATTAATTATTGTTTTGTTGGCCTCTTAGCTCTGAAATCTGCTTCTTATAATCTTCCACTTCTTCCTTTGTTCCTCCTTCGTAAGCTTCAAAGAAAGAAAGAAGGCTCTCAATTTCATCTAGATCCCAATACTCCATGTCTAATAAATCTTGAATACGATCTTCAATTAAAAAATCTTGTTCAATATAATGAAGTACTGCTTTAGTCGACAAGTCGATTCCTCCATCCTCAGTGAAGTCTAGATCGTACAAACTAATCCTATATTCTTCCTCAGGATTTAACGAAGTGTATACGACTGCATACAATTCATAGTTACCGTCACCGAAGAGATCTAATACCCTATTGCAGTGGTCCATTAATTCACTCGTAGACATTTCTTTCATAATTTCTGCTTCTTTATTTTCAATCGTCAGCAATGGTTCCCCTGCCTCAAGATCAAAATTGCCATATTCATCTAATTTAAAGTCAGTTTTCTTTAGACCAAATTCATCCATATAAAGGTCTGCCATACATTCTGGATCATCTGCAGCTGCTAAATTGGCATAATCAATTTCATAAACAAGGTCTGATAGAACCTCATCTGGTTCTAAATCATACTCATCTTCACTTGTACTAGGCCAGATCTTCTCGTACTGACCAATTGGATTTTGCCTATATGCTTCGAAACGTACTTTATTATATGCCTCTGGTTTGTTAATATTTTTATTCATTATATTTTCCTCCTATTTGTTCTTTAGAGTTAAAATCTCTTGTTTTAAACTATTAATTTGTTTTAGCAAATTGTTATATGCTTGTGTTGAATAGAACATTCCAACTTGTTTATTAGAGTTCATCACAGAAACCGGTAATACCATCGTTCCACTTAATTTATTTGCCTGATCAAAATGCTCTGAGAAAATATCTTTCTTCATAAGAATAGACTGTTCCCATTCAAAGCCTGGATTACTAATCATGCCATCCATTCCTTTCTTATATTATTTTCACTAACAATGACTAATTTATCTCAAAAAAACATTATTTATTTGAAAAGTCGAAGGGCTTAAACATAGCAGTATCCTTGTTCTTGTCGTACTTTTCTTTCAGCATAGTAAATCCATGATGCCACGCCTTTAATTCCCCAATTGTCTTTTGTTTAAAGCTATCCCACTTCTCTACACAATCAGGATATGCATCAAACTCATCACGCATTGCCCGCATTTTGGCCGATGTTAACTGAGTACTATTAGCACAAATTACCTTTTGGTAAGTTTTACCGCCAAAGTTTTTTCGTTTTAAATGGCAGATTGTAAAATTTAAGTTGAACATTTTAGTGGACAGAAAAACCCATAAAGGTCTTTAATGGTGTCGTCACAACATTCCATTAGAAAGAAGGACCTTTATGGGCACCACTAT
>NZ_AUHQ01000045.1 GCF_000423265.1 Ligilactobacillus saerimneri DSM 16049 | reverse complement strand
AATTGATTCAGATTAACTGGTATCTGAATTCACGGCCACTCAAATGTTTGAACTGGCGAACTCCAATTGAGATCTTTTTGCTTAATCTGCGTCATTAAATTTGTTCAAGTTATTTATTGCAATCTACCTAATCTATTAGTTATTTCCAAAATTCATCATAAACTGTAATTGGTAAATGCCGCTTGTGGCGGGTTTTTTGGAACCAGTTCTCAATTTTGACAGCTACATCGGGAGTAACATCTTTGCCTTCTAAATAGTCATCAATATCCGAATAAGTTACTCCCAAGGCTACTTCATCCGGTAAAGCAGGTCGATCTTCTTCTAAATCAGCAGTTGGTATCTTTTCATACAAATGGCGTGGGGCTCCTAGAACTTCCAGCATAGCCCGACCTTGTCGCTTATCCAGCCGCCATAATGGTGTAATATCAGCACCACCATCACCAAATTTAGTATAAAAACCAGTGACTGCTTCAGCTGCGTGGTCTGTTCCTACAACAGCGCCGTTATTAGCACCCGCTATTCCGTATTGTGCAATCATCCGTTGCCGTGCTTTGATATTACCCTTATTAAAATCACTAATTTCAAGCCCATTTTCCTCTAAGCTCGCTACCATGGCATCGGTTGCCGGTTTGATGTTGACCCTTACCACCTGGTCTGCATTCATAAAAGCGATAGCATCCATTGCATCACTTTCATCTGCTTGATTACCATATGGTAGCCGCACTGCAATGAATTGGTAATTCACACCAGTTTCTTTACGCAATTCTTGGATAGCAATTTGACTTAATTTCCCTGCCAAAGTTGAGTCTTGTCCGCCAGAAATTCCTAACACTAGTGCCTTTAAAAAGGGATGTTTTTTTAAGTATGCTTTTAGAAAATCCACCGAACGCCGAATTTCGTCTTGGGGATTGATTTGCGGTTGAACTTTTAATTCTTCAATAATCTTACGCTGCATTCCACGCATAACACTGCCTCCCGTAGTTTAAATAATGTAGCCTTAATTGTACTCTTATTTATCCTTAGAAACTATACTTGTTCGCAAAACTTTAAACTAACGTTCGAGATAGAATTCAAACCGGTTGCCCACATACTGTGTTCGTACATATTCGAACGGTTGCCCATTTTTAAGTTGTGAGACCTGGCGCAAACGTAATACAGCTGCTCCTCGTTTAATCCCTAAATAAGCCGCAATCCGCTCAGAAGCTGCTACCGCCGAAACAATCTGTTCTGCATGTCCCATGGTCATCCCATGCTGCTCTAAGGTCCGATAGAGTGATCGCGTGATTTGTTCACGATCAAAATTCTTTACCAAGTGAAAAGGAACAGTTGCTACTTCAAAGCAGATCGGAATATTATCTGCATATCGGATGCGTTCCATTCGAAGGACTCGCTCACCTGCTTTGAGGTTAAGTTTCTCGCTTTCACTTAACGATGGAGTAGTCACAACATAAGAGATAGTTTTACTAGACGGCATTTTCCCTTGCGCCTCCGTTATCTCGGTAAAACTTGTTACTCCAGTCATCTTTTCCTGAACCTTTTTACGGGCAACAAATGTCCCTGCTCCAATATGTCGTTCCAATAAACCTTCATCTACTAATGTTTGAATCGCTTGTCGCAGCGTCATCCGACTAACCCCAAACTGCTCTGCCAGTTCTCTTTCAGCCGGAATGCGGTCCCCAACGGCCCATTCTCCATCTTCGATTCGCTGCCGAATCTCATTATGTATTTTGATATAAATCGGCGAACTCACACTCTCACACTCCCTCGCATAACTTATTCGTTTTCTCTAGCGACTGTGGCATCAATTCCCTTAATAACCGCAGTCATAAAACCTGCTTCTTCCATAGCTAACAGGCCAGCCACAGTGGTTCCCCCTGGAGAACATACTTCATCTACCAGTTCCCAAGGTGTTTTAGTAGTGGCTAATGTTTTCTGAGCGCTCCCTTGAACTACTTGCGCAGCAATTTGCGTTGCGGTGACCTTATCTAAACCATACTTAACCCCGGCCCGAGCCAACGCATCAATAAAGAAGTAGATAAAAGCAGGTGAACTTCCGGCAAGAGCCGCAAAGATACTAAACTTGTCCTCTGCTAACTCAATTGTTGTCCCAATTGTATCGAACAATGATACTACCTCTTGCCAGTGATCGGTGGTCACAAATTCGTTGCGGGTTAATGCTGTCATCCCCGCTGCAATCTCAACATTAACATTTGGCATAATGCGAATCATTTCCAATTCAGCTTGATCTAAAATTTTCCGCATTGTTGCTAAATCACATCCAGCAATCATAGATACAATCACTGGTCGCTTCCGCAGTAAAGCTGCCTTCACTTCCAAGAGTACAGTGCGGAGCTGAGCCGGTTTTATGGCCAAAAAGACCAAATCTGCTTGGTTCACCACTTCTTCATTGCTTGCACAAGCATGTAAGCCTTGAGCCTGCGCATACGGCTCATAGGAAGAACGGTGTGCACTATGAAGATAGATTTCTTCTCCTGTAACTGCATGTTGGTTAAGCCAACCATTGATGATCGCACGTCCCATATTACCTGCACCGATAAAACCTATTTTCATTTTTTCCTCCTACTAAATACGTTCATAAATTTGCTAGCTTAATTTTAGCATGGTAAATAAAAAAACGTTACCCAAGAAGGTAACGTTTTGAAGAATTGGGGTAACTGGATTCGAACCAGTGCATCACGGTACCAAAAACCGTTGCCTTACCGCTTGGCCATACCCCAATGTGGTGGATGGGAGTGGATTCGAACCACCGAACCCGAAGGAGCGGATTTACAGTCCGCCGCGTTTAGCCAGACTTCGCTACCCATCCATAAGTATTTGTAAGTTGTTATCAATCAGTAACTAACTGACTTAATTATAATAACGTGGACACCCGAAAAATGCAAGTGTTTTTTGTAAAAAAATCAAAAAAATTTCAAAATGTAAATTTAGGCGCTAATTCTTAGCTTATTTAAGATATGCTTCCTTTTTCTCTATTAGCTAAAGTACACTTCTAAATAAAAAAACTATCCATATTAAACATACATGTTTAACATGAATAGTTTTCCAATTATATCAGCTCAATGCTAGGTTTATTCAACCCCATCCATTAAACGTTTGATTGCTGGAACCATTAAAAGAACAATTAACCCGAAGCCAATTGTAATGGCACCAATCCAACCGTAATAGGCAACTTCTGTTCCTTGGGAGTAGAATTTAACAATTTGTGCGTTGATGGCCTGAGCAACGGCGTCAGCGATGAACCAAATACTCATCATCTGTGCTTTGAACGCTTTTGGCGCTAATTTTGTTGTAACAGACAGACCAATTGGTGAAATTAACATTTCCCCAACAATAACAAGAGCCCAACTTACGATTAACCACAGTGGACTTACTTTAACACCAGTTCCATACAACATGCCTGGCAACATCATCCAGACAAAGGAAGCACCAGCGAAAAAGAGTCCATAGGCAAACTTAGCTGGTGATGATGGTTGCTTAGAACCCATCTTTGTCCACAACCATGCAAAGAATGGAGTGTATAACAAGATAAAGAGTGGGTTAAAGGATTGGAAAAGACTAGCTGGGAAAGGTAACCCGAAAATTGATAACTTAGTCTGATCGTTGGCAAAGAGAGCTAATACCACTGAACCTTGTTCTTCGATTGACCAGAACAAGATAGAAGCGATGAATAGTGCCACATATGCTTTTACCCGTGAACGTTCTACCTTTGTTGTCTTCTTACTATGCAACATCAATGCAAAGTAATAAACAGGAATTAAGATCGCCAAAATAGTAACTAAGTTAATGATATTGTTAATATTTAAGCTTCCTAAGACCGCCATGATCCCGAGAATAACTGCCAAAACAACCACAGCCATTGTAACCCGAAGAGAATACTTTTTGATCTGATCAGGTTCAATTGGATCAGTTGGGTACAAACTATCTTTTGGTAAGTCCTTGCCTTGAATAGTATATTGTAATAAACCAAAGAACATACCCACAGCAGCTAAGGAGAACCCTAAGTGGAAGTTAACCTGCTGACCTAAGAAACCAACAATCAGTGGTGCTAGCAAGGAACCAACATTAATCCCAAAGACAAAGATCGTAAATCCAGAATCACGCCGTTGGTCGCCTTCTTCATAAAGACCACCAACCATTTCTGAAACGTTTGGCTTTAGCATCCCAGTTCCTAACACAATAAAGAGGATTGATAGGAACAATGCGGCCTTCCCAAATGGTGTTGCCAAGATGATATGCCCAATCATGATCAGGACCCCACCCCAGAACACAGTCCGCCGACTACCAAGGATTCGGTCACTGATAAATCCACCTAATGTACTGGAAAGATAAACCAGTGAACCATAGATTGACATAATCGAAGCAGCAGTTGTCTTATCAATTCCTAAACCACCTTGGGTTACTGAATAGTACATATAGTACAGAAGGATGGCCCGCATCCCGTAGTAACTAAAACGTTCCCACATTTCCGTGAAGAACAGGGTGGATAAACCTTTAGGATGCCCTAAGAAAGCAGTATCCTGCGATTTATCATTCATAAATAGATTCCTCCAAACTAATTCAACTTAATAGTTAACATGTAAATTAAAAATAATTTCAATGAGTATCAGATTACTATTAAGAAATTATGATAGATTAAAAAATAAATACAAGTAATATTGTACTGTATAACCACATCATCGTCAAATTAAGTTGTTAAAATGGGGTTAAGCAACGTTGATATAGCGCCAATACTAGCTTTTAAAATTAGAAAACAATTTCCTTTATAATCGAATATTAATTTATTTATAAAAGATACCTTACCAGCTTGAAATGCTAAACGTATAGACTTAGTTGTTATTTTATAATTAAGACACGCACTGCAGATCCTATTTTATCTTAGCCCATCACATAACAATAGCAAAAAAGCACCCACCACACGGCGGATGCTTCAATCATTCTTATCATTCGTCCAGCTGGTAAAAACAAAAACCCGCCCCTTAAAATGAGCGGGAATTAGGAGTGCCGGTTGCAGGACTTGAACCTGTGACCCTCGGTTTACGATACCGATGCTCTACCAGCTGAGCTAAACCGGCATTGGATGACCCGTACGGGATTTGAACCCATGTTACCGCCGTGAAAGGGCGGTGTCTTAACCACTTGACCAACGGGCCATCATTTTTTTAACGGAGAGTAAGGGATTCGAACCCTTGAAACAGATCATTACCCGTTTACATGATTTCCAATCATGCTCCTTCAGCCTCTCGGACAACTCTCCATTGACTCCGGCAGGCGGACTCGAACCGTCGACAGCCTGATTAACAGTCAGGTGCTCTACCAACTGAGCTATGCCGGAATAATCAGCGTGGCAACTTCCTATCCTCACAAGGGGCGTTCCCCTAACTACTTTCGGCGTTAAGAAGCTTAACTTCTGTGTTCGGAATGGGAACAGGTGTATCCTTCTTGCCATCGTCACCACACTTTTTTACTTGAAAGCTTGCGCTCTCAAAACTAGATATCATTATTTTCTTTTGCCTTGAACATCTCGTTCTTAATCTAACTCCTCGGTTAAGTCCTCGATCGATTAGTAATGGTCCGCTCCATACATCACTGTACTTCCACTTCCATCCTATCTACCTGATCTTCTCTCAGGGATCTTACTTACTTACG
>NZ_AUHQ01000044.1 GCF_000423265.1 Ligilactobacillus saerimneri DSM 16049 | reverse complement strand
CCTACGCCTTGGCGGATCAGCAAACGGTTAACTACCAAAATTAAGACGGTAAGCGCCCCCGATTAAGGACAACTGACAGTTTGATTGAGGACTAGCGGACCGTGGGGACGCCAAAGGGTCACTCCAACACATGACTTGAATCATGGGGTGGAGTGACCCGCTTTTATTGATAAACCAGTTTTAAACTGGCCTGTTAATTTTCTGAAAAGGGGCAAGGAAACATGTTCTTTTAAGGACGTGATGAATGGCCCTAATTTTGTGTCCTTTAGGACACATGGATAGATAAATATATAATATAATTATTGGTATGAAAGATACAAATAGACTCACATATGGAAGAACTTCTGTATATAACTTAAATTACCATATTATTTGGGGAACTAAATACCGTAACAAAGTCTTGCAAGGAGAGAGTGTGTCAAGAATGTTGTGTAAAAAAGGAAACTTCGCCCGCATGAATTGGCAATTCTAAAACATCGAATCAAGCGTGTCGTGACAGTCCTTGAATCCCCGATGTGCTCGATTCTCAAATTTATCGTTGTACTCCATCACTTGCGTCATGATAAAGCGATCGAGGGCTCCTTCGTTTGGGAACTGCTCTTTACGTCGGACCATCTTCTTCAGGCTCTTATTGAACGACTCAATTAGGTTCGTCGAGTAGATGGTCTGACGGATCGCAGTTGGAAAACTGAAGAACGTGAATAGCTCCTCCATTTGGACTAGATTCTTGATTCGACGCTTATAACGGGACTCCCACTTAGCACTGAAAGCCGCCAATCGTTCTTTGGCGGCTTGTAGGTTCTCTGCTTGCCGAATAGCCTTAAAGTCGGTGATAATCTCCCTGCGATCGTTTTTGCGAACGTACCCTAAAAGGTTGCGCTCTGCGTGGACCCAGCACCGTTGAAACTTCGCCTGCGGGTAGTTAGCCTCAATCGCAGATTGAAGTCCAACTAAACCGTCGGCGATGAACAACTGAATATCTTTAATCCCCCGTGCGCGTAATCCCTGGAGTAGTTCAGACCAAGCGGCTCCGTTCTCGGTCGGTGCGATACTGTAGTCAAGAACTTCCTTACCGCCGTCACTTCGAATTCCGATCGCTACGTTAACGGCTTCTCGTTCAACGGTACCACGGCGTAACGGAATGTAAGTAGCATCGAGGAACACAGACGTACTGTGAGTACTTGAATTTGCGCTCGTGGAACTCTTCAACCAGGTGTTCCGTCCGCTTAGTGATGTTTGAAACCGTGGTTGGTGAGTAGTAGTGGCCGTACATTCTCTCAACCATATCAGCGATTTCACGAGTTGTGACGCCCTTGGAGTACATCTTGATGACCATTTCCTCCAGTCCATCAGTCCGACGCACGTAAGGAGGGAAGAGGGCGTTTCGAAACTTATTTAACCGGTCCCGTGGGATCGTCAGATTAATTTCACCGTACTCAGTGTCGATCGTGCGGGTGTACGTCCCGTTCCGGTAGTTCACGTCGTCTTTTGATCGGTCGATCCGGGTATGTGGTTCGTAGCCTAGCACCGCAGTCAGTTCATTTTGAAGGAACTGATTAGCGGCCACTTCAATTTGACGACGTAAGACTTCATTCAGGGTAATATCTTTGTCGGAAGATAGCGCTGCGATAATATCTTTGTTAAACTGGTTCATGGGGAAAGCCTCCGTATTCTGATTGGTTTTTAGCGATTTCAATCATACGGGGAAGGCTTTCCCTTTTTCAATACCCTCAAGGTGGGCCTAGAATAAAAAGTGTACAAGTTAAATAGAGACCCTGACTTAGTATAATTAAGGAAGTAAATTGGAGAATCAAATAATGACGAAGCACAGTTATGACAAGGAATTTAAGGAACAGGCCGTTCAGTATTACTTAGATAACAAGGATCACATGACCATGAATGAAATAAGTAAGAATCTATGTATTGGGGCTAGTACATTACATAAATGGATTAAGCTGTTTACTGAAACTGGGGAGTTTGGCCGTGGCATAGGACAAAAAAGCTTCTATTTAAATTGTCTATTTTATTGACAGGGGGCCAATCTTTCATACCAATAATTATATTACATTACGGTTCGATCATGTGCCCTAAGGGCACAAAAAAAGGCAATTCATCACGTCCTTAAAAGAACGTGTTTCCTTGCCCGCTTTCAAAAAACAAATGCTTTTTACCCTTTTAACGCAAAAAATCCCCCTCACCACGAAGGCGAGGGGGATAAAAAGCAGTAGATTAAGAAAAGGGAAGTTGGATAATGGCAAATGTCAAATCTGACATAGTGACAGAGCTATTAGAAATTTGATTAGCTGATAAGCTACCTTCATTAGAAACGATTACATTTTTACCCGTCAAATTTAAACTACCATAAAACTGACCGCCTTGACCAATTGTGACCGAATTACCACTAGCATTAAATACGACTAAATATTTGTCCAAACCAGATGCTAGTTCTTCTGTAATCACTCCATTTGACGCATTTGTTACATTTTCTACGCCCATTATGTCAGGACTAAAAGCAAGTTTACTATAATCATCAGGCCAAAATTGTGGATTGGACTTTTTAAATTTGATCAAATTACTAATTAAATCAACATCATGTTGATTATCCTTGACATTATCCCAATTTATGCCATTGACTACGTCTCCCGCAAATATTGTGGTGCCAAGATTACTACCTTGCCAATAATTACCATAGTATTTACCATTACTATCCACACCAAAAAGTCCATTGTATGAATTTTTGGCAGTATCCCATGACGCAGCATACCATGCAGGCTTTGCCGTAGTACCCGATTGATAAGCTTGCACCTGTGTAGCGGAGAGTGGCGTCAGGCTTGACGGATCAACTAATTTGGATCGGCCAAACTCCTGGCCGGTTTCCATAAATGTCACACCATTTGCAATAATATTTATTGCATTTGCGAGTATCAATCGTGCTTGGTGTGTCAACACAGAATCATTCGGATTAGCTAACCATAGTGCGTCATTTAAAGTGAAGCTATCATGACATTCAACATAATTGATAGACTGGCTTGGCGTCCAAAAGGCTTGTAGTGCATCATTTCCGTTCCAACCTTCAGAACCCAAAAGGGCTCTTGCAACCTTTGTGGTACTTGCCGTATTTCTTGATGCGAATCCATCTGCGGAACCGCCATTATTAACAATGGCGTCACGTTCACTAGGATTGAAGAACCCAATACCAGGAACCTCTTTCCAATTATTGAGAGACGTTTCAGAAATATGATTTAAATTAGAATCCCACCAACCTTCGCCATACATAATAATATGTGGGTCAATTGCAGTCAGTTCAGCACGCAGTTTGTTCATAGTCGTGCTGTCTAAAAGTGTCATTTCGTCAAAACGGAATCCGTCAATATTATAATTTTTCGCCCAGTAAGTGACCGAATCAATAATATATTTGGCAGATTGT
Source organism: Ligilactobacillus saerimneri DSM 16049 (assembly GCF_000423265.1). Classification (GTDB taxonomy): domain Bacteria; phylum Bacillota; class Bacilli; order Lactobacillales; family Lactobacillaceae; genus Ligilactobacillus; species Ligilactobacillus saerimneri. The sequence goes on along the minus strand of NZ_AUHQ01000044.1, from coordinate 2,403 downwards.
AAAATTTAAGTTGAACATTTAAGTGGACAGAAAAACCCATCAAGGTCTTTAATGGTGTTACCACACAATCCATTAGAAAGAAGGACCTTGATGAGCACCACTATTTTATCATTCCAGAACCGTGTTGTCATTGAAACGCTTCATAATGAAGGACGTTCCTTGCGATACATCGCTAACTACTTAGGCTTTAGTAAGACCACCATCTTTAACGAACTTCACCGGCTAAATAGTGAGTACCAGGCTGGGCTAGCGCAAACTGACTTTGAACAAAAGGTTAGTCAACGGGGGCGGAGTCTCCGCTCACTAAAAACCTTAAACACTTGGTCGAGGAAAAGATTCAAGTCCAGAAGTGGTCCCCTGAACAAGTTGCCCATGCTTATTCACCACATGAACGCGGTAGTAATGAGAACCGTAACCGAGTTTTGCGACGATTTATTCCCAAGGGACAAGCTATTGAAGAGCTGAGCGATCGCCAGCTGGTTCAAATCAATTGGTATCTGAATTCCCGGCCACTTAAATGTCTTAACTGGCGCACACCAATCGAGATCTTCCTGCTTAATTTACGTCACTAAATTCGTTCAAGTTATTTCTTGCAATCTGCCATCGTAAAAAGTTATTTACTTTCTTGTGCTTTTATATACCTATCCATTTCATGCCGACAATAATTGACTGCTTTTGCGTAATCAACCCCTGTACGATTGTATATGTTATCTGATAATGGATATCCATAATAGGCACATAGATTATCTATAGTATCATTTTCATCCCCAGTGACTCTAAAGGGGTCTGCTAAATCCTCGACTACGGTATTAGTTGATATTGTAATGCCTTGTTTTTCTAAGAAAAAGTTTGACGCATTGAATGTAATCAGCTTATTTGCTCTGTTAAATATCTTTTGTATCTCATCTTTGTAAGATTCAAATGTTTGTTCATTATATGTATCTTCAGGCCTAATGCCATTTAAGTCAGAGTACCACCAGTCAACTAGCTTGGTACTAAATATATGATTGAATAATACATTATCGTTAGTGTCCATAATGGTTAGTCTGACAATTTCGTCAAGTGCTGCAGGACCAGTTAGATCAACCCAATATATTAATGTTTTGTTTTCTTTCATTGAACATCACCTCGACTGGCATTGTAACTCTGGTGCATATTAATGAGCTGCTTTCTGTTATTGATTTGCCTTTTAATCCTGTAAAGAGTAGATTTTGAAAGGTGAAATTTTAATTCCGTTGCAGTATAGGTATGTGTTTGCAAGTAAGCATATGCTTGGCGATATTTAGGCGTGATAACGCGTTTATGGCGTCCTCCTGTATTCAGCATTGATTGATACTTAGCCTTCTTAATTGCCTTAGAAGCGTGTTTTTGACGCAAATAATGGAGGTAGTCAAGGTGGGCTAATTGTGATGCTATAATCCAATTACTAGCAGCACTATCGTTGCTAAGCTCCATATCACTACTTTTAATTATTATGCCAGTATTTTCTACCTCATGCATAAGGCAACATAACTCACGGACGTTACTGTACAGATCTGTTAATTCAGGGACAAACAATATGTCTCCTTCTTTGGCAACACAAGCAAAGAACTTATGTAATTTATATCGCTCTTTATTAGTATGACTAAACCTGTCCGCAAAACAGTTTTCAATAGAGATTCCACTGCCTAAAAGAACCGTAGCGTGACGCTCAAAATCAGGATCCTTAATAAATTTATCTCTATAATAACCAGAGACGTAACCGTACATAGTCATTGTATTATCACTCCTTATTTATATTCCTTACTTGTTCTAATAAAAAATCTATTCAATCTCACAAATGAAATTGAATAGATTAATAGGTGTCAAACTAATAAGTAGAACTGGTAAAAAAACAAATATTAACACATCATGGGCATTCCCATTGTATATAAGAAATGTGATTTATTTATAAATGTTGATGTATCAGGAATTATAACACCTTGAACCTCCCGCATTGATATAAGAAGTGCGGTGAGTATGGATGATGTTAAGTCGAGTTTGATTTGGAATAAACTATAAACACGCCAATTGCAATAATAAATTGAACACTTGCCAATAGCATCTGGTAGATTTTGACTATCTGTGTCGATAAATATGGTCAAGCTCTATGTCAAAGCACTCTTCTGGAGTCTTGTAGTTTAAGATCTTTCGAGGAAGAGAGTTGCACCATACTTCGATCTTAGCAATGTCTTCCACGCTGTACTTATCTATCCGGTCTCCCTTAGGAATATAGCGTCTGATAAGCCCGTTGTGCCGCTCTACGCTACCTTTATCACAGGATGTATAAGGGTGAGCATAATACACAAGCGTCTTGGAAACTTGCTCAAGATTTGATAGATCCGCGAACTCGGAGCCGTTATCGGTTGTGATAGACTTAAAGAT
>NZ_AUHQ01000043.1 GCF_000423265.1 Ligilactobacillus saerimneri DSM 16049 | reverse complement strand
AATTGATTCAGATTAACTGGTATCTGAATTCACGGCCACTCAAATGTTTGAACTGGCGAACTCCAATTGAGATCTTTTTGCTTAATCTGCGTCATTAAATTTGTTCAAGTTATTTATTGCAATCTACCATATGTTAAGAATTTTTATGGGCAATGACGTGGGTGCCAAAATATGCTATCATTACGATTAGAATACAAATATTAGAGAGGGTTAACGAGTATGAAAGCAGTAGGAGTTATGGCTCTACTGGGAATTATTAGCCACTTTGGCTTTATTATTCTTGCTTTTATGGGATTACAAACCTTGCGCCTAGATCGTTATTTTATGAAGGAACAACAAGCAATGTTTAAACTTGTCCTAATCATGTTAGCGGTCACAATTGGCTTTGGGTGTAGTTCCTTTTTCCTGAGTTTTATTGATAACGTACGCAATCTATCATTCTTATTCTAAAATTTTCGAATAGTCATTAGTGGAGGATATAAAAGTGGAAAAGATTATTGTCCGCGGGGGAAATCGTCTTGTTGGCACAGTGGAAATTGAAGGCGCTAAAAACGCCGTTTTGCCAATTTTGGCAGCGTGTATCATGCCAGATGAGGGACGAACTACTCTGTATAACGTGCCGGTTTTATCAGATGTATATACGATGAATAACGTTATCCGTTTCTTAAACGTTGAAGTAGGGATGGATGAAGTAAATAAGACAATTATTTTGGATGCAACCAAACAGCTTTCGTATGAAGCACCTTTCAAATATGTGTCTAAGATGCGGGCTTCAATTGTTGTTTTGGGACCATTGCTGGCACGTTTAGGCCGGGCTAAAGTAGCTATGCCTGGTGGATGTGCAATTGGTTCACGTCCAATTGATCTTCACCTCAAGGGAATGGAAGCCATGGGAGCAGTCATTGAACGTCACGACGGTTATATCGAAGCGCATGTTGATGGTCGGTTGCACGGAGCCAACATTTATCTTGATTTTCCTAGTGTGGGCGCTACGCAAAATATCATGATGGCAGCAACATTAGCTGAAGGGCAAACAGTCTTGGAAAATGTTGCCCGTGAGCCTGAAATTGTTGACCTAGCTAACATTTTGAATAAGATGGGGGCAGACATCAAGGGTGCTGGGACTGAGACCATCCGGATCAACGGGGTTGAACACTTGCACGGGGTAGAACATACTATCATCCAGGACCGGATTGAAGCCGGGACTTTTATGGTAGCAGCTGCCTTAACCCAGGGGAATGTCTTGGTGAAAAATGCTATTGCTGAACACAATAAGCCTCTGATTTCAAAGATGCGGCAAATGGGGGTTGAAGTCATTGAAGAGGACCAAGGCATTCGGGTTATTGGTCCAGAAAAGTTAAAGCCATGCACGGTAAAGACACTGCCTCACCCAGGTTTCCCCACGGATATGCAGCCCCAGATGACTATTTTACAATTGATGGCTGATGGGCCTAGCGTACTCACCGAAACTGTTTTTGAAAATCGCTTCATGCACTTAGAAGAACTTCGGCGGATGAATGCTGATTATCGGATTGAAGGTAATTCAGTAGTCCTTTATGGACCAACTAAGTTCAATGGTGCTGAGGTAGCTGCAACTGACTTGCGGGCAGCTGCAGCGCTGATCTTAGCTGGTTTAGTAGCGGAAAATATCACACAAGTAACGCACTTAGAATATTTGGACCGGGGTTACTATCATTTCCATCAAAAGCTAGCCAGTTTAGGAGCTGAAATTAAGCGGGTTAATGATATTACAGCTGATGAAACCTACGCATTCAATCCGCAAAGAGCATAACCATTAAAAAGTTAGGGCGATCATAGTAACGATCACGCTAACTTTTTTATGTAGTTTTATAAAAGCGCCAATTCGTGCTATAATAATATGCTGGATTAGTTACCTCTGTAATCGGGGTAGATATTTAAACTTAGAGGAGAAAAAATGGCTAAAGATATTGGGATCGATTTAGGGACAGCAAACGTATTGATTAATGTCCAAGATAAAGGAATCGTTTTGAATGAACCTTCAGTTGTAGCAATTGACACTAAAAGTGGCCGTGTTTTAGCAGTTGGTTCTGAAGCTTATAAGATGGTAGGGAGAACTCCAAGTAATATTCGGGCAATTCGTCCGCTTAAAGATGGGGTGATTGCAGATTTTGACATGACAGAACAAATGCTTTCTTATTTTATTAAGAAGCTAAATGTTAAGGGTTTTATGTCCAAGCCTAATATTTTGATCTGCTGCCCAACCAATACTACTGATATTGAACGCAAAGCTATCCGTCAAGCGGCTGAAAAGTCAGGTGGCGGTCAAGTTTATCTTGAAGAAGAACCAAAAGTAGCAGCAATTGGGGCTGGTTTAGATATCTTCCATCCTCATGGCAGCATGGTTATTGATATTGGTGGGGGGACTAGCGATATTGCTGTTCTTTCACTGGGCGATATTGTGGCTAGCCGTTCTTTACGGGTTGCCGGTGACAAGCTAAATGCAGATATTGCTAACTATGTCAGAAAGAAACATGGTCTGCAGATCGGGGAACGGACAGCAGAGAAAGTTAAAATTGAAATCGGGACTGTGATCAAAGATGGCCGTGACCAAGAGATGGATGTGCGCGGACGCGATGTGGTTGATGGTTTGCCAAAAACAATTGTCTTGTCATCAGCAGAAGTCGAAGAAGCACTGCGCGACACTATGATGGCCATTATCACAGCAGCTAAGGATGTTTTGAGTGTTACACCGCCAGAATTAGCATCTGATATTATCGACCGGGGCGTTGTGCTTACTGGTGGGGGTGCCCTCCTAGATGGTATTGCCCGGTTATTTGCTTCGGAACTGCAAGTGCCAGTGGAAATTTCAGAAACACCACTGGACGATGTCGCAGTTGGGGCAGGCAAACTACTCGGCCATCTGGAAAAAGGCGCAAAGAAGAGATAAGAATTGTTAACGCTAATTAATAATTTGATAAAGCAATGCTTGATCTTGCCGATCAGGGTTTATCAACGGTGGATCTCGCCACTTTTTCCACCGACTTGTCGGTATACCCCAACGTGCTCTAACTACATGTTACAAGCACTGCAAAAGCATGGACCCTTCAAAGGCTTGCTGATGGGGATAGCCCGCATTTTGCGGTGTCATCCCTTTGTCAGAGGTGGGATCGATCCTGTTCCGGACAAGTTTACTCTTTTGCGCAATGAGCAACCTTACAATAAAACTAATGATAGGCATTAGCGGGAGGTCAATTTAGTGTCAAAAAAAGAAAAAAACATTGCAATTATTGAAAATGAACGCATGGTTAAGGGGCAAGTTGTTCTTGACTTGTCAATTGATCATCGTTCCCTGGGGACAGTGACCCAGAGTGGTGACGAATTTGTAGCCAAGTTACCAAACGGTGAAGTTTTTCGGGCTAAGCAGCAAGACGAAGCTGTTAGTTTCTTGATTAGAGAATATCATCTACACCAAGGGCGTTAAAAAAGGGTTAAGCGGTTTTTAACACCCTTTTTTTGTATGTCTTTTTGTGTATACTAAACTTATCAATAAAAAAGGAGACAAACAATCGTGGTTAAAAAGACTTTACGTCAAATTAATCGTGAGGAAGAAGATGCCCGGATCGACTGGGGGATCATCTTTTGTGTTTTGGTGCTTGCAGTCATCGGACTAGCTTCGATTTATGTTGCGTTGCGCCATGACACTAGTACCGTCAGCATTGTCCGGACCATGTTATCACAGTTTGTGTGGTATGTGATCGGGACGGTGGCAGTAATATTCTTGATGCAATTTGATGCGGAACAGTTGTGGAAGATTGCACCAATCGCATATGGTTTGGGGATCTTCCTCCTCATCGCGGTCCTGATCTTTTATAGCCGGTCGTACTTTGTACAAACTGGGGCCAAGAGTTGGTTTGCGATCGGACCGTTCACTTTCCAGCCTTCTGAAGTTATGAAACCCGCATATATCTTGATGATGGGGCGGATTATTTCGCAACACAATGCGGAATACTATGAACATACAACGCGTTCGGACTGGCACCTTTTAGGGAAGATGTTTTTATGGACATTACCGGTGGCAATTTTGCTGAAGTTGCAAAATGACTTCGGGACAATGCTGGTGTTCTTCGCTATTTTAGCCGGGATGATCTTGGTTTCAGGGATCACTTGGAAGATTATTGTTCCTGTTGGGACAATCGGGGTTGTCCTAGGGAGCACGGCTATTTTCCTGGCCGTTTACGCGCGCGGAATCTTGGAAAAAATTGGTTTCCACACTTACCAGTTTGAACGGATTGATGCCTGGTTAAACCCTTCCGGTAGTACCGATAACAAGAGTTACCAACTTTACCGGAGTATCCAAGCGATTGGGTCCGGTAAGCTGTTTGGTAAAGGGTTCAATGTATCGAACGTTTATGTGCCCGTTCGGGAGTCAGATATGATTTTCTCTGTTATTGGGGAAAACTTTGGCTTCATTGGTTGCTGTGTTCTGATCTTTATTTACTTGTTATTGATCTTCCAGATGATTCAAGTAACATTCGATACTAAAAATGAATTTTATGCTTATATTTCAACTGGGGTAATCATGATGATCCTATTCCACGTATTTGAAAATATCGGGATGGGAATCGGCTTGCTACCACTGACAGGGATTCCACTGCCATTTGTCAGTCAGGGGGGATCTGCGCTGATCGGAAATATGATCGGGATCGGACTCCTAATGTCGATGCGCTATCATAATAAGAGCGACATGTTTAGTACCAACGAAAACTTCAGATAATAACAAAAGTGGACAATATGGCTTAATTGAGATTTGAAGTAAGCAAATAGTTAAATAGTTAAATTTTTAAGGCATGATTCTGGTAGTTATTCTACCGGGACCGTGCTTTTGTTTTCTCAGTAGATGATTAATAATTGGAACGGTTTAGTTCGTTTAAAAACTCTTCATATTTCTCAAGATAGACAGATACAGAGTATTCCTCGCGAAATTCATTATTGTGCCAGGATTTAGCAATATATGCAACAGCTAAGTCGTGAGCAATTTGTTCATTGGAAATTTTTTCGGCCATAATTTTGCCTTCTTTCATCAAGTAATAAGCTAAGTATAGCAAAGAATTTTTCAGAAAAGCAGAGTTATAAGATTAAAAAGCAAATTCACCGGATGGATAAAAGAACGTTTCCAATCGGGGTGAATACCAGAACGGTAAGTAGCACCTTATATGAGCAAATAATGTTAAAATAAGTATAGCGAAGATGATCAAGAAGAACGGTAAGATCGACTTGAAAGGGAAATATCATGGAGCATGACGAAATTAGCTATTATGATGGTGTTACCTTTGAACAAGCAGAAAAGATTGCTAAAGAGTATGCTAAAAAAGAAGGATTGATTATGGGAACCTATGAAGGCTCGGGGGTGAAAGCCCCTTGAGTGCTTGGAAGCAATTATTCCTGGGCAGCATGGTATCCCGAATACGAAGGGAAAATCATCGGCTTGCCGGGACACGTTGTTGTTGATGACAGTACAGGTTTACCGACATATGCGATGTTTATGTGATACAAAGCATAAGTCTTAGTTGCAAGATGGGGCTGCTTGAAGCTTTATTGGTGTTGTATGCCAGACGCCAATTGCAATAATAAATTGAACACTTGCCAATAGCATCTGGTAGATTTTGACTATCTGTGTCGATAAATATGGTCAAGCTCTATGTCAAAGCACTCTTCTGGAGTCTTGTAGTTTAAGATCTTTCGAGGAAGAGAGTTGCACCATACTTCGATCTTAGCAATGTCTTCCACGCTGTACTTATCTATCCGGTCTCCCTTAGGAATATAGCGTCTGATAAGCCCGTTGTGCCGCTCTACGCTACCTTTATCACAGGATGTATAAGGGTGAGCATAATACACAAGCGTCTTGGAAACTTGCTCAAGATTTGATAGATCCGCGAACTCGGAGCCGTTATCG
>NZ_AUHQ01000042.1 GCF_000423265.1 Ligilactobacillus saerimneri DSM 16049 | reverse complement strand
TTTTTTCATAAAATCATACGGCTATTTTATCAGTGTTTATCACTGTATAAAGTCCGTTATATCAACGTTTTTAAAATAGTGATTTAATAGAAAAACAGTATTTTTATAAAAGTCTGCGACAAACTCGCGACAAAAAATATAATTCCGCTTGTCTATATGAGCCTTTAAGCACCGCCTATTTAAGGGCGGTTTTTTTTATTGTCTGGATGCCGTGGGATGATCTGACAACAAAAAAACGCCCGGTAAATGGATACCCGGGCGCAAAAGAAAAGATATATGAGTTATATGTTTATTTTATCACATTTTACGCTTCCCAGTTCATCCGGTATCCTGTTTTTTAGTACCCGCAAAAACTGAAAACACCAGCGGTTAAACTGGTGCGGTGTAAAGGTTCCTATTAAATAACGATAACACCTATATTGTACCATGTAATGAGTACCAATTATAGCCCTATGAATTATAAGGCAAATAGCGGGTGCTTAACGGTGTTTAATAGTGTTGAATATGATTATACATAGAATTGATTTAAATGCTAATTAGGCTATGCTATTAAAGCCGTTTTTCAATATTTGGCGTTCTTTATCTCATACACGGGGGTATTACCCTACCCCCTGGCGCTTCCGTACTTCACGCCGTCACTGCACATTTTTTCGCGCGCTATCAGTCCTAAAAATAGCCCTTGATACTGTATAATATAGGTATTTGGGGGTGCTTGCATGATTCCAATTGATGAAAAGGCGACTATAAAAAAGGCTCGGCAATTCCTAGCTAACGACTTTCAACAATTTAAGGCGCTGGCCTTGTCTAGGTATAATATGCCATCCGGGATGCCCTCGGGCGTTGCTGTGAGTGGTGGGATGATTGATACCATGGAAAAAAAGCAAGTAAAAGGTCTGGATGCCGTGGCTGTGGTTGATGCCGTTCGGGATGCTCTGGAAAAAATGCGCCCCGATAATGCAAAGTTGATCGAACTTAAATATATAAACGGCGTTCGGGTGGTAGATATTGCTTGCCGTATTGGATACAGTGAGCGGGGTACTTACAAGCTGATAAATCAAGCATTATTAGAGTTTGGTATGCTGTATGGTTTGATTGTTTGGGGGTGATTCCGTGGGCTGTCTATTCCTCATATTAGGCGGGTTTGGGTTGTTCGTCCTCACTTGGTAAGTGGTTACGCTGCCTAACCTAGCCCCCCATCATCCAACTTTTAAAAAGTAAGCCCGCAACGCAAAGAGTGGACTGTGTGCGCTCCTACGGTTTTACTTTTAGGGCGGGGGATGCAAAAAAATAAGCCGGTCAATCAGTTTGACCAGCTATGAAAGAATTAAAATCATGGTTCGTAATCATCCTAATATATATATATCAAGTGAGATAAAAAAATAAGCCCTAGCTGGTAAGACTAGGACTTGGTAAGGGGTAACCCCCATGCATTAGTGCGTTATCTTATTACAATTACATTGTATCACATAACACTAGCATTCTTCATCGAATGCTTTTTTTATATCAATAGTGAACTGTTGTTCCTTGATATTGTCAATGCGTCTAATATTCTTAGCTTTAACCATGGTTGTGTATCCGATTAATTGCGGTTCGTTATCCTCATACTTGACTTGACCAATACAACCAGCTACCCATCCATCACTTGCCTTAGTTTCATCAACATACTTAGTTAAATCAGTGATACTGTCTGCTGTGATCAGATACCGATTATCCTTATTATCAACCATCTTAAATACTTTCATCCTATATCATCCTTTCTAATTACCCCCGTGTGTGAGAATTAATTCATACACGGGTGGTTAATCATCCTGCTTACTTTTAGTTAGCTGAAATAATACGTAATAATACACCATAATACACGTATAATACACGTGACATGTATGCCCCTTAACCCCTTGAGTCTGTAAGGATTGACCGCTATAAAATACATGTAATACACGTAAAACGCAAACAAACATATATACATATATAGAAATAAAAAAATGTTTTTATTGGAATTTGGTGTATACGTGTATTCTATACCCCCTAACCCCTTGATACATAAGGGATTGACCACAATACACGTGCATGTATTTTAGGTGTATTGACATGTATTATTTGGCTCGTTTATAACCCCGTTTGTTTTTGCCCAAGACATTTACATTAGTACTACTTACCCATTCGCCCAGGTTGTCCCCTAATGCAAGACTGATCTTTTTACTATAAGTATTGCCCCGACTGGTTCGGGTGTTCTTGATATCGAATACAGTGTAAAGAACTTCCATAGTAGCAACGGCTTGTATCTGGTGTAATTGCTCGGGGTCATATTGAAATTCTCCCTTGTCCTGAAAGTAGCTATAATGCCCGGTGTTCTGGTAATGGTTGAAGTAGCTTTTTCTGTCTTGCATAGTGAACGACTTCTCCCATCCATCCGGTACTTGCATGTTTGCATAGTCCTTGATGCGTTCAATGTCCGGGTCAATAATCATTGCTGATTGTTGCCGTTCCATTGCTATTTTTACAATTTCATCCGGTAGCTTTAAATCTTTATTAGTGAAATACAGTTCTCGGGCTTCCGCTAGTACCTGTAAAATGTCACGGTTCTTATAATCATCTGGCGCTGGTATCTTTTTAGTAGCGTTGTTCTTGTTGCATTGCAAAGGGAAATAACGGCGGTTACCGGTCTGATCTACTAAAAATTGATTATCATTAGTAGTTCCAATAAATACGGTGTGGCGTGGTATTGATTCCAACACTGCCCCATATGGTGGCCGGTATAAGTCATCTTTGGCTGAAATCATAGCCTTTAAAGCGCCTTGATTAGCTACCGTATTAAGCCCGTTTAACTCGGCTAATTCAACGATTGCTACACGCCCGATTTTTAGCAACTCGTCTTTTTTGGATGCGTCAAGGCTGTTGACCTGGTCAGTAAAGTATTCCGGTAGTAGTAAACTAACCAGGGTTGATTTACCTATACCTTGAGCGCCCATTAGAATAGGTACTACCTCAAACTTAACGCCGGGATGATATACACGGGCTATCAGTCCTTTAAACCAATTTTTTGTTACTTGCCGGCTGTATGGTTCATCCTTAACCCCCAGATAGTCGATGAAAAATGTTTCCACTCGTGGGATGCCGTCCCATTTAATAACCGATTCTATCCGGTCTTTAACCGGGTTAATAGAGTTCATCATAGCAGTTAGATTAACTCCGCTTCCTACTACATTTTTATTTGGCGAATACTTCCAGTAGGTCTCAATTTCGGCTCTTATCCGGTCTATATCATCATTAGTTAAATATTCGTAATTGTTGCCATAGTCATTAGATACTAGAATGCTGTTGTTAAACTCGTTTTTCTGGAAACGGTAGGGCGTATATTTGCTACCCGCTAGAATGTATTTAATATTAGTAATTGAAGATTTATCCGGCGTTAACTGGTCTTTATTCGTCAGTAAAATTTTTTCCTTGATAGTCTTATTATCTAACTCACGTTTATATAACTTGTCTTTTAGTTCTTTATCCATGGTTATTTATCCATCCTTTACACCTCATTTTATTTGTAGATAGTTAGTAAGCTGTCTTTTTCTACTCAATAATCAACGTGTGTGTACCAAGTTATACCTAGTTGCTAGGTTTGGGGCGGTCGTTAGCTGAGAGAATGCCCGCTTGTATGGTCATATCTCCGTAAGTTTGCGCCCCTCGTAATTCATCCCATTTATCACGATACAGTGCCGATTGTCTGAAAAGTCTATCAATCTGGTTATGATTTTTATAGCTGTAAAACGCTAAAAAGTTACACAATGATAAATCAAGTTCACTATGTGAGTATTCGGGATGCTGTGGGTGGTTGCCATGCTTAAAAAGGTTATAAGCTATTGACCCGTTAGCACTTCCAAACATATCTTTTAGCACTTGTTCATCACTGATTAAGGCCGGTTCATCCTTTACCCCGTGTGTGGGATGCCGTGGCCGTTGCTTAGGGTAAAAGCTATAAACCCCGATTAGTTCGCTGAATTCATCACTCGTTAAGTATGCTAATTGGTCGCCTGCTAGCTTGTTTCCAGTAACCGCAATAAAGCGTTCTTTGCTGTATAGTTCGTACCTACCATTTTTAGTACTATGTGGCGGTATTTCATCATCAACTTTAAAAAAGCAATGAATGCCTGTTCCTGATTGACTTACTTCCGTGTAAGTCTGATTAGTAAAATACATTGCTCGGTCAATCTCGGGATTGTCTGTGCTGATTTTTCCCGGTATCTCGTCAATATCCAGGCAACAATAACCATCGCCTAGGACAAACCCTAGTCCCCATTTTTCGGGGTATCTAGTCTTTTTTAATAAGTCATACACGGTTGTATAACTAGCCCATCCGTTACTATCAAGCGGGTTTACTGGTTCGGGATGATTCCGATTTTTTAGAATGCTAGCGACTGAGTAGGGTAGTTTTTGCGCCTTGTGGCCGTTGCCATCCAGCCGGTATAAAATCCATCGTTTGGCTTCCATCATCTCCGCTGGTATCGTCATAAAATAGTCCCCCTTAAATGTGATATAATTTATTTGTTGTTGTTTTATATGCGTCTTTTAGCACGGCTAAAGCCATGCTATTAGGCGCTTCTTTTTTTGCCTGTTTAATCATCCTCGGCAATGCTTGCCGTGGGTCTTGTCCTAGGCTTTCAATCTGATAGAGTACCCAGTTAACGGTGGGAACTGGTCTTTTAGTCATGCTGTTTTTCCCCCTTATAAAGTAAGTGAGTAATGAGCAATGCAATCAGTGCTAAAAATAGGGCGCTGGCTGTTCGGTAGTTAGCAAAGTTCAAGAAAAACACACCCAGCATTAATAGCACTGTTTCAATATAGCTAGCCTTAATCATGGTGTAACTCCTCCTCGTCAATAAGTCCCAGATCAAAAGCCTTTTTAGTTGGCTGGCCATCCTCAGTAATTACGCCCTTACTAATTAGGATGCTGGCAATCTCTAAAAGGGTAGTTTTTACGCCTTGTTCAAGCGCTATCTGGTAAGCACCCTTGACCATCTTAGATTTTAAAAGAGCTGTTTGTTCAAGTGCTTTTTCCGTTATGTTGCCTTGGCCATCAATTAACCCATTACTGAGTAAATAGCTAATAACTTCATTTTTCGTTGCGCCTGGTTCATCCTTGACCGCTTCATAAAGTCGGTTAACTAGGATTGAATTTTTTATCTTATCAATATCAAAAATCACGTTTAATCATCCTTCCTTTAAATCTGCGCTAATTTCATCTAACCGGTTGGCAATAATTCCGATAGTATCAAGCGCCTTAGGCAATACCCAGTTCAAAAAATAATTCCGTTGTTGGTCATCTGCTTTTTTTAATAAAACGGTGGTTTGTCTCAGTGTTTCATTAATTGCTGTCAAACTTGATGAATGAGTTTGCAAGTCATCCGCTATTTTTTCTTTATCCATTTTTCTATACCATCCTTTAAACCTCACATAGGCAAGCGGGGTTATTTTAGTGTTCGTGTTGTTTCATAAATGCGTCTAATGTGTCTTTGCTGTATCTCTTTACGCCGTCAATCTCTACTGTTGGGATGCCGTGGGTATTGACCCAGCTATAAAACTTACTACGGGATATACCTAGATATTCGCTTGCTTCCCCAGCTTTCATATAAGGTGGGATGCGTTGCTGTTGGCGTTCTTCATCAAGCGCTGTTTGCAATGCTTCCCTGGCTAGGTCAATCACTGCGCCCGCTAGTTCATCCGGCAACTTAATTTGTACTGTGGTATCCATCCTAAAAACCCCCAGTCTGTTTAATAGCCGTTAGTCTGCTGATAAGTTCCAGCTCGTCCGGGTGGTCTTGCTTGATAAGATAAATCAATTTTTCTAGTCCTTTTTCGTGGTCAATTCCTAGCTTGTCAAATTCCACCCTTAAAAATTCCTTGTATGTCATGCGTTATCATCCTTTCTGTTTAACTACCGTGTGCGCCTTTAAAAACTCGTCTAGGTCATCCTTGGCTACATAGCGCCCCTTTCCTAAATGGATTACTGGTAAACCAAGTTCAATTAGTTTGCGAACTGGTTTATAAGATTTAAACCCCAGCAAGTCCCTTACTTCTCGTAAATTTAAAAGTTCCATAGTTAACGCCTCGCTCTTTATTGAAATTATTGTCTATATAGTGAAATATATATCACTAGTAAGATAACAATATCAGAATATAGTTAAATTATATATTTGTCAATATAGTGATATATTTTTCATTGTTAGTGATTATTTGTGTGCGCTATGGTATGATTTTTATAAAAAAAGGACTGTTTTAAAATGTTAAAAAGTAATTTATCTGTTCTAATGGCTGAGCGGGGATTAAAAATAGTTGATTTGTACAATGCGACTGGAATTTCAAAAAATACGCTTATGTCATTGTCTGAGAATACTAGTAAAGGGGTACAGTTTGAAACGGTAGACAAACTATGTAATTACTTAGGCGTTACACCGGCCGATTTTTTTGTATATGCTCCGTATATTGTTGACATAAAATTTGAGAAGGATACCAAAGAGAAAAATGAATTTAATTTGATAGTGATTTTACAAAGTGGTGATAGGATAAAAAGTTTTACTTTTATGGGCGCTTTATATGATAAAAAGTTTCGTCAATATATGAAAGATGATGATATAACTACACTAGCTAATTACTCAAAGAATGAGAATTGTGATTATTTCATCTATCTTTCCGATGAAATTAATAGTGGGCGTGAAAACTTTGCCTATGTTTTTGATAAGTTCCCTCAACAGATAAAAAGAGAAATAGTAGAAAATATTTTTAAAGAGTTAAGTGATAATGTATTCGGTGGGAAAATTGACAACGGGACATTAGTAGCCCTTGAATTTGAGTTTCTTGATAATGATAAGTTTAATTTTTCCAAAGTATTCCAGTATAAAAATAACGAATTTAGATTATTTAGATAGCCATCCAGGCGAACAATAAACTTAGCAAATCTTAGCTAATACATACCTCAAATCATCCTTGAAAGTTCACATAGGCAAGCGGGAACAAGAAAAGGACTGACGATATATGAGTTATGTTAGAAAAGCAAAAAACGGCTATTATGGATATGCTAGCTATAAGGATAGCAACGGCAAACGGCGGTATAAATCCGCTGGTAAATTTAAGCTAAAACGGGATGCTCTGGCTAAAGCTGATGAATTGGAAAAACAGTTACAAGCAGGGGATGCCAAGCTGAAAGATATATCACTAGTTGACTACTTTAAACGGTGGTATGAAACATACAAGCGGGCTAATTTAAGTGATAACACCCGGGGAACGTATGAGAGTAGTTTTATTGCAATTAGTAAGTATTTCGATGATAAAAAACTGGCTGAGATAACACGTACCGACTACCAGCAATTCATTAATTGGTATAGTCTTAATCATGCGTTAGGTAGCGTTAAACAAGTTAACCGACATATTAGGGCGTGTGTGAGTTATGCCATTGATGATGATATTATTGTTAAGGACTTTACTAAAAGAGTTCAATTAGTAGAAAATAAACAACGTGGGCGTCATCCTGAATACTTGACCACTAGCGAACTGATAAAGTTCAAGGATGCCGTATTAAATCGCCTTGACGGGGTATCAACGGCGCCTTATATGGTCTTAACTGCTATTTATACCGGGATGCGCAAATCTGAGATACAAGGCCTAACATGGAATGATATTGACTTCCTACACGGTACTATATCAATTACTAAATCATGGGATGATCTCAGAAAGAAAAATAACCCGACAAAGAATGCTTCCAGTGTGCGAACGATACCAGTTAACCGGGCGCTATTGGATGCCCTGGCTGATTTAAGGGCTAATCATTCAGTAAGGGTATTTCAAAATGTATTGGGTGTTATTCCTAATGGTAGAAAGTTAAACCGGTTAATTGGTAGCATATTGGATGATGCCGGTATTAGTAAAAAAGATTTTTCATTCCATAGCCTGCGACATGTTCACGTTGCATACTTAATTGGTCAAGGCGTTGATATATACGCAATTAGTAAGCGTCTAGGACATAGCAACGTAACAACTACATTAGACATATACAGTTATCTAGTTGACGAATACAAGGCTAAAAATGATAATCTAATTATTGAAAAACTAAAAGCCCTATAATTTGGCGACAAAGTGGCGACAAAAAGGGCTATAAACGTTAATATATAAGGTATTGAATATTTTTTCATAAAAT
>NZ_AUHQ01000041.1 GCF_000423265.1 Ligilactobacillus saerimneri DSM 16049 | reverse complement strand
ACCCTTTAACCGGTGAATTTCATTAAAGATAGTAGTCTTACTAAAGCCCAGGTAATCAGCGATATATCGAAGAGATCGCTTTTCATGACGAAGCGTTTCGATGACAATTCGGTCTTCAAATGATAAGATAGTGGTGCCCATAAAGGTCCTTCTTTCTAATGGAATGTTGTAACGACACCATTAAAGACCTTTATGGGTTTTTCTGTCCACTAAAATGTTCAACTTAAATTTTACAATCTGCCGTTGTTAATAGTCTATGAAAAAATAAGCCACTTTACAAGTAGTTAACCTACTTTGTTTTGTTGGAAGTTTCGATTTGGTTTTGTACCGCCAATAAATCAACCGTAGTTAGGTGCTGGACTATGGGTAAAGACGGTCCTAAAACCTGCATTGTTAGCAACTGTTGGGGAGTAACAAAGCGTAGATCATAGGCCGCCACTTGTCGCAAGTGGTGAGTGGTAAGACAGGCATAGTATGGAAAGAGGTGCACTTGTGCTAGTGCGTGCTCTCCTAGTATCGGGGGCATTACTGGAGCTCCTAGCATTAGCTGATCACCTAATTCTTCAGCTACTTCCCGCCGAACTGCCATAATTGGTGTTTCCCCCGGCTCAATCTTGCCACCCGGGAATTCCCACCAACCACCGTAGATCCGGTCCAAATTACGTCGCCCTACTAATACCCGCCCCTCAGCTAAAATGACCGCCAAGGCAACATCAATCTTCTTTTTCATGTGCAATCACCCGATGAAGACTTGCATTAACCGCGTTATAGTAGGTAGTGCCAAATTTATTGAGGTGAATCATCAGAAGGTACAAACGGTAGAATTCTAACCGGTCTTCAGCTCCTGGCTCTAAAGGAAAGACTTCATTGTAACCCGCATAAAATTCAGGTTCAAAGCCCCCAAAAACCTGGGTAATCCCAATGTCGAATTCACGATCACCATATAAAGGGCTAGGATCAATCAAAGCCGGCTGGCCAGCTTGATCAAACATAACGTTCCCGATCCATAAATCACCATGGCACAGGGCCGGCTGACTCAAATGTGCCTGTAAAGACTGTCGAATAACCGCCACAGCCCGCATAAAAAGCTGGTAATCAGCTGGCTTCCAAAAACCAGATCGTTGCAGTTTGGCTCCTAGTGGCAGTAAACGCTGGTCTACAAAGAGTTCTTCCCAGCTAGTCGTCCAGGTATTAGTAAAGCTGATTGTGGTTCCGCGGTACGGGTAGTCAAAGCCAAACTTCCCCGTTGGATTGTTGTGCTGATGCAGGTGCGCGACTAAGCGTCCCAAATCACGTTGCGATCCTACCCCAGTATCAATGTACGACAAAAGCAGGTAGGCATCACCGTGGTATTCGCCATTGGCTAAGACCTGGGGAGCATTAATCGCATACTTTTGAAAGAGCCTTAAACCAGCGATCTCAGCCTGGTAAAAGTCAGCTCCATAGCCTGGCTGCACCAGCAAGAAGTAATGCTGGTGATTTCCATCCACCAATTCATACGCCTCATTAACATCGCCACCAGTAACAAAGGTCGCTGTTACTGCACCCGGCAGCCCCAAGTGCTCAATTAATCGTTCATGCATAAGTTTTTCCTTTCCCAATACCTATTCTAAATAGATGTCTTGCAACCGTGTCAGTTGTTCATGATCCAGATCCAAATAACGTGCAAAATACTGTTCCATCGATCCTGCCACTGTTTCACAAACCTGGCGGAAGGTTTTGAAGCCCCGCTCACTAACGGCTAGGTAACTATTAAGCTCGTTGGCTAAGGCATCTGCATCACTAGTTGTCAGCAGTCCATTGATTTCTTCGGGGGTCTTGTTTTGGAAAACTAGGTTAGTTAAGAGATAATCCTGCAAAATAGCCTCTTCCTTAACTCCCAAAGCCGATAAGATCAAAAAGGCTGCTGCGCCCGTCCGATCTTTGCCCGCTGCACAGTGGAAAAGTACGCTCTGGTCGGGCTGATCGTTTTCAAGTAAATAATCGAACATCTGCCGAAACTGCGCCCGCGGATGAGGATCCGTCATCATCTGAGCATAGGTTTGATCAACAATATCCAGCTCACCATAACGCAACTGGTGCCCAGCAACGACCCCTAAATTTTCAAATAAAGTTCGTTCGAATGGATAAAGCGATAGGTTGATATACTTGGTCTGCACGGGGTATCGATCCTGGTAAAACCAAGTTTCCGACTCGGAACGCAGGTCAATATCATATCGCAATCCATACTCCGCTAGAAAGTCCAGGTCCTTGGGAGTTAATTGACCCATATTTCCTGAACGGATTAACTTTTGCCACCGGGTTGTCCGGCCATCAACCGTTGGATATCCTCCCATTTCACGGATATTAACCCCCCGGGCTAAAGGCAGCATTCTTTGATGTTGCATAAAAACTCACCTCATTACGTATTCTTCACTTTTCTTTTATGATAACACTTACATCCTTGTGCAAGCTGCTTTTAGTTACTATGACTATCATTATCAGCAACGTTCGGACCATTAGGCCGGCCAAAACCGTGATCGAGATCGAGGATATATTGCTGGATATACTGCACAATTTGCTTATTCTGTGGTAGGTCTGAGTGCTGGGATCCCTCTCCCGTTACTGTGATCTCCGTAAAGTGAGCCACCTGCTTTTGGAAGATGTATTTTCCCGCACGGACACTGCCTTCAGGCACCAGTCCATCTGATTCATAGCTTTCTGTTCCGGCTAGGGAATAAACAGTCATATCTGCTGGAAGTTTCTGGCGGTGGTCGATCAAATATGCCAGCATTTGGGTTTTGTGCGCGATACTTTTTTCGGAGAAATTAAACGGACTCGCAATCGTCATTAATTTTTTACAGACAATATCATCATCGGTAAAATATTTTTCCAAAAATGTAGCATAGATCAATCCTCCATTCGAATGTCCGATCCCCTTAAAGTTATTGAACTTATACCGTTCACTCAGCTGATCAAAAGCTAAGTGAAAATAATATGCTTGTTTTTGGATGTTTTCCCACCCATCTTTGTTATTTTCAAATCCAACCACGATGATTGGCTCATTATCGCCCGGGCGAATCTTGCCCTCATAGGTGATCCGGTGGTCATTATAGACTTTCACCTTTAGCAAACTATGCTTTTTATTGCCGTGGCTATTCAAAATTTTAACCAAATCATCAAACCGATTCTGGGTCGCACTACTTCCTGGGATCATGATTACCGGTGAGAGTTTCGAGTTATAGCGTTGGCGCAGCCCCGTTGTTTGCTGGTGGGCCCAATGGCTGGCCGGAAAAAGCAAGCCCCCAAGAAGCACAACAGCTAGCAACAACATCATGACGGCACTTCGCTTGCTACGGTAAAAACTATTAGTTGGTTTTTGGTGCATCTCTTCTCCCTCCTTCAGCCGTGACTTTGGCAATAAGTAATTGTTCCTGGACATCATCAGTAATCCGCACAAACGGCAAATAAATCAGCACATCAAGTACCAACAGTAAGACCCCCACCATTAAGCACAGCCAGTGTCCGTTAGTTCCCAGATAAGCAATCAATGGCCCCGGTGTCCCCAGCGGAACAGGATACACCGCCGGAATGATCGCCCCCATTTGGATCAAGAGGGCAGCTACAACCACATTAACCACTGGTGCCACAACGAAGGGAATAACATATAAGGGGTTCAAAAAGAGGGGAATGCCGATCATGAGGGGCAACCCCACCTCAAAGAGGGTGGGAATTGTTGCCCAGGCTGCCAGCATATTAGTTGACCGGTGGCGACTAACTAACACAATTGCAATAATTAACGCCAATGTAGCTCCTGGGCCACCAAAGCGACCAAAACTCTGGTATAAGGTGTAATCCGTAAAACGGTTCGGGACGTGCTGCAAATTGCTGTGGTGTAGTGCATATGCCAAATTTTCGTAAAACGCACTACTACTCAGAGCGTTACTCATCGTTAGTGGCCCGGTTAAACCGATAATTTGGCATAAAGACGTCAAAAGCGTCAATACTATCACTCCTAACCAGGCCCAGTGGCCGGTTACCAAATGCTGTTCCCATCCCAAAATAAGGCTAACAAGTTGCGCTTTGCCAGCGCCACCCCACAGCCACATCCCGGTCATGATAAAAGCACACAAGACAAAACAGGTCCCAATTGCCGGTAAAGCACTGAAAGACCGCGCAATAATTGCTTCATCCGTAAGCACGGATAAATGCCGCCCCCACCAACGGAAAATCTGCCCTACCACATAGCCAACGCCTAAGCCATAGAGCAGTGACTGCATATGAAAGGCACCGCTAGTTATACTCAATTGCCCAGTGGCCGAAACCTGGGTCAAAAACAAAAGGGCATACGTTAATAACCCCGTCGTTCCGGCTATCTGCTTGTCTTGCTTATATAATGCAGCCGTCTCGCTCGCTGCATGATAAGCTGCTAGAACGGCGATAATGCCTAGGGTCAAGCTCTCAAAACTTCCTACTAACGTGTGCAGTCCCTGGTAGTGAGGCAACCATTTTGTCACCTGTAAAATGGTCCCCCCAAAGCCTTGCGGATCTAAAAGAGCCATTCGTAATACGCGGGCAAAACTCCCCACCAAGGCAAACGGGAACAATACAATCATTGTTTGCCGCAAAACAACATAAAAACTTCGTTTCTGTAAATCTAACATCCGTTGTGTTAGCCAAGTCATCACCCGTGACATCCCCACCAACTCCCTTCGCGAGTAGCTTTCTTACAGCCATCATACCATTATTCACATACGAAAAAACACTGCTTCAACCTGAACATTTCTGATCATGCTGAGCAGTGTTAACTTACTTATTATTCATCGGTTGTCGGTGCTTCTGCTGGGGCTTGAGCTGTTGTCCAAGCTGCTTGCACAAGCGCACACATCTGTTCAAACATTGCGTCCCCGATTTGATCTACTGGTCCCAAAGTGTCAATGTGAAAAGCAGACGCGTTTAAATTGGGAGCCTCAACAATCAAATTAACTACTACCGGCACTGCCTGGTTGAGGTCCGCATAAAAGTTATCTACCCGGTTATTGTTAGCAAACGGCAAGTTAATAATCCCCGTTTCTAACTCCACCTTAAAGTCATTTATTGTCAGCTCACTATGCACGAGTGCTCCAGTAGCGACCTGAGCCGAGAATGTATCAAACATCGTTCTCAGGTTAGCTGCCATCTCCTGGGCAGCAAAGTCAGCCGCATCCGCGGTGAAGTTTTGAACCTGGTATTGCCCAGTATCAACTGCATCGAGGTATGTTTGTACTTTAATTTCCACTACTTTCACGTCCTCCTCATAAGTCGACTACAGATTCTTATCCATATTAAAGGTCAATTTGGATAATTTCAAGCCTTCAGTAACGAAATGGCCGATCATCTTCATGGTCCGATTGCGCATTTCTGCTACCATCGCGTAGTTTTGCTTGGTCAAGAATTCAGTCAGATCATTACCACTCAACTTCGCTGCTTCAGCATCAGTTTGGGCAAGCATGCGGTGTTTCGTTTCCCGCGCTGCCGTTAAATAATCCAGGTCATCTTGAATGAAATGTGCATGGTGGGATTCAACTAACATTGAAAGTTCCCGGTACATCCAATAAGCGCTACTTACGTCAAACTCTAGTGGTGTATTGCTCCACGAAGGATCAGTGTCATTAGCATTGGTATAAAACGGTACATATGGCGTAAAGGCCGGTACCCCGAAGCAAACCCACATCAAAGCTGCTTGGTCATGAGGCACATCATTTCGTAACTGTAAGATATGGGAATTTTGTGTCCGGTTAAGGCAGATTGGCCGGTAACGGACCTTATCCGCATCAGATCCGTGACCTAACGGATCAAACTGTGTTTCGTTATAATGTGAACTCAGCACGTATTCCAAGTCTTCGAGGGCCAGCAACCGGTTAGCTTTTCGGATAAATGGCAATTCGCTCGATTCTGGGTCCTGGTCAATTTCTGGGTTGAAGCACTTTTGCCCATACCATACCCGCGGTGTATTGTAGTGCCGGTCTTTTTCTGTATCAGTTCCAAAAATCTTCCGGAAATTAAATCCTTCCCGATCAGGGTTCAAATGGTGGGCGTCTACGAATTCACGCAACCCCTCTGACCACATAAAATTATCGGGATCATCAAAATCAATCTGTTGTTGGGCTACTTGGTTGGCCGCGATTGCATAGGAATCATCCGGGATCCGAGTGGCAGCCCAGTGGTGGCCGGTAACAATTTCCATGTACCACACCTCATCATTGTCGGCAAACAAGACCCCGTTTCCTTCAGGCGAACCGTATTTCTTGATTAACTGGCCCAAATATTCCACCCCTTCACGAGCAGAATGGATATAAGGTGCAACCATGTGTTGCATACTTTCTTCTAGCAATCCGTCTGGAACCAGGGGGTCATGAGCTAACGCACGTTGATTACCATAGACACTTTCCGTACAGGACATCGCTACATTAGCTTCATTGATGGAGCTTTCCCCATAGTAACCCTCTTTGTCCAAATCAACGTTAGGGGTAAATGGTGTCCGCAACCCCCGCTGGGGTAATTCCGCGGTGAAATTATTCTTCTTAGACTTAAAGATCCGCCCCTTTTCGTTATATGCTGCCTGCATATGGAAACGCTGGGGCGTGATTGGTAAGAAGGTGTCGTCGTTGCGGGCGATCATTGTTGAACCATCAATCGTGGCCTTCTTGCCCACGAGAATTGTTGTACATGCCGTTTCTGTTGTCATCTATGACCCTCCAAACTAAATACTTACCATACAGTGTACGCCTTTTTAGTCCTGACGACTAGCCTTGCTTACACTGTGCATAGTCATCAGATTCTCTTTTGCCCCTTATTGAGACAAGCGCATCCGTTCGACATCAAATATCTTATCAACCCACCCATTATAAAAAGAGGCTTCGTGGGTTACCAAGAGGACATTTCCTGGAAATTGTTGCAATGCTGTCCGCAACGCCGCCTTAGTTTCATCATCTAAGTGGTTAGTTGGTTCGTCTAAGATCAAGAAGTTACTTGGTTTAAGTTCTAATAGACAAAGCTTTACTTTAGTCTGCTCTCCCCCACTCAAAAGGTGCATTGGTTTTTGCGCATTTTCGGCATTAATTCCCGCCCGCGCCAAGCGCTGCCGAATTGTTTTAGGCTCTAACAAAGGATACGCATCTTGAATTACCTGCAAAGGTGTTTGGTTCGGATCATCCCACTCTAATTCCTGACTAAAGTAATTGACGATTACCGCATCACCAAACTTAGCTGTCCCCGCAAAAACAGGAATTTTTCCGAGCAAAGACTTGATCAACGTTGATTTTCCGATCCCATTAAAGCCCTTTAAGACAACCTTTTCTCCATAACTCAGGGTAAATGTTACTGGCGCCAGCAAAGGCTTATGGTAGCCCACTGACAAGTGGTTCACCCGTAGTGTTTCAGCGGACAGGATCTCCTGGTAAGGAAATTTAAAATGGGCCTGCAGATTAGTGCTTGGCGGATCGATCCGCACCAACTTGTCCAGACGCTTCTGCCGTGACTTTGCCATGGCCGACCGACTCCCGGCCTTATTTTTACGGATATAGGCCTCATCTTTAGCGATTTGTAATTGTTGTTTTTCGAACGCTCGTTGTTGGCTTTCCTGCCGTGCGGCTTTTTGTCGCATCGCCTGTTTGAAACTCCCAGTATACTTAGTGATCTTTTTGAAGGCAACATCAATAATGGTATTGGTAATTTGTTCCAAAAAATCGTAATCATGCGAAATAACCATAAAGCAGGCCGCAGTTTCATTGAGGTAGTTTTGCAACCATTCAATGTGTTCTGTATCAAGATAATTTGTCGGTTCATCTAATAAGAGGACGTCTGGTTGCTCTAATAATAATTTAGCCAAAATAATTTTGGACCGCTGTCCACCAGAACAGTCACTTACCTGCCGGTCCTTGCCTAAAGCGGTTAGTCCCAACCCCATCATCACCTGGTCGATCCTGGTATCGATATTATAAAAATCGGCCGCATCTAATTTCTCCTGATAGTAACCCGCTTGATCTAGCAAATGTTCATCCAGCGACTGGGCGTACTTTTCATAGCAGGCGGCTTGCTTGGCCGCGATCTCGTCGAGATCTGCAAATGCCGACCGCAAAAAAGTTTGAATAGTTAAATCATGGGCTGATTCTGCATACTGGTCCAAATACCCGATCTTAACTCCTTTTTGCCATTTGATCTGCCCTTTATCTGGTAGTTCCTGGCCTGTCAAGAGTTTGATCAAGGTACTTTTACCAGCACCATTTTGTCCAATTACCCCCATGTGGTCCTCTTTATTGAGGCGGAAAGATGCATCTTCGTAGAGGGTTTTATCAGCAAATGAATGGGATAAATGCGTTACTTCTAAAATGCTCATCGTTCTCTTCTCTCTATTAATTGTCAGATTCTAAATGGCAGATTGTAAAATTTAAGTTGAACATTTTAGTGGACAGAAAAACCCATAAAGGTCTTTAATGGTGTCGTTACAACATTCCATTAGAAAGAAGGACCTTTATGGGCACCACTATCTTATCATTTTCAGACCGCATTGTCATCGAAACGCTTCGTCATGAAAAGCGATCTCTTCGATATATCGCTGATTACCTGGGCTTTAGTAAGACTACTATCTTTAATGAAATTCACCGGTTAAAGGGTGAATACCATGCGACTAGTGCGCAAGCCGACCACGAAACTAAACTTAGTTATCGTGGTCGTAAATGCTCATTAACGGCTAACCTCAAGCGACTAATCG
>NZ_AUHQ01000040.1 GCF_000423265.1 Ligilactobacillus saerimneri DSM 16049 | reverse complement strand
TAAGAAAGTTAAAAAACGCAATCAAGAGTTAAAGGATGTACTAAAAGATGACGACCAAATTAAGTGATGCAAAAAAGAAAGCTAACAAAAAATGGGACGACAAAAACAAGGAAAAGAAACGTCTGTACCAATATCGTTCCTATGCTAAAAAATACGTCAGAGAGCTTGCCAGCAAAAATGATCTGTTAGAATTAAAAGCGATGATTGAGGAACGATTAAGTCAATTATAAATCCGTGCAGATTTCGTGCAGATTTCGTGCAGAGAAATAAGTTATATTGGTAGTGTAGAAAGATTGGTAAGATCTTTCTACACATATCATTCTTTAAGATAGTGCGTGTACCATGATGTACACTGAGCGCGGTCTACTCATTAAATACAGGCCTCCAAGGAAATATTCATACATGAGTCTACCTGTGGCGGGTAGGCTTTTTTAATAGTTTGATATGAAGATGAAGAAGATTTTAAAGAGCGCAATTCTAAAAGAGAAAGAGATCTTAGATGAATTAAAAAAGTATAGTGAACATGATACAGAAATCGCAGGTCAGCCTAGTCAGGCTGACTTTTTTAATGGAGGTGTCACAATGAAACGAGTAGTAATCAACTTAGAGGACGAACGGGTAATCGTTGGTGCATCTAAGGATATGAGTTATAACGAAACAGTTGAGTTGCTAGGTGAAGGGTTGATTGCGACTGCTAAGCAAGCAGGGATGAAAGAAGATGTGGTACTTACCTGGCTGTCTAATCGGTTCAAGGTGGAAGCCAATGCCAAAGGTTAGACGCTGTCGGTACCGTGGTTGTCATGCAATGGTGGTAAAGCCTGATCAGTATTGTAGTCAACATATTAATCAAGCCAGATCTAATCGCTCTGAGTACAATCGAATATATAATGCAACGGTGAGAAAGAAAGCGGACCATGCAGAGCGCTATCGCTTTTATAAGTCAAAGATTTGGCAATCACTTAGAGTAAACATTCTTAAGCGCGATATGTATCTCTGTCAGTACTGTAAGGAACAAGGCAGAGTAAAACCTGGTAATATTGTCGATCACATTGTACCGATTGAGTATGATTCGTCTTTAAGAGTAGATCCAACCAATCTGGTTACGGTATGTAAGGAATGTCACAATGCAAAGACACGATGGGAACACAGTTACTATGGGACAGGTCAAAATGCAACTAGGAAGAAAGTTGTTAAGATCCAAGATTTAAAACTGATAGTACGATTAATTTTTAAATAAAAATTTGAGCCCCCCGCAGGTTTTCAACGCTTGAAGAGCGCACGTTGCACTCATCTTGTGTTGAATAACACATTTTAAAATTTTAATGTAGGGGGCTATCCTGAGAACGAAGGAGGTGGGTGTCATTGTGAAAAAAGAATTCTACAAGCAAAACGATGGGGAACTATCGCGGACCCCACCAGACCATTTAAGCACGCTAGCCAAGGCTTGTTGGCGGAAAATTGTCCCTTTTTTAGAGAGTACGAAGCGGGTAAAAAGGATTGATTCGGGCTTGGTCGAAATGTATTGCATTAACTATGAAATTTTTAGGAAAGCCTATGATGATATTTCAGCTAATGGAATTCAAACAGCCATGTATAAAACCTTGCAGGATCAGATGGGCCAAAAAATTGGGCGTGATTTCGTTGGTTATAAGAAAAATCCTGCTGTTGGTGTTATGAAGGACGCAGTCACGCAGCTTAATTCGATTGGTGTCCAACTAGGATTAACGCCAAAAGGGCGTCAGGAGCTAAAAGAGATCGCGGCTGATGGCGATGATAAACAGTCAGTTGCTAAGGGAGTAGCTAAGTTCTTTGGAAAGGATGTGTAGTTGATGGATAAGATTGATTTGACCAAAGATCATGATGTCCTGAAAGCTTACCATAGCTTAGACTTTACGGAAGTTAAAGCTACTTACACTGATCCAGGAACAGCATATTGCTTTAAAGTGTTGAATGAAGAAATTATTACAGGCTATGCAATCAAGCTAGCCTGTTTTCGTCATTTAAGGGACCTACAACGGCAAGACACAGAAGAATTTCCCTATCATTATTCAGTAAAAGAAGTCGATAATATCCTGAAGTTTGCTGCAATCTGTCCGGAAATCAAGACCAAGAAGCCGGTAAAGTTGATGGAGTGGCAAAAATTCATTCTAGCAATGCTGATTGGTTGGCGGGATCGGTTGGGTGACAAACGTTTTACACGGGCGATCATTTCTGTTGCGCGACATAATGGTAAGACCTATTTAATGGCGATTATCTCAATTTATAGCTTTTTAATCGAATCTTTAGGGGAAGCTGGCCAAGACTTTTTAGTAACTTCAATCAATTACAAGCAGACTAGTAAATTAATGGGCTATATCAAGCAAATGCTGATTGATATTTTACAGATTGAGCC
Source organism: Ligilactobacillus saerimneri DSM 16049 (assembly GCF_000423265.1). Lineage (GTDB taxonomy): Bacteria > Bacillota > Bacilli > Lactobacillales > Lactobacillaceae > Ligilactobacillus > Ligilactobacillus saerimneri. The sequence continues at coordinate 7,897 of NZ_AUHQ01000040.1, read as the reverse complement.
ATTTAAGTCGTTGGGAGTAGAAGCCGGAATTAATATGAAATCGCTGGCGTCACAATCAGATACGATTATCATGCCGAAGACGCGAAATATTATCCATGCGATTACATTTGAGTCCGGACAATATGACTCATTTCACTTTAAAACTGCAATCGGGGACGAGTTTGCCGACCCGAAGGTTTCAGAAGGTAGTGGCAAAGTAAGTAAAATTACTTCTGGTCAAGTTGATGTTAGCAACAAGCAGTTTATCCAGATTGCTACTGCTTATCCCGATCCGACCGTGCCCTTCCACCGTGATGAAGAACGAATCATTGCATTGATGGAGGCTGATTATAAGCGCCAGGGTGATACCTATCTAGTGCTCGATTGGGAACAAGATAGCGAGGACGAAATCTATCAACCTGAAACCTGGGCTAAGTCTAATCCGTTGCTGAATATGCCAGAAAAACGGGAACGAATGACCCAAGATATTAAAACTGAGCGGGAAAACGCGTTGATGTCTGGTAAAATCTTTGAATTTATGAATAAGTCGATGAATGTCTGGACACAAGCGTCAGTCAATTCCTTCCTGAAACTGGATGATATCAATCGGGCTATTATTCCAGAGTTCGATATTCAAGGACGGACCGTTTATATTGGTTTTGACTACTCCATGTTCTCTGATAACACTGGGATTGCATTTGTATATCCATATGATGATAAAGGACAACCGAAGTGGCATGTTGAACAGCACTCGTTCATTCCATGGAACAATGCGGGGTCGATTGAAGCCAAAGAGAAACAAGACGGGATCAATTACCGAGCATTAGCAGAAAAAGGTTTTTGTTCGATTACTAGCCACCCGCAAGGATTGATTAACAATGAGCAAGTTTATCAATGGCTGATGGAGTACGTTGAAGATAATCAACTGCAAGTAATGTTCTTTGGCTATGATAGCTGGGGGATGACGACGGCGATTAAGCAACTGGAATTAAATTCAGGGTGGCCCCTTAATCCAATTCGGCAAAGAACCAGTGATTTAAAGGATCCGACTAAGTTCTTGCAAAAAATCTTTGTGGAATCGTCGGTCACGCGATTAGACGATGAAATCCTAGAAAAGGCCTTAATTAATGCCCAGATTATTGAAGATAAGATCGGGATTCAAGTTGATAAAGCTAAGGCTACATTAAAGATTGACGTAGTTGATGCGATTATTGATGCAATGTATCAAGCCATGTATCACTTTGAAGACTTTGGAATGGCTAAAGATAAGTCACGGCAGGTGGAATTGATGACGGAAAAACAAGTTCTGGAATGGTTCCAATCCGATGAATCAGGACTGCAGTAAGGAGGTGGAAACAGTAATGGTACTTAAATTAATATGGCGGGTGTTTGACGTACTATGTTACGTTGCAGCACTCGCTGTTTTTGTATGGGGCTTTTTTAGAATCAACACCACCGCCGGAATCTTTGCTTTGGGCGTGGCCTTGTTAATCCTGGGCTTGCTGAGTGAAATGGTCGCCCAGAAGCAGGGAGGAGGTGATTAAAAATGCCAATATTCAACTTTAAGTTCATGTCAGTACCTGATTCTTCCTATACAGTTACAGATTTTTTGACTGGGAAAACTAAGTCGGGTTATGTTTCGGCTCAACGCGCACTTGAAAACTCAGATATCTTTGCCACAGTGAACCTGTTGAGTGGAGATTTAGCGACTGCCAACTTAATTGCTCAATCAAGCCGAGCCCAAACGATGATTAATAAGCCAAGTAACATGGCTAACGGGTATTTGTTCTGGAAGTCGGTATTTTTACAGATGTTAATCGGTGGGGAAGCCTTTGTCTATCGGTGGCGCAATCGCAATGGAGTTGACCTGGAATGGGAATACTTACGGCCTAGTCAGGTTAGCACCTTTGAACTGGACGATGGTTCTTCCTTGATTTACACCGTAACCTTCGATGAACCAGGTAAAGGTGTGATGGAGGCAATTCCCCAAACAGACATGCTACATTTTCGTCTAGCAAGTCGGAATGGTGGTAAAACAGGAATTTCGCCTTTGCAAGCTTTAAGTGCTGAATTGGATGTTAAGAAAGCCAATACTAAGCTGACTTTAACTGCTTTGAAGCAGGCAATTGTTTCCCCTGGGGTTTTAACTATTAAGAAAGGCGGACTGCTAAATGCTGATCAGAAAGCAGCTCGTTCACGGCAGTTTATGAAGCAACAGGAATCATCAGATTATGGACCAGTGGTTTTAGATGACCTAGAAGAATACAGTCCGTTAGAGATTAAGTCAGATATTTCAAGCTTGCTTTCACAAACTGACTGGACCGCTAAGCAAATTGCCAAGGTTTACGGAATTCCAGATTCATATTTGAACGGCCAAGGTGACCAACAATCATCAATTGACCAGATTAAAGGGATGTATATTAACTCGCTCAATCGTTACATGAATGCCATTACCAGCGAGTTAAGCACTAAACTTAATACCCTTGTTCAAGCTGATTTAAGACCGGCGGTAGACCCGTTAGGTGATGAATATGCGGTTAAAATTTCGAACCTGGTTAAGAACAAAGCGATTGACGCTAATCAGGCTAATTACGTTTTAAAGCAGGTTGGTTACCTGCCGGAAGATTTGCCCGAGTATACAGGAGTAGGGATCACAACGAAGGGAGGTGAGAGTGATGAAGAAAATCAAGATCAAGTCTGACATCGTAGATAATGACACCGGTAAGTTTTATGAGTGGTTTGGCTTAGGGGCTACATATCCTGAGCAGATCGAAACGGCACTAAACGAGAGTGATGACGATGTGGTGGTCGATATCAACTCACGGGGTGGTGATGTATTTGCAGCCTCTGAAATTTATACTTTGCTGGCACAATATCCGGGCAATGTAACTGTTAATATCCAAGGACTAGCTGCTTCAGCCGCTTCAGTAATTGCAATGGCAGGCGATAAAGTCCGGATTAGTCCGACAGCGCAACTTATGATTCATAAGGCCTGGACAGCTACTAGCGGTAATTCTGACGATTTACAACAAGAATCAGCTGTTTTAAACGGTATTGATGAATCAATCATTAATGCATATGAAGCTAAAACGGGTCTTGAACGTACGGAATTGTTAAACATGATGGCACAAGAATCCTGGCTGACAGCACAAGATGCAGTTGATAAAGGTTTTGCCGATGAAGTGATTACCTTCAATGCAACCCCACAGATTTTAAATGCTTATCAGGCACCTAAGATTGCCAAAGATAAGATCGAACAGTGGAAAAAAGTCATGGCCAAGGCTAAAGCCTATGATGACAGTCACAAAAAATTAGCGAATAAAGATGAACTACAAGCTAAGATTAGCTTGCTTTTTTAGTATTAGGAGGATTTTTATATGAATTTAAACCAATTGAAAGCTGCGTTTGACGAAGCAGGTAAGACAGTACAAAATTTGCAAGACAAACGCGCAAACATGATCTTAGATTTAAAGGGTGATGTTAATAGTCACTCACAAGAAGAACTAATTGCAGTAAAAAATGAATTGGCTAAGGCAACAGTTGTTCGTGATGAAGCAGAAGCGGCTTATGCTGATGCTCGTGCTAACCAAATTGCGGGCATGAAGGAAAAAGAACCATTAACGCCAACTGAAGAAAACTTGAAGAACAAGTTTGTGTCTGACTTCAAGGATATGATGCATGGCAAGGTATTCAACCAGGTTGATTCTTCAATGGACGGTTCAGGCTCTGACGCCGGTTTGACCATTCCTCAAGACATTCAAACAGCAATCCACACCTTAGTACGTCAATATGATTCACTGCAAGACTATGTCAACGTTGAATCTGTCGGGACAGCTACTGGTTCCCGTGTTTATGAAAAATGGGCTGACATCACACCATTAACCGAACTAGATGATGAAGGTACTAAGTTAGCTGACAATGATGATCCAAAGTTATCTGTTATCAAGTTTACTATTAAGCGCTACGGTGGAATCAACACTGCTACTAACTCATTATTGAAGGACACAGCTGAAAATATCTTGGCATGGTTGACCAGTTGGATTGCCAAGAAAGTGGTCGTTACCCGCAATACTAAGATTTTAGAAGTGATGGGTAAATTGCCAAAGAAGCCAAATATCACTAAGTGGGACGATATTATCGACTTAGAAAGTTCAGTCGATCCAGCAATCAAGAAGACATCAATCTTTATGACTAATACTACTGGTTTTACTGCTTTACGTAAGGTTAAGGATGCTATGGGTCGTTATTTGATGACACCGGACGTTCACAACCCAGAAGTTTACACTATCGATGGTTACCGGGTAGTAGAAATCTCAGACAAGTGGTTAGCAGATAATGCGGGTGCTCACCCACTGTACTTTGGGGACTTGAAGCAAGCTGTTACTTTATTTGATCGCGAAGCAATGTCCTTACTCTCCACTAATATCGGTGGCGGTGCTTTTGAAACTGACAGTACAAAGGTTCGGGTCATTGACCGCTTTGACGTAGTGGCAACCGACCAAGAAGCATTTGTACCAGGTTCATTTAAGACTATTGCTGATCAAAAAGCTAACTTGAACACACCAACTGCCTAAGGGGCTGATTTAAATGGCAAACCTAGCTGATTTGAAGCTTAGTTTACGACTTGATGATGATACAGACGATGCGCTTTTAAAGGGATATCTTGCCGCAGCCGAAAGCTATATCAAAAACGCTGTGGCTGAGGAAGCTCCCGAAGATTTTTGGACACGGGTGGATGTTAGCGACCTGGCGAATACGGCTACATTGGCTTTGGCTGCAACGTACTACAACAATCGGCAAGTAGTTACTACAACTACTGTTAACCCGATTGATTTAACACTTAATGCCATTATTGGAGTATTGAGAGGCAAGTATGTTCGCTACCAAGAGGAGGGATTAACCAATGGTTAAAGGTTTAAATCCTGCTCGAATGCGGAAAAGAGCGCAGTTTGGCAACTTAGTCAGAAACGGCAAAGTGAATCCCAATACTGGGCGAGCAACACAAGGGTTTGCCGAATCTTTTTCTCTTTGGTATGGGGATTACACGTTAACGCTTAGTCAACGACTGGCTTATCATGGCTTGGATAAGGACTTGGCGCGGGTGATTTTTATTCGTCACAATCCGCAGATTACGGAAGTGAAAAAAGTACAGATTGACAATGTTCTGTACGATATCCAAGAAGTTCAAGCGGATGACGGTTTAACTGCTGATGGCTTTGACCTGGTTGCCTTAAAGAAGGTGGTAAGCAATGGCTAATACGATTGAAAACGAAGCTTCATTTGAAGCATTTTTAGACCGGTTAGCAGATGGGTTAAGCATTGAAGATAAGATTGCAGCTAACAAAGCAGGGGCGGATGTCTTTAAACAAGCTCTCCATGACGCTACTCCCCGTTCAGATACTGTCTACAAGCGGGGAACGGTTCACTTACAAGATGCAATTGTTGAAGAAGTATCACCTAGTGGACGGGTTGAAGTCGGTTTTTCGGCCAAGTCACAACGGGGACATATTGCCCGCTTCCAAAATGATGGGTGGGTTGCTACGGACCGGAATGGTAAACGGCATAAGCAAGTACCAGGTAAGCACTTCTGGGAAAAAGCGGAGCATGCTTCCAAAGGACGGATCCAAGAAGCAGTTAAACACTCATTAGAAAAAGCAATTGCGCGAAAGGTGGGGCATTAATGACACCAGCAGCTTATGTTTATCGAATTATTGCCGATAATATTGCATCAATTCCTGGAATCGATGTAGACCATGTTTACACATTCTACATTGATGATGATCCAGTCGCACCGGATGTTTTTGTATTAATCACAGAAATAGTGGGCATGAGTGATGATTACGGCAATAACGAAACTGTGTATAGCAACAAACGCGTACAAATTGATCTTTACTATCCCAAGGACTATGACCAGGACATGGTAGTAATAGAACGACAGTTAAAGCAGGTTTTACGGGACCATGATGTTTATTGTTACTCTGATGCCGGTCACGTCTTAACTTTGGATAGCAAAAACATTACTAATACATTGAAATTCAATTTAAAAATGGAGGAATAATATATGGCGACAGTAGGTTTAAAAACGACTTATGTTGGAATTAAAGGTGAGGATGGAAATGTTATTCTCGGCTTAGATAAAGGTGGGGTTTCAGAAACAGGTGTTTTTGAAATCGATAATTTAAAGAAGAACGGGAACTTGGGGGCAGTTACTGCTAACATTACTGGGTTATCCGGGACAGTAACTAAGATTTCAGGTAATGACTCAGTGGTAGACGTCACTAACCCACCTTCTGCTCCTTCAGTAGCGCTGACATACAACCAAGTCAATGTTGCTGTTAAGCAAGCACTGTTAGGACGGAAGTTAGAAAATGGTGGGTATGTTGATACTGATAAGATGGTTGAAGCAGCTTTGATTGTTGAAACTCGTGATGAAATTGATAATAAGGCAATCTACTTTGCTTTTCCACGGGGGACATTCAATGAAACACAACAAAACATTCAGACCAATACTGATACGGCTCAAACCCGTGAAACAGAAGCAATGACTTTTACGGCATTGACTGCACCAGTCTTAGGTGGTAAGCCGTTCAAGATTTACTTTGAAACGGCTGAAGGTTTCAGCAAGAAAAAGATGTTTGATGAAGTGTTTGGTTCGACCCAAAAATTCATCACTGAAGACACAGCACTTGAACATTAATTAATTTAAAAAACAGAGACGAGCGATGTGAGACGACAGGAGGAAACAAACATGGCTAAAGTAGTAAAAGTGAACGGAACACTCTTAGGTTTACCAGATAAAAACTGGACCTTAATTGATTCCAATACTAATACCAAGAAGTTCATCAAGAACTTTATGGGCTGGAACGAAAAGATTCTCGATATTGATGACAGCCCAATTGAAATGATGCAACTAATCGTTGATGAAGTGCCAAACATCTTAGAAGATATGTTGGACTTAACTAAGACCGAGCGTAAGAAGATCGATGACGCTTCGTTTTCGGATCAATATGATATCTTTCGGGAAATGGCCCGTGCGTTCTTAGGAATTGAAATGGCATCAATTAGTGAAAATGAGGTTGACGAGGACCCAAAAGAGCCCGCCGACGAATGAATCTCCAGCTCAAAAAAATGAGTGATGATATTGATTATCTGGCGCAACAGTTACTAACTGAAAGCGGTGTGTTGCCGACCGACTACTATAATTCTTCTTTTTCGGATATGCAGGCGGCTTTGACTGCTAAACCACGAGAAGAACGACCAGTCGATGCAGGAGCATTTGCGCGTTCATTAATGTGAAAGGGGGAAGAAAATGGCGCAAGAAATTCAAGGTTACCGCTTTGCGATTGATCTAAACGACGGCGGAATGGCTAAAAGCATGCGGACAATCCGTCAGGAAGCTCGGGCGTTAAAAGCTGCCATGCAAGCTAATTTTGCTGAGATTCGAACTGGCGAAGGAATCATGCAGGCCTACGCTAATAAGGTTCAAGACGCCGGGCGAGCAATCAAAGCTCAAGAGTTATTAATTGAGCGGTTAAAAGAAGAGCAATCTAAGCTGGATACTGAAACGGATAAAGGTCAAAAAGCTTACCTCCGGTATGAAACGCAAATTAACCGCCAATTGCAATAATAAATTGAACACTTGCCAATAGCATCTGGTAGATTTTGACTATCTGTGTCGATAAATATGGTCAAGCTCTATGTCAAAGCACTCTTCTGGAGTCTTGTAGTTTAAGATCTTTCGAGGAAGAGAGTTGCACCATACTTCGATCTTAGCAATGTCTTCCACGCTGTACTTATCTATCCGGTCTCCCTTAGGAATATAGCGTCTGATAAGCCCGTTGTGCCGCTCTACGCTACCTTTATCACAGGATGTATAAGGGTGAGCATAATACACAAGCGTCTTGGAAACTTGCTCAAG
>NZ_AUHQ01000039.1 GCF_000423265.1 Ligilactobacillus saerimneri DSM 16049 | reverse complement strand
ATAGTGGTGCCCATAAAGGTCCTTCTTTCTAATGGAATGTTGTAACGACACCATTAAAGACCTTTATGGGTTTTTCTGTCCACTAAAATGTTCAACTTAAATTTTACAATCTGCCATAAGATAATGGAAAAGGCTGGGAGAAAATAATATTTTCTCACCAGCCTCGGTCTAATTTATTAACATTTCACGGATAACGTAGAAAACAACTGCAGGTCTAGAACCTAAAAGTTATCTCCCAACTATTATATTTATTGAATGGTTAGTCGGCCCAATTTTCTTTAATGAATTTTTCGCGCCCACCTTTTTCTTCAATCATGTAGCGGAAAGGATTCTTCTTGTAAAAATCCTGATGATAATCTTCGGCAGGGTAAAAAGGTTGGGCATCTTCGATGGTTGTGACAATTTCGGCATCACCGAAATGACCACTTGCTTGGAGCTTCTGCTTAGAAGCTAGGGCTATTTGCCGTTGAGCGGGACTATTGGTGAAGATTACCGGGCGGTACTGGTCACCACGATCCTGGAATTGCCCCATAGCGTCGGTTGGATCTGTTTGGCGCCAATAGATTTCGACCAATTCTGAGTAAGAAATTTTCTCAGGATCAAAGGTGATTCTCACGGCCTCGGTATGTCCAGTCGTCCCAGTGCAGACCTCTTCGTAAGTTGGATTAGGGACGTGGCCTCCGGTATAGCCGGATTCAACCTTTTCAATCCCGGGAAAAGTATCGAAGGGTTTAACCATACACCAGAAACACCCGCCGGCAAAAATTGCAGTATCTAAACTCATACAAAAGACATCCTTTCGTAAGTAATTATTGGTTGTTCTTATCTTAACCCGCAAAAAGAAAATAACAAACTAAAAGGCTCAGTAGTTCTCCTAGATCTTTGTTATCAAAGACCAAAATAAGTGTGATATAGTATGAGTTAGATTTAATAATGAGGGTGAAAACTATGACAAAATACATCGTTGAATTAACAGAAGCAGATTTAAACATGATTAAAGATTGCCACTCAAAGAATCCTTCTTTGATGGAAGCAATGAATAACGCACAAAAGAAAGAAGACTAAAATTACTTTCACTGTGGCTGAGGACGCGAACAATATTGTTCGCGTCTTTTTTGTTGAAGCCAAGAACGTGGTAAAATAGGAAACAAGAATTCAGGGGAGGAAAACTATGTTAGTGGATTGGGATATTATTCGCCGTATTATTGAAGCTATTTTAGCGATTAATGCGGTATTGGCATTTTGGACAGTTTTTCGTAGCCATCGTGATATTGCCTCAACATGGGCTTGGCTATTAGTGTTAACTATCTTTCCATATGTAGGTTTTATTGCTTATCTATTTGTTGGACGCCAACTTTCGCACGACAAAATTTTTTCAATTCAAGAAGAGCAAGCAGCTTTACGTAACCGTATTTTGCGTAAGCAACGGCAGCTGATAGCAGGCAATAAGCACATTGAGCATAAACGTGAACGGCAGTTAGTGGACCTGTTTTTGAGTACCAACGATGCGTTGCTAACAACTGATAATCAGGTCAAGATATTCACCGATGGTCAGGAGAAGTTTGATAGTTTAATTGCAGACATTAACGCAGCTGAGGATCATGTGCTGATTGAATATTATAGTTTTTATGCTGATAATCTTGGAAAACGCATTTTGACTGCCTTAGAACACGCTGCCCAACGGGGAGTTCAGGTTCGGGTTTTGTATGATATGGCTGGATCACGTGGCACTACGTACAAGTTTTTCACCCAACTGGAAGCATACGGTGGGTTGGCTCAGGCTTTTGCTTCTAAAGCCAAGGCACGGTTCACAACGCCCCGGATGAACTATCACTTACACCGTAAGCTCGCTATTATTGACGGGCAGATCGGCTACATCGGGGGATTTAATATCGGTGACCAATATCTAGGGGAAGATCCCAAGTTTGGTTATTGGCGGGATACACACCTACGGGTAGTCGGACAGGCAGTTAAGATGATGACTGTCCGGTTTGCGATGGATTGGAATACCACTTGTCGGGGGACTGATAAGCCACGGATCAATATTGAAGATCAATTTAAGAATTTCGAGGTAAAGCCACCTTTAGCGAATCCGGACTTAGTCCCCATGCAAATTGTGGCTTCTGGTCCTGACAACGAGGAATATGCAATTCGGCGGGGGTATGAAGCAATTATTGGTTCGGCTAAACAATATATCTATATTCAAACGCCGTACCTAATTCCAGAAGACTCATATTTAGAGGCGTTGATCATTGCTGCTCGCAGTGGGGTAGATGTTCGTATCATGATTCCGTGCATGCCAGACCATCCGTTTGTTTATCGGGCAACTGAATACTATGCGAAGTATCTTGTCGAAAATGGAGTTAAAGTTTATAAGTATGATAAAGGCTTTCTCCATGCTAAAACAATGGTAAGTGGGAACGATATTGCTTCGGTGGGTTCAGCTAATATGGACTACCGGAGTTTTCGCTTGAACTTTGAAGTTAATGCGTTTGCTTATAACAAAAAATTAACTGCACAATTAAAACAAATTTTTGAAGATGACCTCCAAGATTGTACATTGTTGACCGAGGAATATTTTGCTCAGCAATCATCATGGCGGAAGTTCAAACAACACTTTTCACGGATGCTTTCACCAATTTTGTGAGAGATAGTGTTTAAAGAAAATGAGGTGAAACATGCTGATTTTAGATGCGTTACTGAAAGTAGCGTTATTGGTAATCCTGTTACTACAAATACTTAATACCTTATCGGTGTACTTGATCCGAAGCAATACTTTTCAACAGGAGTTAGCGGGTGGCTTGCTATCAGAAGAAGTCAATCGATTGTTGGTGGGAAGTGCGGTCAGTGAACTTACAATCGGGGGTGCGTGGTTGCTCCTCTTGTATGTTTTCAAAGACTTTTCGCACTTGTGGCTGGTCTTTTTTATTCTAGAAATTGGAAGCTTTATTTACACCAGTTACCAGTATAAACACGCTGATTTGGCAAATAATCCCCAACGATTAGCTAAGTTTTATCATAAAAACATCTGGTTGATTATTGCGTGGATCCAATTGTTTTGTGTGGTAGGATATGCGTATCGAATTCTACGTTAAAATGAATTGTTAAATAGACCGAGGCTGGTGAGAAAAAATTACTTTCTCGCCAGCCTCGTTGTTTATTCATCCTTAGTAAGGAATGATTATTCAATTTTCAAGATAAGTGATCAGATGAGGGAGAATTCGGTGTGCCTCTCTTTGTCCTTGTTCATATAGTGCATCCAGCTTTTTAACATTGCCTTCTAGTCGTTTGATAGTTACAGGAATTTGCGGAGCGATGCAGAAAAGTTCCCCTCGTTGGTGCATTTTATTAATTGTGACAACTTGGTGGTTATACATTTCTGGACGGTTAATCCCCGCCTGGATGAATTCCGGATATTGACGGTAGAGATGTTGGTACATTTTAGCGACTGCAGAACTAGTCTTTTTCTTGCGGTAGTTAATGTCCCGGGTTCGAACAACGACAATTTTGTCGAAGCCCTGTTTTTGAGCAATATCAACTGGGATAGAGTCTGCGACACCGCCATCTAAGCACAGTCCTTGAGTGGTTTGCCGTGGTTCGGCCATAAAGGGCATGGAGGAAGATGCAATCAGCGCGTCCTGCAGGTCTTTGCCACCAGGATTGGTAAAAACCGCGGCTTGTCCAGTGGCCAAAGAAGTAGCAACAATCGAAAAATTAGTCGCTGAGCGATGGTAAGCACGTTCGTCAAAATTACTCCATTGCAAACCATGATCTTCAAACAGGTAGTCGAGATCGATGATACTCTTTTTGCGTAGGAGGTGTCGAATCGAGATGTAGTCACTATTATGGCGATAACCAGTGTTGATTGAAGTGACACGGCCATATTGTTTAGAAACAAAGTTGGCGCCACAAAGCGCCCCTGCTGAAACACCAATTACACTTTGAAATTCAATATGGTGAGCCAGGAAAGTGTCTACGACACCAGCAGAATATTGTCCCCGTAGTGCCCCACCTTCCAAGACTAATGCAGCGTTGTAAAGCATGGAAACATCCTTTCTGTGATTACTTATGCTTATTGTAAACTATTTTGATGGGATATCGATTAAAAAAATATTAAATAAATGATTGACAGATGAGATGGCCTAAGCTATATTATTAGCAAGCAAGATCGAATATCAAAGACCACGATGAGAAAGAAGAGTAGTCTGAACTGAACTGACAGCGAGTCCCGGTTGGTGTGAGGGGATGAGGGAAGTTGAGATGAAAATCCCTTTCGAGTGTTGGCCCGAACATAGTAGGGTCCATTGGGAACGCCCATTATAGCGTTAGCGTATCGCTCAAAGTATGACTTAGGGCCGTACGTGAAAGGTAACTGCAGCGATGTGGTTATGAATGCAGGGTGGTACCACGCACAAGAGGCGTCCTTGAACCGTAACGACGGTTTGAGGGCGCCTTTTTTCGTGATGATAGGCGGTCAAAGAGGTATTGGCAAAACCATGTGAGGAGAATTTTTATGAAAAAAGATTATAGTAAATTAACCTTAAAAGATTATTTTGTCGTTAGTTCGATGCTCTTTGCCTTGTTCTTTGGGGCGGGAAATTTGATCTTTCCCCTGCATTTAGGGCAGATGGCTGGGCATAATTGGTTATTAGCAACCGGGGGTTTTTTAGTAACTGGGGTATTATTACCGCTTTTGTCAGTGTTAGCAGTTGCTGTAACCAAATCCAAAGGGGTCTATGATGTTGGGTTGCCACTGGGAGCAGGCTTCGCACTGGTCTTCATGGTCTTGATTCACGCAACGATCGGACCGTTGTTTGGGACTCCACGGACAGCTACTGTTTCATACACGGTGGGGGTAGCCCCACTTTTACCTGCAGGTTGGCAAACATGGGGCTTGGCAGTTTTCTCAGCCTTGTTCTTTGCAGCCGCTTTTGCATTATCTTATCGGCAAAATAAGATTGTGGAAAACCTGGGTAAGCTATTAAATCCAACATTCTTAGTCTTACTTTTCGTAGTTTTCTTCGTAGCATTTTTACACCCGATGGGAAAATTATCATTAGCTAAAGCAACAACTGCTTATGTCAACACACCATTTATCAACGGGTTCTTGGAAGGCTATAATACGATGGATGCTTTGGCAGGTTTGGCCTTTGGGGTAACGGTTGTGACAGCTATCCGGATGATGAAGAAGAACGAAAGTGTTTCTGTAACAACTACTAAAGCCGGAGTCTTTTCGATGGCTGCAATGGGGTTGATTTACCTACTGTTGGTCATGGTTGGTGTGATGTCACTGGGCAAGTTTAAGTTATCGGCAGATGGTGGGATCGCTTTTTCCCAGATCGTTAATGGGTATGCAGGGACAGCTGGTCAAGCATTTTTAGCGGTTTTGATGACTTTAACATGTTTGACTACTGCAGTTGGTTTGGTAGCTGCTTTTGCTCAAGACTTCCATGAACATTTCCCTCAGCTCAGTTATCACACATGGTTATTTTTGAACTGTTTCGTTTCTTTCTTGACAGCTAACTTGGGATTACAACAAATCATTGCATGGTCTGTGCCAATGTTGATGTTCTTGTATCCATTATCAATGGTTTTGATCGTATTGTCAGTGACATCACCATTGTTCAACCGTGATGGCCGGGTATACTTTGCGGTAGTGTTGTTTACGGTGGTACCTGCTTTCTTTGATATGGTGGTTTCCTTCCCTGCCGTAGTAAGTCAAAGTGCATTTGGACAAGCAGTGGCCGCTTTCCGGTTACACTACTTACCATTATCTGCCCTAGGCTTATCGTGGGTTGTGCCAGCCCTAGTTGGCTTTGCCTTAGGAGTTGTATGGCATGTGGCTAAGCGGAGACAAACTAGTCGTCAGTATCAAGTTAACTTAGAAAAAGAATAGTTATAGAATGGATTAGGACAGGCTTCTGTTACGAATGAAAAATTTCGTAACGTTGCCTGCCTTTTTGTTTTTAATTAAAAGAGTTTTGTTATAAAATGAGAGAAGTTTTTACTGAAAGGGGACTGATTATGCAGTCAGAGTTTTCAAATACTACTGTAATTAAGGGGATTGCCTTGTCAGCTTTAGCTTCGACATTTTGGGGAATCTCTGGGGTAGTAACTCAATTTATCTCTCAAAACCTCACCATTCCAGCTGCCTGGTTTTTATCAATGCGGACTTTTGGCGCTGGAGTGACGCTTTTACTGATTAGTTTTCTTTTTTATGGGCCGAAAAAAACCCTGGGTGTCTTTAAGAATTGGAAGTCGGTGGGGATTTTGTTAGCCTATGCTTTGATAGGGTTAGCGGCTAACATGGGCTCGTTTTATGTATCAATTCAGACGGGGAATGCCTCGGCTACGACAATTTTGCAATATTTAGCGCCATTATTTGTAGTTGCAGGAGCTTTCTTTTTTAAGCATATTCGACCTTTGCGTTCGGATTTAATTTCATTTTTGTTATGTTTAGTGGGTGTGTTTTTTGCCTTGACCAAAGGGGATATGACGCAGTTAGCTATCCCTATGGATTCGTTAATTTGGGGATTGATCTCTGCAGTTACGGCTGCCTGTTACGTAGTTTTCCCCCGTCCTCTGATTGCTGCTGGGAATCCCCCGTTTGTCGTTTTAGGGTGGGGAACATTGATCGCAAGTATCGGCTTTAATACCAACCATCCATTTTGGCATAACCACCCAACTGTGAGTTGGCAACTAGTAGTGGCTGTGGCAGCAGTTATCTTAATTGGAACGATCATGTCGTTCAGTACCCTTTTATACAGTCTGCGTTTTGCTCCATCAGATGTGGTAAGCATTATGGATGCAGTTCAGCCGATTGTAACTTCAGTTCTCAGTGTTGTCTTTTTAGGTTTGCATATGACATGGATTGAAACATTGGGTGTTATTATTGTTATCGTAGCGATTTATATTCTACAAAATAGTCGGCAAAAATTAGAGAAAAACGCGAAGACGTTTTAAGAAGTAGGCACGGATGAGGTTGGAAATTCCAACCTCTATTTTTTTGAACTGTGGGTGACTATCAGCAGACTTGTGAGTTTAGGCATAAGAGTGGCTTTTGCGTTATAATAAAGGCAACTATTTAAGCTGACGGAGGGGGAAACATGCTAAAGATTAGACAGATTAATGCTGAAAATCGGTGGATCAGTGTGTGTAAGCCAACGATCAAAGAGCAACACGAATTGGTGACTAAGTATCATGTGTCTGATGAGATGTTGGAATACGCAATCGACCCGTATGAAAAGGCCCGGGTTGAAACAGATGAAAAGCGGGGCATTACATTATTAATTTTTGACGTTTATGTTCCCACGGATGAGATTCCAGCACCACAAACAGCACCGATTGGAATCATGTTGACGGAAAAGGACCTGCTAGTCTTTACTAATGAGGAAACAATGTTTGTTAACCAGATGGCTGAGCAAACATTGGAGGCAGTTGAATTGGAGTATGGGAATAAACTCGACTTTGCTTTGATGCTGATGTATCGCTTATCAGTTGAATATCTAGAACCGCTCCATATGATTGATGTTAAGCGCCAAAGACTCCAAAATAAGATTTTGCAACGGACAGGACGTCGGGTGATCAATGAATCTATGGAGATCGATACCAATCTGGTTTATATTCTTACTTCACTTCGTGGCAATGTTTCCTTGTTAATGGAGTTTGATCGAATCTATGGGCATTCAATGACAGACCAGCAAGCCGATTATTTGGATGATATTATTGTCGAAGCCCAGCAGGGGTTGGAAATGGCCCAGATGATTTCGGAAGTTGTGGAGCGGGTTTCGGATGCATATGGTAAAGTTTTAGACAGTGATCTAAACCAAACGATGAAGGTCTTAACGGTCTTTTCAATCGTTTTGTCGATTCCAACAATTGTATCGGGCTTTTATGGAGAAAATGTGCACCACTTGCCATTTGCTGATAGTCCCTATGCTTGGCAGATCACGGTTGGGATAGCAGTACTGTTGATGATCGTCACTTTAGTGATTGTTCTCAACCGGCGCTGGTATCATTAGTTAATTGAAAATTTGGAAGAAAGAGTGAGAGAGAATGGAATATGAAGACAACCCCCGCATGCGGCACCACATGCCGATTCCTTGGGAGGAGTTTGCTGAGAAAAATGGTGACACGATCGCACGTGAAGCCCCTTTGCGTGAGAAAGCTGCTTTAGTGGGACGGATTGGCATCATCATGCTATCCTGCGGGACCGGTGCTTGGCGGGTACGTGAATCAATGAATACTGCGTCCCGGGTGCTAGGCATTACTTGTTCGGCCGACGTGGGGTTAGTTTCTTTGGAATACACTTGTTATGAAAATGGTATGAGCTATACTCAAGCCTTGTCTTTACCACGAACTGGAGTTAACACGGATAAGCTTCGGGAAATGGAGAGTTTTGTGCGACGTTTTGCTAATGATGGAGCTTATCTTACTGTTCGCCAAGTCCATGACTTGCTAGATAAAATTGAGAATAAGCCTGCCAATTATCCAGCGTTTGTTGCTGGCTTAGCATCTGCTTTAGCCTGTGCGGGGTTCGTTTTTCTTCTCGGTGGCGGCTGGATTGAAATGATCTGCTGTTTCTGTGGGGCCGGTTTGGGGAATTACGTCCGTAAAAAGATGGGTGAATACCATTTGACTCACTTAGCCAATACGGTTGTTAGTGTAGCGGTTGCCTGTCTAGTTTACTTAGTAGTTTTTGAATTGCTGTTGAAATTTAATATCAATGAACGGCATGAAGCGGGGTATATTGGTGCAATGTTGTTTGTTATTCCAGGATTTCCATTCATTACTAGCGGGCTCGATATTGCCAAATTGGATATGCGGTCTGGACTAGAACGCCTAGCTCATGCGGTAACAATTGTAGTTGTTGCGACCCTAGTCGGGTGGCTAGTGGCATATACAGTTCATTTGCGCCCAGCAGACTTTATTCCGCTTAATTTACCTCCACTAGTGTTATTATTATTACGGTTGCCAGCCAGTTTTTGTGGGGTTTTCGGTTTCTCAATTATGTTCAACTCGACACCTAAGATGGCAACCACAGCTGGTGTGATTGGGGCCATAGCCAATACTTTGCGGTTAGAATTAGTTGATTTAGGCCATATGCCCCCCAGTGCAGCTGCTTTTTGTGGCGCTTTAGTAGCGGGCTTGTTGGCATCATTGATTCATAAGAAGATGGACTTCCCCCGGATTTCGTTAACTGTTCCATCGATTGTGATCATGGTTCCAGGATTATATTTATATCGGGCAACGTATAATATCGGGTTAACTTCGATAGGAGTGGGAGCCTACTGGTTAACCCAAGCAATTTTGATTATTATTGCCTTACCGTTAGGTTTGATTGCAGCGCGAATTGTAGCTGATTCAAAGTGGCGATACAATGACTAATTAAATATAGATTAACGTAGCACCTAAGTTGGTGCTGCGTTTTTCTTTCTTAAAAAGGAGTGGTGTTGATGCAGACAAATGATACTATTACAACACAGTTGAATCATCGGACGGTACGGCAATTTACCGACCAGCCGTTAGATAAAGAAACGCTAACTACTTTGTATGAAGTAGCACGCCGGACAGCAACTAGTCAATATTTACAGCAGTTTTCGCTCATTCATGTGACGGATCTGGCAAAGAAACGTCGTTTCGCTAGCATTTGCCGGCAACCAGCGATTGCAGAAAATGGGGACCTGTTTATTTTTGTAGCTGATTTGCGGCGTAACCAACAGATCCGGCGAAAAAATGGGGTTGATGATGGCCGCTTGCATACTATGGACCTCTACTTGCAGGGGATGGCTGATGCGACCCTAGCGTTACAGAATATGTATGTAGCGGCGGAGAGCCTTGGCTTAGGTGGGGTGATCTTGGGAAGTATTCGCAATGATCTTAAGGCTGTAACGGAACTTTTAGACTTGCCAGCAATGGTCATCCCAGTACTAGGTTTGCGTCTAGGTGTGCCGGCTGAAGACCATGAACAAAAACCACGTTTACCCCAAAAATTATTAGTAATGGGTAGATTGCAATAAATAACTTGAACAAATTTAATCGCCAATTGCAATAATAAATTGAACACTTGCCAATAGCATCTGGTAGATTTTGACTATCTGTGTCGATAAATATGGTCAAGCTCTATGTCAAAGCACTCTTCTGGAGTCTTGTAGTTTAAGATCTTTCGAGGAAGAGAGTTGCACCATACTTCGATCTTAGCAATGTCTTCCACGCTGTACTTATCTATCCGGTCTCCCTTAGGAATATAGCGTCTGATAAGCCCGTTGTGCCGCTCTACGCTACCTTTATCACAGGATGTATAAGGGTGAGCATAATACACAAGCGTCTTGGAAACTTGCTCAAGATTTGATAGATCCGCGAACTCGGAGCC
>NZ_AUHQ01000038.1 GCF_000423265.1 Ligilactobacillus saerimneri DSM 16049 | reverse complement strand
ATAGTGGTGCCCATAAAGGTCCTTCTTTCTAATGGAATGTTGTAACGACACCATTAAAGACCTTTATGGGTTTTTCTGTCCACTAAAATGTTCAACTTAAATTTTACAATCTGCCAAACAAAAAGAAATTTTGGAAAAAATAATCGACAAATGGATGTAAAACATCCTTGTGACAAGGCGGTGGGTCTGCATATATCCCAAGCTTCTAGGCGTGCAGTTATTTTCCACATTATTATGTAATATTAGCAAATAAAAAAGAGAAGGCGGATAACCTTCTCTTAATTATCTTAATTGTGGGGTAATGGGAATGTGCCTGCAACTGAATCGGTCCCGGTTTCTTTTTCTGCTAAGTAAGTAGCAAGGGCCTTAATAGCACCCGTACCTTGAAAAGAAAAAGCACAGGTATCATTAATAGGGTCACATACAACAATAGTTGGATGATCAGTGACATTCATTTCGGCAGCCACTTTTTGGTCTTTATGGAAAGACGCGACTGCTAGCGGTGAGTTGCGATCTTGGGAAAACATTTCCCAATCAAGGTGAGCAACCGCCGCTGCTTTTTTAGCTACTGCATCGCTATAAGGTTGTTTCTCTACCCCGACTTGCTTTTGAACGCTTAATAAAAATTGACAACCACGTTCTTTTCCCTGAAAACAAGCTGCTTTGTAATCAATAGCAGACTGATAGATTTGTTGGGAAAGGTCATTACGTGCTTCTAAGTTATCCAGTGCCAAGTGATGACGCAACATAACAGTTTCAATTGTTTTGAGCGACATTAACGTAATGAAACGGAACCGGATTTTTTGTGAAGTATGGCTGACCAACTCCAATAAGTCCTTTTCAGCTTGATAGCAAATTTTTCCAATTGGATTAACGAATAAATATACTTCTAACAACTTTTCTCCTCCGCCTCACATATAACTATCCTTACTTTATCAAAAACAAATTTTTTTTCAATTATTATGTTTTTCCTGCAAGAATAATGAGTTTGCTTTTGGCATACTTCTGATCTGTGTTACACTGAAAAAGTGTATATTGAGGCGAAATGAGGGTTATGCGTGTGATGGAAAACTGGATACAGTTTATTCAGCCTTATAGTCAGGCTGTTAATGAATTAATCTTCAAATTTCAGGAATATCAGGAACAATTTGCCCAAACGGGTCAGCACGTGCCGATTGAATTAGTAACGGGACGGGTAAAAACGCTGGCAAGTATTGAGGAAAAGATGAAGCGACGCAATATTCCGTTATCACGGCTAGACCCGGATATGGAAGATATTGCCGGGGTTCGTATCGTATGTCAATTTGTAGAGGATATATACCAAGTCGTGGCATTAATTCGGCGGCGGCAGGACTTTAAAATCTTGGAAGAACGCGACTATATTTCCAATCGTAAACCGAGCGGCTACCGGTCATACCACATTATCATTGAATATCCGGTGCAGACGCTAACTGACATCAAAGTGGTAAAGGCTGAAATTCAGGTGCGGACGATGGCGATGAATTTTTGGGCAACTATTGAGCATTCACTAAACTACAAATATCATGGACAGTTTCCGCATGAATTGGCGCAACGGTTGCAAAAAAGTGCTGAGGCAACGTTTTTATTAGACACAGAAATGTCCAATATTAGGGATGAGATTCAAAAGGCACAAAAAGAGTTTGAACACCGGAAGAATAAAGGCGGGCATCCCCACCTGTTCCAGTAGGTAAATGAAACCAGTTTTGGAGGAAAGACAATGAAAGTAGCAATTGTCGCAAATAAATTAGCTAAAACACAGGTGATTAAGCAAACGCTCTTGCAGAAATTAAGGGATAATGGGATCGGAGTTGATGATCAATACCCTGATATTGTTATTTCTATTGGGGGTGACGGAACGTTGCTTTCGGCTTTCCATGATTATCAAGATCAAGTTGATCGGATACGATTTATTGGTGTCCATACCGGTCATTTAGGCTTCTATACAGATTGGCAAGCCAATGAACTAGACGATCTAGTGGTTAGTTTATTATCGGACAATGACCAAGCAGTTACCTATCCGTTGCTAGAAGTTAAGGTACAGTTTGCTGATACAGCGAAGTGTAGGGAATATTTGGCTTTAAACGAGTCGGCCTTAAAAAAATTGAGTGCAACCTTAGTGACGGATGTTTATATCGGGGGAGAATTTTTTGAAAGGTTCCGGGGTGATGGGCTGTGTGTTTCCACTCCTACGGGATCAACTGCCTATAATAAGTCGTTGGGTGGGGCAGTAGTTCATCCTGACCTCGATGTAATGCAGGTGGCTGAGATTAGTTCCTTAAACAATTTGGTTTTTCGAACTTTGGGATCACCGATGATTATTTCGCCTAATGATACGGTGAAATTCATTCCTGAACAGGAAACAGAGTTTCTTTTAACTGTTGACGCTATGACCTTGCCCCAAAAAAAGATTGCCCAGATTTCTTACCGGGTATCCAAGCACCGTATCCAGTTTGCTAAATACCGCCATAATGATTTTTGGGACCGGGTACAGGAATCATTCATTGGGAGTAAAAGATAATGGATTTGCAGTGGGAATATCAAGGGGAAGTCCCCATGAAGTTGAAAACTTTCCTCAAAGAACAACAACTTTCCCGGCGTTTACTGAGTACAATTCGTAATGATGTCGAGGGGACAATCTTAGTTAATGGTCAGTCCAGCCGCAAAATTGATAAGCTTTTTGCTGGTGACCAGGTTCATGTGATTCTTCCCCCAGAACCAATCAGTACTAACATCGTGCCATCCTTTGTGCCAATACAGGTGGTTTATGAAGATCGCGATTTTTTAGTGGTGAATAAACCGGGCCACTTGGCTTCAATTCCTTCAGCTGTTCATCCGGATGATTCATTGGTAAGTAGGGTGTGGGGCTACTATTTGCTTCGTGGATATGAGCAGCAAGGAATTGTTCCCCACATTGTAACGCGCCTAGACCGCGATACTTCAGGCTTAGTTCTTTTTGCTAAGCACCGGTTGGCTCATGCTGCTGTTGCCCAGCAGCTAACAGCCCACACACTACTCAAGCATTACTATGCAATCATTGCTGGAGATGATTGGGAAACGGATTTTGTAGTTGCTCAACCAATTGGTCCTGATCCAGA
The DNA here is from genome assembly GCF_000423265.1 of Ligilactobacillus saerimneri DSM 16049. Lineage (GTDB taxonomy): Bacteria > Bacillota > Bacilli > Lactobacillales > Lactobacillaceae > Ligilactobacillus > Ligilactobacillus saerimneri. Next base: position 10,691 of record NZ_AUHQ01000038.1, on the reverse strand, counting down.
TAATGTATACAAGCGCCAGGTGCGTTCTGACGGCAAATTGGCATATAGCCACTTTACCCGGCTAAAAGTAAGCAATGGTAATAGCCTATATGAGGTTGACTTGAAAACGGGGCGTACGCATCAAATTAGGGTCCACGCTGCTTTTATGGGACATCCGTTGATTGGTGATCGACTGTACGGAGGGCCACAAGGAGTAGGCCTCGAGCGTCAAGCCTTACACTGCCATTACTTACAATTTTGGCAACCTTTTTCCCATAAGCAGGTGGTAGTCAATACACCTTTACCAAGCGAACTAGCACAATTACTGAAATTAAAATAGAAGAGGTGACTATTCATGGTTGAAAAACAACTGAATAATCATGAGCAGATCACAACCATAAAAACGTTATTAGATGCTCAAAAAGCCCGTAAGTTTCGGGAAACTTATTTGGCTTATCACGTTTATGAACAAGCACAGGTATTTATTGAATTAGACCGGGATGAACGAACACGGTTATACCGGTACTTGACCCCCGAAGAAGTTGGGGATATGTTCAACGCGATTGAAGAAGAACCTGAAAAAGTGGTAGCATTTTTTGATGAAATGACTCCTACATATGCGGCCGGGGTAATTAATGAAATGTATTCAGATAATGTCGTTGATATCTTGGCTTATGCCAATAAAGAACATCTGAATAATTACTTACGGTTATTACCGGCTAAAACAGCAGCTGAGATTCGTAAATTACTCCATTATGAGGATAAGACAGCTGGTTCGATCATGTCGACAGAATTTGTCGCTATTTCGCAGGAGCTTAATGTTGAGCAGGCAATGCAAGAAATTAAAGTAGCGGCTAAAGATGCCGAAACTATTTATTATGTATATGTTATCAACGATGAGCAACGTTTAGTGGGGATTTTGACCTTGCGGGATATGCTCCGCAATGAAAACCACATTATGGTTAAAGATATTATGAACCGGCAAGTAATGTCGGTAAAGGTTGAAGACGATCAGGAAGATGTTGCTCGGACAATTCGGGACTATAACTTCTTGGCTATCCCGGTAACTGATTTTGCCAACCATATGATCGGTATTATCAACGTCGATGATATCATTGACGTTATTGATGAAGAGTCGGCGGAAGATTACTCTGGGTTGGCTGCGGTTGACGTTGAGCAACCAGATGAAAGTCCGTGGCGGGCTGCCTTTAAGCGGATGCCATGGCTGATTACGTTGTTACTCTTGGGGATGTCGACTACTAGTCTGATTTCACATTATGAAAGCTTAGTTAGTCAAGCTAGTATTTTAGCGGTTTTCATGTCATCAATTACGGGGACGGCTGGGAATGCCGGAACCCAAAGTTTGGCGACGGCAGTGCGCCGCTTAGCATTTGATGATGACGAAAAGTCGTTGCTTCGCCAATTGTTTGGTGAGTTGATCACAGGCGTGATTTTGGGTTTGGTTACAGGCACAGTGATCATGATAATCGTCGGTATCTGGAAGCATAATTTTGTGTTGGGATTTGTGATCGGTTTTGCCATGATGTGTGCAATTATCGTCGCTAACTTAGCGGGGAGTTTTATTCCAATGTTTATGGACAAGATAGGGGTTGACCCAGCGGTGGCTTCTGGTCCCTTTATCTCAACTCTTAGTGACTTAACATCAGTGTTGATCTACTTTAATATTGCGCGCTTATTCTTGAATTTTTTTGTTGGACAATGAATAAGCTTAAGCTAGCCTTGTCCAGCCGGATGTTCCACCCGGCTGGACAAGGTTTTTTTAGTATTCGAAGCATGAATAAAGTTTGTTATTGATTTCACAAAGTTAGACTACTATACTAAAAACTGATTTATCATTACTAGGGAGATGTAATACGTGATTATTTCGTGGTGGGGGGCCTTGATCGGTCTTGCGAGCGCAATTATCTTGATTTTGCGTAAACTAAATGCAGTATATGCTCTTTTTTTGGGTGCGATCATTGGCTGCCTGTTAGGTGGCGCTAATTTAGCGCAAACAGTAGATGTATTAGTGAAAGGTTCACAAAGTGTCATGGGAACCGTTGTCCGGGTCCTGGCAGCGGGGATGTTGGCCGGCGTTATGATGGAGTCGGGAGCTGCCAATACATTAGCACGGACAATTGTAAAAAAGTTAGGGGACAAAATGGCACTATTTGCCCTTGCGTTGGCCACAATGGTGATTACTGCTGTGGGGGTATTTATTCCGGTAGCAGTTTTGATCGTTGCGCCAATTGCACTTGAAGTCGGACACCGGAGTCATATTTCTAAGTTGGCTTTGTTGGTTGCCCTTTCAGGTGGTGGCAAAGCGGGAAATATCATATCACCGAATGCCAATACAATTGCTGCTGCTAAGGGTTTTGGATTAAATCTTAGTCAAGTGATGATTGCAGATTTTATTCCCGCTTTAGTAGCACTTATTGTTACTGTAATTGTCGCTTCTTTCCTTAAAGGTAGAGGTCCAGCAGTAAAGGATACTGATCTGGATGAAAGTGATCAGGATGCCTTAGACAGTCTACCGCCTTTATGGGCTTCCTTGGTAACACCAATCATTGCCATTATTTTGTTGCTGATTAATCCACTAGGGCAGATTTTTCACATTGGGTGGATGAGTACAATTGATCTGGATGCCACCTATGTCTTGCCGTTTGCTGCCGTTATTGGCGCCTTGGCAATGAAAAAGGGAGCTTATTTATCGCATTATGCTGCTACTGGTGTGGCTAAGATGACAACGGTTGTTATGATTTTGATTGGGGCTGGAGCTATTGGGGCCACGATTACCCAATCTACTTTGCCTGAATTACTGATAACCGCAATTAAAGTCAGCCATATTCCAGGAACTTTATTAGCCCCGTTGTCTGGGATCTTGATGGCTGGGGCAGCTGCTTCCACTTCTACTGGGGTTATTTTGGCCACCGGTTCATTTTCAAAGGCAATTTTGGGCTTTGGTGTCAGTCCTTTGGCTGGCGCTGCAATGGTTCATACTGGGGCGATTGTTATCGACCAGTTGCCACAGGGGAATTACTTCCACGTTACCGGATCTGCAATGCATATGAACATTAAAGAACGGTCAGAAGGTATTCTTTTTGAAATGTTATGTGGTGGGGCGGCTTGTTTGACTGCAACGCTTTTATATGGCTTTTTGCACTTAGTTTAGGAGGTTAACATGAAATTTCTTATTGCACCTGATTCTTTTAAGGGTTCGTTGACTGCTAAGGAAGTTGCACAGGCAATCAAGGCGGGTATCGAGCGGGTTTATCCCCAAGCAGAATACCGGTTGGTTCCGATGGCTGATGGTGGTGAAGGAACAGTCCAGTCACTGGTTGATGCGACAGCAGGACGCTTGCTCACTAAGCATGTTACAGGACCCTTGGGCACAACAGTTGCTGCTCAGTATGGGATCTTAGGTGACGGACAGACAGCTGTGATTGAGATGGCCCAGGCCAGTGGCATTCAATATGTGAACGAACAGACGAAAAATCCTTTAGTAACAACGACCTATGGGACCGGAGAATTAATCTTAGACGCACTAGACCAAGGGATAAAAAAGATCATCTTGGGAATTGGTGGTTCGGCCACTAATGATGGTGGTGCAGGCATGGCACAAGCATTAGGCTTTCGTTTGCAAGATAAAAATAATCAAGAACTAGCCTTTGGTGGTGGGGCTTTGAACCGTCTTGATCACATTGAAAGCCAAGAGGCTGATCCCCGCCTGCAAGAAACAACTATTCTAATTGCTTCGGATGTGACCAATCCCTTAACAGGAGAAAACGGAGCAGCGGCAGTATTTGGTCCCCAAAAAGGTGCCAGTGCAGCTGATGTGGCTGTTTTAGACCATAACCTGCACCATTACGCAAATATTGTTAAACGTGATTTGGGGAAAGACCTTGAGCACACAGCTGGTGCCGGAGCTGCTGGTGGTTTGGGAATGGGGCTTTTAGCCTTTACCCAGGCACAAATGGCACGCGGAATCGATTTAGTGATTGAGTTTACCCACCTAAAACAACAAGCCCAAGGAGTAGATTTTGTCTTTACTGGTGAAGGTGGGATTGATTTTCAAACTAAGTTTGGCAAAACACCTTTTGGCGTAGCTAAAGCAACTAAAGAAGTAACGCCAACGGCGCCAGTAATTGTCTTGGCAGGAAATGTTGGCGAAAATATTGATTCATTGTATGGAAGTGCAGCAATGGATGCCATTTTTGCTACTCCAGCCGGGGTTAAAGATCTAGATCAGGCGATTGCTGATGGCAAGCATGATATCGCTCAAACTGCAGAGAATATCGCCCGGTTACTCAAAGTAACTAGAATGCAACAACAATAATAATTAGTGCAAAAGGAGGTTGGATGACCTCCTTTTTTCTTGTCAATATATGAGAGCACATAAACACCCGCCATATAAAACTATATACCGGGTGGAATTGGCAAAAGGACTAATTTTAGAAAATTATGTATGCATTTTGTAGCTGCAAAATAAAAAACTTAGGCGCAAATCAGCTTGCACCTAAGTCAGAATAATAAAAATTAGAGAAATTAATAAATCAGCGCTATTCCCTAACTCCTAAATTACAGTTCTAAGATAAACCGGTACTGATCGGAAAGATCAGCTGCATCTGAAGCAACAACAGGCACCACCAGGGAATCAGAGAGATCATGTTGCGTCGAGTAAATGTGATCAAGTTGCTGATCATGGGCCCATTTAATTGTAGCGGTTACTTGACTTGGAGCTAACTGATCAATGCTCCAGCCTAAGCTAACTTGCATTCCACCCGCAGCTGCTATCAACTGCACTAAACTTGAGCTGTCTAAACCGCCTTTGTCAGTTAGTGCATTGATAATTACTCCATCTGCACCTAATGACTGCACAGTGAAAACATCAGCTTCCATGATTTTAATTTCACTGTCATTGTAGATATAGTCAGGCTTGGGAGCAGCGATGAGAACATCAACCGCAGCGCCATGTTCATGGGCATAGCGTATCGTTTCAGCAATAAAACCATGACTAGGGGTTGTCAGTGGTGAAGTTGCGCTAGCGATAGTTAAGTGGGTGTAACCAGCATTGAGAGCAGCAGTTACAGCAGCAAAGTTAGTAACAACTTTATTTTTAATTAACATTAATTATTTCCTCCAATAAAGTGAACACATACCCCTTGCGGTAAAGTTGTGTCGTGCCAGAGGCGTTGGCGTAACAAACCAGTAGCAGGATCGCGCCGGAAAAGGGTAAGGTTGTCAGAATTTTGGTGGGCTACTAAGAGAAACTTGCCGGTTGGATCGAGGGCAAAGTCCCGCGGAAAGTCCCCAGCAGTGTTAGCATTTTGGATTAAGTGTAACTGATTATTGGCAGTGATTGCAAAAACAGCAATCGAATTGTAACCACGGTTGGAAACATAGAGGAATTTTTTATCAGCTGATATGCGAATCGCTGCTGCCCCATTATGAGCCTGCCAAGAGGCAGGAATAGTGGCATGAGTTGCCACGATAGTAAAGCGTCCGTTGGAATAATGAAGCAGAGCGACTTGACTGCTTAATTCCCCGACCACATAAGCGGTAGCTTCGTCTTTGAAAACAATATGCCGCGGACCAAACCCGGCAGGGAGGTCAGTAACATGGTCCAAAATAAGGCGATCATCCGCAACATGAAGTGTCAGCAGCTGGTCAGAACCAAGATCAACAGCAATTAAATTGCCGTCAGGAGCCAGATCAACGTAGTGCAGGTGTGCGCTTTGCTGTTCTGGACGGGGGCCATGACCGCAACGATGTAAAGTATCACAGAGGGTCAAAGTATGGTCTGCTGCTACCCGGTATAACTTGATGTCAGCGGTATGGTAATTTGCAGAAAAAAGGAGGTGCTTAGTAGCATCATAAGCAACATAGCATGGGGCTGGGCCAGAAGCTAGGACGGTGGACTTTAATTGAGCTGTCCCAGAGTTAGCATCATAAACGTAACTGGCTACACCTGCTTCATTTCCCCGCTTAATAATCGAATATAGGCCCCCATTGTCGTCAGTTGTAAGATAAGTAGGGTTATCTAGGGTAGCAATGTTCTTGATGTCATGTACTTTGGCGGTTACTGGGTCAAGCGTTCCACTGTAAATCCCCTTACTTGCCTTACTGGTATAGGTTCCAAAAAGGATTTTTTCTTCCATAAATATCATCCTTTCACAGAATAAAGCTAGAAATTAATTTATTCTCAGTATAGCACACTATAGTTGGCGAACTTTCTTTCTCCTGGTGGGATTAAGTTTGCTGGTACAACCACGGCGGGAACTATGGTAAAATGAATATAAAAATTAATGGTAAGGAGGGAAAATGATGCTTGAATCGCAAGTGATGTCAATTGGATCAGAAGCAATTTCAGCAGATGATCCGCTACTGATCTTATTTGACGAAACTGCGTCCGATCAATTACGGAAGGTTTCGGTTATTCAACGATTCTCAGGGCTTTTACCAGAGAATTATGATATTGCTGTTGGCAACAAGATCAAGTTTGATGATCAAGAATACACAGTAAAGTATGTTGGCGAGCTAGTAAAGAGTAATATCTTGATGATTGGCCATGCTACTTTGAACTTTAAAGATGTACCAGAAAACCCACAGCAAAATGCTATTTACTTGGAACCATATGAGTTACCTCAGATCAAAAAGGGAACTATCATCAAGTATAGCTAACAAAGAGCCATATCAATGAAGCAATTTTCCAGGTTTAACCGGTGTAAATCCGCTTTATGATGGCTCTTTTTATTTGCATAAGACATTATGATAAAACTATAATTAATAATAAATTAACAGAGGGGGAGCATGATGGCTAAGAAAAAGAAGTTAAAAAAGACTAATGAAGAGCGGATCTTAGACCAACATGGAATTGCGTATCAAGAATATACATTTGATTGGATCAATCGTGGAAATGACGCTTTAGCAGAAGCAGAGGAACAGGGTGTTCCAGCAGGAAGCTTGCTAAAAACGATTGTTCTCAATGCTAATCAAGATCCCAAGGATTATTTAGTAGTGTGCCTACCATTGCAAAATGAAATTGATTTAAAGAAGGTTGCCCATGAATTGGGGAAGAAGCAAGTTCATTTGGCTGATAACAAAAAGTTAATTAATATTACTGGTTATGTTCATGGAGCTAATACGCCAATTGGGATCAGTTTTAAAAAAGGCTTTCCTATTTATTTTGATGAACGAATTAAAGAATATTCTGAGATTTCGGTATCAGCCGGTAAAATCGGGCGGTCGGTTAGGATGAAACGTGAGGATCTTGTCAGTTTGGTGCGGGGACGCTATATTGCAGTGGAACGATAAAAACAAAAGGGCTTGTAATTATCTAAAATTGTGGTATTATAATTTCTAAGAAATCGGTTGTTAGTAATTATCGTCAATAACGTTAGTTACTAGATGATTGTACTTCATAACGTAGCTGTTCGCCGTGCCCACACCGAATGGTTACGCTTTTTTTATGCACATTTTACCAGAGAGGAAGTTAACAGTGACAAATCATATTGCGCTATTTGAACCATTGATGCCTGCTAATACGGGAAATATTGCCCGGACATGTGCGGGAACTAATACGGAGTTACATCTAATTGAACCATTAGGTTTTTCGACTGATGACAAACATATGAAGCGGGCTGGCTTAGACTATTGGGATAAGGTCAAGATTACTTATCATAAAAACCTGCGGGAATTCATTGATTCCATTCCAGATCTGAATAATTTGTATATTGTTTCTAAGTTTGCTGAACGAGCATACACTGAAGTTGACTATACTGATACAACTAAGGATCACTATTTCCTTTTCGGCAAGGAAACGACAGGCTTACCTGAACAATTTATGCGGCGGTATCCAGAAAAATGTGTCCGTATTCCGCAAAATGATCACAACATCAGAGCGTTAAACCTATCCAACTCGGCTGCTATTGTGATCTACGAAGCCTTACGGCAACAACAATTTCCTGCGCTGGAAACCCAGCATACTTATGAGCATGATAAACTTAAGTAAAAGAGACTAAAGGGGGAAGCACTCATGCCGCAAAGAAAAAGAAAAAAAAGAAGAACTGCTACTTCGACCGATCATTCCCGGCGAGTTGAGGGTTTAATTTTTATTCTTTTAGGAGTGCTGGGGTTACTAAAATTAGGCCATTTAGGACGACTATTTGACAATTTATTGCGGATTGTTAGTGGCGATTTCTATCAAGTTTTGGCAGTTTTGGTGGTTCTTTTAGGAGGATATTTGCTCCTTAATGACCGTGACCCCCACCTGAGCAAGCGGACATGGTGGGCAAGTAGTCTCATAGTAGGGGGAAGTCTTTTATTTAAAGAAGCGTATTTTTTCCAGCAATTGGATTTACATGCTAATTTTATCAGCATTAATTGGCAGTATCTAATTCAAGATATTATTGCTGATACACTAGGTAATTCGGTTGGTGGGGGGATGGTAGCAGCCTTCCTGTACACTGGGACACATTTTTTGGTGGCCCAGTTGGGTTCATTTATAATTGCGAGTTTACTTATCATCCTCGGCGTTTTAACTGCCTTTAACATAAGTTCCCGCCAGGCATTGGAAGTAGTGGGGCGTTTTTTGGCGCAGGTTTTTCGATGGAGTGGAAAGTGGGCTAGCCGTGGTGGTCAAAAGGGTAAAGAAGTATTCCATAACTTTAAGCAACAAGCAGACAAACGCCGCAAGGAAAAAGCCCCTGAAAAAATCCAAGCTGATCCCCAAGAGCCAGGTGTTCAACCATCGGTTGCCATGGCCCCTAGGGAAAAAGCGATTACCGATAGGGAACCTGAAAAGCAGACAAGCGTGTGGAATCAGGTTCAACCGCCTAAGAGCGGTGAAGCCGATCATGAAGATCAGAAACAGGTAAAACCAATGTTGCAGCAACGCTACCGAACGCTACTCACTGATTATCAGTTGCCACCTTTGAGTTTGCTTCAGGACGGGACAACAGTTGATCAGAGTGCAGAAAAACAAGTTATTAAGCGCAACGAGCGGATCTTGAAGGAAACCTTCGAGAGTTTCGGTGTTGATGTTGAACTAAAAAATACTATTTTGGGACCGTCAGTTACGAAATACGAGTTACATCCCGCCATTGGGGTTAAAGTGAGCAAAATAGTTAATTTGACTAATGATTTAGCCTTGGCTCTAGCTGCTAAAGATATTCGGATTGAGGCACCAATTCCAGGAAAGGCTTTGATTGGGATCGAAGTTCCCAATCAAAAAGTGGCACCGGTAGCATTTAAAGATGTTATTAGTGAGGAGCAAAAAATGTCCCACCAACCACTGGAAGTGCCCATTGGACGCGATATTGCGGGCAAATTAATCACAGCTGACCTGGCTAAGATGCCCCACCTGCTGATTGCTGGTTCGACGGGGAGTGGGAAGTCAGTAGCGATTAATGATATCATCACTAGTTTACTGATTAACAACCTGCCCACTGAAGTCAAGCTCGTTTTAGTCGATCCTAAAAAAGTTGAATTGGGGATTTATAATGATATCCCTCACCTGCTAACGCCAGTTGTAACTGAACCACAAAAGGCGGCTAAAGCTCTGCATAAGCTGGTCAAGGTAATGGAAGATCGTTATGAGCAGTTTGCTAATACGGGGCAGCGTAAAATTGAAACATATAATGAAATGATTATGCGACAAAACCAGGAGCAGGGCACGGCTGAACCGTTGATGCCATATATTGTTTGTGTCTTGGACGAACTATCAGACCTGATGATGGTAGCAGCGAGTGAAGTCGAAGCGGCGATTATTCGTATTGCACAGATGGGGCGGGCCGCAGGGATCCATTTGATTCTTGCTACCCAGCGCCCCTCAGTGGATGTCATTACTGGTTTGATCAAGGCCAATGTGCCATCACGGATGGCTTTTGCTGTCTCCAGCAATACTGACTCGCGTACAATTATTGACCAATCTGGTGCAGAAAAACTCCTAGGCCGGGGGGACATGCTGTACCTGCCAATGGGACAGAACAAACCGACCCGGGTTCAGGGGGCATTTGTTACAGATGATGATGTCAAGAATGTGGTTGACTTCATCAAGAAGCAAGCCCAAGCGGATTATGATGAGACACTCTTGGTAACAGATAATGAACTTGCTGATGAGAATGAGGCTGAGGAACGGGACGTACTTTTTGATGAAGTGGTAACATTTATTCAGCAGCAACAGAAGTGCAGCATATCATTATTGCAACGCCGGTTTAAGATTGGCTATAACCGTGCAGCCCGGATCGTTGATCAACTAGAAGCAGCGGGGCTAATTGGCCCAGCTGATGGAAGCAAGCCACGGCAAGTATATGTTAAGCCGGATCAAAATGAATAAGGCTAATGAGCGCACCTAAGATTGGCGCGCTTTTTGTATTTGGTAGATTGCAATAAATAACTTGAACAAATTTAATGACGCAGATTAAGCAAAAAGATCTCAATTGGAGTTCGCCAGTTCAAACATTTGAGTGGCCGTGAATTCAGATACCAGTTAATCTGAATCAATTCATCATCACTAATCTCTTCAATTGGCTGACCCTTAGGAATAAATCGCCGTAACACTCGATTACGATTCTCATTACTACCACGTTCATGCGGAGAATAAGCATGGGCAAAGTACAACGGCACGCCGGTATTTTTCTCAATTGATTGGTAGTTGGCGAACTCTTTCCCGTGATCAACCGTCAGTGTCTTGAGATTAGTTCCTAATTGAT
>NZ_AUHQ01000037.1 GCF_000423265.1 Ligilactobacillus saerimneri DSM 16049 | reverse complement strand
ATTAGTCGCTTGAGGTTAGCCGTTAATGAGCATTTACGACCACGATAACTAAGTTTAGTTTCGTGGTCGGCTTGCGCACTAGTCGCATGGTATTCACCCTTTAACCGGTGAATTTCATTAAAGATAGTAGTCTTACTAAAGCCCAGGTAATCAGCGATATATCGAAGAGATCGCTTTTCATGACGAAGCGTTTCGATGACAATGCGGTCTTCAAATGATAAGATAGTGGTGCCCATAAAGGTCCTTCTTTCTAATGGAATGTTGTAACGACACCATTAAAGACCTTTATGGGTTTTTCTGTCCACTAAAATGTTCAACTTAAATTTTACAATCTGCCTAAAAGAAAAGAAGTGAGCAAACAATCTTTCTATAATGAGTATTTAACAATACGATGGCGTATACTGAATGAGAATAGTATAGAAGGTGAGACAATGGAACTGACAGCATATCAACAAAAATTAGCAGCTTGGCTGGATGAATACCGGGATTTTGTCCCGGCACAGACTCGAATCAGGGTAGTGCAGCAAATCCTTGCAGCAATAAAACAGCATGAACTCCCAGGCCAATTAATTTCCTTGGAGTTTTCTGAAACAGAACTTGTGGATAATTTAGGGAAGTATCCGCAGTTACTAACATTTGAATCGGAATTATTAGATCTGCGCCAGCTCCTTGTGGAAAAGTTTGGCATATGGCATCTCTTTTCTCGGCGATGGGTGCAGGATTTGAAACATTTCATTAATGCTGAACAAACAAAGAGTTTAGAATTAATGGCAGGTAATGCAGTATTAACGAAGTTTGTCCCCAATATGCGTGCGACGGATAATTTGGATTGGAAAGGACAAGACAATGAACATCCCCATCCATGGACAACAGTGGAAAATAGCGATGCACTGGTGGCTGTTCAAAAATATTATCGAGTGGTGGATAACATTGTTTTGGCGTGGGCGCCTGACCAGGACGAAATTGATTGGCATATTCTCCAATTTTTGCGTCAGCAAAAGTGGGCTGGAAAATTTATTGTGATTGGGGAAAAGAATGGTGCAACTAATTCCAAGGCATTTTGGCAAAATAGCCACTTGACCCTGGTTGCAGAACTTAACCGCAATCATCCACAAGTAGATTTTATTAATGATCAAGTATTTTTAGTTAAATAAAAACGTGTGTCTTTTGATGAAATAATCATCTCACTGAAAGACACACGTTTTTAAATTAAAAATTGTTGTTTGCTGAGAGTGAAACTAATATTGAAAGGATCACTGTTCAAAACTTCCCCATCAGCTTGACCAAATTCAGAACTAGTAGTGGATAAGTCAATTTGATTGGCTTGGAAGTGGTGAAAATTGCGAAAACTGAGGTATCTATGCCCCGGAAGTAACATAGTTATGAACAGCCAGATGAACTTTAAGGTAGATTTTTTTTCGATGATAACTAAATCGAGTTTACCATCATTCATTTTGGCAAGGGGCATAATCGGGACACCACCACCGAAGTAAGGGTGGTTAGTAGTAGTTACCAAAAAAGCACGCTCATAAGTTTGGGTTTTCCTGTCGATAGTAGCAGTGAGTTGAAATGCGCGTTGCCTAAAAAAGGCATTGATAGCTGACAAAACATAACTAGAAATACCTAAGCGTACCTTATTTAAGAATTTCTTACTTGGCGCTCGGTTAGTTTGATGAACAACGCGGGCATCAAAGCCAATACCTAAATTATTCGTGAAAACGGCAGTAATATTGCGCGTTTTCTCGTAAAAAACACCAATATCAAGAGTGGTTGGATCAGTGGTAGTAGTGATCTTCTGTAATGCTGCAAGGGGATCTGCAGGAATGTTAGCCCCACGCGCAAAGTCGTTCCCCGATCCACAGGGAATATAACCGATAGTAACTTGAACACCAGCATGATGAAGACCATTCAATGTCTCATGGAGTGTCCCGTCACCCCCAACAACCACTAAGATAGTAGTTGAAGTCAGGTAGTGGGCAAGCTCCTGTGCGAGCTGGTACTCATGATGAGGATATTGAGTGAAATGAACAGAGTACAGTAGCTGCTGCTCATTTAACCAGTGACGCAACTGGGGCCACACCTGTTGCGCATGGCCACTGCCGGCTTCTGGATTAACAATGAAAAGATAATTGCGTTTCTTCACAGAGTTACTCCTTTCATTTTAATAGTTATGTCTTACATTATAGAACAATTTTAAATGAAAGGTAAAACATAAAAGTGAAGCATGGGAAATAAAAAACTATGGCTGTGGAGATAAGGTTACTTAAAAGTTACGGATTTATGGCGATGTTACAAAAAAGGCCGAATTTGTAACTTGCCTGGCAAGTGCCTGTTATATCCGAACATTATACTAAGAATGTGATTTAGTTAAAAAATAAAACTAGTTAATACTTAAACAAGTAAAAGAATTAAGGAAGGAAATATTACTATGGCAATGAAGAAAGTTTTAATGTCAGTAGCTGCTGCTGGGGGAATGTTTGTAGTTGGAACTTCTACGGCGCATGCCGATAACGTAACATATACTGTAAAGGCTGGCGATACCGTTTCTGAAATTGCTGAACACTTTGATACAACTGTTGCTAAGATTAAGCAACTTAATCAGCTAGAAAACGAAAACTTAATTCTTGTCGGCCAAAAGTTATTGGTAACAGGGGAACAACCTGTTAATACTACTAACGGAACCGCCAATAATACTTCCGCTAATACTGGTAACACGAACCAGGCGGCTTACCAAGCTCCAGTAACTCAAGCACCAAGTACAGCTACTGGTTCCGATGCTGAAGCTAAGGCGTGGATTGCTAGTCATGAGTCTGGTGGATCTTATACTGCATCCAACGGTAACTATTATGGTAAGTACCAATTGAGTCGTTCTTACTTAGGTGGTGATTATTCACCAGCTAACCAAGAATGTGTGGCAGATAATTATGTTGCTTCTCGTTATGGCTCATGGTCAGCAGCCAAGTCACATTGGTTAAGCCATGGTTGGTACTAAAATAATGTATCAGTTTATTAAATCAATATCCGAGTAAAAAAGACTGGAAAATAGCATTTTCCAGTCTTTTTTTACTCATTAATCTAGAAGCTAAACAGCTTATCGAGAAGATCATTTGTTATTACTAATTAAGGAACCTTTGATCGTTGAGTAACGCTATACGCTAAAAGGTTTGCAAGTTGACAATAATTAATCGCCATTAGTATCATAAAAGTGGATTTATAATATTATTTTAATTAATTCAATATGATGGCGCCTCCTAGTAATAAGTGGAATAAAGGAGTGAGAGAACATGGAAAATACGTTAGTGTCAGCAATCATTACAACTTACGGACGACCATTTTCATTAGTAAAACGCGCGATTGATTCTGTTCTCCACCAGACATATCCACATATTGAGTTGATCCTAGTTGATGATAATGGCAAGAATAGTTCTTTACATACAAAGTTGTCGCATCAAGTTAAGGCTACTTTTGGTGATCACGTCAAGCATTTGAGTAATACGCACAATCAAGGCGGGCAATTTTCACGAAATCGTGGTTTTTGGGAAAGTCGTGGTGAGTTTGTTGCTTTTTTAGATGACGATGATGTTTGGTTTCCTAATAAAATAGCAACTCAGTTGCAATTTTTTACTAATCAAGATATTGGCTTGGTGAGTTGTTGGGGCCGGAAGATTATAAGCCAAAATAATAAGCCTCCTAAGGTTGAAACATATAATTATCATTTCGGAAGTGATACGACTGACGTGAGTTTCGATGATTTAATGTTTATTAATTACATTGGCGGGACTTCGCGTCCTTTGATTCGCCGGGAAGTATTTGCTAAAAGTGATTTGTTTAGGGATGGACTTTTGGCATTCCAGGATTACGAATTATGGTTGCGAATCAGTCGTCAGTATCGATGCGTAATTGTGCCTCGTTTCCTAGTTGATCATTATTGGCACGATGGTCATCAGATTTCAAAGGATCATTATAAACGGTTTTGTGGGCAAAGATATATCTATCGACAATATGGGCATGAAACTACTTTGACCTGTAAATGGTATCAAATCCACCGCCTTCGTTATGAAGCACGCCAGTCTCAACTAGGGTTAAGAACTGACATTAAATATTATTTATGGGATCGGTTAAGTTTGATTCGGGCATGTCTCTTTGATACTGCTGAGCTTAGGCAACGGTTGAATCTGAAAAAGAATGGAAAGAAGGGGAACCGATGAAAATATGTTTTTGGGTTACTTCTGTGATTAAACTTGGTGGCGTTCAGCAAGTAACGCGAGTGATTGCTGGAGCATTGGCTAAAAAGCACGATGTGGTGGTTGTAACTGAAGACCGTATTGCTGACGTTGTCGCTTTTGATCCGAAATTTAGTCGCAAAGTTACATTGATTCGGAAGACGTATTCTTTTCATCGTCCCCGGATGGGAAATATCTACCGTTGGGGACGGATATTGAATAATAAAACAGGACTGTTAAATCACCAAGTTTTTTCTCCTTTGATGAAGTTGCTCTATTTTCCTCCGGCCCAACCATTGATAACGTTTTTTAATGAGCAAAATTTTGATTGGATAATTGGGGTGGAAGGATGGCGCAGTGTTCTTCTAGCGTGGTTAGCCCCTCATCTCCAAGCAAAAACCGCTGGATGGCAGCATGGCCGCTGTCAAAATTATTTCTATTTACCACGGCAATATTATTTTCAACGGCGCAGTCTATTTCAGCGATATTTAAAACAACTAGACACTTATGTAGTATTGGCGAGTGATGATGTGAAGACTATGGAGAATAACTTTCATTGTCAAGTACAACAAATTGTCAATCCTCGGACCTTTGTAAGCCCAATCAAAGTTCATTATGGAAGAAATTTATTAGCAGCGGGACGATTGGAACCAGTCAAAGGATATGAACGATTATTATACTCACTAGCGTATTTAAACCAATTGAATCCTGAATGGCAATGCGAAATTGCAGGCACTGGCTCACAGGCCAAAACCTTGACCACTTTATGCCAGCAATTAGATCTGGCAACGCAGGTTCATTTTCTGGGACGCGTTACAGAAATGCCAACAGTTTTTGCACGTAGCTCAGTGTTTTTGCTAACTTCGTATTGGGAAGGAATGCCATTAGTTATACTAGAAGCTTTGGAAATGGGGTGCCCAATAGTCACATTTGATATTCCAGCTATTAATGATTTGGTTGTAGATGGTTACAATGGAATCGTTGTTCCTCAGTCGGCCGGTAGTCAAGGCTTTGCCCAAGCCATTGCCTGGTTACTTGAAGATCAACAATTGTGGGAGAAGTTACATCACAACGCTCTGCAAGAAGCAACTAAATATTCGCTAGATAAAATAATTTCTAAGTGGGAAAGCCTTTTGCAAGTGGAAAGTGAATGACAGTAGGATCTTTGGTATACTTGTTATAAATAGATTAAGAGCAGTGTCCTTAACTAGTTATCCTAGTAAGGGAAGGTTTATAATCAAGACTGGAGTCGCAGGACTAAGGGGGCAATTATGGGCCTATCATTGATGCTAGTGTTGGTACTGTTGATCGTGATCGGTGTGATAATGCTGATTAGTGCCCGGACAATACGACAACGTAATATGTTGTTGATAAAGATTTTAATTCTGGCTATTGGAATTATTTGCCTAGGCGGAGGCAGTTACCTCTTATTTTATCTATTTATCAACGGAGCTTTATAGAAATAACGTAATCAGTCAATAATTGAGGTGGAGTTATGTATAAATATCATGAAGAAAAAGAAAATCTCCTGGACTTTTTAACTGAAGAATATACTTTATTTAAACGGCAACAAGACTTGTACGGAAAGTATCTCGAAATGGCAATTCCGCTTTCAGATTGTGTGGGAGAAATGACCCGACATGCAGGAAGTTATACTGCTATTCGCATGATGCAGGTTGCTAGTGAACGGGCCGGAGTAGACGAGGGCTTTCAACTAAATGATGATGACAACCAATTTGTGGTGGAGATGCATAATAGTTTAGTTGATTTTGTTAGTGATACTGTTATTCCTGATACAGATGATGCATTGAATAATTTTGCTGATCCAGACCAACTGGTATCTGTTTTAGATGATTTATTCCAAAATGCATTACAGACAGCATTGAAACCATTTCAATCAGATGACGAAGCACAAGCTGAATAACGAGCGAATTTAAATAAAAAAGGGGACGTAACAGAAAAAGTTACGTCCTTTTTCTATGCTATAATGTTGTTAAAAATAACGAACAAGTGATCGGTAGGAGGATAAGATGCGTTTTTTACACACGGCGGATTGGCATATTGGTAAACGCTTGGGTGACTTTTCATTACAAGTAGAGCAACAAGATGCATTTCAAAAAATAGTGGCAATTGCTCGGCAAGAACAAGTTGATGCAGTGGTAATTGCAGGGGACTTATACGACCGGAGTTTGGCTAGCGAAGAAAGTGTTCAGACTGTTAATGGGATGTTGGAATATTTAAACTTGCATGAACATTTGCCACTCCTAATAATTAGTGGAAATCATGATTCAGCTGTCAGGTTGAGTACTGGGGATAAGTGGATGCGACAAGCGGGGGTTCATATTGTAACTGACCTTGAAGATGCAATGAAACCAATTATCATTGACGATACGCAGTTCTTCTTATTGCCATATTTTGAACCGTATCAGGCACGTAATTTTTTTGCTGATCGGACAATCAAAACCACCCAGGATGCGGTTATCAAACTGGTGGCACAGATGCAAAAAATGTTTGATCCAACTAAAAAACATGTTTTAGTAGCGCACTTTTTTGCTGCTAATCAAGCCGGTAGTACGCAACAAAGTGAGGCGGTGGTTGGAGGGGTAGATATGGTAGCAACGGGTGTGTTGCAGCCCTTTGATTATGTGGCTTTGGGACATATTCACAATCCCCAAGCATTAACTGATGAAAAAATTAAATATAGTGGTACTCCCCTCATGTTTTCCACAGGCGAGATTACCCAAACTAAAGGCGTCCGAATTATAGATACGACACCCTTTAACAGTCAATTTATTCCACTGACGCCTTTGCATGCAATCAAGAAACTTACCGGGACGTTTGCTGACGTAACAAGTTTTGATCAGCAAGCTCAAGTTGAGAAAACAGATTATGTAGCGGTAGAGCTTACTGATCAGGAACCAGTAATGGATGCGTTTAATCGGCTCCATGCTGTTTATCCCCGATTATTTGAACTAACTCGCCGGCGTATTCGGCGCCACCCTCAGCAGAGGAATAATATTTCACGATATGTACATAGTGAGCAGTTAGATCCGGTAGTAGTATTACGTGATTTCTATCAATATGTCACGGGGCAACCACTCGCACCAGCACAAGAAAAGTGGGCATTAAAGGTTCGACAGGAGGTGGATGACAATGAAACCAATTAAAATACGGATGCAATATTTTGGTCCTTATGTGGATGAAACGGTTGATTTTAGTCGCTTTTTTGATAAGCCGGTATTTTTGATTGCAGGTAAAACAGGAAGTGGGAAAACTACTATTCTTGACGCAATAGTTTATGCTTTTTTTGGGGAAACTTCGGGTCAAGTGCGAGAAGGAAACCAGTTGCGAGCAAATTTTGCCGGACCAGATGAGCGCACTGTCGTGTCATTGGTTTTTGAACATCAGGATACAACCTACACTCTAATTCGCCAGCCTAAACAAGTTTTGCGAAAAAAACGCGGCACAGGAAATAAAGAATATGGTGAAGAGGTTAGTTTAACCTATTATGTAACTCCCCAAAAAGAAGTAACTTTGAAAAAAAGTGGACAAGTACGCCAGAAGATCTTGGCAATCCTGGGTTTGACAGCTGAGCAGTTTCGACAAGTAGTTTTGCTTCCACAAGAGCAATTTAACAAGTTTTTGTTGGCTGATAGTGATGAAAAAGAAAAAACATTGCGGACTATCTTTAGAACGGAAGCTTACCAACAGTGGAAAGAACAAATGGTGGATGCTGCTAAGAAAATGGTAACAACTTTGCAAAAACAGGAGGCACAGTTGGCGGCAATTAAAAGTCAGGTTGACCCCCAGGGTGACTTAGCCTTAGACAGCACAGACCATTGGCTCAATACTTGGAATGAACGAATCGCTGATCGGCAAGCAGATCTTCAAAAGCAACAAGCGAGAATAGCGGAGCAAAAACGTACAGAAAAAGAGTGGCAAGACCAACTAGTTACTTATCAACAAATCAATGATCGTCTCCAAGAATTACGGGATTTACAAACTCAATTGCAGAGCTTGCAAGCTGAGTTGCCACAAATGCAAGCTGATAAACAGCGAGTAGCATTGCTAGAGTGGGTTCAAACACAAGTTACAACATTGACTAGGCGAAATGAAGCGCAAAAACAATTACGAGAAGGGCAACAGCATCAGCAAGAACAGCAAGCCAGGATGGAAAAGGTAAAGCTTGCTTTAGAAAAATGGGCGCATAAAAATCACAAATTGAGTGAAAAAGAGCAACGAGCGGTCGCTTTAAACCAGTCTCAAGAACAATTACAAAACCAAGCCCAAATGTTACAGCAATTAGCTGACCTCGATGGGCAATTCTCCGAGTTGCAGAATCGATTGGTCACTGCCCAAAGACGTCAAACTGAGCTTGAGGATCAAGTGGTGATCATGAACGCAAACTTGCAACAGGATCTCCACCGACAAATAGAGTTAAGCGGACAGAAGGAAGACTTGGCGGTCAAAATAGTAGCTCAAGAACAGCGCTATTTCCAACTTAAACAAAGTGCTCAGAGTATTGGCACGCAAGCAGAACGATTGAAACATCTGCAAAAAGAAAAGAAGAATACACACAAGCGCATACTTCAGGCCAAACAAGAAGTTCAGCAAGCAGACCGTGTTTTCGCTGCCGTTAATAATGATTGGGTAGCTAAACAAATTGCCCAACTAGCTCAACAGTTAGAGCCAGGGACACCTTGCCCGGTATGTGGTGCCTTAGATCATCCGCGTGTGGCTACCACTCAGATAACGTCAGTGACAGAGGCAGACTATGAAAAAGCTCAGGCTGAGCGGGAACGAGCAGGCAATTATCTCCATCAGCAAGAAGCTATATATGCTCAGTTACAAGAACAAGTAACAAACCAAACGGCAGATGTAGAAAAGCTATTAAATCAGTTTACAGAAATGCTTCCCCAGGAAGTTACGGTTGAAAGTAATGCTGATTGTCAGGCAGTCTTGATGCAAGAGCAAACAGCGCTTGCTCAGAGCAAACATCAGGCAGAGTTCTTGGAAAATAAATTGGCTGATATTACTCAAAAGGTAACCCAAGCCACAGTGCAAAAACAACAGAATGAAACAGGACAAGCAACCATTGCAACGCAAATAACAGACTGGCATGAACAACAGCAAATAATTAATAACAAGCGAAATGAACTTCTACAACAAGTACCAGCAGGAGTACATTTAGCGACTATTGAACAACAAATCCAAGCAAATAAAGATTTTATTGCTCAAGTTGCTACTGCACGGAAAGCATTGGACCAAGAAAAAAATACATTAGATCAAAACTATTCAACTATCCAGGGCCAGCTTCAGATTTATCAACAACTCATTAAAGACAATGAAGCGGTTATTCACAAGTGTGGACAAGAGTTAGAACGAGCTGTTAGTGAAGCTCCGGTTGCAATGACGATTCGCCAATTAGAAGAATACACAGTAAACTTGGCAGGTTTGCCGCAACTGCGCGCCAAAGTGACAAATTGGTTTAATGACTATAATAATCGCCAGCAGCAGTATGCTAAATTGCAGGACCAGACAGCCGGGCAAAAGATGCACGATCTATCACCATTAAAAGAAAAATTGCAGGCATTGCGTACACAACAAGAGCAGTCCAATGTTATTTTGGGGCGGATGCAGCGTGACCTAACGGAGTATGAGCAGGTTTATACTCAAGTTAAGCAGCTGTGGGAAAATTTTAAACATAATGAAACGCAACAACGATTTATTCATCAGTTAGTTGAAGCTGTTGCTGGAAACAACCGGGACCACCACTTATCATTGGAACGGTTTGTTTTACAGCATTATTTAGAACAAGTTCTCCAAGTAGCTAATGAACGGCTACCACATTTACTCCAAGATCGGTATTATTTCACTTTGAGTAGTGAAGAAAGTAAATACCGTAAAACGACGGGCTTGCAAATTAATGTTTTTGATGAGTTTGTAGGAACAGAGCGTTCTGTATCTACGCTTTCCGGTGGTGAAGGATTTATTGCTTCTTTGACTTTGGCCCTAGCGCTGGGTGAAGTTATTCAGAGTCAGCACGGTGGACCACAAGTCGAAGCATTATTTATCGACGAAGGGTTTGATTCTTTAGACATCGGGGCCTTAAACAATGTCTTGGATAGTATTCGGATTATTGAAGGCCAGAACCGATTGATTGGTATGATTAGTCACGTTGAAGGGATGGAGGAAGAAATTCCTAATCAGTTGCAGGTGATCCAAGAAAACGGTCGAAGTCATATCCGCTACATGATTGACGGAGTTATTCAATCATAAGGAGGGATGTGAAGTGCAATGGAAAACACACATAACAACAACCTTGGCCTTAACGCTACCCTTGGTGGCCGCTAGTAATGAGGTTTCATGGATTAATGTTGGAGCCTTAGCGGTGGGTAGTCTTCTGCCAGATATTGATCATCCACAATCAGTTATTGGAAAGCGGCACAAAGTAGTTAGTAACGTAACACGCACCGCGTTTGGTCATCGCGGGATTACGCATTCGTTTATAGGTATTTTTGTAGTGTATGGGTTGATGCTATTTTTTCAAAAAAATTATCTTGCACCGCCAACTAAATGGTTGCCGTTTTGGTTGATTGTGGGATATCTTGCGCATATTATCGAAGATAGTTTTTCCTCACGCGGGGTTCATTGGACGTGGCCGTTTTTTAACAAAAAACGTAAACAACGTTTATTCATATATTATCGAACTGGAAGCTTGAGCGAGTATTTGTTGTTAGGTTTCTTTATGTGCTTAATAATTGTAGAATTATATCTCTTTTATCAGACAGCTTGGTCGCATATTATTCCCGTTGATGTACAAGGAAAGATAGGAATGTGGATCATGCGGATACAAACTATGCTGTATTTTTGATAGTTGTTTTTAAAAATTATAATATTAAATAATTGCTAATCATGAGTAAAAATAGTAGAGTGAAAGTAGTATTAGAACGTATTTAGAGCCTAGAGAAAGGAGACTTGCTAAGATGGAAAACCAAGCAACATTAGCACAAGCGGCAGCTAAATTACGGGCCAAACATGTCAAAAATACGCCTCAACGGCAGGTGATTTTATCTTATCTGATGACTTCTAAGGAACATCCTTCAATCAAGATGATTCACGAACACGTTGCTGCTAACGGCTTTAAGGTAAGTTTAGCAACGGTTTATAACACCTTAGAGATTCTCCAAGAAAAAGAATTAATAATTCAAGTTGCAGCTGACAGCGATGGACATATGCGGTATGATTATTATCAGAAACCTCACTATCATGTGATTTGTGTGCGGTGTAATAAAATCATCGACGTGTTTCATGATGGTTTCCAGGCGGTAGAGCAGGATGCTGCACAAGCAACTGGTTTTAAGGTTTACAATAGTCAGTGCGAAGTATATGGATTATGTCCTGACTGTCAAGCTGAATTAGCAAAATAACTTGTGACGTTGAAGTGGTACAGTAGGATGATGGTCCCTTTTGTCAGAGACCTGGTGGGAGCTGTAAACCAGGAAAAACCATTTATCTGAATTACAACTATGGAGTTGCGGCGGGTCATTCCGTTATCGATGACAGAGCGACTGGAGAACTATCTCCAGTAACCTGGGTGGTAACGCGGAAAATTTCGTCCCTAGTATCGATACTGATACTAGGGACTTTTAATTTATTAAGGAGGTACGAGTATGGCAAACATTCTCGAAGATCTAAAATGGCGGGAAGCCGTTAACCAAGTAACTGATGAAGAAGGTTTGAGTAAGTTATTAGATAAAAAAGCGGTTGGATTATACTGTGGAGTTGATCCAACAGGTGATAGTTTACACATTGGTCACTTGGTACCATTCATGATTCTCAAGCGTTTCCAGATGGCTGGAAATCGGGCCCACATTATCATTGGTGGGGGGACAGGTTCAATTGGTGATCCATCAGGCAAAAAGTCAGAACGGGTATTGCAAACAATGGAACAGGTACGGCACAATGAACAAGCACTAACAAAGCAAATGCAAAAATTGTTCGGTGCGGATAATATTACAATTGTTAACAATTATGAATGGTTGTCACAGATCAGCTTGCTAACGTTCTTGCGTGATTATGGGAAGTTATTCAACGTTAACACAATGTTAAACAAGGAAATCATCGCTAGTCGTCTAGAAGTTGGGATTTCATACACAGAATTCACTTACCAGATCTTACAATCAATTGACTTCTTACATTTATGGCAAACACGTGATGTACAACTGCAAATTGGTGGTGGGGATCAATGGGGAAACATCACTTCCGGGGTTGATTTGATTCACAAAACCGAAGGATCTAAGGCTGAAGCATATGGTTTGACTGTGCCACTGATGCTAAAGGCTGATGGGACCAAGTTTGGGAAAACAGCTGGCGGTGCTGTTTGGTTAGATCCAGAAAAGACTACGCCATACGAATTCTACCAATTCTGGTTGAACCAAGATGACCGGGATGTAGTCAAATTCTTGAAATACTTTACTTTCTTAAGTAAGGAAGAAATTGAAGCTTTAGCTGAAAAGGTCAAGACAGAACCAGAAAAGCGTGAGGCGCAACGGCGGTTAGCCCAAGAAGTGACCAAGTTTGTCCATGGCGAAGAAGCAGTACGGGAAGCAGAAAACATCTCTCAAGCTCTCTTCTCTGGCGAAGTAAAGAATTTAACAGCTCACGAAATTGAACAAGGGTTTAAGAAGATGCCAACGGTTGAAGTGCCAGCTGGTAAGGAAAATATTATTTTGTGGCTAGTAGATGTGGCTAAAATTGAAAGTTCGCGGCGTCAAGCGCGTGAAGATGTGAAGAATGGCGCTATCCGGATTAACGGAGAAAAGATCACTGATGTTGATGCAGAAATTGACACAGCTGCAGCATTTGATGGGAAATTTGTGATTGTTCGGCGGGGAAAGAAGCGTTATTTCTTAGCACGAGTAAAATAATTAATTATTAACAGGGAAAGGGAAGCTACTCTTTTCCTGTTTTTTGTTTAGATAATAAATACTGAGCGTGAAAAAGAAGAATTTTTTTGAAGTGATTTAACGAACAAACGGATAGTTTTATGTAGATATTCTTTGATAAAGCGCTTATTTATATGGCATTAAAACAATAGATTTGTTTAAAGTTCGGATTTGATGACCGTGGTGATTTTTGTGGATGCAAATCTTAAAAATAAGGGGTTGACGCTGGCGGTAAAAGTGGCTATAGTAATACATGCTGTTGATGCGAAACAAGTTGATTGTTGTAAAAGCTAAGTGATTGATTCAAAAAAGTGTTTGACATCGATTGATGGTTTTGGTAATATAATCAAGTCGCATCGCGATAAAGTAGATCTTTGAAAACTGAACAAAGTTTCGACAAATCAAATGTGTAGGGCTTCTTGCTAGACGCAAGAGCGAAACATTTGCGAATGTCAATTCGCTAGTAATTTTTACGAGTCTAATCGACTTAAGATTTTAAATCGAGAGTTTGATCCTGGCTCAGGATGAACGCTGGCGGCGTGCCTAATACATGCAAGTCGAGCGCATCGGCCCAACTGATTGAAGATGCTTGCATCCGATTGACGATGGTTTACCGATGAG
Source organism: Ligilactobacillus saerimneri DSM 16049 (assembly GCF_000423265.1). GTDB lineage: Bacteria > Bacillota > Bacilli > Lactobacillales > Lactobacillaceae > Ligilactobacillus > Ligilactobacillus saerimneri. Next base: position 89 of record NZ_AUHQ01000037.1, on the reverse strand, counting down.
CGGCGGACGGGTGAGTAACACGTAGGTAACCTGCCCAGAAGCGGGGGATAACACCTGGAAACAGATGCTAATACCGCATAGGTCATTTG
>NZ_AUHQ01000036.1 GCF_000423265.1 Ligilactobacillus saerimneri DSM 16049 | reverse complement strand
AAGGGATACGGTGCCTCTTTTGAGCTCATATCCGATTGTACTTGGCGAGCAGTTAAGCTCTCTAGCAATGGCACGGTTTGAGCAGCCAATAGAATGCATCACTTGAATTGTAATTCGATCATCCTTTGAAAGGTGCTTTCCCTTTTGGTGTGGTTTAGTGTTAGAATATGAATGATCCATTTTAACCTCTCTAGAAATGTTTTGTGGTAATTCATATTCTACCAGAAGGTTGAAATGGATTTTTTGTGCTCTGATCCAGTAAAAACGATTTTCACTTACTAGATCGGAACAGTGTTCAATTTGATTTTACAATCAGCGTTTTATTTTTACTTTAGTTAAAGTAACTATTTATTTGTGAGAATATGCAAAGCACATGAAGTATGTTATTGTTTGAAGTGTAGTAGTTACTTTTTCAGCTCACTTGGAGGTCAATGGTAATGAAGAAAAAACAATTCCACTATACTTTAGTCGCCTACTTATTAGGGACGCTCGCTTATATCGTATATTTTTCTTTACGTCATAGTATCCTTATGCTGGGCTTTGGAATCGCTACAATCTTTATGCTCGCTTACACTTTCCTATTTTTTAAAAACCACGAATAAATCCACCGAAAAAAACCGAACCCTACTTTTGCCAAAGCAAAAATTATGGTTCGGTTCTAAACTATTTTGCTATTTTACTTTTTAATCGCTTTGTTTAGCTAACTCACAGGCACGGCCCATTAGCGCAGCCGTTTGATTGGCAACTTTCCCTTGCACCACTTCAACTTCAAGCGTATTCAGTATTTGCCCCATCCGTGGGCCTGGCGTTATGATTTTTGCTTTAAGTAAATCATTCCCGGTTAAAACTAACTCGCGCTTTGATTTAATCGGTAACTTTTCATACTGGGTCCGAAGGGCTGTTTCATCAACCTGATTTTTGAAAAAAGCGGCTACCTGATTAGCTACTAGCAATAGTGGCAACCCTGTTTGGTATAGCATGAGCGCATCTAATTGCTGTTGCCGCAAAGCCCGTAAAGCAACACGGGCTTTAAGCGTATTGTGAATAATCTCCCGGGAAGACTTCCACTGCCGTAATAAACGACTAACCTGACTATCGTCTAGCTCACAAAGTGTAGTGATCAATGTCCAAACCGCTTCTTCTGAAGTTAACTTGATCGCTGGCAAAGTCAACAATTGTGCTAGTTCGGCACGGTAGTCCTTTAAACCAGGACAATATTGATACAAGCCAGTATCAATAAAAGCTTGCACACCCCGTTTGATGTTACGTCCTTGAAGCAACTTTACCCATTCTTCATGGATCCGTTCGACCGCAATCTTGGCTAGTAAGGGTGCATTCTCTGCAATAGCCTTTTCTGTTGTAGGATCAATTGCAAAATCAAGTTTACTTGCAAATCGCACTGTTCGCATCATCCGCAAGGCATCTTCATGATAACGTTCGGCAGGAACACCAACCGCCCGGATTAAGTGATTTTTTAAATCATCTAAACCTCCGAACAAGTCAACGATTTCCCCATTCATATCCATTGCTAACGCATTAATAGTTAAATCACGTCGCTTCAGATCATCTGCAAGCGAACGCACAAACGTTACCTTATCAGGGCGACGGTAGTCTTGGTATCCTGATTCAGTCCGAAAAGTCGTTACCTCATAGCCTTCGCCATGATCAATTACCATTACTGTCCCGTGTTCGATTCCTGTATCAACCGTTTTCTTGAAGAGCGCTTTCACTTCTGCCGGGTACGCACTGGTGGCAATGTCCACATCATGAATCGGCAAGCCCAGGATCGTATCCCGAACACTACCACCAACAAAATAAGCTTCAAAGCCATTATCCTGAATGGTCTTGAGCACTGGTAATGCTTGTTGAAATTCACTGGGAATCTGTTCAACAATCATAGGAGATTTTCCAATCCAACTAAGAGTTCTTGCGCTGTGCCGACTTTGGCAACCGCCACTGCTACTCCTGACATGAAGGAAGACCGATCAAATGAATCTTGCCGAATTGTCAAAGCTTCCCCAGGTGCACCGAAGAGTACTTGTTCGTGAGCCACGTATCCTGGTAATCGAACTGAATGGATCTTCATCCCTTCATAGTCTGCCCCCCGTGCACCAGCTAAAGTTTCTTTTTCATCAGGGTTGCCTTGGTGGTGGGCTTCCCGTACTTCTGCAATCTTCTTAGCAGTTGCCACAGCCGTTCCGCTTGGAGCATCCAGCTTATTATCGTGGTGCATCTCAATAATTTCCACATTAGGGAAGTACTTAGCAGCTTGTTGTGCAAATTGCATCAACAATACTGCTGATAATCCAAAGTTTGGTGCAATCAATCCACCAATCTTTCGTTCTTTGGCAATCTGCTGCAATTCAACCACCTGATCATCTGTCAACCCAGTTGTTCCAATTACTGGCCGCACCCCATGTTCAAGGGCAAACTTGGTATTAGTATATACAGCTTGTGGAACAGTAAAGTCGATCCACACATCTGCCTGGTCAGTGTTGATTTGTTCATAATCTTGGTAAACCGGAACATCATAAGCTGCAAATTCTGCAATTTCACTTAAATTTTTTTCAGTAGCGGTAGGATCAAAGACCCCGACCAACTCAAAATCATCATGATCGATCACCATATGTGTTGCCTTATTACCCATGCTGCCTTTAAAACCAGCAACGATTACTTTGACCATCAATATCATCCCTTTGTCTAAATCTTTATTTTAATATGATTAGTATAACATATTCACTGTTAGAGCATACTTGCTAATGAGCTTAATTACGCCATTAAAAATGTGATTGCCGCTTGATATTTCTGGACTCTTTTTAGGTCGTCTTCATTAACCTTACTCAACCTGGTCAAATCGGAGTTGTGTTGTAAGTCAGCTAACTTCACTTTCCAAGCTAGGTGATTAGCTTTAACTTTTTTAAGATAGTCTTCATAGGACATATTTTTGGGTTTAGTCAACGTGGCAACTGCTGTAACAATTTCTTCTGTAAAGCCCTTAGCCCTCAAATCAGCAAGTGTATACGCGGAATCTTCAATCACATCATGTAGTAATGCCACCACTTTAGCTTTTTCATCAGTCACTAAACTGGCAACATAAATTGGGTGCTGGATATAATCAACCCCGGCTTTATCGACCTGCCCCTTATGTGCATCACTTGCGATTTTCAGCGCAACATCATATAAACTCATTTTATTCACTCCAGTACATGTTTCTCAAAGGTAACCATCAAAACAGAGGCTGCTGTCATTCTTTATTTAAAGCTCCATTCATTTTTCCTCAAAAAATAATTTCCGCTACAATTAAATTATAACCTCCTCGTCGACAGATTGTCCTGTATTATATATACTTTAATTAAAGTAACATTTTAATTATCGAATTAAGGAGCGAATAGGCATGCGTTTCCCATACGAAAAGCAATTTCGTTTTCATCTCTACCACCGTAATCTTGAAGAAATTACTATTAACGATATCTGTCACGACGTAGCTGATCTCTTCAACTATTTACGTCATTTTAATCTTTCTTACCAAGACCAACCCCAACTAGATAATATTCACGAAGCTGACATTCGTGACTATTTCAATATGCTTCAAAGCAAGCGTAATATTAAAAATACTACCTACAATAAGGTACTGACTCATTTGAATACTTATTTTTCCTTTTTGTTTAGTCAAAGATATACAACTACTTTGCCTACGCTACAACTCAAAGGGTTACACCGTCAAGCACTCTCACAGATTCCATTAAATTGGTGTGATAATTTAGCAAATCTACTCCAAAACAAACAGCTGTCGTTCTACACTCGAATGGTTCTCTTGTGCTCGGCTCACTTTTTTACGGTGCAGGAATTTATGGCACCTAACTTCTATAAAGTTCTGAACAAAATCACTTTGCAACCCATGGAACAAGCATTTCTAGCAGAATATACTGCTGTCTACGCTGAGCTCCGGCAACTTCAGGAATGCGAAGACCTTTTCTTGAAAAAACGTATCAATCTTGCTGCCCCCCGCTTGAGCCTACCGGGGTTGCACAAGTACCTCAAAGCCGATCAAAAGTACGCCCCGTTCCCCCTTATTCCCCGTGAACTTTACCGTAATGCGGTATGTGCTTACATTCTGCACCACCAGTCCCTTTCTGACGCAGAACTTTGTCATCATTTACGTTTAACCCCCACTTCGCTTAACTATTACCGTCAGCAAGCCTATCTCTTAACTACTACGCATTAACAAATAATCCCTGCCTGGTGTTTCACCAAGCAGGGATTATTATTTTATTCATACATTAATTGATCTTGCAAATCTAACATTGTACTGTCATTAGGATGTCTTTGGAGGTAAGCGTTGATACACTCGAGTGCATCATCACGCCGTCCGACGTTGCGATAAAAGAACGCCGCATCGTAAATGAAATCATCCTGTTGTCCTAAATATGTCCGAGCTGCATCATAATTTTCTTCAGCTAATGCCAATTGGTCTTGCCGTGCATATACCCGTCCCAAGTTCCAGTATAGTTGGGGATCAACTTCATCATCACCCAAATACTGTTTGAGTAATTGAATATTATCTGTATCCTTTTTCAATTCCACTAAAAGATTGCTCAACTGGACAACCAACGTCATGTTTTGAGGATCTTGTTCTAAAGCTTGCCGCAATAACTTCTCAGCTAATGCTGTTTTCCCTAATTTAAGCGCAATCTCAACTGTCTTACGGTATAAGTTAGTATTATACTCATCCACAGCTAAACCTTCTTCATAGGTACGCAAAGCTTGGGCGAGATCCCCTTTATCTTCTTGAATTTGTGCCAGATAAGGATAGGCAGTCCCATAGGAGCTGTCTTCGTCAATTAATTTCTTGAAGTTTCGTTCAGCATCATCGACACGATCTAATTGTAACTGGGTGAAGGCTAGTTGGAATAAAGTATCATTATCCAGTTGGTCGTCATGGATTTGCTCCAAATAACCTAATGCTTGTTCAAATCGGCCTGCTCCAGCATAAGATAGTCCTAGTCGTTGAACTAAGTTGACCTGCGACAAGTTCAGAATTCCCTGTTTAATTAGGTCTAAGTAGCACCCAATCGCTTTTGTATATTGCTTAGTATTGAAATATAACTCCCCCAAGGCAAATTGGATGACAGGCTCATCTGGGGCTAAACTAGCAGCTGTGAGTAGTTTTTGTTCACTAACGTCAAACATACCCTGCGTTTGGTAAAGATCAGCTGCTACTAGTAAAGCTTCCAAATACGCTGGAGAAGTAGGCTGGATACTTGCCAGATAGTTCAGTGCTTCGTCATCATTACCCTCCCCAATCGCAATATCCGCCAGGGCTGTACGCAGACTATCTTCATCCGGATAACGTTCCAACAGCTTGGTATATGTTCTTTTGGCCCAGGTTGACAGTCCATACGAATACAGTTCTTCGGCTAAACTATACAAAGTGTCATCATCATCTTTGCGCAGCGCCCAGGCAAACTTTTTGTGGGCTTCATCGATTTTCCCTTGTGCGATTAAATCGAGTGTTTCTTCTGAAAAAGACATTATCTCTAACCCCTCACTTTTTAGTAGCTCCTTCAAGGATATATTAAAAAAAGCCAGAACACAATGGTTCTGACTTTCTTGAAAAATTATCTTTTTCTTATTTAACAGCGTCCTTCAAACCTTTACCTGGTTTAAATGCTGGTACCTTGCTTGCAGGAATTTCGATTTCTGCACCAGTTTGTGGGTTACGACCCTTACGAGCAGCACGGTCACGTACTTCAAAGTTACCGAAGCCGATAAGTTGTACCTTTTCGCCTTTCTTAAGGAAATCTTGAATTGAACCGAATACTGCATCAACTGCAACAGTTGCGTCCTTCTTAGTCAAACCAGTCCGTTCTGCAACTGTGTCGATTAATTGAGCTTTGTTTGCCATGTGTTTCACCTCCTCAATTAAAACTAGACATATTGCTATGTCATATAATCGTTTTGAGTATGACTCAAAATCGATGAAACAATGACCAACAAATCATTGTTCATTGCTAGAATAGCATAGAAAGCCTATCATAACAAGGCTTTTAGCCTTTTTTTATTACTGAAAAAAGGCATTATTTTCTCTTTCTTTCAATCAGATGCACAGGCGTCCCTTCAAAGTCAAACGCTTCGCGAATCCGATTTTCCAAGAAACGTTCGTATGAGAAATGCATCAATTCAGGGTCATTAACAAAGATTACGAATGTTGGTGGCTTAGTAGCAACTTGCGTTGTGTAGTATACCCGTAAGCGGCGCCCATTATCTGTTGGCGTCGGGTTATAGGCCAATGCATCCATAATAACATCGTTGAGTACTGCTGATTGAATCCGCCGTCCATGATTTTCATTAATTCGCTTAATCAAAGCCGGTAATTCACCTAACCGCTGGTGGGTTTTAGCAGACACAAAAATAATTGGCGCATAGCTCAAATACTGGAATTCTTGGCGAATTGCAGCCGTGAAATCATTCAGCGAATGGGTATTCTTCTTGATCGCATCCCACTTATTGACAGCAATAATAATGCCCTTGCCCGCTTCGTGCGCATATCCCGCCACATGCTTATCTTGTTCACGAATGCCTTCTTCTGCGTTCAATACCATAACTACAACATCTGAACGATCAATTGCACGCAGGGCCCGCATTACAGAATACTTTTCCGTATTTTCGTAAACTTTCCCTTTTTTCCGAATCCCAGCAGTATCAATCATTGTGAATTCAGAACCATCAGCAGTGGTAAACTTAGTATCAACTGCATCACGTGTTGTTCCCTCAATTCCAGAAACAATTACCCGTTCTTCACCCAGGATAGCATTGACTAATGAAGACTTACCCACATTAGGGCGGCCGATAAAGCTGAACTTGATGCTGTCGTCCTCTTCATCTCCAGCATTTTCAGGGAAATTCTTAACAATCGCATCTAATAAGTCCCCCGTACCAATTCCGTGTGTTCCAGCTACCGGGATTGGGTCGCCAAAACCTAGTGAATAGAAGTCATAGATCTGAGCACGTTGTTCAGGATTATCAACCTTATTCACTGCCAAAATAACCGGCTTATTAGTCCGATACAGAATCTTAGCTACTTTTTCATCCGCATCAGTAACCCCTTCTCGAACACTAACAACAAAGACAATTACATCTGCTTCATCAATTGCAATTTCTGCTTGTTCACTGATCTGCTGAACTAATTGTTCGTCACCAACGGCAATCCCACCAGTATCAATCATACTAAAAGGATGGCCAAGCCATTCAGAATTGGTATAAATTCTGTCCCGGGTTACACCAGGAGTGTCTTCTACAATTGAAATACGTTCTCCGGCAATCCGGTTAAAAATAGTTGACTTACCGACGTTAGGCCGCCCAACTATTGCAACAATTGGTTTTGCCATGTTTTTTCCTCCTTGTACTGATAAAATAAAAAAACTGACCCAAGAAAACTTAGGCCAGAATTTTTTAAAACTTAATTAGTTCTTAAGTTCGTCACCAACAATATCACCTAATGTGAAACCTGTATTTTCTTCAGGTAATTCAACACGTTCAGTATTGTTGTGTGCCTTTCCTTCGCTCTTCTTTTCGCCTTCTGGCTTAGCTTGTAAAGCCTTGATTGAGAGGGCCAAACGGTGATCTGGAGCATCAACGTTTAAGACCTTAACCTTAACCTTGTCACCAGAAGTCAAGACTTCGTTAGGAGTAGCAATGTGCTTGTGAGAGATTTGGGAAATGTGAACCAAACCTTCAACACCAGGTAACACTTCTACGAAAGCACCAAAGCTAGTCAAACGCTTAACAGTACCTTCAACAACGTCACCTTCAGCAATCTTTTCTGCTACTTCTTCCCATGGTTCTGGTAAAGTTTGCTTGATAGAAAGTGAAATCCGATCACGTTCTTCATCAACAGCCAATACCTTAACCTTAACATCTTGGCCCACCTTAAGCACATCAGCTGGCTTACCAACACGTTCATAAGAAATTTCGGAAACGTGAACTAAACCATCAACACCACCAAGGTCAATGAAAGCACCGAAGTTAGTTAAGCGAGCAACCTTGCCTTCAACAACGTCACCAACAACTAACTTATCCATAACTGCCTTCTTCTTTGCTTCGCGTTCTTCACGAGCAATTTCTTTGTGAGAAAGGATCAAGCGGTTGTCACTTGGTTCGATTTCAACAATCTTAAGTTCCAAAGTTTGGCCCTTGAACTGGTTCAAATCAGCAACGTATTGGTCAGAAATCATAGATGCAGGAATAAAACCACGAACACCAGCATCAACAACCAAACCACCCTTAACTACTTGTGTAACAGGAGCAGTGATGTGTTCGCCAGCTTCAAACTTAGCTTCGATATCATCCCATACTTTACGAGCCTCTAAACGACGTTGGGAAAGTAAGTAACTGCCACCTTCCTTGTCAGAACCGATCCGAGAGATAATAACTAAGTCCAGTACATCGCCTTTCTTAATCTTATCTTCGATTTCGTCTTCCTTAACGCTCAATTCACGGACAGGAACGACACCTTCGATACCAGTATCACCAATACCAACGATGACTTGGTTAGAATCGTCAGTTGCTAAAACTTCACCTTTAACAACATCACCGACTTTAACCTCTGTCACTTTATCTAGAGCTTCTAATAAATCCTTGTTTGCTTCTGTTTCACTCATGGACAATGTCCTCCTTAACGACTAACTCTGCTCTCTATTTTAGCTTATATTCAATTTAAATGCTAGGAAAAATTTTAACGAATAACAACATTATTCCGCTACTCTTTAAAAATGCTTCTCTTTTTTTCATCAATATGAAGCATTCTAAATGCAACAAACTCTAAAAACTATTCCTTGTGCGTTATATTTTCATTTGCTTTAAACCCGTTTATCGAAATCATTGCAATAAAAAAGAGTGAACCATTTTGTTCACTCTTAATGCTGTGCTATCAATTATTCTTGTTCCTTTTCTTTGACGATAGCCATTACTTTCGCTACAACTTCCTCAATCCCCATTGAAGTTGTGTCGACTTCAATTGCATCTTTAGCCTTTGTTAATGGGGAAATCTTGCGGGTCGAATCTTTTTGATCACGCGCAGCAATTTCTTGTTCCAGTGTTGCCAATGGTGTGTTAATTCCCTTAGCTACATTCTCTTTATACCGTCTAACGGCTCGTTCGTGAACACTTGCAATTAAGAAAATTTTCACTTGTGCATGCGGAAGAACAGCTGTCCCAATATCTCGACCATCCATCACAATTCCCCCTTGGGCCGCAATCTTGCGCTGTTGTGCTGTCAAGATTTCCCGCACACTTGGCTGGGCAGCTACAACTGAGACATTGTTAGCAATCTCTGGTGTCCGAATAACGTCAGTTACCTCTTCGTCATTGACAAACACCCGTTGTTCAGTTTCCCCTGGTTGGAAACGAATTGTCATTTGACCTAACATCTGTGCCAACGCAGCATCATCATCCAACCGTACCTTATTTTTCAGTGCAACATAAGTAGCTGACCGATACATAGCTCCCGTATCACAATAAATATATTGCAGCTTTTTGGCAATCAGCTTGGCAATAGTACTCTTACCTGCCGATGCCGGCCCATCAATTGCAATTTGCATATTTTCTTTCATAACTCTATTCACCCTTTACCACATTAAAAATATTATGCCCACGCGCCAAACGCATTAAATAATGGTCCTCTTGCCCACCGTATTAATGTATGCTCCTTAGCAAAGGAAAGAGGCTGGTCATTCCCAGCCTCTATCCAAATTTATTATTTAATCCGTACCTGTTGTCCAGGACTAAGTTGGGAAGAAGTTGACAACCCTGGGTTGAGTTGAATCAACTGGTCTACTGTCAATCCATTATTTGTTGCTACCCGATAAATTCCTTGTCCTTGACCAACTGTCGCATACTGCTTGGCTTCCTGGCTAGAAGAACTAGCAGCACTCGAAGATGACGCCTCGGAACTACTGGAACTTACTTCAGAGCTGCTTGCTTCACTCTTACTACTGGTTATTTCAGCAGACGTACTAGTAGCTTTTTTCTTTTCTTTTTTATTAGTTGCCTTTTTAGCCTTATGCGTCGAACTACTTTTGCGCTTACCTTCACTAGATGTCACTACTTCAACACTATCAGCATCATTTTCAACTGTTTTTGTTGCAGTCTTTTGCGATAGGAAATATAAACCAATAGTTCCCAAAATAATCACAATAAAAATGATCAACAGTGATGTCGTTAATACTGTATTATTTCTATTCTTGCGCTTATTTGCTGTCCGCGAGTAATTGCCCCTGTCATCACGTTCATCTTCGAATTGATTTTCCCAAGGCTTGTTATCTTCCACTTGGCCCCGTGAATCCCTGTCGTCACGATTCATTGAACGATTCCTCCTCATTGGTTATACATTGACATTTTACCATAGTTAAATAGCCCATGTACTCTTAATCTTAAAAGAAAACGACCCTACTTCTATAAATTTAAAAAAAGCTTATCCAAAATAGCATTATACGATTGAATAGTATATGAAGGAGTCACACTTTTGGTGCGCAATAATCCTAATCTGGCTAGTGGTAATTGTGTGACGTCATAATTACAACAAATTTCATCATGCTGATGAGCGTCTTTTTCAGCAAAGTAAGTATCAATGAAGCGTCGCAGACAAGTTGTCCCTTGAGCATACGTGGTCATCACTTGCAGCGCTTTTTCTTTATCCTGAAAGCGTGTAGTAAAAAAGCGCGTGGTTGCTTCTTCCGAGAACCCCCGTTCAATAAACGCCTTAATCACCTTAAATTTATCATCATCTATCCCCGTAAAAGATGTCTTTTCATTCAAACTATAAACAAAGTGAATCTCGTTGTTAGTTGGAACAGTTGCAGCGGTTAACTGCTGTTGAATCATTTCATCGCCCTGGCTATACAGAAGAATTGCAATGCTAGGCTGGCCGTCACGACCTGCCCGCCCGATCTCTTGGACATAACTTTCCATGTCTCCTGGTATATGAAAATGAATTACAAACCGAATATTTCCCTTATTGATCCCCATCCCAAAAGCACTGGTAGCACAGATAACATCTAATTTGTTGTGTAAAAATTGCTGTTGGATAATAAATCTGTCCTCTTTACTCAAGTCAGCATGATATGTAGCTACCCGTAAGTTCGTTTCTTTCTGTAATTGGACCTGCATCTGATCGGCTAACTTTTTACTAGAGAAATAAATTAATCCTGGTCCTTGCAGACGCCTTACCAACGCAAACAATTCTTGTTTCTTTTCTTCTTGACTTGAGGCTCTAACAACACTCAAATATATATTTTTACGGTTAACGGGCCGGCGAATAACTGGATCGTCTCCTTGTAAATGCAGTTGCGCTATGATATCGCGTTGTACTTTTGGTGTTGCTGTCGCAGTTAAAGCCAAAGTTAAGGGATCTTGTAACTCTGATCGCAGCCCACCTAACTGCAAATAATCAGGACGAAAATCCGGTCCCCATTGGGATATACAGTGAGCTTCATCTATTACCAGCAACCCCCATTCCATCTGCTGAATAGTTGCTTTGATTTGTGGAGTCGCTAGGATCTCAGGGGAAGCAAAGATAAAATCGTATTCTTCCAAGTGGTTAATAACAAAGCTTCGTTCCCAATAAGTTAAAGCCGAAGTCAAGGCTATTGATCGTTTAAAACCTAACAACCGCAATTGTTCAACTTGATCTTGCATCAAGGATAATAACGGTGAAATTATTAAAACTTTTTTCTTTAAATAAGCACCCATAAACTGGTAACACAACGATTTGCCGTTACCAGTTGGCATAATTGCTACTGTATCTTTAGGAGTTAATAATTGTTGTATTACCGCTAGCTGTCCGGGCTTAAATGTTGCATAACCAAAATGATGTTTTAAAAAATGTTGCAGTTCATCCTTAGTGGCTACCATCTTTTTCACCCTTTACATACATTATTTGAAATAAACGAAAAGTAATAAAATCAAGTTCTGGCATCAACTGCTGAGCTTCCCGAAACCTCCAATTGGCAATTGTAGTTTCGCCAGTAAACGCTAATCCCTTGAGTTGCTCATATAATTCAGAGCTTACCCAGTGGCAGTACGGAAAATCGTCCAAAACAATAGCATTATCAAGCATATGTTCTTCCACTGTACTTTGGCGTAAATGATAAATCTGTCTGATCTTAGCCAGCGGTACCCCCTGCATAAACTCCTGATATGTTCGTTGGGCTGCTATGGGAACCGCCCCTCCAGCACTGACTGCAGTAATCAATGGTTGAACCACCGATCCTTGCCATTCCTGTAAACAGCGGTTAGTGATATTAATCACAATGTTGGTTATATCATCTTCATCTATATTTTCTGCTTGACTAATTTGAGCATTGGTCAACCCGTTAACTTGGTGTCCAATTAGCGTATTGGCAAACACATCTGCTTCTTGGGGATTACAATTGGCTAAGCATACGCGGAGTAACTGGGTAAATTGGCGAACAACTTGTTGCTTATTACTTTGGCCACTAAACCAACGGCGAACTTGATTTTGGGCATAGATATCATTAGTTACCACAATATAGTTCTTATTTGCATAGCTAAATTCAGAACAAACCTGAACTAACAAGCGCAATATTACTCGCCATCGTTCAATATTATAGTCAGCAAAAAGTTTCGTGCGTTGTAATGGCCAGTGAACATGTCGCCATTCTTGGTAATACTTCCTACCCTGCTCAGTCAAATATACAGTACGATCATCATTTGCAGTCAAATAACCAGCTTGCACAAGATCAGCAATATCCTGCTTAAATTGTTCATTCACAAGATTAGGATCCATTTTAATCACATCCAGCCACCCGTAAACTAATCCCCAATATAATGATGAACTAGTTGTCTTTCCTTTTAAAAGCTGGCGTAAAACACTTGGACGTTTAGGCTGTTCACTATCAAAATAACCCAATAATTCTTCTTTTCGCATTGTTTTCCTCATCGTTATAGTGTTTTTACATCGATCTGTATTATATTATAACAACTCTACATTCGTTGTCGTTTTTACTTCTTGTTAAAAATGCTGTATCTTATTCTAATTTAAAACCCTTTCATGATAGTATCTCCACCCTAAAAATAAGGTAAGCCTAAAAAATTGTTTTATTCTATAAAAAAATGTTGTACAATACCGTTGAACATGGAAAGAAAGGGTGGTATTTACTTTGGCAAATACTAACAAGAAGCATAAGCTTATTGAATATGCTAATGGACCATCATTGGAGGAAATCAACGGAACGGTCAAGGTTCCTAAGGGAAAGGGTTTCTGGAAAACCCTCTTGGCCTACTCCGGACCAGGAGCTTTAGTCGCTGTTGGTTATATGGATCCAGGTAACTGGTCAACTTCAATTACTGGGGGACAAAACTTCCAATACTTACTGATGTCCGTGATCTTAATTTCGAGTTTAATTGCGATGTTACTTCAATATATGGCAGCTAAACTGGGAATTGTGACACAAATGGACTTAGCTCAAGCAATTCGAGCTCGAACTAGCAAAGCTTTAGGGATTATTTTATGGATTATGACAGAGCTTGCCATCATGGCGACTGATATCGCTGAAGTTATTGGGGCTGCTATTGCCTTGTACTTACTTTTTGGTATCCCATTAACTTACGCTGTCTTTATCACTGTCCTTGACGTTTTAGTCTTATTGCTGCTGACGAAAATTGGCTTCCGAAAAATCGAAGCAATCGTTGTTGCCTTAATCTTTGTTATTTTATTTGTTTTCGTCTATCAAGTAGCATTATCTGATCCTGATTGGGGTGGCGTTTTTGCTGGTTTAGTACCAACTACTAAAACTTTTGCTGAATCACCATCAATCGGTGGTCAAACACCAATTACCGGGGCTTTAGGGATTATTGGGGCAACGGTTATGCCACATAATCTTTACCTGCACTCTGCTATTTCACAGACACGGGCCATTGACCATAACGATGAAGAAGATGTCGCAACAGCTGTACGGTTCTCTGCATGGGATTCCAATATCCAGTTAAGTTTTGCATTTATTGTTAACTCCCTTCTTTTGATCATGGGGGTAGCCGTCTTCAAGACTGGGGCTGTTAAAGATCCATCATTCTTTGGTCTGTACGAAGCTTTATCTAACACTTCAATGTTGAGTAACGGGGTTTTAATTGCCGTTGCTAAATCAGGTATCTTGTCAGTCCTCTTTGCCGTTGCTTTATTGGCTTCTGGTCAAAACTCAACGATTACAGGGACTCTGACAGGACAAGTTATCATGGAAGGCTTTATCCATATGCGGATGCCGCTCTGGGCACGGCGTTTAATCACTCGGTTACTATCCGTTGTTCCTGTATTGATCTGTGTTGCGTTGACTTCGGGTGAATCAACTATCCAACAACACGAAGCAATTAATAACTTGATGAACAATTCCCAGGTATTCCTTGCTTTTGCATTACCATTCTCTATGTTACCGTTATTATTAATGACTAACAGTGAGCACGAAATGGGAGCACGGTTCAAGAACTCTCTATGGGTTAAGGTTGTTGGCTGGATCTCAGTTATTGGGCTAACTTTCCTCAACCTCAAAGGATTGCCAGAAAACATCACTGATTTCTTCGGCGATAATCCTTCTGCTCATGAGATTGCTTTGGCTCATAACATTGCATATTTCTTGATTGTTTTAATCTTGGCTTTACTTGTCTGGACTGTAATTGATATCATCCACGGAGACAGAAAACTAGCCGCTAAAAAGCAAGCAGCTATGCAAGCCCAACATTCAGCTGAATAATTGATACGATAAGATTAGTAAACAAAAATCGGACTGCGAGTTTAATCTCACAGCCCGATTTTTTATATGGCAGATTGTAAAATTTAAGTTGAACATTTTAGTGGACAGAAAAACCCATAAAGGTCTTTAATGGTGTCGTTACAACATTCCATTAGAAAGAAGGACCTTTATGGGCACCACTATCTTAT
>NZ_AUHQ01000035.1 GCF_000423265.1 Ligilactobacillus saerimneri DSM 16049 | reverse complement strand
TAGCTAATCAATTAGGAACTAATCTCAAGACACTGACGGTTGATCACGGGAAAGAGTTCGCCAACTACCAATCAATTGAGAAAAATACCGGCGTGCCGTTGTACTTTGCCCATGCTTATTCTCCGCATGAACGTGGTAGTAATGAGAATCGTAATCGAGTGTTACGGCGATTTATTCCTAAGGGTCAGCCAATTGAAGAGATTAGTGATGATGAATTGATTCAGATTAACTGGTATCTGAATTCACGGCCACTCAAATGTTTGAACTGGCGAACTCCAATTGAGATCTTTTTGCTTAATCTGCGTCATTAAATTTGTTCAAGTTATTTATTGCAATCTACCCAACTTAAAAATAAATAAAAAAGGAGAGTTGTATCTACCATGTCCAATTGGGATACTAAATTTGCTAAAAAAGGTTACACATTCGATGATGTCTTACTAATTCCCGCCGAAAGTCACGTCTTGCCAAATGAGGTCGACTTAGGCGTCCAACTTACTGATAAGATTAAGCTTAATATCCCAATTATTTCAGCCGGGATGGATACCGTTACTGAATCAGAAATGGCGATTGCAATGGCCCGCCAAGGTGGGTTAGGGGTAATCCACAAGAACATGACGATTGCCCGCCAAGCTGATGAAGTACGGAAGGTTAAGCGGTCTGAAAGTGGCGTCATCATTGATCCATTCTTTTTGACACCTGATGACAGTGTGGCTAACGCCGAAGCATTGATGAAGAAATATCGGATCAGTGGTGTTCCAATTGTAGAAACAATGGAAAACAAAAAATTCTGTGGTATCATTACTAACCGTGATTTGCGCTTTGTTACTGATTACAGCACTAAGATCGGCAACGTGATGACTAAAGAAAACCTGGTAACAGCACCAGAAGGAACTTCACTTGAAAAGGCCGAAGAAATCTTGCAACAATACAAGATTGAAAAGTTGCCGATCGTTAATGCTGCGGGTGAATTGACTGGTTTAATCACTATCAAGGACATTGAAAAGGTAGTTGAATTCCCTAATGCTGCCAAGGATGAACATGGTCGTTTGTTGGTTGCAGCTGCTGTTGGGGTAACAAGTGATACTTTTGAACGAGCTGAAGCTTTGTTGCAAGCTGGCGTTGATGCATTGGTTATTGACTCCGCTCACGGACATTCAGCTGGCGTTATCCGGAAGATCAAAGAAATTCGGGAACACTACCCAGATGCAACTCTGATCGCAGGGAACGTTGCGACTGCCGAAGCTACCAAAGCCCTCTATGATGTTGGGGTTGACGTAGTTAAAGTCGGAATCGGACCTGGTTCTATCTGTACAACCCGGATCGTTGCTGGGGTTGGGGTACCACAATTGACTGCGATCTATGATGCAGCCACTGTGGCCCGTGAATATGGCAAGACAATTATTGCTGACGGGGGTATCAAGTACTCTGGTGATATCGTTAAGGCCTTAGCAGCCGGTGGGAACGCTGTAATGCTGGGTTCAATGTTAGCCGGAACTGAAGAAGCTCCTGGTGAAACTGAAATCTACCAAGGTCGGCGCTACAAGACTTACCGGGGGATGGGTTCATTGGCTGCTATGGATTCTACTCACGGTTCCTCCGACCGTTACTTCCAAGGTGCAGTTAACGAAGCTAACAAGCTGGTTCCTGAAGGAATCGAAGGTCGTGTGGCTTATAAGGGTGAAGTTGGCGATGTGATTTACCAAATGGATGGTGGCTTGCGTGCCGGTATGGGTTACGTCGGCGCTGCTAACCTCAACGACTTACGTGAAAATGCCCAATTCGTTGAAATCACTGGTGCTGGTTTGCGGGAATCCCACCCACACGATGTACAAATCACCAAGGAAGCACCAAACTATTCTGCAAACTAATTTAAAGAATATTTCCCTAAAAGAGGCTGATTTTCGTCAGTCTCTTTTTTGCTAGTATAGCAGGATCCTTTAATGTTTCTTTAGGAGCAGGGCTGATAAAGTCTGGTACAATAGGAATAGTTACTATTATGATGAACGAATCAGCCCAGGAGGTTTTTACAAATGAAAATACTTGTTGTTGATGACGATAAAGATATTGTTGAACTCCTCAGCATTTATGTTAAAAACGAAGGCTATGAGGTAGAAAAAGCCTATAACGGTAAAGAGGCCTTGACTAAGTTACACACTAATCCTGACATTGCCCTAATGATTTTGGATATCATGATGCCAGAGATGGATGGGATGGAAGTGATCAAGGAAGTGCGGAAAGATTCGCAGATTCCAATTTTAGTCTTGTCTGCTAAGAGTGAGGATTTAGATAAGATCCAGGGCTTAATTCAGGGGGCAGATGATTATGTTACCAAGCCCTTTAACCCTTTGGAAGTTATGGCGCGGATCAAGTCTTTATTGCGCCGGGCTTCACATGACGTGCGTAATGATGAACCAGATCAAATCGAAGTGGGTCCGCTTCTGATCAAGCGTGATTCCCATGAGGTTGAAACAGTCAACGGTCAGACTATCCAACTGACAGCACTAGAATTTGGAATTTTATACTTGTTGGCGAGCCATCCTAACCGGGTCTTTTCAGCAGATGAGATCTTTGAAAGAGTTTGGCAACAAGAATCAGTTGTTTCTGCTAAAACTGTTATGGTCCACGTGAGTCACCTACGGGATAAAATCGAAGAAGCGACTGGCGGGGACCAAGTGATCCAAACAGTATGGGGTGTCGGCTACAAGATCGAGGCTCATTAGTAATCATGGAAGAACAAGAACGGATAAAATTCCAATTAACTGGAAGAGAAAAAAGTGAGCTTTTTGGTGAAGGAATAATCACGGTTTTTCTGTTACTGTTATTGAATATGTCGTGCTATATCCTCCTCAATCAATGGGTCGAATCTAACCCAGGGCTTCAAAACGGGATCTTTTTGATCAAAATGTCCCTGGCTTTTGGTCCCAATGACGTTAAAGTATGGTCATGGAGCTGGATTGCTGCTACTATCATGCTGATTATTGACACGGTAGTAGTGTATTGGCGCTTGATGCGGCGTTATCGCCAGATGCAGCTCAGACATATCATTGCTGAGTTGCACTATATCAGCGATGGGCACTTCGATCACCGAATTCCCTTCCAGCTTCACGGTCAGATGCAGCGGGTAGTTAACAGTGTCAATGCCCTCGTAGATGCTTCGGTGCAGGCTATGGATGAAGAACGGCGGATTGAAAAGTCCAAGGATGAGTTGATTACAAATGTTAGTCATGATATTCGGACACCTTTGACTTCAATTATTGGCTATTTGGGGTTGATAGAAAATAAGCAGTACCAGACCCAAGCAGACATCCTCAAGTATGTCCATGTGGCTTTCTTAAAATCTAAACAGATGAAGTCCTTGGTGGATGATTTGTTTGAATATACCAAGGTCCGGCAGACGGACACACCGCTAAATATTATGCAGATTGATCTGGGAAACATGCTCGAGCAGCTAGGAGCTAGTTTTGAACTAGAAGCCCAAAAGAAGCAAATGACGATTACAGTGCACAAGCCAGAAACACCATTAATGATGGACGCAGATCCAGAGAAGTTAGCGCGGGTCTACAACAACCTGATTACCAATGCCTTTAAATACGGAACTGGCGGACATAATATCTATCTTTCAGCGCACTTAGTGGATGACAATACTATTGAAACGAGTGTGGCTAACGATGGGGAAGAGATTCCGTTGACGGCCCAAAAGCGGATCTTTGATCGCTTTTATCGTGCGGAACATTCACGGTCGCGAGAAACTGGGGGGACAGGGTTAGGTTTGGCGATTACGCAAAGCATCGTTGAATTGCACCATGGTACGATCAGTGTCACCTCAAATAAACGGCTAACAAGTTTTGTAATGCACTTTCCAGTTCATTATCAACAAGTTAAAGATTAACAATGTGAGCGTAGCCTAATAGGTTGCGCTCTTTTGTTTACACTAAGTAAAGTAGGTTAAAACTGTGGTAACCTAGAAGGGAATAATTAGTAAAGGAAGACAGGCAATGAATTTTCACAATATTATAGTCCAAGTTATTTTATGTTGGGGGTTGGCGGCCTACATTTTGACATATGCCTTCAAGCAGCGACAAAAGGGGCGCAAGAAGGTTTTTGTGTGGTACCTAGTGGTAGGGATCATCCTAGTTTTCGGGGGAATTGAAGCGTTATACCAAACATTACATTAGGGATAAGACAAACCGCGACACTTGTTTCTTGTTACTAGAATAAGACGAGTGTAGTATTATTTTACGTATTCTACACACTCTAAATAGAGAGTCTGATTAACAAGAATGGGAGGTGTATGGACTTTGAATATGATTAAAGAAGAGCTAAAGAGTATTTTGCGTAACAAGATTACGATGATCACATTGTTTGGTCTAATGCTTGTTCCGTTCTTATACACTTTCTTCTTCCTTAAATCTGTTTGGGATCCATATGGTAAGACGGATAACTTACCAGTTGCAGTGGTCAACAAAGACCAAGCAGTAACATTTAGGGGGCAACACCTGAATGTTGGTAAGGATTTAGTTAAAAACATGAAGGAAAGCAAAGGCTTAAAGTGGGATTTCGTATCTCAAAAAGAGGCCGATTACGGATTGCGTCACCGGAAGTATTACCTCACTATCACAATTCCGAAAGATTTTTCCAAGAATGCGACTACAGTTTTGGACAAGCATCCTAAGAAGATGAACCTGCATTATGAAGCCAATGAATCGTTGAACTACATCGGTTCAATCATTGGTAAAAACGGGGTTAAGGAAATTGGTAGTCGGGTCCGCAATGAGGTGGCCACAACTTATGCCGATACGATGATTGGGGTTACCAAGAAGCTCGGTAAAGGGATGGACAAGGCCGCTAAAGGGGCGGGGCAACTCAGCGATGGGTCAACCGCTCTTAAAGACGGGATGTACCAGTACACTGCCGGCGTTAAGCAGGTCAACAATGGGTTGATCGAAATGCAGGTTAGCGTTAAGCCATTGAAAGCAGGGGTTAATGCCCTGGCAACTGGTGCCAATCAACTTGGTAGTGGTTTGAACACATTAAATGGCAAGACTGGGGCTTTAGCTTCTGGTGTAAACAAGCTGTATCAGGGATCAGGTCAGGTGACAACCGGGGCCAATGCCCTTCATACAGGGTTGATTACTTACACCAATGGGGTCTTCCAAGTGAACCAAGGTGTTGGTCAGCTGAATAGTAAAACAGACACTTTGGCTGGGGGAATTGGAGAACTAGCCACAGGGGCTAACGGTTTGCAAGATGGTGTAAACCAATATACCGGAAAGGTTGCAGGACTATTAGCTAAGTTCAATTCTCAGTCAGGTCAGCTTGACCAACTCAAAGCCCTCCCGCAAGCAACTTCTGAATTGAACAAGTACATGACTCAGTTGAATGACTCGGTCCAAAAGATTGATCCAAGTCAGTTTGCTACAATGTTGGCAACGATGAACAAGGTGTCGACGCAAACTGACCAGATGGCCCAATTGGTAAACCAGTTACCATCGACAACAGAGATTCAAAAGTTACAGACACAACTAGCCCAGGCTGGGGAACAAACCGAAGCAGCGGGGGCAGGGCTGAACCAAGCTATTGGAGCGGCCAATGCTTCCAAGAGTGATATTGCTGATGCTAAAGTTAAAATTAACGCAGTAATGAACTCAGACAAGTTGGATGATAGCCAAAAGCAGAGCTTACAGGCAGCGGTTGCCAAGCTCGATGATGCTAGCGGTAAACAAGATGGAATCAGTACTGGCTTGCAAACAATTGCTTCTAACTTAAAGCAACAATCACAGGCATCTTCTCAAGAATTGAACAAGCTGGCAGAAAGTTTGACAACTTTAGCTAACTCCAAGCAAAATATTGAAGATATGTTGACGACTGCTAAGGGAATGACCGGTCCAGAGATGCAAAAGCAACTTAAAGACTTGGGTGACCAGCTGACAGCATTAAAGAGTGCTACGGGGCAATTGCAGGCTGGATCGAGCCAATTAGCAAGTAAGACGGCGGGGTTAGATACAGAGGTTAACCAGCTTGAATCTCAACTCAAACAGGGCGGATCTGAAATAGGATCTGCAAATACGAAACTTAATGCGGGTGCCAAGGGATTAGCAAATGGTTTGAATACGCTGAATGGCAAGGTTCCAGAGTTAAAGGCAGGAATCGGGCAAATCTACGCCGGGACCCAACAACTAGCTGGTAATTCTGGACAGTTACTCAGTGGGTCGAGCCAATTAGCTAACGGTAGCTCCCAAGTTACTGCAGGTCTCGGTCAACTAAACGGCCAAGTGCCAGTTCTGGTTAATGCTATCCAGTTATTAGCTGCTGGTGGTAACCAGTTGTCATCTGGTTTGAATGAGTTGAACGCCAAAGTACCTACTTTAGAAGCTGGGGTCAATGCTTTAGCTAACGGAACCCAACAACTGGTTGACAACTCCGGTAAGCTAGAAGATGGTGCTAGTCAGTTAGCTGATGGTAGCGATGAATTGTCGACGAGCCTGCAAAAGGGAAGCGACGGCATCAAGGCCTTGCCACTTAGCAAGCGAACAGGCAAGATGATGGGGAACCCAGTTAAATTAAGCAAAAAGAACTATGCTCATGTTCAAAACTACGGCCATGCCTTAGCACCATACATGATGTCAGTGAGTCTGTTTGTCTTAGCTTTAGCCTTCAACATTATCTACCCAATTAAACGGTTAGCGACAGCTGATGGGACACCAACGGATTGGTTCTTCAGCAAAGCAATCGTTGCAACCTTCGTAGCGGTTGGGGCAGCCCTGATCGATGCGGGTATTATGTACACAGTTGGTTTGGTACCATTGCACCACGGTGAGTTCTTCTTGAACACCATCCAGTTTGCGTTACTGGCAATGTTCTTGGTAATGCTGTTCTCCTTGCTCTTTGGCAATCCGGGACGGTTTATTGTTCTGATCTTGTTGGTATTCCAACTCGGTGGGGCTGGTGGGACATTCCCAATCCAAATCACAACAGCGCTCAATGGATTCTACCAAGCAATCAATCCATACTTACCAATGACATACTCGGTCTATGGCTTCCGTGAAGCCCTCAATGGTGGGTTTGGTAGTGCATGGTTCATTCATTGTCAGCTGGTTATGATCACAATTACAGTGGTTTGCTTGCTTTTGATTTGGGTATCCATGCACTGGTTACGGCATAGCGGCAAAGTATCCTATGTTGGTGATATCAAACAAGACAAGGACTACCGTGCTAACCAGCACAATCCAGAAGAAAAAGAAGATAACTAATATCTATGCGTCATTAATGCATAAAGATCATGGCTGGGGGAAAACAGTGTTTTCTCCCAGTTTTTTGTGTCTCGAGGTGATATTTTAGGCGGAAGCGAGAAGTGCGGTATAATGGAAAGTGAACATTGGATTAATTTTGAAAGGAGAGACCAACATGACCCAAACAGACAAGAGTCGTGAAGAAGCCAAGAAGAAGCGGAATGCGCGGATGCGAGGGGAAGCCAAGCCTATTGTTCCCAATGCTCATGGTAAGAGTTTTGTCCAAGGAACTCACGTGGAATTTGTTTTTCACCGGCACAAGTATACCGGGAAGGTTGCCAAGCAATTGAACAATTCAGCCATTGTAGTTTTTGATCCCCGGTTTAGTCATACAATGACAGCTGCGGAGCTCAAACAAAAAGTGGTCATCTCCTATACCAAGATGCGCAAGATTACAGAATAACCAATTTGGCTCAAGTATGCGTTTTCATCGCATTTGGCGGTGGATAAATTGCTTAATATTCGGAATTTATATGTTATAATCGATTTTGCGAGGACATTTATTTTTTGGAGGCTTATTCGTGAAAAAGAAAGAACCACGATGGCTTGAGGTATTACGGGTAACTATGCCTTTATGTCTCAGCTATGTTCCTATCGGGATGGCCGCTGGGGTTTTGTTGCATGCCGCAGGGTTTAACACACTGATGGTAGTGCTGATCTCCCTATTTGTCTTTTCTGGTGGGGCTCAGTTTATGATTGCTTCAATGTTGACAGTTAATGCATCGATGCCAACTATTTTAGTGATGCTGTTCTTCCTTGAATTACGATATGCGTTATTAGGATCAAGTTTATCGCAGTACCTGCGGGGAACGAAGAAGAGTTTCCTCTTCGGGTTTGCCCTTTCGCTGAACGATGAAAACTACGCCGTTAACTACTTAAAGTTTGCTACGGATAAGAGCTGGAAGCCAATGGATGCGTGGATGGTAGAACACTATTCACTAGCTTTTTGGACAGTAGCCAATATGATTGGTAGTTTAATCGGTAGTTTGATAACGATTAACCTGGAAATTGTTGACTATGCTTTGACTGCTTTGTTTATCTACATGGTGGTAATGCAGTTCAAGAACAAGTTGACAGTGCTAATCAGTTTGATTTCAGGAGTGGCAGCGATCTTCTTCATGAGCCTATTCAAGAGTACGATGGGCTTGGTTGCTGCTACTTTAATGGCTTCTTTGATTGGCTTTGCTATCGAAGATTACTTAGTAAAGCACGGTAAGGCTAAAGGTTTCTTACTGAGCAAGATCAAACCGCGTGCTAGTCGCTTAAAGACGATTAGCAAGAAATCAGAGACGGAGTCGGAGGGATAACGCATTATGGCAATGAGTTCAATGGATCATTTTATCCTGATCATTTTATCAATGGCAGTAGCGTTTATACCTCGTTATATTCCGCTGCGGATTTTTGCGACACGGCAAATTCCTGAATGGTTTAATGAATGGATGAAGTATGTGCCGGTATCACTGTTTACGGCATTGGTTGTAAAAGATGTTTTTATGAATAGTGCAAAATTTACATTTGTCGGGTTTTATAATGTGGCCAAAATTCTCGCCTCGCTAATTGTGATTGCGGTCGCTTATCGGACAAGATCAATGGGATTGTCGGTGGTCTTAGGACTTATCGCAGTCGCATTGCTATCACTGGTTGTTACGGTGTAACACATCAAGAAGAGAATATAGGTTGGAAGACTATCTAAGCGCTTGCTGCAGATGGTCTTTTTTGTTAAAAAGGAGACCCCCAAATTAGTCTTTGGCGGTCTCTGGATCATTAGAAACTATAAGCAGTAGCTGGTGTGTCAAACCAGTCATACTGGAGGAGCTGTCGGGTGGTCATATCAACTGGGATCCATAAGCCAGACCGGCAGATATCCATCATTGTTTTAACATATAATTTGTGGTCAGAACGATTCTTAAATTGCGGTTGATGCGCAATAATGATTTTTTGATCCTGGGTCCGCAGGGTAAGCGTTTCTGGATTAATGGCGATCACTTGTGCTGATACAATAGCGCTAGGCGCGGGGTGATCATCAGTCGCTTTAATTGTCATAAAAATAACCTACTTTCTGTAGTTCAATGGATCTGACTACATTCATTATACTATATATAATTTGTGAAGAATGTATTATGCCAGAGTTAAGGAAAGGTAAAGATAGGCGTCGAAGTTTACGTTTAAGAATTATCGCCGGAAGGATTGGCTAAAAAAAACTACCACCATATAGCATTGTTAGTTTAACAATACTACATGTGGTAGCTTTTTGATCTTGTGCGAAGTCATTCGCTTGCTAAGAATGAATGTTTCTATTTAGTTTTATTTTGCAATAAAGATTGAATAGCAGTCTTTTGTGCTTGCGCAACGGTAGCTTGAGTTACCTCAGCCCGTTCGGTTGCTGACATATTAGGCTTTTTCATCATTGCTTCCATCACAGCCTTTTGGGCTTGCTGTTGGATCTTGGCTTTGAGTTGAGCTTGAACTTGTGGTGACTTTAAAGCCTTAGCCAGCTGCTTAGCTTGAGCCACAGAGAGGACAGACCAGTTCTTGTTGATATAGAAGGTATAAGTCCGTTGCTTCAAATTGTCCTTAGGTTTGATGTTGCCTAAAAGGGTCCGACTGAGATTGCTGCTAGAAACATAGCGTTCTTCTTTGACCACCATTTTGCTAGAACTATTGGTCCACTTGACTTGGGTTTTGAGGTGGTCGGTTTTAATCGGTTTAGGGGCCTTTTGCTTATCATCAGTCTTGTATAAATAAACTTTTTCTTGACCATTGCCCAAAGGTTGATAGAGGAGAACGTTAATCTTTTTGTCTCCTGATGAGACCAATGGGGTGGTCTGTGAAGTTGTTTGTACTTTAGTACCAAAGTGGTAATTATCCTTACCGACAATAGCTAAACCACTGAGGATGGCAACGAGCAAGAAGAACCCAGCCACCACTTGGTGACCTTTGATCACTGGCAAGATATTAAAGAAGGCAAATAAGATAACGGAAATAATTAAAATAGTAATTAACATTAGTTATTTTCCTCCTTTCCCTTTAATGCAGCTGCTTCCCGAGCCCGGTTGCCTTTCTTCAAGAAGAAAGCTAGGAACAGTGCTAAGACGGCAAAGCCAAGGGCAACACCGAAGGAAGCATGGAACCCAGAAACAGTAGCAGCAATTGCCTTGTCTTTGTAAACAAGTGGCGTATTGTGAAGCACACTCTTGGCAGGCATATTACTCTTAGTGACATCACTCATCACAGAAACCATGATGGCTGTCCCGATTGAACTCAAAACTTGCCGGAAAGTGTTGTTAACAGCAGTCCCGTGGGACATCCGATTCAATGGCAGAACGTTCATCCCAGAAGTTGTAACAGGCATCATAACCATAGCAATCCCGAAGAACCGAATTGCATAGAAAACAACAATCATCATGACTGAAGTATTTTCATTCAAGAAGAGGAATGGCACAGTCCCTAGAGTTAAGAGTACCATCCCTGTAATTGACATCCGGCGGGCACCGAAGCGGTCGAATAGCCGCCCAGTGATTGGGGACATGAACCCCATGCACAAAGCCCCAGGGAGTAAGACTAACCCAGAGTGGAAAGCTGATAAGCCCCGGATTCCTTGGATATATAAGGGTAGGGTCATTTCAATCCCCATCATTGCTAAGTTGGTAACCCCACTGAGGACAGCGGCCAAAGCAAATTCGTTGTACTTGAAGACGCTAACGTCCAAGAAGGGGTTTTCCATCCGAAGTTGGCGCAATCCAAACAAAACAACGAAGATGGCCCCGACAACGATAAAGGCAATGATAATAGGATCAGTCCAGCCCTTGTTACCAGCTTCAGAGAACCCGTACAGCATAGAACCAAAACCGATGGTTGAAGTAGTGATGGAAAGAACGTCCAACTTTTGGTTGCTAGTTGGTAAAACGCTCTTCATAAAGAAGAAAGCTAGCACCAAAACCAACACACAGATCGGAATGATCATTCCGAAGAGTTCCCGCCATGACCAATTATCAACGATCCAACCGGAAAGAGTTGGTCCTAAAGCAGGAGCCAACCCGATAACGATCCCTACGGACCCCATGGCAGCTCCCCGCTTTTCGGGCGGGAAGATGGACAACATGATAGTTTGGAGCAAAGGCATTGTCACCCCGACCCCGAGGGCTTGGATGAGTCGGCCGGTAAGCAATGAACCAAAGTCAGGTGCCATGAAGGACAAAATTGTCCCGATCAAGAAAGTAGTCATGGCAGTTAGATACATAATGCGGGAGCCAAACTTATTGATCAACCATGCAGAAACTGGGATCATGATCCCGTTAACCAGAAAGAACCCGGTTGAAAGCCATTCAACGGTCGCAGTGCTGACATCGAAAGACTTCATAATTGAAGGTAAAGCAGTGGCGAGCAAAGTCCCGTTTAAAACCGTACAGAAAGAACCAACCATCAGCACAATGATCAGCATTGACCGGTTATAGGGCTTGCCGTGGATATCAACGGGTGCGTTTGTATCCATGATTTTTAAACATCTCCTCATATATAAATTTAACGATTACCAGCTACTATACCCGCTTTTATATTCTTTGTCAAGAAAGTTGACAACAATGTCAAAATAGTTACAATATAAAGGAAGAATTATGAAAACTGTGTGAGTAATTAATTATTAAATAAAGGACTGATTTTTTGAAAATCAATATGACAAATGTCAATCGAATTTGGAAAGACCTGATATTTGGTATCGGTGAAGTCAGCCAGATAACAGGGGTATCGGCACGCCAGATTCGTTACTGGGAAAAGAAAGGATACATCACACCCCTGGACAAAGAAGAAGCAGCCATGCGCCGGTATGGGTTACCTGACCTCTATCAAGTATCACTGATCAAACATTATCTTGATGAAGGGTTTACCCTGAGTAAGGCGGCTGAAAAAGCCCAGCGTGCTCACGATAAGTACCGCAAATTGAAGACGTTTTTCAAGCAACGGGTAAAGCAAGTGAGCTTTGATGAAGAAGACAATGGGTTAATCGATTTAGGGCAAGTAACGAGTCCTGGCGGGAAGCAATACCATTTGGTGGGCTGTATTCGTGATGGCAAAAATGAATTTCAGCTGCGCCCACTTACTGCAGAACCGGATAGCAAAAACGAATAATAATGGCGAAAGGCTGGGAGAAAGCATTGTTTTCTCTCAGCCTTTGTCTTTATTCACTAATGATGCCCACTTACTTTTTATGGAGATATACTTTTCTTTAAACATTATAATTGACCGTTATATATTATACGTAATATAATATAGTCAAAGAAATAGTAAAGGGGGAATCAAAGTGAAGATCGCAGTCACAGCTGATCTGATGGATGGGTTAGTGTTGGCCCTGTTACTTCAAGAAGACCACTATGGGTATTCTTTAACACAGGATATCCAACAGGTGATTACCATCTCAGAATCGACTATTTATCCCATTTTACGTAGGTTGAAAAAACATGGCTACTTGACGACATATGATGTCCCTTATGCAGGCCGTAACCGGCGTTACTATCAAATTACTGATGCGGGGCGGATGCATCTGCAACGGATTGTGAAAATGTGGAATGATTACAAAAACAGTCTGGATACTGTCTTTACCCAGGTCAATATTGAACCAACAGAGGAAGGTGAGGAAGGATGACGGTTCAGGAACAATATTTAGCTGAATTAAAGCAACACTTAGGGATGCTAACTGCGGATGAACAAGCAGAGGTCATGGATTTTTATGACGAATATTTATTTGATGCAGATTTAACAACGCGTGCTGAGATTGAAAAACGATTGGGATCACCACGGCAATTGAGCCGGAAGATTTTGGCTGATTATTCTATCCACCAGGAGGAAACCAGTTCAGCGAATGCCAATTCCTCACCTCGAAGCAAGATCAAGTTAACAATCCTAATCTTGTTGGCAGCGACTTCGATGTTGACAATTGGTGGCGGGATAATTCTTTTTGGTGGTTTTATTACAATGGTCGCTGTTCTTTTTTCGTTTGGAATTACAGCGCTCGCCATTCTAGCTGCTATATTTGTGGTAGGATTTGTTGCCATATACATGGGGGTGGGCTTGCTCTTTACCAACTGGGCGGTCGGTCTTTTCTATCTCGGAGCTGGTTTGAGTTGTTTAGCAGGCTTCTTGATCATGACACCGTTGTGCATTATGGCAGTGCGGGGAATAGCACGCGGAATTAGCAACTTTACCCGGTACTGTTACACCAAGATTAAGGAAAGGAGAGCCGTACGATGAAAAAGATGCTTAAAATTGGTGGTGGCCTACTCTTAGTTGGGCTGGTGTTACTTCTAATAGGGTTGTTTAACCATGGTAATCGGATTGTGACTTTTCAGAGCGGGCGCCCAACGATTGTTTCCACGAAAAAACAAACAGTGCACGTGATTCCGCAAGGCAATCCCCAAAAGATTCATGTTGATGCCACGGGTGCTCAGGTAACTATTCGGCGGGGGACAAAATATCAGGTTAGTTTCTCTGGACGACAACCCCGACCCCAGATCAAGGCAACCAAAGATGAAATATTCGTAAAAGCTAAGGACCACGGGGGCGTAGTCAGCTTAGCCTTTAATGATGAAAACTATACTTTACCCCGGATAGAAATCACTGTACCAGCAGCCGTTGAACTCAAGCAGTTGACTGTCAATGTTACTGATGGGGTCTTGCATTTAGATGGTGTTACAGCTAAACAAACGGCGCTAACAACTAGCGACACGGATATAACACTGTCTAGGAGTAGCTTGGAAGACGGCAAGCTTGATATTACTGATGGCGAATTAGTTGGGCAAAATGGAACCAGTTTGAAGCAAATAAGTGTGCGAAGCAGTGACACGGATGTTGACTTCCACCAGGTAACTTTAGATGGGACCAACATAGACAATGCTGATGGGGATGTTGAAGGGAATGATATTACTATCAGCAACCGAGTTACGATTCGGACTAGCGATGGGGACAATGAATTACGCAATGTTACCGCCCAAGGCTTCATTCTCCGGGGTGGTGATGAAAACGTCTTGTATGGGCACCATAGTAGTGATACGATTCGAGATCATGCTGAAGCACGGGATGTTTTGGAACTAATCACCAATAGTGATGGTGACAACGAAATTATGTGATGTGTTAGAATGAAAGTGAGAAGGGGTATTTATAAAAGGGAGGAATTGCTATGGCAAAGAAGCAATTAGTTAAGTCGCGTGACAAGATAGTTGCTGGTGTTTTAGGTGGTGTGGCTGAGTATCTTGGTTGGGACAAGACCATTGTCCGCATTATCGGTGGTGTTTTAATTTTAACTACTGGTTTTGGTTTGCTAGCATACATTATTGCGGCCATTGTGATGCCCAATGCTCCACGCAAAAAGCATGATAGTGTGATTGAAGGGGAGTTTACTGAAAGACCGTAGTTACTGGGGATCTATACAAAGGAGTGTTAGAAATGCTTGATCGAATTAGTTTAACTGTTGGTGCTCCAATGGCAATTAAATACGTGATGGATGAATATCCAGAGCGGCGGATGCTATATTTTAAGAATGCAGAACGTGAACGGTACATGTTGATGGATATTACTGGTGGCAAGCAGGTCTTGTTATCCTCAGACTTACAGTTTAATTTGCTGTATGATAATGAAGCAGATACTGATATCTGGGATGGTTTCTTCGAACTTAGATACGTTACCCTTGATAAGGATGAACAGAAAGTTTTTAACTCACTATTAGATGAATGGCGGCTACCAAGTACCCGCCCAGCTGGTTTGCTGCGGACGATAGTAGGCCAAAAGAAGCACCCTCGTGATGGTGAATACCTCTTGATCACTATTTGGGACACCAAAGGAGCATACCTAGCTTGGTGGAAACAGCCTGTGACCCAGAACCGCTTCCTTCAGTTCGAATATAGTGGCGGTCCAGGGGCGCTAGTTAAGCAGTACGAGCAATTAACCAAAGATGAAATCATCACTGAGGTTAATGAAATTCTTGCTGAGGAAAAGGAAAAAGATCAAGAAGAATGGCAGAAAAATTTCTAAAAGGCAGATTGTAAAATTTAAGTTGAACATTTTAGTGGACAGAAAAACCCATAAAGGTCTTTAATGGTGTCGTTACAACATTCCATTAGAAAGAAGGACCTTTATGGGCACCACTATCTTATCATTTTCAGACCGCATTGTCATCGAAACGCTTCGTCATGAAAAGCGATCTCTTCGATATATCGCTGATTACCTGGGCTTTAGTAAGACTACTATCTTTAATGAAATTCACCGGTTAAAGGGTGAATACCATGCGACTAGTGCGCAAGCCGACCACGAAACTAAACTTAGTTATCGTGGTCGTAAATGCTCATTAACGGCTAACCTCAAGCGACTA
>NZ_AUHQ01000034.1 GCF_000423265.1 Ligilactobacillus saerimneri DSM 16049 | reverse complement strand
GATTGTACTTGGCGAGCAGTTAAGCTCTCTAGCAATGGCACGGTTTGAGCAGCCAATAGAATGCATCACTTGAATTGTAATTCGATCATCCTTTGAAAGGTGCTTTCCCTTTTGGTGTGGTTTAGTGTTAGAATATGAATGATCCATTTTAACCTCTCTAGAAATGTTTTGTGGTAATTCATATTCTACCAGAAGGTTGAAATGGATTTTTTGTGCTCTGATCCAGTAAAAACGATTTTCACTTACTAGATCGGAACAGTGTTCAATTTGATTTTACAATCAGCGTTGTTGTATGCCAGAGGTAATATACAGGAAAGGTGATATTGTGGAACGAGGATCAAAGAATAATGAAGTAGAAGAAACTTTGGATATTTTTCAAGATCCAGCTATTACCGCCGAAGAAGAAAGACAATATATTAGAGAATTCAAAAAAATAGAGCCTGAATTGATAAGAAAAGATCCTGAGTATCGAGCCCTTTTGAAGGAACTTGGTTTACTCTAGGCTTTAGAGGATTGGTTAATGTTTATTTGCTTGATAAACATACCAATCCTTTTTTGCTGTGATTTTTAGTAGCAAATATCTGATCTTAGCATGACTTTGAAGATTAAAGTACTGGGGGGATATCGCACAGTGCGTCATTTTCTTGTTTAGCAAGGATGTTTTTTTAATTTTAAGATTAAGCTATAATGAACAATAATATTAGTTGTTAATTAGGAGGAGTAAGAATGGCGGTACTCGAGATCAAGGATTTACATGTGGCAGTCGCAGGAAAAGAGATTTTACAGGGGGTCAATTTAACCCTTCGGACTGGGGAAATTCATGCAATCATGGGACCTAACGGGACAGGGAAATCAACCCTTTCAGAGGCGATCATGGGTAATCCCAAATATGAAGTGACCCAGGGGGAAATCCTGCTTGACGGTCAAGACCTGTTACAAATGGCTGTTGACGAGCGCGCCCGGGCCGGTCTCTTCTTAGCCATGCAGTATCCGGCCGAGATCCCAGGAGTAACGAATGTTAACTTTATTCGGGATGCAGTCAATGCGCGGCGAGAAAAGCCGATGCCAATCAGAGAGTTCCTCCAAGAGTTTGACCAGGCCTTGGCAACACTCGATATGACAGAAAAAATGGCGGACCGCTATCTAAACCAAGGCTTTTCTGGCGGTGAAAAAAAACGTAATGAAATTTTACAAATGATGATGATTAAGCCAAAGTTTGCTATTTTGGATGAAATTGATTCAGGGTTAGATATTGACGCCCTGAAGGTGGTCGCCCGTGGGGTTAACCAGATGCGGACGCCAGCATTTGGGGCCTTGATTATTACCCACTACCAACGGTTATTAAACTATATTGTCCCTGATTATGTGCATGTAATGATGGGAGGCCGCATTGTTCAGCATGGTGGTCCCGAATTAGCCCAGAAGCTAGAGGCTGAAGGCTACGCAGGTTTGCGGGATGAACTAGGCTTGGACATCAAACTGGTCGATGAAAATTAGGGAGGGGGAAGTGTGATGAAAAAGCAAGCTAACGCCTGCCTGCCTAACTCAACCACGGAGCCAACTTGGTTTAAAGCTTACCGGCAACAAGCCCTCCAAGCGAGCGCCACGCTAGCACGGCCTGTCTTTGAACGGATCGACTATCATCGCTGGCCAATAGCTTTACAGCAGTTTGACCAAGCAACAAGTTCCCTTGAGGACACGGCAATTAGTTCTGATTTGTACCAGGATAATACCTTTGTCTGGACGAACAAGCATACGCAATGGTGTCAGCTAGCCCAAAAGTGGCAGGCACAAGGAGTTATCATGTGCGATTGGCATACTGCGCTGACTAAACATGCCGACCTCATTCAGAAGTACTATGGAAAAACCGTTAAGTGGGATGAAAACCAACTTACAGCCCAGCATGCAGCCTGGATGCAGGGGGGATTATTTATTTATGTGCCCCGTAACGTCCAAGTGACTGAACCATTGGTAAGTTATTTGATTCAAGATGCCCGAACAACCGCAGATTTTGTCCCCCACGTATTGATTGTTGCCGCTGAAAATAGTTCACTGACTTACCTTGAGAATCTGCAAACTATTGGCTCAAAAGAAGCGACTGCAAACATCATCGTCGAAGTTGTTGCCCGTCCGGGAAGTCATGTCAATTTTGCCAGCAGTGATCGTTTGGGCCCAAATACCACAGCATATCTGAATCGCCGGGCTACGGTAGAACGGGATGCCCGGATTGACTGGAGTATGGGGATGATGAATGACGGCAATACTGTAGGTGACTTTGACTCCGACCTAGTTGGTAACGGAGCCCATGCTGAGGTAAAAATTGTAGCGATGACTAGCGCTAAGCAGGTACAAGGAATAGACTCCCGGGTAACCAATAAAGCCCCTAATACCATTGGTCATATCCTCCAACATGGGGTGATTTTAGGAAAATCACAACTAATCTTTAATGGAATTGGCCATATCTTGCACGGGGCCAAGGGAGCAGATGCCCAACAAGAAAGTCGGGTTTTGATGCTTTCTAAACAGGGGCGGGGCGATGCTAACCCGATATTATTGATTGATGATAATGATGTTACTGCGGGCCATGCCGCTAGTGTCGGGCGGATTGATGAAGAGCAAATGTATTATTTGATGAGCCGTGGTCTCTCCAAAGAATTGGCGGAAAGATTGGTAATTCGTGGTTTCTTAGGGCCAGTTTTAAATAAAATTCCTGACAAGCATACGTTGACAACGCTGGAGAAAGTATGCGAACAAAAATTGATTGAAGGGCAAAAAAATGCGTGATAATTTTGCAACGGATTTTCCGTTATTAAAGCAGATGGTTAACCACGAGCACCTTGTTTATCTGGATAGTGCTGCTACTAGTCAGATGCCTGAGCAAGTAATGGCAGCAATCACTGACTTTAAAAAGACCGATAATGCCAATGTTCACCGCGGGGTGTATACCCTGGCACAACGGGCCACAGAGCGCTATGAAGGAGTGCGCAAGCAAGTAGCAGCGTGGATTGGAGCGAGCGATGCCCGCGAAATCGTCTTTACCAAGGGGACGACTGAGGGGTTAAATTGGCTGGCACGTTCCCTAAAGATTCACCAGGGTGACAAAATCGTCCTAACCATGATGGAGCACCATAGCAACATTGTTCCCTGGCAACAGGTCGCCCACCGGCTGGGAGCAGAACTTGAATACATTGAAATGACCCCTGATTTTCGATTAGATATGGCAGATGCTCAGCGCAAGATCGACGGGCGGACAGCCGTTGTTGCCACAACGTTGGTTTCTAATGTTTTAGGAACGGTCACTCCAGTGCGTGAACTAGCGCATTTGGCCCACCGTAATGGGGCGGTCATCGTGGCCGACGGTGCTCAGGCTGTTCCCCATATGCCAGTTGATGTTGAGCAGTTGGAATTAGACTACCTAACTTTTTCTGGGCATAAGATGCTGGGTCCTAATGGGATTGGCGTTCTGTGGGGCAAAAAGGCCTTGCTAGACGACTTAGATCCGGTAGAATTTGGCGGAGAAATGATTAGTGAAGTTGGTTTGAATGAAACAACCTTCAAACCGACCCCGTGGAAGTTTGAAGCGGGCACCCAGAATATTACCGGGGTAATTGGTTTAGGGGCAGCCATTGATTATTTGCAGATGGTTGGGTGGGAGCAAATCCAACAAAACAATCAGCAATTGGTACAGCAAGCGCTGAGCGCAATGGCTAAGATCCCAGGCTTAGAAATTTACGGCAAGCCAACTGATATGGTTCAGACGGGCATTATTTCTTTTAATTTAGCAGGAATCCATCCCCATGATGTAGCGACGGCACTGGATATGCAGGGAATTGCTGTCCGCGCGGGTCACCACTGTGCGCAACCGTTAATGAAAGCCTTAGGGGTTCCAGCCACATGTCGCGCTAGTTTTTACTTATACAATACGACCACTGATGTAACCCGGTTTGTGGATGCATTGGTTGCGACAAAGGAGTTTTTCACGAATGGGATTAGCTAGTTTGAACAATTTGTATCGCGAAATAGTTTTGGAACATGCACAGTATCCACAAAATAAGGGGAGTTTGCCTAAAGCAACTCATGAGCAAACCCTCCATAATCCTACTTGTGGGGATACAATCACTGTGCAGTTACAAATTCAGGACAATAAAGTTATTCAAGCATGTTTTTCTGGACAAGGATGTTCAATTTCGCAAGCTTCTGCCAGCATTTTGACAGAGGTGGTGCAAGGTCATAGTATTGACGATTGTCGCCACATGGTTACTGCTTTTTCAGACCTGGTGATTGGACAGGAGATTGAGCCTGCTGACGAACAGTTACTGGGGGACGCGGCTATTTTGGGAAGTGTGGCCCAGTTTCCAACGCGGATAAAATGTGCAACTTTAGCGTGGAAAGCTTTATACCAAGCCATCGGTGCTACTGAGGAGGGACGATAGATGATTGAACCAGATATTAAGGATATTGGTAAAGAATATAAGTACGGGTTCAAAGATAATATTGAGCCGATATTAACCACTGGCGAAGGGCTAACAGCTGATATTGTGCGGCAAATTTCAGCTGCTAAAAATGAGCCTGAGTGGATGTTGGACTTCCGCTTGCGGGCATATGAAATCTACCGTAAGTTACCTATGCCGTCTTTTGGGCCAGATCTAAGCAAGTTAGATTATGAACATATTAATTATTTCCGACGGAGTACGGATAAAGTAGCCCGTAGTTGGGATGATGTGCCCCAAGAAATGAAAGAAACCTTTGAACGGTTGGGGGTGCCACAAGCGGAGCGTAAATACTTGGCGGGGTCATCTGCCCAGTATGAATCTGAAGTTGTGTACCACAACATGAAAAAGGAATTTGATAAATTAGGTATTATTTTCATGGATACAGATAGCGCGGTTCAGCAGTATCCAGAACTTGTGCGCAAGTATTTTGGCAAGCTGATTCCCCCGGCAGATAATAAGTTTGCTGCCCTTAATTCCGCTGTTTGGTCGGGCGGGACGTTTATCTATGTTCCCAAGGGAGTCCGGGTTCCAATGCCAATTCAGAGTTATTTCCGGATCAATGCGGGGAACTCGGGCCAGTTTGAGCGGACGTTAATCATTGTTGACGAAGGGGCAAGCCTGAATTATGTGGAAGGGTGTACGGCGCCTAATTACTCGGCTGATAGTCTCCACGCGGCCGTTGTAGAGGTCAATGTTTTGCCGAATGCTTATTGTCGGTATACAACGATTCAAAATTGGTCCAATAATGTTTATAGTCTGGAAACCAAACGGGCCCGGGCTTTAGAGAATGCAACGATGGAATGGGTCGACGGCAACTTAGGTTCAAAAGTTACGATGAAGTATCCTAGTGTTTACCTTGACGGTCAAGGAGCAAAAGGGACGATGCTGTCAATTGCTTTTGCCGGTAAAAACATTGATTCCGATACGGGGGCGCGGATGATTCACAATGCGCCTAAAACAACCTCATCAATTATTTCCAAGTCACTCTGTAAAGATGGGGGGATCGCGGATTATCGCGGTTATGTCCGGTTTGGGCGCAAGAGCGACGGGTCCTTTGCCCACGTGGAATGCGATACAATCATTATGGACGAGCAGTCCAGTAGTGATACTATTCCATACAATGAAGTATTGAACGGCAATGTTTCTATGGAACATGAAGCTAAAGTTTCAAAGATATCAGAAGAACAGCTGTATTATTTGCAAAGTCGCGGAATTTCCGAGCAAAAAGCAACAGAGATGATTGTCATGGGCTTTGTTGAACCTTTTACCAAGGAACTACCGATGGAATATGCAGTGGAATTGAACCGTTTGATCGAATATCAAATGGATGGATCAGTTGGTTAAACAAAATAGGGAGGAAGCATACTGGTAAAACAGCATGTTTCCTCCCTTTTTAGTAGTTAATTTTATTGTGGTAAAGTAAGATTTTCGAGGTGGGCAAAAACGACCCCTTCCCGGAGCCCCGCATTGGAAAATGTCACCTCAGTAATGTGCAACGTCCGCAACAAGAGGTTGATCGGAATCAAACCACCGATGATAATATCTGCTCGGTTCTTGGCCAGGCCGGGGATATTGGCCCGTTCCTTTTTATCCATGGCTAAGAGCTTGCTAGTGAGGGCGAAGATAGCCTGGGCCGACATCTGGTAACCATGAACTGGAGGAAGCAGGTCTTTAGGGGTATTATGCTTACGCCGGTCAATTTTGGCAATGGATCGGTTGCTCCCGCCTAAAACAATTAACGGGAGATTATGCGCCTTACGGAGCCATTTGATGCCAGTTAACTGCATTTCAGCAAAAGTTAACGCTTCAAAGAGGTTTGCAGCGGAGATAACATCTTCAAGCTGGAAGCGCTGGGTAAGGTTAACCGAGCCAAACGGCAAGCTAATAAGCCGTTGGGCCTGGCGGTCATGCACGAGAATAATTTCGGTGCTGGCTCCACCGGTATCTAAGATCAGGCAATCCTGGCGGGCAAAGGTCCGGGTTACTCCCAAATAATCTAAGAAAGCTTCTTGTTCACCGGTAACAACTTGAAAGTCAAAGCCATAGGACTGTTTGACTTGGTGTAAGAATTCCTGTTGATTTTGTGCCTGGCGCACAGCCGCTGTGGCAATCCCAATCACCTGGTCACAGTTATGGGTTGCAATCAGGTGTTGAAACTTTTCTAAGGCAACCATAGTCCGCCGAATAGGTTCGGGTTGGAGTATTTTAGCTGTTCCCATGTTTTCCGAGAGGCGGACGTATTCTTTTTCGCGGACTAAGATTTGTGGAGCTTGTCCGGGGTCCACCACACTTATTTGCAGCCGAACTGAGTTTGAACCGAGGTCAATTACAGCAATTTTGGTCATGATACTCCTCCTTAATTTTGGTCGTTTAATAACGGAATGAAATGTGACGCTTTTTTGTTACGTCGTTTGCTTTCTTTACGAATTTGCCGCTGCTTTCGTTTTGCTTCGCTGATAAAGAACTCCTGGGCATTAAACGATGTTATCCCGCGGCGATCGATCCGCTTGAATTGCGTGCCAACTAAGTTCCGTGCTTTGACATTATCCCGCCACAAGGTATCAAAAATAGCGATCCCCCGTTGCTGCAAGTCGTCTTCTAATACAGGATACAGAATTTCGACCCGGCGGTCCAAGTTCCGCTTCATCATATCAGCACTGGCAAAGTATATTTCTTCTTTACCCCCGTTAGAGAAGTAGTAGATTCGACTATGTTCGAGTAAGCGACCGACGATAGAGTGTACGGTGATATTATTTTTGCATTCTGGAATATCATTGCGGAGACAACAAATTCCCCGGACTATCAATTCGATTTTGACCCCGGCCGCTGCCGCTTCATAAAGCTTGGCAATAATATGCGGATCAGAAAGGGAATTCATCTTCATCCGAATCAATGCGGGATCGCCTGCTTGCGCATGGGCAATTTCATTGTCGATCTTGTGACCAATAAACTTGCGAATGTTTTTGGGTGAAAGATGGAGGCGGTGATAGTATGGCGGTTGTGAAAAGCCTGAGAGTGTATTAAATAAGTTAGTCGAATCAATCCCCATTTCGTTGTTGCAAGTAAAAAGACCAATATCAGTGTAGAAGTGAGCCGTGACGTCATTGTAGTTTCCTGTGCCAAAGTGCATATATCGCCGAATACCATCATGCTCTTTACGGATAATAAGGATGGTCTTGGAGTGAGTCTTTAACCCGACAAGACCATATATTACGTGACAGCCCATCTCTTCTAGCTTTTTGGCCCAACGAACATTATTCTTTTCATCGAACCGGGCTTTGACTTCCACCAAGACGGTTACTTGCTTACCTTGCTGTGCAGCTTGACCTAGGTATTTGATAATTGGTGAATTTCCCGATACCCGGTAAAGAGTCATTTTGATGGCTAAAACTTGCGGGTCAAAGGCGGCTTGCTTGATAAAATTGATGACACTATTAAAGGAGTCATAAGGGTGCTGAACCAAGAAGTCGCGTCGTCTGATTTCAGCAAAAATATCATGGTGTTCATCTAGTTCTGGAACCTGATAAGGGGTAAAAGGTGTGAAGCGCAAATCAGCGTGGCCGTTGACTTCCCGCCCCAACTTTTTCAAGAAAGTCAGGTCAATTGGACCATTGATGTAATAAATGGCCTGAGAACTAACTTTAAGATTAGTGATTAGGCGCCGTGCCAAGGCGGAACTAGTTTGCTTTTCAATTTCCAGCCGGACCACACTGCCGTGTTCCCGCTCTTTGAGCTGCTCTTGCACCGCCAGCAACAAGTCCGAAGTATCCCGTTCGGCTACATCAAGGTCCATGTCCCGAATTACCCGGAAAGTTGTGGTTTCATCGATCGTATAGCCAGCAAAGAGGAGGGGGATAAATTCCTTAATGATATCCTCAATTAGAACAAAAGTATTAGGTTCATTGACTACCCGAATCAAGCGCTTGAACAGCTGGGGAATCCGAATGATCGCATATTTAGCCTCAGTACTGGTAGGGAGGTGGAGGCGGACCGCAATATTGAGCGAATTATTAGCGATGAAGGGGAAAGGCCGGGAGGAATCATCAGCCATTGGGGTTAATACTGGATAAACCTCATCGTTAAAATAACGCCGTAAGGCTTCATATTGACCGTCGTTTAAATCCCGAACAGAAACGATTTTAATTCCTTGTTTAGCTAGTAAGGGGATAAGCGAGCGGTTATAAGTGGTATAACGCCGCGCCACCATGTGGTGCTCCTTTTGGTTAATCGCTTCAATTTGCTCGGCAACAGTTAGGCCAGCAGCATCCTTTTTTTCGACATGGGCGGTTTTTAACTTGTTAAGGGAAGCAACCCGGACCATGAAAAATTCATCGACGTTGCTTTGGGTAATGCCAAGAAAGTTTGCCCGTTCGAGTAAGGGGTTTTCGGGGTCACGTGCTTCTTCGAGCACCCGGCCGTTGAAGTCGATCCAACTTAATTCGCGGTTAATAAAAAAATCAGGGTTTAAAAATTTATTTTTCACTTTCATTTGTTAACAATCATCCTTTGTTTGAGCTGGGGGCGGATCCCAAATACAGTAGTAAATAAATTAGCACTTCGGTTAAACGTCCATTTTTCTAGGGTCAAGTCATCAGTGGAATAAGCAGTAACAATGAGGGTGTTGGCTTTTAAAGAGATGCTAGTTTTAGTCACCTTTTGTTCAAAAGCTGCATCAAGTGCACCTGCTAAACGTAAAATTGCCACTAATTTAGCGATGATTAAGCCGGTAGTTGGTGGGATCTGGGCTAACCGTTCATTGATCTGCTGGCGTGAGGTCTGGAGATTATACAGCCGGGCTACTTCAGCAATAATTTGGATTTGCGTTTGTGACAGGCCTAATAACTTGCTGGCCGTGATGATATAGGCTGAGTGATTAAAATGGTCAGTATGCCCAATAAAGTTGCCAATGTCACTCAAATAACCAGCTAACTCCAACAACA
Source organism: Ligilactobacillus saerimneri DSM 16049 (assembly GCF_000423265.1). Lineage (GTDB taxonomy): Bacteria > Bacillota > Bacilli > Lactobacillales > Lactobacillaceae > Ligilactobacillus > Ligilactobacillus saerimneri. The sequence goes on along the minus strand of NZ_AUHQ01000034.1, from coordinate 7,791 downwards.
AGCGCTCATCGTGTCCGAGATGGTGAATCTTTTGCGTCTGATCAAAAAGGTGGAGAGCATTGTGGATAACATTATGACAATGATTAAGATCGACATCATAGCGGGCGGCTAAGTATTGGGCAGCACTGACAATCATCGAATCGTAGTTACGTTTGAGCAGGTGGGACTGAATTCCTTCGGCTAATGCCAAGCCCGTCATGGCTGAGATCGAAGTTAGATAAATCTTTTTGACTTTAGTCAGGGCAATGATGCGCTTGAGCAAAATAAGTCGTGCTACCAAGTTAGTTTGTTCGGACAAAGGGATGTGGTATTTTTCCTCTAAGTACTGGTTAGGGGAGTATAGAACCTTCTCATAAATATTGAGGAACTTTTTGCTGGAAAGCTTAGTAAATTTAACGCCTTTTTTGTCTAAGAAAATACGGTTAAGAAAGTTCGCATCTTGAACAATAAGAGTATGACCAGCATCCAGAAAAGGAAATTGATTACGGAAAGAAATCAAATCACTGCCAATGATGTCGTCCAGAATTTCAATCGCATTGGCGGTGGTGTTGGTCGATGAAGATATAACCTCATGGTTGAGTTGTTCGTCGAGCGTGAAATTCCAATTGGTGTGGAAGGTTTGCTCAGCAAATTTTGAAATAGTGATCGAAGATGATCCGAAATTTAGTAAATAAAAGGACGGATCAGAAATGATTTGTTCATCAAGACTTTCTAAAACACCAATTGCCTTGAGGTAGATCAGCTGGTTCTCATTGAGCCAGTGAATAGTAAAGCCGGTTTGGGTAAAAATCTGTTCCCCAAGGTAAGCTGCTGTCATGGGTTCAAGTAGTTGCCCGTTGGCCCACATTTTAAAAGATGTGACCCCGTTTTCCTTTAGAATCTGCTTGAAACCATGTAAGCCCCGAATGATAGTATCTAGTTCCTGGGTAAATACATGGTTTTTGGCGACAGTAGGGGGAATATCGGCCACGACGGTTTCCAGCGTAGTCATTTTTTTGAGGTCAATGATCTTTAATTTAAGCGAGCGGTATGATAAGTAAATTATTCCATAGTAGTTTGCCATAATATACTCCTATCCTTGTACATTCACTTTTATTTTAGTAGATTGGAAACGGTTTTTAAAGGAGCATTAAGTTAATAACTTGCAAGCAGAGTGTGCTTTTAAAAAATGTGAAATAGTGATGGATAAATAACAGTTTTTTCTCGAATAAAAATTATAGTTCCATAATTTTTATGACATATTAATTAGGATGAATTTGCTTTAAATGCCACATATTGAGCGGGTCATGGGGGCATTTGTGGGATTTGGGTGTTACTTTAAGATGAGAAAGAACCCTGAAAATCTAACTGACAAATTTATACTTCCATAGTATAATTGCGGTAGCACAAGTTGCCAACCGTATAATAAATAACCAATAAGAACGGAGAAAATGATGACAGATAAGAAATTACACATTGCATTGCTTTTTGGTGGTAATTCCTCTGAACACGACGTTTCCAAACGTTCAGCTCATAATGTCTATGATGCCCTTGATAAGGAAAAATATCAGGTATCAGTATTTATGTTTACTAAGGATGGATTACTCTTAGGAAACAAAGATTCACTACGGATCTTTGATGGTGAAGATGAAGACCAAGTTGTAGCTGAAGCAACAGCCGATTTGGATTACTCAAACCCATTGGTCAATGTGCAAAGTCTTTCCGAGGTTAAGGATATTGACCTCTTTATTCCAGTTATTCACGGTAACATGGGTGAAGACGGAACGGTTCAAGGTTTGTTCCGCCTCCTCAACAAGCCATGGATTGGTAGTGGGATTACTTCTTCGGCTATTTCCTACGACAAAGATTTGACGAAGCAACTATTAACATACCATGGGATTCGTAATACCCGGTATGTAACAGTTACTCCCGAAACTAGAGCTGAGTACCCATATGCAAAATGCGTAGCTGAATTAGGTGACGTTTTGTTCGTTAAGCCTGCGCGGCAAGGTTCATCCGTAGGGATCCACAAAGTAACTTCTGCAGATGAGTTTGAAGCAGCTTTGAATGATGCTTTCTTGTATGACTATAAGGTCTTGATTGAAGAAGGCATTAAGAACCCACGGGAAGTAGAATGCTCTGTGATTGGTAACCGGGAACCAGAGGCATCCAAGATTGGGGCGATTGTTGTCCCTAAGGGTGACGCGTTCTATGATTACAATAACAAGTTCGTTGATGCATCTGGAGTGGTATTCGAATTACCGGCTAACATTACGGATGAATTGAGTAAGGAAGTTCAACAAATGTCATTGGATGCCTACAAGGTATTAGGTAACCGGGGTTTGGCACGGATGGACTTCTTGGTTGATGAAAATGACGTACCATACTTTAGTGAAGTAAATACGTTACCAGGTTTCACTAATATTTCTCTTTACCCACAATTATGGGAAATTGATGGTATTACTTACAAGCAAACTTTAAACCGTTTGATCGACTTGGCGTTTGAAGAATTCGAACACAATGCTAAACTCCACTACGACTTCGTTAAGTTGGGAACTGAAAAAGTGGGAACAAAGATTATGCGGCAAACTGAAAAAGATTAATAATTTGCTTAATTAGCATGGGAGCTAGGATTTGCGTTGAATCCTGGCTCTTTTTTGCACTGCTTAATCTAAAGGTTAACAGCGTAGTTGATTATAGGAAGAAAAGGAGGGGGCGCTATGAAATGTGCATGGGCATATGACACAACACCTGCGATGCGCGCATATCATGATGATGAATGGGGGAATCCCCAGCATGATGGCCAGCGCTTGTTTGAATTGTTGAGTTTGGAGATTTTTCAAGCAGGCTTGAGCTGGCAAACAATATTGCAAAAAAGACCGGCATTGCGGCAGGCTTTTGCTGCATTTAATATTGACCGAGTGGCGGTCTTTGGTCCGCTGGACGTGGACCGTTTGGTGGCTGATCCGGCTATTATTCGGAACCGGCGCAAGATTTTAGCGGTGATTAATAACGCACAGGTCTGTCAGCAAATTCAACGGGAACAAAGCTTAGATGAGTATTTTTGGCGTATGGTAGGTGGTGAACCGATTATTAATCATTGGCACAGTCCGACGGAAGTCCCTGCCCAAACGGCCTTGGCCCAGACAATTAGCCAAGTAATGAAAAAACGGGGATTTAAATTTGTCGGTCCTAAAATTATTTATTCCTTTATGCAGGCGAGTGGGATGGTCAATGATCATTTAGATGGATGTTCCCGCAAATTTCACCATGATTAGAGTTAAAAGTGAGTAAGAGGAAGATTTAGGATAAGCGTTTGGAGTGCAAGCTAAGACAAGGCATACAAAAAAGCCGGATGGTGAATTTTTGTTCATTATCCGGCTTATATTACTTAAGTGGTTAATTTGTGGGAAGTACTGCCCCGAAGACATGTAACTTACCATCAGTGTCTTGGTGATAATGCACTCCTTGAATCTCTGGCGTAAAGCCTGGGAAGCGTTCAATTGCGCCCAGGAGGGTCAAAAAGTATTGTTGACTTGTTGCTGTCCACCGTTCACCAGGTGCAACCACAAAGACACCAGGAGGATAAGGTAGGGCTCCTTCTAGGGCAATGCGACCTTGGATCTCTTCCAAAGGACACATTTCGCTGTCATTGCGCATGAAACGCTTGTCTGCTTGGTAAGGAGTTAACGGATAGTCATCAAGATGGGGGTTAGCAAACAATTCTTTTTGGAGTGTAAAAGTATCGTTAGCGCGGTAGTAGTTGTGCATCTCATTACAAAGCTGTTGGATGGTATAGCCGTGGTAGCGGTGCTGATGAGCGCGATAGACTTGACCTAAGACTTGTTCCAAAGGTGCGTCGGCCAAATAGAGGCGTTCAAAGGTCATCAGGGCATCAAATAAAGCAGCGAACTCTTCGGGACCATCACCTGGTGATGGGAGGAACAGGAGTGAGTTAAGGTCTGCTTTTCCCGGAATGATGTCATGCTCTAGCAGGTAAGCTCGAACGATTGCACCAGGGATACCAGTAGATTCATACTGGTGGTGACGAAGGTCTACCCCAGGGAGAGCAAGCGTAATTTTAACGGGATCAACGATGGCTTCGTCGGTTGCGTTATTGGCAAACCCGTGCCAGTTATCTTGCGGGGCAATCTGCCAGTACTGGTCATTTGTACAGAGCTCGCTCGTGGGAATATCTACCCATTTTTTACCAGCGACAGTAGGGGGTACAAATGGGCGGAAGAGCTTAGATTCTTTGAGCAGCCGTTTCCTAAAGTTAATTGTATGGACTAATAATTCTTGCCACCATTTATAGTTAGCTTTTGCTTGAGCCAAAGCAGCATTGGTGACTAGCGAAGCATACAGAGGGTATGAATAACTAGAGGTAACAAACTTCAAGTAAGCGTTATTAAAATGAATATGATCGACGTACCGCTTTTGTCCCCGTAAGTGATGGTCCTTTTTCAGGATTTGCGAAACCTGGGTCATGCCTCCTTGCTGCTTGTGGATTGATTGGGTTACTAAGATCCCGGGGTCATCTGGCCCATACTCATGTTGTAAAGGTGAGAACCGTTGCAACAAGGGAAGGTACTGTTCATAGCCAGCCCAAGCACAATCAAAGAGGATATAGTCGCAGAGATGGCCGATCTTTTCAAGAATCCATTCAGGGTTAGTTAAGATACCATCGTATGTCTCTGCTTGAATGATCGCCATTCTGAAGGGACGTTTAGCATGGGCTTTTTCAGGGTCAACCTGCGCGATACGGCGACGGAGGGCTTGTTCATCGAGTTCGTTACCGTCCATTGCGCCAATCATCCCTAGGGGATTACGGGCAGTATTGACGTAGATAGGACGTGCTCCCTGGATCATTAGGGCACTATTGTATAGCGATTTATGGTTATTTCGGTCAAACAAGACCAAATCGCCAGGATTGAGGACAGCACTAGCACAGACTGAATTAGAAGTTGTTGTCCCATTGGTAACGAAGTAGACTTTATCTGCCTGGTAAGCCTTAGCAGCGGCTTGCTCCGCAACGAGGGGGGACCCCGCATGGGTCATCATATCCCCAAGTTCAGGTACAGTATCTGAAGTATCAGCATAGAGCATGTTTTCGCCAAAGAAGCGATTAAATAAACTGCCAGCAGGATGTTTACTGTAATACAAGCCATTGTGATGGCCAGGCGTGGTAAAACTTAACGGACGACGATCAGCAAAGTTAACCAAGTCACGTAAAAAAGGTGGGATAACTTGCTCATAGTATGTCTGCGCCTGGCCTGCGATTTGCTGGCGGACGGTAGTCGGGTTTTCGGTTCCCAAAAGGCGGATAATAGGAAAATCTAAGCCAGACTGGTCACGAAGGGCGTAGGCTAGTTCATATTCATGGTCGCTATCAGCAGTGATGACAACTGCTAACAGCTCTGCTGGATCTAGGTGGTTAGACAAAGGTACGTGCTCCCATTTAGCGGGTAAAAAAGAAAAAAGGTGCTGGGGAGCGGCTATTTTGAAATATGTATTCATAGTATGACAACAGCGCAATGCTGTAACTCCTTTCATAGATAAATCTTGACAAAATAAACCCCTGGACTCACTGGAGTGCCAGGGGATAACTTTATTTATTCAAGTTTTGTTCTTTGCGTTTTTGAGCTGCTTTCTTTTGATTCTTGCTTAAAGCAAGCTTGTTATCTAAGTCTGTTCTTACAACTAAAACATCACAAGCAGCTGTCCGGGTAACATATTCAGTTACCGAACCAATTAAAAGACGTTCAACCGCATTGAGACCAGTGGCACCAATTAAAATCAGGTCAATATGTTCTTTAGCCGGAATATCCTTAGCAATGAGAACCTTTGGTGCCCCATATTCAATTGCATAGCTGATGTTTTCAACACCATTTTGCTTGCCTTCAGCAACGTAGCCTTCCATTGTTTTGCGTGCAGTTTCGGTAACTTGTTCAACCATTTCTGTGTCAAAACTAGAGATGTTTTGGAAAGCCCGAGTATCAACTACATGAACGAGGTGGAGCTTTGTATCTGAGCCGTTTCTTTTTGCTACGGCTACCGCTTTTTTGAAAGCTAGTTCAGATTCATAAGAACCATCAACGGGTACGAGAATGTTTTTGTATTTTTGTAACATATGAATCATCCTTTCTTTACTCCTCACCTTTATTTTACTTGATAAAGTGAACGATTTCAATGGAATTAAAATGCATATAAAAAATGCGCTAATAGTGGTATTATAGCTATTTTTTGACTACTTGACTTTTAAATGTATTGAATGAGTTTACCAAAAAAGTATGCACACTTTTTAAGTTTAGAAGTCCACGTACTTGGCAAAGATTGTCGGAGCCTGTTTGCGCTGTCATAATATTTTCATCATTTAAATTGATCATGGTTTTATCCTTAAAAGCATGGGTAAGTTAATTACTATTGACTTACATAGATCACAGCATTTAGTGCTGCATGTAGCTTTTTCATTGCAATTATTCTTATATATTTTATGATATAGGAAAGAGGGAGTTTATAACTTCCTACATTCCATATTTAGTTCCTAGGGCTTGATTCCTAACCAACTTAGAATTGATGTAATAGCTGCGGTTGCGGTGAGAATTGCCTCAACTATTTCCAAGTGGTTTTCCAAGTTTCTTTGGAACTTTTTAGGAGAATTTTGATAACGTCGTCAATTGCTTTTATCAGCTCTATTGCAGGTACTGACCAGGCACCTATCGTTGCATATTTAGCAATTTTTTAGACGTTTCAGGATTCTTCTTTTTATTTTCTCTGAAAATATACTAGTTAACTATCAACCCCAATATGATCCTAAAGAAGTAATTAAGGATGGAAACTTGCAGCAAAGGCAACGGGCTTATGAGCGATCAATCCGAGAAGCAAAGAAAAGACTGAGAACCGCTGAATTATTAGACGATAAAGAAGCGATCAGTCGATACAAAACGCTAGTACGAGCACGGTAGAACCGACTGAGAGAGTTCATCAAGGAAACCAATGCCGGTAAGCATAATATCTTAATTCGGGATTATTCCAGGGAAGGAATATTTGCATACAAAGAAAGCGGAGCCATTAAAGAGCGAGCAAAGTCATTTATGGACTTTGAACCAATGTTCCCTGATGAAGAGAAAGCGAAGAAACTGTATGTTCAATTTGCTCAACGTGATAGTAAGCAAAGTATTAGAAAGATCAGTAAAGCGGGGAATATATCAGAAAAAGATGCAGCTGAAATTTATAAGCATATATTTGTGGACAAGCATTTAACTTTAGATGCTAATGGCAATGAAGTAATGGCTAAATTTGTTCCTGACATAGATATGGCTCAGTCATTTCAGAGGATATTTAATGGACAAGAATTATTGAATGAAGATATAATTATGTTGAAACATGAGTTGTACGAACGGCAATTAATGAAAGCCAATCCTGACTGGACTTATAAGCACGCTCATGAAATTGTTGATAAAAAATATAATTATGGTAGATTGCAATAAATAACTTGAACAAATTTAATGACGCAGATTAAGCAAAAAGATCTCAATTGGAGTTCGCCAGTTCAAACATTTGAGTGGCCGTGAATTCAGATACCAGTTAATCTGAATCAATTCATCATCACTAATCTCTTCAATTGGCTGACCCTTAGGAATAAATCGCCGTAACACTCGATTACGATTCTCATTACTACCACGTTCATGCGGAGAATAAGCATGGGCAAAGTACAACGGCACGCCGGTATTTTTCTCAATTGATTGGTAGTTGGCGAACTCTTTCCCGTGATCAACCGTCAGTGTCTTGAGATTAGTTCCTAATTGATTA
>NZ_AUHQ01000033.1 GCF_000423265.1 Ligilactobacillus saerimneri DSM 16049 | reverse complement strand
ATAAGATAGTGGTGCCCATAAAGGTCCTTCTTTCTAATGGAATGTTGTAACGACACCATTAAAGACCTTTATGGGTTTTTCTGTCCACTAAAATGTTCAACTTAAATTTTACAATCTGCCAAATAGTAAAATTAGTCGTACTTGAAGATAGTGAGTCAGCATCTATCTTGTTAGATCGTTGTAGAAATTTATACCTCAAAAGGATCAATAAACCGCGTTACTTAGGTATTTGACATGATGTGTGATTAGAATAAGGTAAACGACACATGTGGAGTCAGTCACGGTGCTGGAAAGAGTAAAGTAGGGCTCTAGAAACCGCATGGTTAAGGCGTTTATAAAATAAAAACAGGTTCTTTTTGACAAAGAACCTGTTTTTTAAAGAACATGATTTGTCATTTTTTTATCGCGAAATAATTACTTTTTGTTAGTAAAATGAAAGTATATATGATACTATCTATTTGAATTTGAGCTAGGAAGAGGGTTATTTAGATGCAAGAATTTAAAAATATAATCATTGGATTTGGAAAAGGTGGAAAAACTTTAGCTAAGAATTTAGCTGCTAAAGGAGAATCAGTTTTAGTAGTAGAAAAGTCTAAGAAGATGTATGGTGGAACATGTATTAATATTGCTTGCTTACCATCAAAAAATTTGATTATTAATGCTCAACGTGGAATTAAGTTTGAAGATGCTGTTAAGCAAAAAAATGAAATGACAACAGCTTTAAGAAATAAGAATTATCATATGGTCGCAGATGAAGAAACGGCAACTGTTTTAGATGGGACAGCTAAATTTGTTGATAATCATACGATTGAAATTTTTTTGGACAGTGGTGAAAAGACTAAGATTAAGGGCGAGAGAATATTTATCAATACTGGAGCTACTCCGATAATTCCACAAGTTAAAGGTTTGGAAGAAAGTAAGTATATTTTAGATTCAACAGCAGCTATGGATCAAAATTCCTTACCAAATGAATTAGTAATTTTAGGTGCTGGGTATATTGGTATGGAATTTGCTTCAATGTTCGCTCGTTATGGGGCTAAAGTAACAGTTTTAGACACTAATGAAAAATTCCTAAAGCGTGAAGATGATGATATATCAGAAATGCTTTTCAATGACTTAAGTCAAGATGGTATTGAATTTAAATTAGGGGTAAAAGTTGTAGAAGTTAGAGATCTATCTGATAAAGTAGAAGTTGTTTACGAAATCAATGGTCAAAAACAAACTGTTGAAGCTGATAAATTATTGGTAGCAACTGGAAGAAAGCCAGTAACTGAAGGTCTAGGATTAGAAAATACTGATATTGAACTAGATGAACGTGGGGCAATTAAGGTTGATGACTATTTAAGAACAACTGCAGAAAATATCTGGGCAATTGGTGATGTCAAAGGTGGACCACAATTTACTTACATTTCTCTAGATGACTTTAGAATTATTTTTGACCAACTTTATGGAAAAGGTGAAAGAAAAATTAGTGATAGAAAGTTAGTTCCTTATAGTGTCTTCACTACACCAGCACTATCTAGAGTTGGTTTAAATGAAGTGGAAGCTAAAAATAGAGGAATTGAGTATAAGCTATTTAAATTGGCAGCTATTTCTATTCCAAAAGCTAAAGTAATAGGAAATACTCGTGGAATGTATAAAATCTTAGTAAATCCAGATACAGAAGAAATTTTAGGTGCGACAATTTACGGTGAAGAATCATATGAAGTAATTAATTTAATTGCATTGGCGATGAAAGCTAAATTACCATATGCAATGTTAAGAGATCAGATTTATACTCATCCGACAATGTCGGAAGCATTAAATGATGTATTGAAAGGTTAATTGAATGTAAGCACACTAATACTATAGTGTGATATTGCAGATAAAAAGGCCCTCAAAATCACTAGGAAAATGTGATTTTGAGGGCCTTACTTTGTACAAATTTCTTTAACTTTAGAATTCCATGGCAAATAAGCTCCAACCTTGACATTTTCTCGTTTTTCTAATAGTGAGAAAATGTAGTTGAAATACTTGAATATATCTAGTCCATTCAACTTAGCTGTTTGAACTAAACTATAAAATATTGCACTAGCTTTGGCACCATCAACGCTTCTCGCAAACAATGAGTTCTTACGAATTAAGGTAGATAGCCTAATCACTTGTTCTATCGGATTGTTTGATAGAGGGAGTTTGCCAATTTTATATATATTTTCTAATCTAGGCCGAAATTTTTTGGCATATTCAACAGCTTTCTTTAACTTACTGCTAGGATTAGGGATAGTATCCAGAAAATCGTAGAATTCATCAACATCTTTTTTCAAATGAAGCTTCCGCTTCAGTGCTTTTTCTTCGGCATTTTGATACTCAAGCTTCTTTTCTTCTTTAAAAATACGATTTAATAATTCTACCGCTCTTACTGCATATGATCCTTTTCCTTGCTTTAAAGATTTAACTATTTCCACAAAATGTCTGCGTATATGCACCAAACAGCTACCATATGTAATTTGTGGATACATTTCACTGCTATAGGCATTATAACCATCACACATAATTGCTCCAGTGTAGGCTCCAACCAGATTAGAAATATTTTCTTGCTTTCGGCTACTAGAGTAATTAAACACAACTATTTGATGATTTGAAAATTCTTCTGTCGTTCTCATTACCCAAAAATACGGTTTACTTCGGTTCTTTTCTTCCAACACCTGAAAAGGAGTTTAGTCCATATGAATAACTGGATTTTTCAATAAAATCTTAGTAAGTTCATTGTAAATTGTTTCTAACTGTTCACTCAATTTAATGATGGCACGTACCATATGCTTTGTATCTATTGGTAAGCCAATATGTTTAAAAAATATTGCTTGTCTATTCAATGGTACAGCCATTAAATATTTAGAAGTAACTACTTGAGCTAATACACTACTGGAAAAATAAATATGTGGGAAAATAGGACTAGTAGGTACTTTACCGGCAACTATTTTATCGCCACCTTTTGGGTGGTAATTTTCACATTTATAGGTTTGCTGATAATGATTACGACAAAAAAGCTCAGGTTGTTTCAAGCCTACCTCTCGATAAACACATTTTTTGCCAATTAGAGTGAGTTTTTCATGACAATCAGCACAATTTTTTTGTTCAAGATCATGAACGACATCTACTTGTACTAAAGTATCAAGAAACTCAGCTCGTTGACCACGTGGTTTAACTTTTCGGTGGCGAACTACTCTGAGCTCTACTTCAACTTTTTCATTTTCTTTAGATGAAATATCAGAATCTACATCTAATTCTTCTAATTCAGCCTCTGAAAAAAATGAAAGAAGATTGAATCATTATAAAGGTTCATACCAAAATTATCGGCAATTAAAATTGCCAGTGTATCGATTCCTTTACGTAAGTCAGTGTTGCCACAAACAATATATACATGTTTAGGAGAGTGATAATTAACTAACATATTTCTTTATCAACTCCCAGATGTCATTCATTACTTCAGTGTCAACTCCGTGACACAACGAAATTTTCACTTTATCAAATTTAATTTCAGCATCTAAATTCAATTTAGTTGTCTTAATTTTAGTTGCTGTTTTCCGTTTTTTAGTTGGTTTTACTTCGACAATTTCTGTTTCTTCCACTGTATAAAACAGACTAAGATTAGTAGCGAAATCAATTGCTCGACGGAGTATTGGTTTCGCTACTTTTGTTAAAGTAGTAATGAAGTTGACATGTCGAAGGATTTCTTGGCCCTTGAGGTTGCATATAAAACTGGCAACTTCATTAGGTAATTAATATTTCGTTCGTTGTCTGTTGGCCTAAAGGTCGCATATTGAAAATTGGAATAATTACTTACAAGAATTGAACTTCATACAGGAGATGATACAATGCGTTGCGTTTTTGGAATTGATGTTAGTAGTAAAAGTTGTAATGTCGCTGTTGCTATCAATGAATGTCTAGTTGAAGAAGCTAAACTAGGATTAGACATGCTAGGTTTTAACGAATTAAAGAAATTACTTAGTTCATATTCCCAACCAGAGGTTGTTTTTGAAGCAACTGGAGTCTATTCGCGGCGCCTTCAACGCTTTTTAATTGACAATAATTATCAGTTTGTCTGTTTGAATCCGTTACGGGAACGATTGAATTAACTAGTTTTCGCTATAACAAAACTGATACAAATGATGCTAGAAATCTGGCATATAGTAGTTTTCATATTCAACGACAACCTGCAGTTGGGTCTAGAATAAAAAGTGTACAAGTTAAATAGAGACTCTGATTTAGTATAATTAAGGAAGTAAATTGGAGGATCAAATAATGACGAAGCACAGTTATAACAAGGAATTTAAGGAACAGGCCGTTCAGTATTACTTAGATAACAAGGATCACATGACCATGAATGAAATAAGTAAGAATCTAGGTATTGGGGCTAGTACATTACATAAATGGATTAAGCTGTTTACTGAGACTGGGGAGTTTGGCCGTGGCTCCGGTAATTTTGCCAGCGATAAGGACAAGGAGATTGCACGACTAAAGCGTCAACTTCGTGACGCTGAAGGAGCGATCGAAGTATTAAAAAAATCAATCGAGATTCTGAGCAAGTAACTACCGAAAAGGTATACCAAGAAATGGACGTTCAGCACGCGTTGGAATCCCACTCTTCCATCAATGGTATGTGTGATTATGTTGGAATCTCAAGAAGTGGTTACTATCAACGAGAAAAGCGTCATAATCACCAATCGCCGCGAAAGCTATTCAAGGTGAAATTAAAGCAATTTGGCTCAAAAGCCTTTGTATTTACGGTGCCGGCAGAATCACCCAAGAACTTCGCTCAAAAGGATATAAGTTCGCTGAACGAACTGTTGGTAAGTATATGCGTGAACTTGGCATTCGCGCCGTTTACCTAACCCATTGGACGACTGCCACTCGCAATTCTAAGTTTGATAAACAGCTAATAAATATTTTAGACGAGCAGTTCAATCCATTGCGACCAAACGCCGTTTGGTGCATTGACACCACTTATATTCCAGTTCATGACGGATTCGTTTATTTAACCAGTATTATGGACTTGTACTCCCGACGGATCATTGGTTGGGACTTATCTGAAACCTTGGAAGTATCGAATGTCATCCCACTTATTGAAAAGACTAAGCACAGTCGCCATATTAGCAAGCCATTAATCATGCACAGTGATCGTGGTAGTCAGTTTACGTCTAAAGCTTACAATCAAGTTACAGCTAACATGACATTAAGCTATTCAAAGAAAGCTTATCCTTGGGATAATGCCTGCATTGAGTCGTTTCATGCCTTGATTAAGCGTGAATGGATAAATCGGTTTAAAATCCATTCATACTCCGAAGCTAAACTACTAGTTTTTCAGTACATTGAAACGTTTTACAACACAGTTAGAATTCACAGTCACTGTGGATTCAAATCACCAAAGCAACTTGAAGATGAGTATCAAACTCAAATTCAAAATTTAGTCGTGGCATAGGACAAAAAAGTCTCTATTTAAATTGTCTATTTTATTGACAGGGGACCACATGTTCCGACGCTAATGCAGGACGTGAATCATGATGGCTTTATTGATTTACCTGTAACAGAGGCAGTATCTGGGACAACGATAGTTCCTTTTGATGATGCACCACAAGAAATGAACATTCCCCATGATGGCTACCCAGTTGCAGATAAATACGGTCATTATGAATATGATAAGGATGTCCCACTAAAAGATTTACAAGCAAAATTTAAGCAAGCATTTGGTAGTGACGATCTTCAATTAGATAAACGAGTAGTTTATGTTCACGGCGTACCAGCGGATCTTAAATTACCATCTAGCGTTGCCGGTAATGTTATGAGTTATGATGCACATACAACTTTGCCAATTGCTGCTGGAGAGATTAAATTGGCACATTAATTTTTATAGAACTGAAATTTGAAAGCTAGAGTCTATGCTTTTTGCATGGTTTCTAGTCTTTTTTTGTATATTCGCTCTTTTACTAAACGAAATTTACACGATAAAACTGTGATTTTTTGCTTAAAATATAAAAAGACACTAGTATCTTGATAACAGTCAAGTTATCTAAATTGTTTTTTACCTATGATATGTAGTGTCAAGAAAGGAAGAGGTAAAAAATGATTAAGTTACAACAATTTTTTATGAGGTATAAAAAGCAGCTTTTGCTTGTTAATACTATTCTGCTGTTGCTTGCTGAAGGATCTAAATGGCTATTGCACATGAATTTACCATACCAGGCTTTAATGCTTATCGTGGGGATTGTCGGAGTGCTTCCAATTGTTTTGACGGCTATATCATCTTTAAGGGTTAAATTAATTTCTATTGATGTTTTAGTATCGCTGGCGGTAATCGGTGCCTTCATTATTGGTGAATTTAATGAAGCAGCCATTGTTACTTGGCTATTCATGTTAGGAGATGTACTGGAAGAATTAACCCTAAAGAAAACGCGGTCAGCCGTCGCTGATTTAACCAAAATGGCACCACAGACTGCGTTAGTTGTTCAAGATGACGGCTCAACTGAGAAAAAAGACGTCGATTTCATTGATCCTGGTGAGAAGATTTTAGTTAAAACTGGTGATCAGGTTCCAGTCGATGGCAAGGTTATTTCAGGTTCTGGTTATCTTAATGAAGCCAGTGTTAACGGTGAATCTAAATTAGTTAATAAAAAAGCTGGTAATGAAGTATATGCAGGAACTATCCTTGAAAACGGTACATTGACTGTCGAAACTACCGCAGTCGGTGAAGATACGACTTTCGGTAAAATTATCGAAATAGTTGAAGAAGCACAAGATACAAAGTCACATACAGAAAAGTTAATTAACCGGTTTTCCAAATATTACACTCCTGCCGTACTTATAATTGCAATCGTTGTAGGTTTAATTACTAAAGACATTAGGCTGGCTGTTACAGTTATGGTGCTGGGTTGCCCAGGTGCTTTAGTTATTGGTGTGCCAGTATCTACAGTTGCTGGTATCGGTAATGGTGCTAAAAATGGCATTATGTTTAAAGGGTCGCAAGTGATGGACCAAACTCATCGGATTGATGAAATTGCTTTTGATAAAACCGGCACTTTGACTATCGGACATCCAGAAGTTAGTGCAATTGAGGTATTAAATGGGCCCAAAGATGAAATTATTAAATTAGCTGCTCAAATTGAGCGTCAAAGTAACCACCCCTTAGCTCAGGCAATTGCCAAATTAAATAAAGAAAAGCCAGCTTCAATTAAAGTGGAAACTGTTAAGGGTAAGGGAATCATCGCTACTTTAAATAATCAAAAATATTATTTAGGTAACCAAAAATTCATTGTTGAAAACACTCGTGCCAATGCAAAATTGGGTAAAACAATTGATTATTTGAGTCAATTAGGTAATTCAATTGTCACTTTTACCAATAAGGACCAAAGTCAATTAGCTGTTTTTGGCATTAAAGACCAATTGCGCCCAGAAGCTAATGATGCTTTAACCCACTTAAAAGAATTAGGGGTTAAGAAGATCGTGATGCTTTCTGGAGACAATCAAGAAACTGCTGAACGAATTGCGGCGAAGTTGCCAATCGATGAAGTTCATGGTCAAATGTTGCCACAAGACAAGGCAGCTTTTGTTAAAAAAGAAAGAGCTAAGGGACACCATATTGCTTTTATTGGTGATGGGATCAATGATAGTCCGGCCTTAGCTAATGCTAATGTTGCAATTGCCGTTGGTAGTGGAGCAGATGTTGCCATTGACGTTTCAGACATCGTTTTAGTTAAAAATGACTTGCGAAAGATCGCTTATGCCCTTGGATTATCCAAGAAGACAATTTTGAACATGAGTGAAAATATCGTGATGGCTTTACTGACAGTCTTATTGTTGTTCATCGGTTTGTTTGCGGGTTATGTTGAAATGGCAAGTGGGATGTTTATTCATGAATTTAGCATCTTAATTGTTATCTTGAACGGGATGCGATTAATTAAATTTCAACAAAATTGACGATCATCAAGTTTATAGTCAGCAAAACAAAGTATCATTAGATATGTAAATTAATAAGGAAGGGGAATTTAATCATGGAAAAAGTAATGATGAAATTATCTGGTATGACCTGTCCTTCATGCTTAAGCAAAATTGAAAGGGCGGTTGGTAGTTTGGATGGAACCGACCAAATCAAAGTTTTATTCAATGCAGGCAAGCTAAAATTTACGTTGGATCCTGATAAGACTAAAACTGTTGACGTCAAGACAGCTATTGAAAAAATGGGTTATGAAGTACAAGAAATTAAGGAAAAGGAGCTTAACTGATGAATGCAGAAGAAAAATACCAGGCGGAATTGAAGCAAAGCGACCTTGATCACCATCAGCCAACGGCAGCTGCCATGACTGGTCACATTATTTCTAACTTGTTAATCCATTCTTTAAAGATTAACCAAGCTAACTTATTTGCTAAAGGATCTGCTAGTCTTTTTTTAGCCGAAAAAGCTGCCGGTTGGATTACTTATGAACTTCAGGAACTTGATCAATTGAATCACTTATTGGTTAATAATGGTGAAAGTATTCCAACAATTACAGCTCAATTTAAGGAATATACTATGTTAGAAGAAGATGGCAGTAGTAAATATTTAGCAGGTGATGAACAACTGTTTGCCTTGGTAAAAGATTTTGATACGCAAACGCTCTTCATTACTAAGGCAATTGCTTTAGCTAACAATGAAAGTTGGCCAGAATTATCTGCTAATTTAACTAATTTAATGGCTTGGATTAAGGAGCAAATTCGGGTAACTCAAGACTTCTTAGGTCATGAACTAAAAGAAGGATTGTATGTCGAAGAAGACGATGATGACTTTTAATTAAAGGACGATGAATTTAATGGCTGATTTATGTGTTAACTTAGTACCACTATTTAATGCTTTACCCCAGGATGAGAAGATGCAAATCGAAAAATTAGTTCAGCATAAAAATTATCAAAAGGGCGAAGTAATAATTGATCCAACGATAAATGATAATTTAGTAATTATCGCTGATGGTAACGCTAAGCAGTACACCTTAGATGAAAACGGCTATGAGAATGTTTTGCAAATCTTGCATACGGGTGATTATATTGGTGAGGATTGGCTTTTTGGTCAAGAAAATATCAATAATTACGTCGAGGCTACGGAACACAGTGAAATTTGTTTATTAAAACGGCAGGATCTGCTGAAGCTGATGTATAAACAGCCAGAATTAAGTATTCGATTATTGGAACTAAATATTGTTAAAGTTTTGGAAATACAAAAACAAATTCACTTGTTGGCTTTGCCGAAGGTTGAAGACCGGTTATTAAAGTATTTACAAACATATGCAGATGAAATTGGTAAAAACAATTTTACCTTACCCTTAAAAATGAAGGACTTAGCCTTATACCTTGGAACAACACCTGAAACCCTGTCTCGTAAATTTGCTTTATTAGAAAAGCAAGGTCAACTGAAGCGTCAATTACGTCGAATTGAATTATTCGAAAATTAGTTTAATTAGGCAATTATTGCTTAGTTGATAATATACACGTTATATCAGTTTAGAAAATAAGAGAAAGGTGGGTCATATTATATGCAAAGTGAATTTCAAAAGATTTTTCAAGAAATTCAAGCAGATCCTGATAATGAATCTTTTACAAAGCAAGGGATCAAGCCACTTTACTATGCTTCTTCATCTGCCAGAATAAATATCATTGGTCAAGCACCAGGACGAATTGCCCAAGAAAAAATGAAATTCTGGGATGATCCTAGTGGTGATCGTCTTCGGACCTGGTTAGGGGTTTCGAGAGATGTTTTCTATAATTCTGGAATGATTGCAATTTTACCAATGGATTTTTATTATCCCGGAAAAGGTAAGTCTGGTGATCTCCCACCGCGTAAAGGATTTGCTCAAAATTGGCATCCACAGCTATTGAAATTAATGCCTGATATTCAGTTAACCATTTTAGTGGGCGCTTATGCGACGAGGAGGTACCTTCACCTAAGGTACAAAGATCGGTTGACTGATATTGTCAGGAATTATCAGCAATACCTGCCAGACTATTTTCCAATCGTTCATCCGTCACCACGAAATAAAATTTGGGAGGCAAAAAATCCATGGTTCGAGGAGCAGGTAATTCCAGACCTGCAAAAAAGAATTCAAATAATTCTAAATAATTAGGGGATGATCCAGATGCAGAAACTGGGCATTATCGGTGGTATAGGCCCAGAAGCAACAATGAATTACTATTCGGCAATCATTAAGCAGTATCAGGAGCGGATCGGGACTGATAAAGAGCTGCCTCGTATCACTATCGAATCCATTAATATGTACCACATGTTCCGTCTGCTTGATGCTCAACAGTATGATAAAGTCGCCGGTTATGTAGGAGCTGTGGCCAATAATTTATTGAAAGCCGGGTGTGACTTTGGATTGATGTGTGGCAATATGCCCCATCTATTATTTGATCAGATTCAAGCGCGCACTGATTTGCCATTGTTAAGCATTGTCGAGACAACGGTAGCGGCTACCCAGCAGTTGCACCTTCAACGATTAGCTTTACTAGGCACCAAATTTACAATGCAAAATGACTTTTTCATCAAGCCATTTCGAGAGGCCGGAATTAAAGTTTGCCGTCCCAGTGAAAATGATCAATCCATAATTCATAAAAAAATTGTAGATGAACTCGAAAACGGGATTGTTAAGAAAGAGACTAAGCAGCAGTTAATGACAATTATCAATAAGATGGTTCAAAAAGATCACCTTGATGGTGCAGTCTTGGGATGTACCGAATTGCCGTTAATCTTAGGGCAGGAAGATTTCAAGAACATTCAAATGTTTGATATTGCTCAGGTTCAAATCAAGGCTGCTGTGGATCAACTTCTAAAAAAGCTAAAATAACTGAGTGTCGTATATCCTGAATATTTACAACTTAACTTTAACCACTTCACTATCTTTGAACGTGAACTCCATGTAACGTTGAAAGATGGTGATTTTTTCGATTAGGCGGCGGACAAGTTGCGGATCGAATTCCTGAATACCATGTTGGTGTTCGTCCACGAAGTCGCTGACCTGATCGATGTTATGGAGCTTGACCTGATTTTCCGTTTCTAAACTTTGAACCTCTTCCTTTTGTTGGCGCAGGTCCATCACTTATTAGGTAAGTTCATTGCGGTTTTGATGATGGTTTGCAGCTTGGATTAGTTTTAACTGTGCATCTTCCAGTTGCTTATCAAGTTCTTCAATTGTTGGCCCTTTGGAATTCTTCACGATCTTCATGATGTTAGCCTTAATTTGTTTATCGGCTAGCTCATGGCTTTCGATTAGCTGATTGATGGCATCAAGGGTTGCCGCTTTTAATAACGGTTCCTTAATATTACGAATCATACAACGTCGACCTTTCTTGCTGCGTCTAATTCGGCTGGCACAACGCCAAACAGCAACTTTGGTTGGCCGATACCACATGTTTCTCTGGAAGATGTCACCGCATTTTCCGCAAAAGACCCGTTGCGAAAAGCAATATTTGCTGTTAACTCTGCGGTGACGACCATTTTTGGTAGTAATGCCGTTACGCCGTTGACAGATTAGATTCTGTACTTGCATGAAGACCGATTTAGGAATAATCGCTGGATGGTCATTTTCAACATAGTATTGGGGCATGATCCCTTTATTCTTAACTCGTTTCTTGGTTAAAAAGTCAACGGTATAAGTTTTCTGGAGGAGTGCATTGCCCATATATTTTTCATTTTTGAGGATCCGATTAACGCCACTAGATCCCCAATTGGTTCCCTTGCCGCCGGTTAAGACACCATCTGCTTTAAGTGATTCAGCGATTTGTTTCATCGTCATCCCTTGCAGGTAGCTATAGAAAATTCGTTTAACCGTTTTAGCTTCTTCTGGTTCAATCACTAAATTGCCATCTTTATCCTTGGTATAGCTCAAAAAGTGATTATGGTTAATCAGAACCTTGCCTTGCTGGTAACGATATTGCAAACCAAGTTTAACATTTTGCGATAAAGACTCACTTTCTTGCAGGGCGAAGGAAGCCCTAATGGTAATTAGAACCTCACCTTTGGTGTCCATTGTGTTAACGTTCTCTTTTTCAAAAAAGATTGCCACATTGATGGCTTTCAAGTCCCGGATATACTTTAGACAGTCAATTGTATTCCGCGCAAACCGACTAATTGATTTGGTGACAATTAAGTCAATCTTACCAGCTTTACAAGCGGCAATCATTTTATTAAATTGTTCCCGTTTCTTGGTATTAGTTCCTTAGATTCCATCATCGGCAAAGATTCCGGCCATTTCCCAGCTAGGATCTTTTTGAATTAGTTCCTTGTAGTGACTGACTTGGGTTTCGTAGGAATTGGCTTGTTCATCAAGTTCAGTTGAAGTGAACCCCATAGTTGGACAGAAAATTCCAACTATGGGGGTTTTGAATATGACTAAATTTAGTTTCGAAATTAAACTTAAAGCTGTTCAAATGTATTTATCTGGAATCGGTTCACCGACTATTGCGCAACGATCAGGAATAAAGCAACATACCTCTGTCCTAATGTGGGTTGCTCGTTATCAAAAATATGGTATTCCAGGTCTGAAAATTCGGACACCCAAATATGATTATGATGGTGATTTTAAGCTAAAAGTCTTAAACTGGAAGAAACAACACAAGGCTTCATTCCTGCAAACGGCGCTCCAATTTGATATTAGTAATCCTGGTACAATTGCCACCTGGCAAAGAAAGCTCAACCAGTATGGATAAAAAGCCTTGTTTACCAGAAAAGGACGGGCAAAGCATATGACTACCAAAAATAATCGTCAAGCTAGTAAGCAATTATCAGAACTAGAACGTTTAAAAGCTGAGAATCGGGCTTTAAGAGTGGAGAATGAATACCTAAAAAAACTCGAAGCCTTAGTTCAACGACGCGGACGACTAAAGAAGAGTACCAAATCATTCAAGAACTAGGGCACGAATTTAAATTTAGCTTAATGGAGATTTTGCCATACACTACTATTAAGCGGAGTACATTCTATTATCAAGCACATCGCCATGAAGGCAAAGATAATCAAGAACTACTCCAAATCATTAAAAGTATCAAACAACAGAATCCCAGTTACGGTTATCGCCCAGTAACCGATGAGCTTCACCGCCGTGGAATTAAGTCTAATCACAAGCGGGTTAGTCGTCTAATGCGTGAGAATGGGTTATCATCACAGATGTATAATCGTCAAACCCGTAAATACAATTCAGCGATTGGTCCCCAGGGCAAGAAGGCCAAGAATCGGTTAAACCGTAGGTTTAAAACTAATCGCCCATACCAGAAGATGGTGACCGATATAAGTGAGTTTCGCTATGGCAATATGGGCCAAGCTGAGCGAGTTTACCTTTCACCAATTAAAGATCTGTATTCCGGTGAGATTGTGAGTTTCAATATCAGCGATCACCCAACTACTGACTTGGTGATGAAACCTCTAAGCGAGCTGATTAATAAGCGTCCGCTACTCAACTATCGAATGACTGTTCATAGTGACCAAGGAATTCAATATCAAACGAATACTTGGCGTCAAACACTGAAGAAACACCATATTTTTCAAAGTATGTCGCGTCGCGCAACTTGTTTAGATAATGCGCCGATGGAAAGTTTCTTTCATACCATGAAAACGGAATTGTATTATGAACATCATTATTAAACCAAAGACAAATTGATTAAAGCAATGACGGAGTGGATAGAATATTATAACCAATATAGAATAAGACATATATTAAAAGGCAAGACACCGATCGAATATCGGAATCTTGCCTTAGAAAAAGTTGCCTAAATTAAAGTGTCCAACTTAAAGGGTTCACTTCAACAATGCAGATTGCAATAACTATTACGCCGATATGCAACTTTTCACGCTGGGAAAAGTTTTCTTTTTGGCATGAGATATAGAAAATAGCTAAGAGGGATACGTCGATTAAATTGATAATGATTGATATTACATGGTCCATGATGATCACTTCCCTATGAATAATTACATAATTAGCATATTGAAAAGGGTGATTAGATGATTCTCCAAAATGAAGATCAATATATCGAATTTACAATCAAAGATTATGAATTTCCTGATATTATATCAGCACATGATGAGTTCAATTATGATGCCAATTGGCTTATCTGTGAAGTTAAATATAGGGATAAAAAAGATACTGTTACATATCAAGATCCATGTCTGCTAACTTACGAATTAGTAGAAGTTAGTGATGCATTAGCGCAAATTATCATTGGTTATAGGGATGAGTATACATCTAATTTTACGGAACCATATTTGCAGTTTCAAATAGTAAGAACGAGCGGGAAAATAGGAATGGCGCTTACTTTCACCTATGATAATGCGGATTGGAAAGATGTCACACTTACTACAATATTATCCAACGAAGAAGCAGTAGCGAAGTTAAAAGCCCTTCAGCATTTAGTCCGAAGATTTCCCAAACGATAATTAAAAATAAGTAATAAGTTATGGTACATAAGTGTCTTTCTTATCTTAAATTTGAGTTCAAGTAAGAAAGACATTTTTTGTTTAGTAATTCATGGTTAGAAGGAGAACAGTGATACTTATAAATGATGGTCCCCATTTATATAATCTACTTCGGTATAAAGTGGTAGAGTAAACCAGCCAAGAAACAAAAATTTTCCAAAGTGAATTAAGTAAATTTATTGACCTAATTTGGCGAGAATGTAGAATATCTATGCAAGTTATAATCTCTATTGATTAGATCACATCTTTATTAGGAGCACTATTTTTGTTGGGAATAATTCTACTGACCACCTACCAGTGTCAAAATTACTGTTAGTATGAATTTGTTCACGCAAAAAGTGTAAAGAAGAGCCAAACTAATAGACGATTAGGACATGCATAGGGAAACAAGAAATGTTGTTATTGGCATAAGCTACTGTTTATAAGTTTTTGTAATAGGATATGTTCAACACTATTTTCTTTGGGATGATTTCGGCAGGAGCTAGAATTTTCACACACTGAGGTTACAAGATGAATTAAGTTGAACGCAATAAGGCCGCGAGAAAATCTCCAGTCTTTTTTTATTGGCAAAACGGTCCGAAAGTCAGTAGATAGGCAGGAAATGGACTTCTGTGGTACATTATTTTAGAAGAAAATGCTGAGAGGATGGCAGACAGATGCAGTTAATTGAAGTTAAACAGCGCTCAGCAACTTTGATAGCAGACTTGGTGACAATTTGGAAACAATCAGTCCAAGCTACACACTCATTTTTGAGTTCAAAAGAAATTGAAAAGATCAAGCACTATGTTCCACAAGCTGTGACTGAAGTAGCAACCTTGGTAATCGCTGAGAATGAAGCGGGAAAACCAGTTGGCTTTATGGGGATTGCGGAAGGAACTTTGGAAATGCTCTTTATTGCACCCGAAGAACGGGGACGAGGATTGGATAAGCAACTCCTCCGACTAGGGATCGCACAGTATGGAGTTGAACGTCTGACTATTAATGAACAAAATTCGCAGGCACGAGGTTTTTACGCGCATATAGGGTTCAAAGTTTATAAACGGACAGCAACAGATGAGCAAGGACAACCATATCCGTTGTTGTATATGCAGCTTGGAAACTAATAGATTCTAATGGGTAACTCTCCTTTAAGAAATGGATGGAGGGTTTTTATTTTGCAAATAAAATGGTTATTTTTGCATGAATAGTTAAGTTAGCGGAAGTAATTATGTAGAAGATGGCTAATTATTATTGAGTCAGTTTTTTGCGACTATTCATCAAGTATACTAAAAGAAAGAAGTTGACAGTGGTGTGATGCCAAAAAGGGAGTAAATTAACTATGAAACTGATACCGCGCCGAAAGAAGTTCACAACTATTATGCAGGAAATCACCAGTGGGTTGACAGGAGATCTTACACATGATGTGACGTACCTACAGGAGCAAGCCCAAAAATATCAGAGGAATAGATATAGTAGAGAGATTAGTCAGGAGTGTGGACGTCTGATCTACGAGATGCTTCCAGAGAAACTAAAAAAAGAATTTGCAGCTATGGTTGATCAGGACAGCCAGGCGTTTGATGCGGAATTAGAAGAAGTACGGTTCCAACTGTTTAAGGGGGAAAACAATCGAGCACTGAAAAAGATTCAACGCTTGATTGCTAGGTGTGAAGCAACAGGTATGAGTAAGGACGATCAAGTTAGTGAGTACTTTGATTTTAAAGAAGTCTTTGAAGAGATCCTCTATCATCAAATATCACAGAGTGAAAAAGAAATTCGTGTAGCACAGATCAAATATGCTGAGATGTATTTGTTGTCAGGGAGTTTATTGTTTGAGATGAAGCGTTACGCTGCGGCGGCAGAAGCTTTGGAAGAGGCCATGCAGTGGAACCCAACTAATGCACAGATTGCTTTTGAGCATGCTGAAACATTCAAAGTGCGGGGAATGTTGAAAGAATACAGCAATGCGACCCGAAAGATTTTTAAGATTGCTTTCCGCCCGAATGACTTGGCAAGGTGCTATCGGAACTTGGGTTACTACTATGTTGAACAGGAGGATTGGCAAACAGCAGCGTGCTGTGAAGCGTTTAGTTTGCAGTTTGAAAAAGCAGAGTTAGCGCAGTCTGAATTGATCTATATTGCTACTAAGGCGAAAACAGTGGATATTGCGCCTGATGTTGAAATGATTAGGACATGCTTTGAAAAGCAGGATATTCCTTTTGGACCTGATCCTGTGGTTATTACCTTGGCGTACCAGTTGACTAAGCAAAGTATCGCTCAAGGTGAGAAGAAAGCTGCCGAATATTTTATTGATATTGTCCAAGGCTTCTTTGAAAATGAAGAAACCCAGATGATGCGAGAAGAAATTGACAGAATGTGAGGATGCAAGACAGCAAGAAATCCGTTTGAAGCGTAAATATGTAGATATACGAAGTTATTAAAAATAGAAATAAAATATTGATTTAAATTAAGCATAGAAGTATAATGGAATTGTAGATTTAAAGATTTATTCCATTACTAAGTTCTTCAGAATCTACAAAGATAAGGATTTATTCCGAAGTTCCCGCCCATATGGGCGGGTTTTTTTGTACATAAGAAAGGTGACTGATGTTTATGGGATGGCGAGTTGTTACAGTTAAGCAGGGTGACTCTATCAAATTAAGCTTGAGTAATTTGGTAATAGAGAAAAATACGGATACTTTTCGAATACCATTAGATGATATTAATATATTGGTTTTGGAAGGGAATACTACACTAACAACAAATGTTCTTAGTACTTTAACAAATAGGTAGATTGCAATAAATAACTTGAACAAATTTAATGACGCAGATTAAGCAAAAAGATCTCAATTGGAGTTCGCCAGTTCAAACATTTGAGTGGC
>NZ_AUHQ01000032.1 GCF_000423265.1 Ligilactobacillus saerimneri DSM 16049 | reverse complement strand
TGCCAGTATAAAGGGATACGGTGCCTCTTTTGAGCTCATATCCGATTGTACTTGGCGAGCAGTTAAGCTCTCTAGCAATGGCACGGTTTGAGCAGCCAATAGAATGCATCACTTGAATTGTAATTCGATCATCCTTTGAAAGGTGCTTTCCCTTTTGGTGTGGTTTAGTGTTAGAATATGAATGATCCATTTTAACCTCTCTAGAAATGTTTTGTGGTAATTCATATTCTACCAGAAGGTTGAAATGGATTTTTTGTGCTCTGATCCAGTAAAAACGATTTTCACTTACTAGATCGGAACAGTGTTCAATTTGATTTTACAATCAGCGGTGGTAAATAATATACATTTCTTTTTAAATTGTTAAATGGATATTTGAAGAAGACGAAGATGGAAATATTGCCAACATCCTAGTGGACTGCCCGGATAAGCAAAGAATAGTGGGATAATAATTATCGGGTTGACGGGTGTAGTTTTTAAAACTAATAGCAACAGAAATGATTTTCAGAAACTAAATGGATGAGGAGATTGATGATGAAAATAGGTATTGATAAGTTGGGCTTTTATACTTCCGAATTTTATATTGATATGGCGAAATTGGCGCAGGCGCGGGGGGAAGATCCTAATAAGTATTTGATTGGTTTAGGGCAAGAAAAAATGGCGGCTGTTCCCCCGACACAGGATGCGGTGACTTTAGCTGCTAATGCTGCGGCAGGGGTGCTTGACGATAGCGACCGGGAACAAATTTCCTTTGTAATTTTAGCCACTGAATCAGGAATTGATAATTCTAAAGCTGGAGCCATCTATGTTGCAGATTTATTAGGTCTAAAGAAGAACATTCGTACTTTAGAGGTTAAGCAAGCATGTTACAGTGCGACAGCTGCGTTGCAATTAGCCCGGGGCTACATCAGTCTCCACCCAACAGAAAAAGTGTTGGTTATCGCTTCAGACATTGCGCGTTATGGTCTCCAGACAAAAGGAGAACCAACACAAGGAGGGGGAGCAGTAGCAATTCTAATGAGTGCTGAACCGCGGTTAGTAGCTTTTGATGCTGATAGTGCTTTTTATAGTGAAAATGTGATGGACTTTTGGCGTCCTTTGGGCAATGATACAGCCCTCGTTGATGGACACTATTCGACCAATATCTACCTCGATCTGCTGAATAAGACCTTCCAGGATTATCAAGCTCAAAATGGATATCAGTTAGATGATTTTGCTGGTTTTACCTTCCACCTTCCCTTTACCAAACAAGGAAAGAAGGGAATGCAAGCTTTACTAGCAGCACATGCCTCTCAAAAGGCTGAATACTTTATGGAAATGTTTGAAGTGTCGCGGCAATATAACAAACAAGTGGGGAATTTATATACTGGTTCCCTGTATTTGAGCCTACTATCACTTCTGGAAAATAGTTCGCAGTTGCAGGCCGGTGATCGTTTAGGATTGTATAGTTATGGCTCAGGGGCCGTGGGAGAGTTTTATTCCGTGACAGTTCAACCTGGTTTTCGCAAGTGGTTACAGAAACAAGAGCACCAGCAATTATTAAACCACCGCCGAGAAGTGACCATCACAACTTATGAAAAAATGTTTACAGAAGCTGTAGTTGACGGAACAGATCGGAAACTGGATACTACTGCAGATCATGCCCGCTTTGTATTGGCAGGGGTTAAGGACCATAAACGTGTCTATCTTTCCCACTAAAACAGTAACTAACGTTGAAAAGACACAGGATAACTAGTACCATAGAAGTGATAGATTGATGATTTTAGATAGAGAACAGAGGGGATCCACAATGGTTAATGCGAATCCAGAAAAAATAATGAGAACAGGTAACCATGAAGCAGCAACCAATGACCTATTGAGCTCATTAGCGGATAAGATGAGTTATTTGCAGACTTTAAGTGAAGCAATTCAAGGGGGCGATGACCGCTTAGTTTTTCAGTTGATCGATAATGAGCGTTATGCCCAAAAGGTTTTGAAGGCAAAGCATAGTGAAAGCGACGACAGTAATGAAGCTTTAGTTACTGACGTCCATAATTGGATTGCAGAATTCTTGAGTAAACGTTTGATCGCTTATCTCAATCAAGTCTACCCATTCTTCTATTTTGAACAGACAGGCTTAGGCCAGTTTGATTTTTACTTTGGAAATTGGTGGGGAAGAAGACGGTTTGGAAGTTTAGACGTAATCAATGTTGGCTTCAACTTTGATGCCAGTGAGTATTCCAAATTAGAGCGAGCATTTGAACTAGAGAAACAGAATAAACGCTTGAATAGTGATGAGATTGATGCGCTCTCCCAAACCAATGATCATCTCCAAGACCTAATTGATGGTCAAGCTGAACGCGACCAGCGTAAAGCTGCTATTCGTCAGGAAATAAAGCAGTTAGCTGAAGAACGGGTTATGCCATGGGAAGTTGCTAAGCAAAAAGAGCACAAAGAAGAGCTAATGGCTGAACTTGCTCATTTGACTGATTTAGACGAACAGGCCAACCATTCTTATCAAACCATTAAAGATAATGAAAAGAAGATCCTCGCTTTGTCTAAAGAAGATACTTTGATTAGTTATGAAATGCAGAGTATTGTTGCTAAATTCGGAACTTTTGATGGTTTTGAAGAAAAGAACGATGCTTTGTACCGGGATTATATCACCAGTTTGATCGCCACAGGACAGGTAGGTGACTAATATGACTGAGAAATACGAAACACAGACTTTCTATCCTCATGCCCAAACAGAAGATGAGCAGCCGGCAGATGCTAAAAAAGCAGCTAGTTCATTGAGTACCACGGGTCGCTTGATGGCTTACAGTAAGCAGTTGAGAAACAGCCTCAACAAGGGGCTCGATTTTACCGCTGTTTTAGATACTTTGATTGCTACTAACGATAGTGAAGAATTATTGACGGCTACTTTGCGTTTGGCAGAGTTTGAATTAGATGATGCATACTTGGTTTTCCCCCAACAGTATAGTCGGGCTGACTACTACTTACTCTTTTTAGAGCGCTTGTTAGAGTTACACCAAGAAAGCAGCATTATCTTGAATTCGAGCGACCACAATAAGGAACTTTACCATGAATATCCTGGCGTTAATACAGCGGGGTATTTCGTCTTTAAGGTAACCGAAGAAAATAAATACGGGGCATATTATACAGAAGTAAACACTGGTAATGTGCTGTTCTATTTGGACCTACGCCAACGAATCCTGCGTTTCAACAGTCATGATTTAACAAACTTGCTTGTTTTGGATTATGGGGAACGTTTCGATCGGAACGTTATTCAAATGTTCCAGGAACAGTTCTTAAATATTGGGTGGTACCTAAAGAAGGATTATGGGTTTGATGTTGATTTTAACCTATTGGACCCAGTCAACAATGCTTTATATCCGATCAGTGACCCCGGTGTTCCCCAACAAGCCCTGGATCGTTTGTTTATCAAAGCCGCTGCTGTTAACTATATGCTGATATCCGGTCCTCATGGGGAAGCAATTTTGGATCTGGCAGAAGATGTGCAGTTGTCGTTGTTTGCTCGTGATGGTCGGTGGGTAATCGCCGTAGCTGACCCTAACAACGAAGTTTCTTTCTTTGATGTTTTATTCAAGTATGATTTCTTACATGACTGGTACTTAGAGAACCGCAACAGTTTAGAAATTCGGGCTGATAATTTGTATTTTTAGGTGAGATAGATGAATTTTGTAAAAATGGCAAGTCATGCACGGCATAACCGTTTTCCAAGCTTTTTACCCGTACAACGGATGACTGAGAAAGAGAAAGCCGGGATTCTTTATGTAGGTATTACTGCTGCTTTAGGCGATTTAGCCAAGGCTTATCGGGGATCGCAAGCTGAAAAGCTCGATGCTTACTGTGCGGTCTTGCGTTACTTTTTAGAAATTGGGAGTGACCGGCAGTGGCTCTATAAGATGCTTTTGTCGGATAAAGAGTTACAGGCTATGCAAGAAAAGTGGCAAGCACCATCAATTAATACAGTTTTTTTGATTTTAGAACAGCAATTGCTAAATTGCTATTTTAAGCACCAAGAAGCAGCTTTTCTTCATGCTTGGCATATTCTAATTAAGTTTGGTTTAGTTGAATTAGGATTTTCCCCAGCTGCGATTGAAGAGCGTTTTAAGGAGTTATATCCTCTATAAAGAGCTGGCTCATAATGGTTATGACTCTAGTATGGTTAAGTAATTTAAACGATTAAGAGAGGCGGATCGCGAACGGATGAGTGAGTTCGTGGATCCGCTTTCTTTTGTGGTATAATTAAAATTATTGATTGAAGTGTTGAGCGTTGGGAGGTTATGTAATGGGTAAGGCGCGTAAAGGAGAACATCAGAAGTTAAAGATGCTATATTTAATGCAGATCTTTATGCAAGATACTGATGACAGTCACGGACTAACGGTTGCTGAGATAATTACTAAACTGAGTGCAAAGGGAGTCAATGCTGATCGTAAGACTTTGTACCGCGATTTTGAAGAATTACGGGAATTTGGCTTAGATATTATCAAAGATAAACAAGGACGGAACTTTTACTACCACTTGGGGGAACGGGACTTTGAATTGCCTGAATTAAAATTGTTGGTAGACTCGGTTCAAGCTGCCAAGTTTATCACTGACAAAAAGTCACAACGATTGATCAAAAAGCTGGAGAGTCTAGTTAGCAAGTATGAAGGTAAAAAACTGCAACGACAAGTGGTAATCGCTGGACGGGTAAAAACGATCAACGAAACAATTTATTATAATGTCGACAAAATTCATGAAGCGATTGGTGCTAATGAACAAATAAAATTTCACTATTTCCAATGGAATATCCAAAAAGAGATGGAATTGCGTCATGGTGGGGAATATTACTACGTTAGTCCTTGGGCGTTGGTATGGGATGATGAAAACTATTATTTAGTTGCATATGATGATATCGACCAAAAGATCAAACATTTCCGCGTGGATAAGATGTTGGACGTGGTTACTACTGGACAGGCACGGTCCGGTCGGAAGGCCTTTAACCAGTTTGACATGGCACAGTACACTAAGAGTTTATTTGGAATGTTTGGTGGGGAAACGACAACGGTGGGCCTGGTAGCTAGAAATGAATTTGCTGGGATTATCATTGATCGTTTTGGTAAAGATATTGTTATCACACCAGTTGACGAAGATCATTTCAAGACAACTGTCAAAGTTGTTATCAGTAATCAGTTTTTAGGCTGGATTATGGCCCTTGGTGATGGAGTTAAAATTGTCAGTCCTAAAAAGGTTGTTGCCCGCATGCAAACGGAAGTTATGCGGTTGGCAGCCCAATATAAATGTTAAGCTAACGGGCTCGGGTTTCCGAGTCCGTTTTTTAGTACAAGTGCTTCGCTATAATTTAGATGGAAAGTAAATGAAGGAGGAACAAACAATGAAAAAAGTTTATTTTACCGTCACTGGTACGCGGCACTATTATGGTCAAAGTTTTATTGAAGCAGGAATGACAGTTAGCTTAGTTAAAGACAAGGAAAACGAACACGACCGTGAGGCCATTCAGGTTGAGTTACCTGGTTTGGGAAAGATCGGTTATGTTGCTAACAGTCCGTATACTGTTCGGGGCGAGAGTTATAGTGCTGGGCGCTTGTATGATAAATTTAAAAAGAAGGCCCAGGGAACAGTTCGTTACGTTTTGGATGATGCGCTTTTATGCACGATCTGGATCAAAGGCTAATACTAGTTTTAAAATAGCGTCACTATTAGATGCCTTTTAAACAAGCTTGTAATACCTCGGTTTGTGAAATTCTTTAAAAAAACATTAAATTGGTTTGGAAGCGGTAAAATTTCCAGCAAAACAATTGTTTTTTGCCAATAATAAAGTATGATTAGGTTAGCAAATTAAAGCGAGGTAAAAATATAAATGGGTTTAAAAGATTGGCGTAATGATACTGAGTATATGGGGTATGTGGCCGATTTGTTAGCAGCACCTGCAGTACAGAAGTTGGCAAATTATACCCAACATCATTTTTCAACGCGCCTAGAACACTGTATTACCGTTTCGTATGTTAGTTACAAACTCGCTAAAAAGATGAATCTTGATGCACGGGCGACAGCGCGGGCAGGTTTGTTGCATGATTTGTTTTATTATGATTGGCGAACAACCAAGTTTGACCGGGGCACACATGCCTGGATCCATCCTCGCATTGCAGTACGCAATGCCGAAAAGTTAACGCAGTTAACTCCTAAAGAAAAAGACATTATTATGAAGCACATGTTTGGGGCTACTTTGTGTCCACCAAAGTATAGTGAAGGCTACATTGTTTCATTGGTAGACAAGTATTCGGCTACCAGTGAATACTTAATGCATCTCAAGCAAAAAACTAGCAGCAAATTACATTACGCTTTTAACTTTGCAAAAGTAAGTAAATAGTGTAATATCTAATTAGGCTAGTTAATGGAAATCACAGACTTAACTGGTCTGTGATTTTTTTATTTAAGTAATATAGATACGAAGGTGACGAGGTATGGAAACTACAACTAAGAAGCCATTCACATTGTGTCCTAAATTTGAAAAAACATTTAGCATTTTGGGCAAGAAATGGAATGGATTAATCATTGAAGATTTATTAGCTGAAGGACCACAACGTTTCAAGGATATTGCTGCAACAGTTGATCGTTGTAGTGACCGCGTATTGGTTGAACGGCTCAAAGAATTAGAAAATGAAGGTTTGGTTGAGCGAGTAGCTGAAGAAAATAGTTGTCGGCTCTTATATAAACTCACTGAACAAGGTGAAGACTTGAGTACCATTATGAAGGAAGTTCATAATTGGTCCAATAAGTGGTACACAGCGGAAGATTGCCAATAAAAGCTTGACTAAGGTAACGGTCACAGTTTAGACTTTAACTATAATAGTTGATGCTTAGACGGAAAAAAGTAGGTTAGCAAGTTGTACTCAGGGAGGGATCGGGACTGTAAAGATCCTTGCAACTGATAACTGAAGTTCATTTCTTGAGCACATGGCTGGGAGGGCATACCGAAAAGTCATGCGGCCGAATGGTCGTTATCACTTACTAAGAGTCACCATGTTTATTTATGGTGAAATTAGGGTGGTACCGCGAAGTCTCGTCCCTTTATGGGGGATGAGGCTTTTTTGTTTAAGCAGGTAATAGTAGCAATGAAAGGATGAGGCAGATGGATTTGCAGGCTAAATTAGCAGAATTAAAACATAATGGTCTCAAAGAAATCAAAGCAGCGGAAGGAATGGACGCTGTTAAAAAGATCAAAGTTAGTTTATTGGGGAAAAAGGGTCCGATTACTAATGTTTTGCGGGGGATGAAGGACTTGGCTCCAGAAGAAAGACCCCAAGTCGGGAAAATGGCGAACATCCTTCGGGATGAGTTGACCAAGGCAATCGATGCCAAAACTAAGGAATTAGAAGCGGCTTTACTCCAGCAAAAACTGGCTAACGAAGCCATTGATGTGACTTTACCGGGGACCCAGGTAACAGAGGGCAATCCGCATATCATTACGCAAGTGATTACCCAGATTGAGGAATTATTCTTAGGGATGGGCTTCCAAGTAGTTGATGGTCCTGAAATCGAAGAAGACCATTATAACTTCGAAATGTTGAACTTACCTAAGGATCACCCTGCGCGGGATATGCAAGATACTTTCTACATCACACCTAACATCCTGATGCGGACCCAAACTTCACCTGTTCAAGCGCGGACGATGGAAAAGCATGACTTTACTAAAGGTCCATTAAAGATGATCTCTCCAGGGAAGGTATACCGGCGTGATAACGATGATGCAACCCACTCCCATCAATTCCACCAAGTGGAAGGGTTAGTGATTGACAAGCACATTACAATGGCTGACCTCAAGGGGACCCTCGCCCTTGTGGCCCAAACGGTCTTTGGGGCTGAACGCAAGATTCGGTTACGGCCTAGCTACTTCCCATTTACTGAACCTTCATGTGAAGTGGATGTTTCCTGCTTCAAATGTGGGGGCGCAGGCTGCGCTGTTTGCAAGCAAACTGGGTGGATCGAAGTTCTAGGAGCTGGGATGGTCCATCCTAATGTTTTGAAGATGGCTGGTGTTGATCCTGAAGTCTATGGTGGCTTTGCCTTTGGCTTGGGGCCAGATCGGTTTGCTATGCTCAAGTACGGTGTTGACGATATTCGCCAATTCTATTTGAACGATGTTCGTTTCTTGAAACAATTTGCACAGAAAGGATAGGGAGAAAGAATGAAAGTATCTACCAAATGGCTCAACGAATATGTGCCAACAATTGCTGAAATTGAACCAACAGCACTGAGTAATAAGATCGAATTAACTGCGGTTGAGGTTGATAGTGTTGTGCGGCTCCAAGATGGCTTAAAGAAAATTGTAGTTGGCCATGTCTTAGCAATGGAAATGCACCCTGATTCAGACCACCTCCACGTCTGCAAAGTTGATGTTGGTGAATCTGAACCATTACAAATCGTTTGTGGGGCCCCTAATATTGCTGTGGGTCAAAAAGTTATTGTTGCGTTGAAGAACTCACGTATCGCAGGCAATATTAAGATTAAAAAAGGCAAGATGCGGGGGGTCGTTTCTGAAGGGATGATTTGCTCTCTCCAAGAAATTGGCTTTGCTGATAGTGTTGTTCCGCAAAAGTATGCTGATGGGATCTATGTTCTCCCAACTGATGCCGTACCAGGTGAACCTGTCTATGAATACTTAGGTATGGATGACACAGTGCTTGATTTGGATTTAACGCCGAACCGGGCTGACCTGATGAGTATGCGGGGCGTAGCACACGAAGTGGCTGCAATCTATGGCAAGGAAGTTAGTTTCCCAGCCGTTGATCTGCATGAAGACAAGGAAAAGGCAGCAGATATGATCACAGTTGCCAGTGAGGATGATTTAGCTCCTGCATATATGATGCGGATCATCAAGGATGTCAAAGTGCAAGAGAGTCCAATGTGGTTACAAAAACGCCTCTGGAACATGGGGATCAGACCGATCAATAATGTTGTTGACGTGACCAACTATATTCTAATGGACTATGGGCAACCGCTGCACGCCTTTGACTATGATCAATTAGGAAGTC
Source organism: Ligilactobacillus saerimneri DSM 16049 (assembly GCF_000423265.1). GTDB lineage: Bacteria > Bacillota > Bacilli > Lactobacillales > Lactobacillaceae > Ligilactobacillus > Ligilactobacillus saerimneri. The sequence continues at coordinate 10,704 of NZ_AUHQ01000032.1, read as the reverse complement.
AGCAAATCCTGGTCCGGCGGGCCAACGAAGCAGAGAAGTTTACAACCCTGGATGGCAAGGAACGGACCCTGCATGCTAATGATATTGTTGTGACTAACGGTACTAAGCCAATTGCCTTAGCTGGGGTAATGGGTGGCTTGGATAGTGAAGTGACAGCAACAACTGCAACGGTTGCTCTGGAAGCTGCTGTGTTCAATCCGCATATGATTCGCAAAACTTCGCGGCGAGAAGATTTGCACACGGATGCAGCCGTTCGGTTTGAACGGGGGATCAACGTTGAAGTAGTTGCCGCTGCCTTAGATGCAGCAGCAGCCATGATTGCTCAGTTAGGTCAAGGCCGTGTGCTGGCAGGAACTGTGGGTCAGGATCATACTGACAAACAACCAACAGATGTTGAAATTTCGCGGCAGCATATTAACGATGTTTTGGGAACAGAATTAAGTGATAGCGAAGTAGGAGCGATTTTTGAACGTTTAGGTTTCACATATCAGGTGACAGACGGAAACTTCACTGTTGCTGTGCCAAAACGGCGCTGGGACATCAGTATCGCTGCTGATCTAGTTGAAGAAGTAGCCCGCCTCTATGGCTATGACCAACTCCCTACAACCCTTCCGGTAAGTGAAGCAACTCCTGGGCACTACACTTACGAACAACGGATGATTCGTAATGCTAACGCTGTTTTAGAAGCTGCAGGTTTGACACAGGCTGTTTCGTACAGTTTAACTAGTGCAGAAAAGGCCCAACGCTTTACTTTTGACACTGGATTGACTACCCAAGTTCAATTGCCTCTGAATTCGGAACGGACAACGGCCCGGATGAACTTAGTGAGTGGTTTGTTAGATGACTTGGCATACAATGTGGCGCGGAAGAATAATGATGTTGCCTTGTATGAACAAGGCCGTGTTTTCTTTAGGGATGAAGGCCAGGACCGTCCGCGGGAAATTGAACACATTGCAGGAGCTATGACAGGACTCTTCCGGGCCAACAGCTGGCATGCTGCTAAACAACCAGTGGACTTCTATTTAGCTAAAGGCATTGTTGAACACCTGTTAGCTAAACTAGGAATTAAAGAAGATGTTGTTTACCAAGCTAGCCAAGCTTATCCAGAGATGCATCCCGGACGGACCGCTACGATCTCAGTCGCAGGTGAATTAGTTGGTTTCGTAGGTGAAGTTCATCCTAACATCACGAAAGAATACCGATTGAAGAAGACTTATGTCTTTGAACTGGATCTCGACAAGATCATTGCTGCACCAAAGAGTGCAGAAGTTTACCAACCAGTGCCTAAGTATCCAGCAGTTACGCGGGATATTGCACTGTTAGTGAGTGAAGAGGTAACTAATGCCATGATCATTGATACGATTAAACGTAATGGTGGTGCATATCTCGAAAGTGTCAACCTGTTTGATGTTTACCAAGGTGAAAATATTAAATTAGGCTTTAAGTCGATGGCATACCAATTGACTTACCGCAGTCAGACAAGTACCCTGGTTGAAGATGAAGTTAACCAAGCATTTGACAAGGTTGTCAACAGTCTGCAGACTGAGCTGAATGCGACAATTCGGTAGGTACGGTTAAATTAATAATATTTAGGAGGGATACCTTGCAAGGATTAGATCAAGGCCCTAAACCCAAGCGTTCGCGTCGCCTTTTAGGCGGTGTAATTGTGGTTGTTGTAGTTGTTGCTTTAGCAGTGGTAGGGAGTTTTCAGTATCTCAAGACAGCGATGAAACCTGTTAATACAAGTTCTCATACGCGGATTGAAGTCAAGATCCCTAACGGGAGTACTAGTAAGCAAATCGGTAAAATTTTAGCTTCCAAGAAAGTCATCCGTAGTGGTATGGCCTTCAATTACTATCTCCGGCGGAATAACAAGAGCAACCTGAAAGCGGGTTACTATGAATTCACTCCAGCAATGACACTTGACCAAATTACCCGAAAATTACAACAGGGTGGTGCTAACCACCCCCTGAATGGGAATAAAGTGTTGGTACGCGAAGGGGCTAACATTGATAGTATTGCGGAAGTTGTTGCTACTAATACTAAGTTCACTCAAAAAGAGTTTATAGCTGCGGTAACCAATAAAGGGTTGATTGACCAGTTAGCCCAACAATACCCTGACTTGTTGGGATCAGCAGTCAAAGCCAAAGACGTACGGTATGTGTTAGAGGGGTATTTATATCCAGCAACCTATGCTGTTACTAAAAAAACAACGCTCAATGATTTGATTACCCAAATGGTTGCTAAAACTAATGAAGTTTTAGCACCATACTACCAGCAAATCAAAGATAAGAAGCTCACGGTTCAAGAGTTACTATCATTAGCAGCCCTCGTTGAACGGGAAGGTGGAGCTGGTAAGCAAGATAATGAACGGGTTGCAGGGGTCTTTTTGAACCGGATTGACGCCGGTATGCCCCTCCAGTCAGACGTGGCAATCCAATATGCGCTAAAGACAACTAAAAAGAATATTACTTATAAGGATTTGAAGGTCAGCTCACCATATAACTTATATACTAATAAGGGCTATGGTCCGGGACCAATTGACAATCCAAGTTTGCGGGCTGTCAAAGCTGTCCTTAACCCGGTTGATCGGGATAAGAAATATTTGTACTTTGTTGCTAATATGAAAACGGGAAAGGTTTATTTCTCCAAGACATATGCTGAGCATCAAAAGATCACAGAGAAACTAGCAGCAGCTAACAAGTAACGCTACGCTAAATCGTTTTGGGTATGCTACAATATAACAATGGATTCAGTGCTCATTTTGAGCGTGGATAATTAAGTGATGAGGTGGAAAAATGGCAGACCAAAAAGAATTCCAAATGACAGCTGAAGGGAAAAAGAAACTCGAAGCTGAATTAGAAGAATACAAAACAACCAAACGGGAAGAAGTTATCGAACGGATCAAGATTGCTCGGTCCTTCGGGGACTTATCCGAAAACTCTGAGTATGAATCAGCTAAGGATGAACAAGCCTTTGTTGAAGGCCATATCAAAGAGCTTGAAAATATGATTCGACATGCGATCGTAATCGATAGTGAAAAGGTAGCCGCTGATGAAATTTCCTTAGGCAAGACGGTTACTTTCCAAGAATTGCCGGACGAAGAACCAGAAACATATACATTTGTTGGTGAAGCAGAAGCTGATCCATTTGAAGGTAAGATTTCAAATGAGTCACCAATTGCTAAGGGCTTATTAGGCCGCAAACTAGGGGAAGAAGTTACTATTAGTACTCCTGGTGGCGACATGACGGTTAAGATTTTGGAAGTTAAATAAGTTGTTGAACTAGGCAACAGCAAAAAAGGGCGGGGAGAAAAAACTCCCGGCCCTTTTTTGCTAGTGAAATATTTATAGTTTGGAATAAATATAAAACAAAAGGAAGCTTCCGAGGACATTACCGCCTAAGAATAAGCTATTCTCCCATAGATAACCCCGCTTTTTAAAGATATTTAATAACGCCAGTAAGCTGATGAAAATAGTCGTGCCTATTCCAATTCGATAGAGCCACACAATGGGGGTTGTGAAGCACATCAAACTGACAGCTGTCAACAAGATCAAGTTCCGGACATTGCGATACCACAAAAGGTTACCGAACAATATTCGGCCAAAGGAGTATTGTTCATCTTGGTGCGCACGATATTTCAAGAGCAAAAGGATGAGCCATAAGGCGTACAATCCTAAACCAATATAGTTGAGCACGTTACTCCCCGCTTTCTTGTAGCAACTCATTCATATGCGCCATAAAAGTAGTAGTAAACCGGTCAACATCCACATTCACGCAGACAGCAGTGGTAGTTGGTTCTTTGAGCCGTTCTTCATTGCCGATGGTACGGCCCCGGAAGGCATCAGTGAGGTCAACCTTCATATCAAGAGCTATTGTTTGGGCTAGACTTGGGTCAGCGGCAATTCCAACTGCCAAAGGATCGTGAAGGGCACAACCGTGCAGGTGTGGACTGGTTTCGCCATATACATCGATATAGTAATCGACAATATTAGCATAAAGTTGGCCAGCGGTTGTTCCCAGGCTCCGCCAATGAGCGGTTTCTTTTTTGGTCAGGACAGTCCGTAAAGTGACATCCAAGCCGACCATGGTAATGTTAAAGCCACCACGTAGTACAATATTAGCAGCTTCAGGGTCCTGGGCAATGTTGGCTTCAGCAGCTGGGGAGACATTTCCTGGAACGGTCAGGGCGCCCCCCATGAAGACGACTTTTCCGATCAGGTGGCTGATTTGGGGGTCTTTTTGGAAAGCCTGGGCAAGGTTAGTAAGCGGACCGGTCGGGATCACGATTAAATGGTCTTGGTATTGGTGAGCGGCCGCAATGATAAAGTCGACGGCACTGGTAGCTGCTACCGTCCGATCAGTTTCAGGAAGGGTAACTTCCCCAACTCCGTTAGTCCCATGAATGTGGGCACTAACAGGGAGAACGGTAAAGTTCGGCTGGTTAAGAGCATGTTCTGCTCCCTTATAGACGGGAACTTCAGGATGGTGGAGTAAGTCCAACAGTTTCAAACTGTTATTGGCACTTAAATCACTAACTACGTTACCATATGAACTTAGAACCCCGATCAGGTCACAGTTCGGTAAGGTTAATGAATATGCTAATGCCATTGCATCGTCAATTCCAGTATCTAGGTCAAGAATTACTTTGTATTTTGTCACCAAAACCACTCCTTAGATGTTTGATATATTAATTTTACCATGCTTTGCCTGCGCTAGCAGGCAGAGATATTATATAATAAATCTACTTGAGAAATTATCAGATTGGCGGGATAGATATGGATTGGAACGAATTAGTAATCGTAACTAGCAATGAAGCAATTGAAGCGGTTAGCAATATTCTAATGGAAGAAGGTGCTGGTGGGGTACAAATTGATGATCAAGATCCACAGGCGGTTCGCGTTATTACGTACTTTACGGCTGATTCACCACTAAATGAATTGCTTCCCAAGCTTAAAGAAAAAGTGCACGGCTTAAAAGAATATGGGATCAACCCCGAACCAGGGCAGGTGTTCTTGACTAACATTGGGACCGATACGTGGCGGGATAAATGGAAGGAATACTATCAGCCGATTCGGGTAACGCGCTATTTGACCATTGTGCCCCAGTGGATTGAATACGAACCCCAACATCCTGATGAACAGTTGATTGTTTTAGATCCGGGTCGTTCCTTTGGGACAGGTGATCACCCAACAACACGCCTGACATTGCATGCTTTGGAAGCAACAATGCTTGGAGGGGAAACAGTTATTGACGTCGGGACTGGGTCTGGAATTTTGAGTATCGCTGCGCGGTATTTAGGAGCACAACAAATTGTTGCGAGCGATGTGGCTGATGAAGCATTGGCAGCGGCTGCGACCAACTTTGCTTTGAATGGTATGACGGATGATATTGTTTTAGAAAAACGTGACCTGGTGCATGGTCTAGATCTTCAGGCTGATATCGTTGTGGCAAATATCTTGCCTGAGTTCTTGTTGCCTTTGATTCCCCAAGTACACAAAAATCTACGTCCGACAGGTAAGTTAATTCTTTCAGGGATTATAATGGAAAAAGAGAATGAAATAGTGACGGCCCTAAACGCAGCTGGCTTTCAAGTTGCAGAAAAAATAACTGATGGCAAGTGGTTAGCACTGGTTGCTCATAACACACTTAATTAGTTAAGGCTAGTTACTTATAGAATGCCCCAAAGGACACATCAGGAGGAGAAGAATGCAACACTACTTTATTGATCAAGAATTAAATTTGGGAATGGAATTGACTTTGCCGGCTGAGCTTTACCAGCATGCGATTGTTGTTTTACGAAAACAAGTAGGGGATCAATTTGAGCTTGTTGATATCCACCAAACGGTGAGTATCGTAACAGTGACACAAATTGAGAAAAAGACAGCGCAGGTTAAGGTGGTTGAGCAATTAGACCAGAATGCTGAATTACCAGTAGCAATAACAATCGCCTGCGGTCTACCTAAAAACGACAAAAAGACGGAGCTTATCGTGGAAAAGGGAACGGAGATGGGGGCAACGAGCTTCATCTTTTTCCCTAGTCAGTATGCGATCGGCAAATGGAACAAGCAAAAAGTTGCTAAAAAACTGGAACGCTTGCAAAAAAAGGCAACCAGTGCCGCTGAACAATCACATCGGAATGTGGTTCCAACAGTTGAGTACCGGGAAAATTTAGCAGCAGTGGCCGATGGTAATTATGATTGCCGTTTGGTAGCGTATGAAGAAGCAGGAAAGACTGGTGAAAAAAGTGTTCTCGCACAAGCGCTAACGAACCTAGTCACCAGTAATTCTGCGGCCCGTTTAATTGCCGTCTTTGGTCCTGAAGGGGGAATTGCGCCAGAAGAAATTGACCTTTTAAAATCCCATGGTTTTGCGATTTGCGGGCTGGGGCCGCGGATCTTGCGGGCAGAAACTGCTCCCCTATATTTTCTGGGCGCATGTTCTTACCAACTCGAGTTGGCAAGCGTTGACTAAGCAAAAGTGACTACGGTAAAATTAGATTAATTAACTAGATTAAAGAGGCTTATTTTATGCAAATTAGACAGTTATTTTCATTAAAAACGGTATGGTATCTAGCATTTGCCCTATTTTTCTCAATGGTGTTGCCAATCATTGCAGTTACGCTTGATTGTGATGAAGTTACCAAGATTGGGTGGCTCTTGTTTGGGATTAATTCGGTATATGCAGTCCTATCAGGATTGATCGCCGGAAAAGCAGAGCATACGGTATTCTTCTTGATCTTCTTTCCGGTTATTTACATGCTGAGTTTCCGTTTGTTCTTTGAATCCTATGCTGTTTATTTTGTGATTCCCTATATTATCTTTTCATTATTAGCTTATGGGGTAACAAAGGATTAGTGCAACTTTTAAGGGGTGATTGATTATGGAGAAAGAGACAGTTTGGACCGCTGATGATGTTATCAATATGGTTGCAAAGTACATGAATCAAGAGCATGTTGCTCTAGTCAAGAAGGCCTATGATTTTGCCGCGTATGTCCATAAAGAACAGGTGCGTCAGTCCGGGGAGCCATATATCGTTCACCCGATTCAAGTTGCCGGGATCTTGGCAGAATTGAAAATGGACCCTGCAACGGTTTGTGCCGGTTTTTTGCACGATGTGGTTGAAGATACACCGATTGTATTGGGCGATGTTGAAGAACTATTTGGTCATGATGTTATGGTGATTGTTGACGGTGTTACCAAGATGGGGAAGATTCGCTACAAGTCACACCAAGAACAATTAGCTGAGAATCACCGGAAGTTACTACTAGCCATGGCCAAAGACTTGCGAGTCATTATTGTTAAGTTAGCCGACCGAGTGCATAATATGCGGACTTTATCCCATTTACGCCCTGACAAGCAGCGGCGGATTGCTAATGAAACACTGGAAATTTATGCACCGTTAGCTGACCGGTTAGGGATTAGTACGATTAAGTGGGAGCTAGAGGATACTTCTTTGCGCTATCTTAATCCGCAACAATATTATCGAATCGCCCACTTGATGAATTCGAAGCGGGAAGAACGGGTGCAGTATATTAACGAAGCCATCGGCGAAATTGAAGTTGCGATCACAAGTTTGAAACTAAACTGTGAGATCTATGGGCGGCCAAAGCACATTTATTCTATTTACCGTAAGATGCGTGACCAGCACAAGCAGTTCAGTCAGATTTATGATCTCCTTGCTGTCCGGGTGATTGTGAAATCAATTAAGGACTGTTATGCAGTTTTGGGGGCTATCCATACGCGGTGGAAGCCGATGCCTGGCCGCTTTAAAGATTACATCGCAATGCCTAAGGCTAACATGTATCAATCATTGCATACAACGGTAATTGGCCCTAAAGGCAAGCCACTTGAAGTGCAAATTCGGACGGAAGAAATGCACCGGGTAGCGGAATACGGGATTGCTGCCCACTGGGCATACAAAGAAGGGCGCAAAGATGCGGTACCTCAAACGACCAGTGGCGACAAATTGAACTTATTCAAAGAAATCATCGAACTTCAAAAAGAATCAACCGATGCAGCTGACTTTATGGAAAGTGTTAAGGGGGACCTCTTTAGTGACCGTGTCTATGTCTTCACACCTAAGGGGGATGTCTTTGAATTACCTAAAAACTCAGTTCCCCTTGATATGGCCTATGCCGTCCACACTGAGGTTGGGAACCATACGGTCGGCGCAAAAGTCAACGGGAAGATTGTGCCCCTTAATTATCAGATTAAGAATGGGGATATTGTTGAAATTTTGACGTCCGCCAACTCGACTGGTCCTAGTCGTGACTGGCCTAAGATTGTACGGACGACCCGGGCACGAAATAAGATTAAACAGTTCTTCCGGCACCGTAACCGGGTAGAAAACATTGAAAAAGGGAAAGAAGCCTTGAACAAAGAATTGTTAGAAAAAGGTTTCGCTCCTAAACAGATCTTAAACAGTGAAAATATCGGGCGGGTGCTCAAGCGTTACCGCCTCAAAGATGTCGATGATCTCTATGCAGCAATTGGTTTTGGAGAGCATACTCCAATTACCATTGCCCACCTACTAACTGAAAATATTCGGCGGCAAGCAGAAAAAGAGCGGCAGTTGCAAGCAGAAAAGGATCTCTTGGCCAGTGACGAAGGAATTAGTCGTGAACCAAACAAGAACGACAAGGCCTCTAAACCAAACGATAATGTCTTAATTCAAGGGATCGACAATATGCTGGTCCGTTTAAGCCATTGTTGCAACCCTATTCCTGGCGATGAAATTGTCGGCTATATTACAAAGGGGCGGGGTGTTTCTGTCCACCGGGTTGATTGTCCTAATGTTAAGCGAGCTGCTGAAGAAGGAACACGGTTGATTGATGTTTCATGGAACATTGTCAAGGATACCAAGACATTTTATGATGCCGAAATCCAGGTTGAAGGTTATAACCGGCCAGGATTATTGAATGATGTTTTGCAGGCAATTAATAATGCCACTAAATACCTAAACTTTGTTAATGGTAAAATTGGGCAGTCAAAAGTAGCTATCATTGATGCTAAAATTGGGGTTAAGAACCATACGCAACTAGAACGAGTAATTGACAGTATCAAACGGGTACCTGATGTTTACGTAGTTCGGCGAACTATTAACTAAAGGAGGCAACACTATGCGGGTAGTAGTACAAAAAGTTAAGCGAGCACAAGTAACAGTCGATAATGAAGTAGTAGGTAAGATTGATCGGGGCTTTATGTTGCTAATTGGTTTCACTGAAGGCGATGGCAGCCGTGAGATTGATTACCTAGTGCATAAAATTAGTAAAGTACGGATCTTTGAAGATGAAGCCGGGAAGATGAACCTTGATTTGGCCCAAGTTAACGGGCAAATATTATCTGTTTCGCAGTTTACTTTGTATGCTGATATGAAGAAAGGAAATCGGCCGAGCTTTACCCAAGCCCAGGCTCCAGCTCAGGCGGAAGCTAACTACCAGGAGTTTAATCGTAAACTAGCTGACCAGGGCTTTACCGTTGCTACGGGAGTGTTTGGAGCTGAAATGGATGTTGAACTGGTGAATGATGGACCAACAACAATCATTTACGACACAGCGACGTTAATGTAAAAATTAAAAAGCAGTACTCCACTGGCACCCAAAAAGGTGCTAGTGGAGTTTTTTAGTTGGAAAAATTGATTATTTATAAGAAGTTGATTGTTACTTTAACTTATATGCAAAAACCACAAGAATCAGGGTGGAAATTACTCCTATGCTATACTAAAAGAAGAATAGGAGGGAATATCATGCCAACTTTTTATTGTTATAACAGGTGTTCAACTTGCCGTAAGGCTGAAAAATGGCTCCGGGACCATGAGGTTACGTTTGAAAAAATTGATTTGGTAGCAACGCCTCCAGCGGCTGCAGACTTACAACGCTGGATACAAGCCAACCAAGAGCGGGGATTACGTTATTTCTTCAATACTTCAGGACAACGTTACCGTGAACTGCACCTCAAAGATCGGATAGCTACGTTAACTATTCCTGAAGCTGCTCAACTATTAGCAAGTGATGGCAAACTCATCAAACGGCCGTTGATGGTTGAAGGAGACCATGTTACTTGTGGGTTTAAAGAAGATATTTATACCGAAAACTGGCTATAAGAAGGGCTGAGTATGCATCATATTGAAATTTACGTTGGCAACCTTGCACAGAGTCAGCGTTTCTATTCCTGGCTCTTACCTCAGCTGGGATTTGTCCTTTATCAAGCATGGACAAGGGGTTTTTCGTATCGCAAAGATTCGTTTTATATCGTGTTTGTACAGACAGATGATAGTAAGTTGCAATACGGTTTTAACCGGATTCATGTGGGAATCAACCATCTAGCATTTACTGCTAGTGATGCGCAGCAAGTTGATGAGATCCGGGAACAGTTGCGAGCCCGGCATGTTCCTTTATTATATGATGATCGCTTTCCTTTTGCTGGAGGACCCAACCATTATGCGGTGTTTGCCGAAGATCCTGACCGGATAAAGATTGAGGTGGTTGCTGCGCATAGTGCAAAGATGCAAGATTAAAAGTAGGACTTTTTTATTACACCGGCCACTGTTAATAGCAGTGGTATTTTTTTATTAAGGTAGATTGCAATAAATAACTTGAACAAATTTAATGACGCAGATTAAGCAAAAAGATCTCAATTGGAGTTCGCCAGTTCAAACATTTGAGTGGCCGTGAATTCAGATACCAGTTAATCTGAATCAATT
>NZ_AUHQ01000031.1 GCF_000423265.1 Ligilactobacillus saerimneri DSM 16049 | reverse complement strand
AACGGCTCCGAGTTCGCGGATCTATCAAATCTTGAGCAAGTTTCCAAGACGCTTGTGTATTATGCTCACCCTTATACATCCTGTGATAAAGGTAGCGTAGAGCGGCACAACGGGCTTATCAGACGCTATATTCCTAAGGGAGACCGGATAGATAAGTACAGCGTGGAAGACATTGCTAAGATCGAAGTATGGTGCAACTCTCTTCCTCGAAAGATCTTAAACTACAAGACTCCAGAAGAGTGCTTTGACATAGAGCTTGACCATATTTATCGACACAGATAGTCAAAATCTACCAGATGCTATTGGCAAGTGTTCAATTTATTATTGCAATTGGCGTATTATTTACCACACAAAAAACAACGTATTATTCCAAGTTTCATGCTGTAATGTGTTTTCTGCTTATTATTATGGATGATCATAACCAGTGAAGCAATATTTTTATCCAGCTGTCCATCCCGATCCATACGTACTATTTGCCTGTCCTGCTTAGCCATATAAAAAAAGAAGTTCATCTGAAGTGAACTTCTTTTTTAATCAATCATTTACGGCGTCGTTGCTTCCCAGCGTTCCGCTTACGATTGCGTGCATGTACATTAGTATCAGATGCCTTATCAGTTTCAGGAGTTGCTACCTTTTTAGCAGTTGTAGCCGTTTTCTCAGTCGAAACCGCGGTTGCTTTTTGAGCCCGTCGTTCTTTAATCTGCTTCCTCACTCGTTCCCGAATTTGCGGCCGCATTGCGTTGACAATCAGTGTTTGCAGGCAAGCAACAATCCCACCAGCAAAGAAATACAACCCTAACCCGGCAGGAGCAATATAAGTAAAGAAGGCTGTCATGATTGGACTCATTAGCATCATCTGCTTCATTTGGGCCCGCTGATCAGCAGGTAAGCCTAAAGTAGATAGCCATCCCTGTAAAACATAGATCCCGAAAGTCAACAGAATGTACAAGTAACTTCTGTGACCCAAGTTTACCCCGAAGAAATAAGCCTTAGAAATCTCTGGTGAATATTGGATAGCAGCATACAAAGCAGAGAAGATCGGCAGCTGGATCAACAATGGTAAACAACCAATTCCGCCAGCCATAGAAATACCATTCTCACGATAAAGCTTCATCATATCTGCACTAACTGCAGCTCGTTCTTCCTGAGTAGTTGCCTTTTTCTGCCGTTCTTGAATCGCGTTGAGCTCGGGGCGAATAAACGATAACTTTTCTTGTTGAATCGTCATTTTCTTTGACTGCTCGATCATCAGGGGCATCAAAATTAGCCGCACAACAATCGTGATCACAATGATAGCCCAGCCATAGCCTCCCAATACATTCGCCATCCAATGTAACAGATGCTGCGTTGGAACAGCCATCTTTTCGTAGACAAACCCGTACGGGTGCCCTGTCTTAGTCCGGCGCACACACCCGCTCAATACTGTAATTGCTAATAACATAGCAGGTGTTAACTTGATTAAGTTTTTTCTCTTCATGCCTTTCAATCATCCTTCTAAAATTCCTAGTATACGCACTTTACTATACTTGAAAGCCCCATCAATTTCAATATTAATACCGTACAGAAAAGCGTGTATACTCATCTGGGGAAATATCCGTAATGTGATACTGGTCCACCCGTCCAACTGGCGAAGGGGAACGCTTGACTTCCGTAATAAACTTAGCTAGCATCTCTTCTTCACCTTGGGCAACCGCTGTCACGGACCCATCTGGTTCGTTCTTGACGTACCCTTTGATGTGATATTTTTGGGCACTAAGGACCGTACAGTAACGAAAACCTACTCCCTGAACAAGACCACTCACATTTATTCTAACTGCACGTAGCATAAGCAGACTCCTTCCCTGATTCTGGTAACTACTATGTAAAGTAAGTGGGAATAAACCTTTATAAAGTCGTTGGGCTAAGCTCGGATAATTGGCGCAAAGAGTGTCAACCTTCGTTCGAGCTTAGCTTTTAGACTTGTAATTATTCCCACGTTATCTGTAAAACATTAGTACATAAAGACTGAGGCTGGTGAAAAACAGTTTTCTCCCAGCCTCAATCAATGCGCACATAACAACCATTATTAGGTTATCATGCCCCATCTTATTTATTTTGATCATGCACTTCTTCGTCCGTTAAAGTCGGTTTGGCAGTTGAACTGTCATTTAACGCCAAGGGGAGCGAAACTCGGAAGAGTGAACCTTGACCGACGGCACTTTCAACCTTTAACGAGCCTTTGTACCCTTCGACCAAACGCTTAGCAATGGCTAAACCCAGTCCATTACCACCTTTATCCCTGCTCCGCGCCTTATCAACCCGGTAAAAACGGTTAAAGATCTTTTTAATATCTGCTTCGGATATTCCTTCCCCAAAGTCTTGAACCACAAATTCTACGTCACGACTACTATGATCCAAAGTCAAATGGACTTCTTTACGGTCAGTAGAATACTTGATGGCATTATCTAATAAAATGATCAACAACTGTTCCAGATGATTACGGTAAATTTTAACCGGGGTCTTTCCCCGTAAGTTATCATCTAAGACTAATGTAAAATCAGGATGAATCATTTTAATGTTATCAAATACTTGGAGCCCTATTTCATGTGCGTCGGTAATTTCATTTTTGAATTTAATTTCAACTTGTTCAGCTCGGGACAGGTCCAACATTTCTTGTACCAGCGATTTCATCCGCTTGATTTCTTGCAACGAAGCTTGAATCGACTCATCCAGTACTTCGGGATCATCTTTCCCCCACCGATTGAGCAATCCAAGATGCCCTTGGATGATTGCAACTGGAGTCCGCAATTCATGTGAAACATCTTCTACGAACTGTTGTTGTTGCTCAATATAGCCTTCCATTTGATCCAACATCTCATTGAACAAGTCGGCTAAATGACTAAGCTCATCGTTTTGTACAAACTCAGGCACCCGCACATTGGCAAACGGATCGTCGCGCTCGGTTGAACTTATCTTATCAATCGTTTCATTGATCTCGCTAATAGGACTCAACAACCAGTCAGAAAGGATGTATCCCAAAAGAATACTAGCAACAATTGCGATAATACCAAACAAAATGAAAATGGTCAGTAAGCTTTTTGCTGTTTGCGAGTATTCAACCAGGCTGTTAGTCACCTGCACATACCCAATAATTTGGTGGCTTTTCTTGGATCGCACTGGTTTGTTCATGATCAGAACCGGCACACCATCAAACTTGCGCACATTGTCCAGACTATTGTTATTGTTCGACTTTAGATATGATTTTTTAAAAGAAACAGGAACATTACGGGACGAATATACCATCTTACCCTGCGGATCATAGACAGATATCCCTAAATTCTTACGCGATAAAGAAATCAACACATTGTCATGATACAAGGGTCGGGATTGCTGAATCGCATCATTAACCAATTCCTGATCAAAAATTCGGTTAACTTGCTTGGCGTTTAATTCTTTATTTTCATTAGTCAAGCGACTAACCGCCGTGGTTAGGGCTTCTTGGGTATACTGTTGTTCCTGTTGGAGTAATAAACCAGTAAAACTGTTATATAAGAGCAAGGCAAAAACAGCAAAAAGGATTAATACCCCAATTGCTGTTCCGATTGACCATTTAAACCTGATTGAGACAAATCGCTTCGCAGGCTTACGTGGTTTATTGCTTCCTGTCAAAATTTCTTGTTCTTGCATTTTGGGCTAGGAACGCATTACATAACCCGTTCCGCGAACTGTTTGAATATAACTGTCTTCGCCGGGACGATCAATCTTGTTCCGCAAATATCTGATGTAGACATCCACGACATTTGTCTCAATCTGTGACTCGTATCCCCAAACTTTCTTCAAAAGAACATCACGGGCCAAAACAACGTTAACATTTTCCATCAATGCCAACAACAGTTCGTATTCCCGCTTAGTTAACTCAATAATTTCGTCACCTCTACGTACAACCCGATTTTCTTTTTCGATCGTCAGGTCCCGATATGTGACTGTGGTTTGTTTAGCAGAATTTTGCTTACTTTCTAAATCGACCCGCCGCAGTAAAGCGCGCAACCGTGCTAGTAATTCTTCAATAGCAAACGGTTTGACAATGTAATCGTCTGCACCGTGATCCAAACCAGAAACGCGATCAATAACTGAGTCACGGGCTGTCATCATGATAATTGGCGTATTCTTAACTTGACGGATCCGCCGACAAACTTCTAGCCCGTTTAATTCAGGGAGCATTAAATCCAAGAGGATAGCATCCCAATCCTCTGCTAGTGCCAAATCGAGGCCTTCACGCCCATTCTTAGCAATTTGTGCTTCATACCCTTCGTGACGTAATTCAAGTTCAACGAAGCGCGAAAGGTTTTTTTCGTCTTCAACAATTAATATCTTACTCACTCTTAACACCCCTGGAATTAATTTTTTATGTTAATGAGAATATTTGACCTACATAGTCAATTTTAACATATTTACTTGATACTAAAAAACCCTTGTTTAGTACTTTTAGTTAAGTAAAAATCGCTAAATTTCTTGCGAAACTTAGCGATAAATTGATGATCTTAAAAATTATTCTTCGTGATACCAGGAATAATGGAAGATACCTTCACGATCAGTCCGTTCGTACGTATGTGCCCCAAAGTAATCACGTTGTGCTTGAATCATGTTTGCCGGTAATACAGCAGACCGATATTGATCGTAGTATGTGATCGCAGCATTGAATGCCGGACTTGGTACCCCTGCTTGAATTGCTAAAGCAGCAACTTCCCGTACAGCAGTTTGATACTTAGCAACAATATCAGTGAAGTATGGATCTAACAATAAGTTATTTAATTCAGGATCTCTTTCAAAAGCGTCGGTGATCTTTTGTAAGAATTGGGCCCGAATAATGCAACCTTCACGCCAAATCTTAGCTAATTCACCATAATTCAAATTCCAATCATACTTTTCAGTAGCTACCCGCATTTGTTCAAAACCTTGAGCATATGACATAACCTTACTGAAGTACAGTGCTTGCCGAATCTTTTCGATCATTTCTTGCCTTTGATCAGCTGAAATTTGCACTGCATTGACCTTTTCTGGTAGAACCTTGCTTGCTGCCACCCGTTCGTCCTTCATTGCTGAAATATAACGAGCATAGACAGATTCAGTAATCAGTGATTGGGGAACCCCAAGTTCTAAGGCACTTTGGGAACTCCATTTACCAGTCCCTTTATTGCCAGCCCGGTCAAGAATCATATCCACAATCGGCTTATCTGAGCCTAAGTCATCCTTACGTGTCAAAATATCTGCCGTGATATCAATTAAGTAACTATCCAATTCGCCGTGACGCCATTCTTCGAATACCGCTGCAATTTCATCAACGGACATCCCTAAAAGATTGCGCATCAAGAAGTAACTTTCGGAGATCAATTCCATATCCCCATACTCGATCCCGTTGTGAACCATCTTAACATAGTGACCAGCACCATTAGGCCCGATATAAGTTACACATGGTTCGCCATCCTTGGCCTTAGCAGCAATCTGCTTGAGAATTGGTTCTACCAATTGATAGGCCTCTTTCTGACCACCAGGCATCAAGGATGGCCCTTCTAAGGCACCTTTTTCACCGCCGGAAACCCCCATACCGATGAAGTTAATTCCGGATTCATCCAATTTGGCATTCCGCCGCATAGTATCGCCAAAGAAGGTATTCCCTCCGTCAATCAAAACATCACCCTTGTCCAACAGAGGTAACAGCCGTTCAATAAACATATCAGTTGGCTTCCCAGCCTTAACCATCATAATGATTCGGCGCGGTTTTTCTAAAGAAGCAACAAAGTCTTCTAAGGTATAACTTGGTACTAAGTTCTTTTCGGCATGGTCAGCCATCACTTTTTCAGTCTTAGCCGCCGTCCGGTTAAAAATTGCTACTCGGTAACCACGGCTTTCAATGTTCAAAGCCAGGTTCTTGCCCATTACGGCCATTCCGATAACACCGATTTGTGCTTTTTCCATTCCTGATATCTCCTTTAAAAAAATTCACTTATATATTATCACAATTATTATTGTGATCGATATCGATAAGGCTTATTCTTTATCCTTATAAACCAATTCTGGTTCAGCTGTCCCGTTGACAGTTTCCTCAGTAACGATTACCTTGGCAATGTCATCGTTGCCAGGAATTTCAAACATAATATCGTTGATTGTACCCTCAATAATTGAACGTAAACCACGCGCCCCAGTATTACGGGCAATCGCCATCTTGGCAATAGCTCCTAGTGCTGCTGGCGTAAAGTCCAGCTCTACCCCATCCAAAGCAAGCAACTTCTTGTATTGCTTAACTAATGCATTCTTTGGTTCGGTTAAAATCCGCACTAAGTCCTGCTCTTTCAGTTTTTCCAAGGCTGTTAAAATTGGCAAACGTCCGATAAATTCAGGAATCAAACCAAATTTGAGTAAGTCTTCTGGGATAATCTGCTGCATCAGGGAAACATCATCTTGCAACTTATTAGTTGAGTTGGTTCCAAAGCCAATTACCTTTTCACCTAAACGTTCTTTAACGATGCCTTCGATCCCATCAAATGCACCCCCAACAATGAATAAAATGTTGGTAGTGTCTATTTGAATGAACTCTTGTTGCGGATGTTTCCGTCCTCCCTGAGGCGGAACATTAGCAATTGTTCCTTCTAAAATCTTGAGGAGAGCTTGTTGCACCCCTTCACCTGACACATCCCGAGTAATGGAAACATTTTCGGACTTCTTGGCGATCTTATCGATTTCATCGATATAAATGATCCCCCGTTGGGCCCGTTCAACATCATAGTCAGCATTTTGAATTAATTTCAAGAGGATGTTTTCGACGTCTTCACCAACATATCCCGCTTCTGTCAAAGTTGTAGCATCTGCGATTGCGAATGGCACATTGAGAATTCGTGCCAAGCTCTGAGCTAAATAAGTCTTCCCCGACCCAGTTGGCCCAACGATACAAATATTTGACTTTTGCAGTTCAGTATCATCATCGTCATCATCATTTAATGCAGAATTAATTCGTTTATAGTGGTTATAAACAGCTACTGCCAAGGTTTTCTTAGCAGCTTCTTGCCCAATAACATACTGGTCAAGAATATTCACAATTTCTTTTGGCGTTGGAACATCCTTAACTTCTTCAACAGCGGCTGCTTTTTTCTGTTGATCAAAAATTGACTGTGCTAAATCAACACATTCATTACAAATATATACGCCTGGGCCCGAGATCATGCTCTCGACTTGATCTTCTGATTTGCCACAGAAAGAACAAGCGATCGGCCCTTGCTTATTTGGATCTTGGAACATTAGTTAATCACCCTATGTTTTTTTATTAGTTATAATTCTAACAGAGATTATATTCAAATACTAATAAGAAACTTTTTCCACGCTTATATGTCAGTTCAGATGAAAAAAGAAAACCCCCTTTCCAGGGGGTTTTTCATCATCAATCAGGATTACTTTTCGTCTTCCTTGTTTGACTTCCGAGTTTGCTTAGCAGAATCAGTAATTTCATCAACTACTTTTCTGATTGCAATATCATGCTTCAACATGGTATCAGTCAATGCAGCCCGAACCTGCTTTTCATCCATTTTGTATTGATCAGCAAGCTTCTTAATTTCTGCTTGAATTTCTTCTTCAGAAGGATCGATTTCTTCCTTAGCCACGATAGCTTCAAGTACTAAGTTAGTCTTAACACGACGTTCAGAACCTTCAGCAAATTGCTTACGTAAATCATCTTCACTTGTGCCAGTCAACTTGAAGTACATATCTGGGGAAATGCCTTGTTGTTGCATACCAGCCATGTATTGGTCGATTTGACGTTGAACATCATCATCGATCATTGCTTGAGGAATGTCACCGATCTTAGCATTTTCCACTGCCAAGTCTAATGCTTCGTTTTGGATAGCTTCACGAGCAGCAGCAACCTTTTGTTCCTTCAAACGATCCTTAACCTTTGCCTTTAATTCTTCTAAAGAATCAACTTCTTCATCAACATCTTTAGCAAAGTCGTCATCTAATTCAGGTAATTCCTTGGTCTTAACTTCGTGAATAGTTACTTCGAAGACAGCATCCTTACCTTGTAAGTCTTCTGCTTGGTAGTCTTCTGGGAAAGTAACCTTAACTTCTACTTCATCGCCACTCTTGTGACCAACTAATTGGTCTTCAAAGCCAGGGATGAATGTGTGGGAACCAAGAACTAAGGAGTAGTTAGTACCCTTGCCACCGTCAAATTCTTCACCATCAACTTTACCAACAAAGTCGATAACTGTAGTATCGCCTTCGGCAGCTGGTTGGTCTTCTTTAAGAACCAATTCAGCTTGTTGTTCACGCATGTTTTCTAATTCGCCTTCGATATCAGCTTTCAAAACGCGTGTTGGGTGTGGAGTTACTTCAAGATCCTTGTATTGACCAAGTTCAACTTCTGGTTCAACAGTAACTACTGCAGTCAAAGTCCATTCTTGACCTTTTTCCATTGATTCAACAGAAACTTCTGGTTGGCCCACAGGCTTAATAGCTGCTTCAGCAACAGCTGCAGAATAAGCTTCTGGTAAAATAGCGTTCAACGCATCTTGGTATAAGGATTCTTCACCGTACATCTTGTTGAAGATTTGGCGAGGAACTTTCCCTTTACGGAATCCAGGGACGTTCAAAGATTTTTTTACTCGGTTGAAGGCAACGTCTAAACCTTCCTTAACTTTGTCAGGAGTGATGGTGAAAGTCAATTGACCCTTGTTACCATCTTGTTTTTCCCATTTTACAGACATATTTTTCCCTCCGCGTGAAAAATTTGCGCAATTATTTAATACAAATTGCATACTTTATAAGTTTACCGTAGATACCTTTAAATGTAAATATCATGGTAAAAATAAAAGACCAGGAAACCCTGGTCTTTCAATAATTATATAGCTATGGAATAACTATTAGTCTTCAATTTCGGAAACGACACCGGCACCAACAGTACGGCCACCTTCACGGATAGTGAACTTAAGACCCTTTTCCAAAGCAACTGGCTTGATTAATTCAACGTCGAATGTAACGTTGTCGCCAGGCATAACCATTTCTACACCTTCTGGTAATTCGATGATACCAGTAACGTCAGTTGTGTGGAAGTAGAATTGTGGACGGTAGTCTGAGAAGAATGGAGTGTGACGGCCCCCTTCTTCCTTAGTCAAGACATAAACTTCACCCTTGAACTTCTTGTGAGTTTGGATGGAGCCTGGTGCAGCAAGCACTTGACCACGTTGAACTTGGTCACGGTCAACACCACGGAGCAATGCACCGATGTTGTCACCAGCTTCACCTTCATCAAGAGTCTTGTGGAACATTTCCACACCAGTGATAGTAGTCTTAAGAACGTCGTCAGTTAAACCAACGATTTCAACTTCATCACCGACCTTAACAACACCACGGTCGATACGGCCAGAAGCAACAGTACCACGACCAGTGATAGTGAATACGTCTTCGACAGGCATCAAGAATGGCTTGTCAGTAGGACGTTCTGGAGTTGGGATGTATTCATCAACAACATCCAATAATTCTTGGATAGCCTTTTGTGCTTCAGCATCGCCTTCGAGGGCCTTAAGAGCTGAGCCACGAACAACAGGAATGTCATCTCCAGGGAAGTCGTATTCGCTTAATAAGTCACGAACTTCCATTTCAACTAAGTCAAGCAATTCTTCATCGTCAACAAGGTCAGTCTTGTTCAAGAAGACAACGATGTATTGAACACCAACCTGACGTGCCAAAAGAATGTGTTCACGAGTTTGTGGCATAGGACCATCAGTTGCAGCAACAACAAGGATAGCACCATCCATTTGTGCAGCACCAGTGATCATGTTCTTAACGTAGTCAGCGTGTCCTGGCGCATCGATGTGTGCGTAGTGACGCTTTTCAGTTTCATATTCAACGTGAGCAGTGTTGATAGTGATACCACGTTCACGTTCTTCTGGAGCAGCATCGATTGATGCGTAGTCTTCAGCTTGTGCCAAGCCTTTTTCAGCTAAAACCTTAGTGATAGCTGCAGTCAAAGTAGTTTTACCGTGGTCAACGTGGCCGATAGTACCAATGTTAACGTGGGGTTTTGTTCTTTCGTAATGTTCTTTAGCCATTAATACGAACCTCCTGTGATTTTGCAAAGAGAACCCGCAATACCAATGGTTTGCCGATTATCTCTTGCTTAATATTATACAACTTCCTCCAAAGAAAGCAAAGCAAATTACGCTTTCTCTCCCTGGGAAAGAATTCTTTAATTATTATATAGACCTGTTCTTGTTTTGTAAATACTTTTTTTAGTCTTTATTGCCTTTATTACAAGTATTTCACGTCATTTCCATTTTCTCTTTACTTAATATTCTAATTCCGGCGAAACACTGGTCTTTAACCCAGTGGAATTTCATCAAATCTTCCTATTTTATAACTAGTTTTTTCCATACTATAATCGTATTTCAACTTGTTAAGGTTATAAGTCCCAAAAAACACCCCTTGATTTACTTGTAATCGTTTATATTTATAACATCAAGAATATCAATCTAACTTATCAAAGTCGTTAATTCTTTATAAGGATACTGAAAGTGAGGAAATTTGATGCGTAAAGCAATAATTAACCATAAACTAGTCGGTTACATTGAAGGTAATTACCTAGGCTATTTCCATAGCAATTGTCCGGATAGCCCGTTTAGTAATTTCTACCAAACAGATTTCACGGTATACCATGATTCTAACACGCATGAACTGACAGCTACACAAACCAATGGTGCCACTGTCCAGGAACTTTATTTCAATTGTGTTGAACAACTATTTGCTTGGTATAAAGCAATTGTATGCGGCGATCATCGTAGTGCAACAAAGATTTTAGCCACAACCAGCGTTAACCCCGTCGTTTTTAAAAAACTTGGGCGCAAAGTTCAAGGATATAGTGACGAACTATGGGTACAACCTGGTCCAAAAACAAAGCGTTCGGCGGCAGAAGCAGCCATGCTTGTAGGTATGCAAGCTAAGTTCATCAGCGATCCTTTCTTCAAGCAGGCTCTACTCTTTGCTCAAGAGAACAATCTCCATTTAGCTGAAGTCAATCCTCGTGATGGAATTTGGGGAACACGAACTAGCTTGAAAAAAACAGGCTGGAGCAATTTCAAAGGGCAAAACAAGCAGGGTAAGCTGCTAGATTCTCTGATTTATCGTTGATCTGCATTTCTTTTCTTACGACCAATTGTCTTGAGGTCATAAAAAGCTAGACAGATTTATTACTAGGGGGATATCTATCATGAAAAAAGGCATTTATACTAGTTTATTACTTGCAACATTAAGTTTTGGGGGCGTTACTGTCATCAGCAACCATACTCAGCCTGCTCCCGTCGAAGCTAAGTCTGTTTTAAAAAAGACTTTTAAAGTCGGCAAAACCGCAACTTATAAGGGAGTATCTCTAAAAGTTAACAGCTTCCAATATGTAGAACCGGGAGAATATGATTCTGTGGACGAAGGCAAGCACTTTATTGTTGCTAATGTCACTATCAAAAATAAGAGTCGTAAGAGTTACGACTATAATCCTTACGATTTTAAGTTAAATGTTAACGGCAATAATACGGATTTAGATGCTTACCCTGATGCTGTTGACAACTTACTTGAAGCTGGAATCCTTGATAAAGGTGGTTCAGTTACCGGAAACTTAGCTGGTGAAATTAAAATTGGCGCCCCTAATCCGAAGTTAAAGATGAGTGTTAGCTATCTCGACAACTCCAAGAATATTACTTTTGCGTTAAAATAATATTTTTAATGTATAGCATCTGATTGCGGCCGGTAAAAAGTCTAGCAATTTAAAAAGCACTAGAAACCACGTTACTAAAACGTTGATTTCTAGTGCTTTTTGTTGTTATCTGCCATAGTTTCATCTAAAAAACTGTTTTTTATTCGCTATTTTCAGCGGTAATTTTTTGTACTAAGCCCTTTTGAAAATAACCACCGGACATATCGTAAAATAGGCGCAATTCAGTCAGTACATCATCACGGTGGTCGGTAAAGACTGTCCCGCTTGAGGTTGGTGTGGGTGGTGTCCCACACATAATGGTTTGCGGATTGTCTGAGTCCGTGACGGTGTACTTTAAGGCTGCTTCCTGGTCGGTGGTGTACTCTTGCGCTTCGTCGATAATCATCAGGTCAAAGCCTTCCCCCAGCCCGCCAGATGATGTCCGCGTACGAAACTGGATAACGCCACCCGATTTAAAAAGCTCAATCCGTTCTTGCCCCTTCGCCTTGATCGAATTGAAATCATCGCCGTTTTTGTAGCCAGATTTTTCTAAGTATCGCTTCACTTTTTCAAAGGACGAGTGTGACGTCGAGATCAGGTACGCTGTGTGGAGGACATTTAAACCTTGCTCCAACGCCCAAATCTCTTTCATGTAGATGACTTCGGTTTTTCCGTTCCGCCGTGGTATAGCGTAGCCAAATTTTTGGTGTACCCACAAACCGTCATCATCCACCGCCATGATCGGGTCCAGTAAGTTTTTCTGCCATTCGTAACAAGAAAGCCCGGACCGTTCATAGTACGCCACCGCTTCGTCGCTCAGCGTTTTTTGATATGGAATTATTACCGATTGAGTCGGAGTTTGTCTGCCAATTCTTTTTTGATTAGCCATACTTTGCTCCTTTCAATCTTCTAAAAGATTAGTGAATCAATCGCATCACCTCCTTAAATTAGGGTATAAAAATAGCGGTCATTGTTAGTGACCGCTATATTAGATAACTAATTTTTTTGCTTTCTCATATTCAACTGACAATTTCCGCTTAAAAATTTCTATTTCAGATTGTGACATACCAGGTTCTGCACTAGTACAAATATCTGGCACTTCTTCAGATAAGCAACGGACAGCGTCTGGTTGTTCGCTAAACATCTCATCATAATCATCAACCAGAGCGTCTTCAATTTCACCAGAAAAATCAAAAATATCTTTTGGCGTCTCCTGCAAAAAGGCTTCTATTTTTTTCATCATCTCATTAAATTTCATACCAACCATCCTTTTTATGCTTTCTCCGCACAATAGACACGATATCATTCGTGTTAGTATTACGATAATTGCAAGTTGCAGTTTTTCGTCGAAATGAACTACTTTGACATCATTTTGTCTGAAATCAGGTTTACGTTTTGATAAGTCCAGCACATCATTTATAGTGATAATCTTAAAGCCCTTCTTCTCAATACGATCCAATCGAGACGCTGCATGCACGGACAACGATTGCCCCTCATCTCTAAAAATGTCATGGTAGCCAGCCACCTTGTTTTTGTACCCTTCATTCCAATTTTTCTCTTTCAACTCAGAATGAAAATCATATTCTTTTCTCAAGTCGTCACACTTACTATTTTTATTATACTTCAACTCTTGAAACTTGGCATTTTTCTTGATAGCTTCATCCACGACTGACTGCGTGAAATCGACCATCGGATCGCCTAAGACCCACTGCACGTCCGTAAAATCGTCGGCACTGCTCAGCTTATTGATAAACCCCTTTACTCGATCCTGGTCAAAGCCAGGACGCTGGGCCCGCAGTTTCAATCCTGCTTGCTGGTTAAGTCTAGTCTGCACGCCCTCTGTATAGTCAGAGACGAGAAAGTAGTTATTTTTCAGGGTTTCGTTAAGCACCCGGTCAGCGATATTGAAGTACATCTTACCGTCAGTCAAAGTCTCCGCTGTGATGTGGACGTTAAGCACCTTAGACAGTATCTCTCCGACCTCCACAGCGTAGGCGTGGGCGTCTTTGTAGGTCGCCACGCCATCATTTACGGACTTTAGAGGACCATCATTGACTATCCCATAAGAGCGGGTCTACACTTTCTGGGATTGGTGAGCGCCAATGCCAGATTTTTTGGTAAAAAATAAGGACCCAAAGCTGGTCCTTGTCATACAATTAAATCACCATAAAATATTAAAAAGAGGGTTTTGCTTTTGTCCCTTGATAATTATTCAATGCTAAAACTCCTCAGAATTACAGACCCAAATATTGAATTATTCTGAAGAAATTATTCGTGGTAAAAGAAGATTATCGCAGCTCGCCTCACTTGCCCATGTGGTCGTTGTCCTTACTGTGATTTTATGACTGTCATCAAAAATGGTTCACACTTAACCCAGATGTCGCAATCTCTGTCTCTACTTCTTTAGCAACATTAGTGCCAACGCCCTTAGCCTTACCACCTGTCGTAGGAATATTAGTAGCTACTTCTTCAACAGCCTCGCCAGTCTTGCTTGCACTCTTCACAGGTGTTTCAGTATAAGCATTGCTTGCGGCTGTCTTAGCCTCAGCCAATTTTTGATATTCAGCAGTTAGTGAAGCTACTTCAGTTTGTTCTTCGACTATTTTAGAACTAAGCCCTCCAAAAATATCTTTTAGTTTTTGAATCTTTATGATGAAATTAACTACTTTGTCAACTACCCATAATTTAGCTGATAACTTAATAGCATCCCAAAGTATTGACCGATACTTCACAGCACCTTCCGCTACCTTTAGAATCCAACTGGCCACTTTGCCAATTCCAGAGGCAGCACTTTTAACAGTTTCCTGGAAATCTTTCTGACTAAATAAATCACTCAGTGATTTCGTAGCTTCTGTCATGTAAGGCAGTAATTCTGCCCCAAACTTAATTTCTAAGTCTTCCCAAGCCTTTTTAAACTTCTGAGTGTTAGCCTGGGCAGTTTCAGAGTTCTTTTGTGCTAGTGTTTGAACGTACTTTCCTTTATCAGCAGCTGCCTGAGTCTTCTCGGTTAACTCACCTAAGCGTTTTGAGTTTTCAGCTAGGATCATCCCGGCTTGTTGTCCAGTTGTCCCAAACAGGGCATTAAAGACGGCGTTCTTCTCCGCCCCGTTCATATCTTGCGTGTGCTTATTCAACACACCCATGATATCTGTTAAAGACTTCAGATTTCCATTAGCATCTACGATTTCATTCTTCTTAATCCCTAGTTTACCAAGGACTGAACTTTTGCTATCAATATTCTTTACCGCAGATACTAACGAATTAATAACTTTTCGCAGACCTGTACCCAATATGTTACCGTACGGGCTCTTTATCCCATACTTCACTATGTTTCCATAGTGTTCAGACTATCTTTTCATCCTTGAAAATTGCAATAAAAAAGAGTCCTTGCGGACTCACAATTAATTACAAAAATAATTTACTGAATATTCCACCAACAAGTGAAATGAAACCAATAATAAAGAAAGTGGGCATAATAATGTCATCTATGGATGGCAAGCCTAATCCTCTTCCAGTCATCCCAAAAACTAAACCAATCAAAGCACTTATTGCCATCCAAATTAAAGTTACGCCATCGCCTTTTTTCCATTTATATCGCTTCATCCATCTCACCTCCATTGGCGTTATCCGTTTCTTTCTATGTTTAATTATATCACTTTCAAGGAGTTTTGCCTTCGTGGAAATTTCGGCATGAACAATGTTTTTAGCCTACTCTTTCTAGTCGTTACACCTTCCTCAGGTTTCCCTTGAGGCTTGGCTCGGGATCAACTTGCCATTATGGTTTAGCCTTCCCCGAATTAACAAAATGCTTGTTCAAAGCGATTACTCGCTAAGCGGCCAGTTTTACCAAAGCCTTGTCTGCTTCTAAACCTGCGTTTGATAGGACACCCATTGCACTAGCTGGTTCTGCCAGGCTGAACTTAGCTTGATGTGCCGTTGATGATACATAGGACATCCCAACTCCTAAGGATTGGAATGAAGTTGAGGTCACATCAGCCGAATATGCCAGGACGTTGACTGCTTTATCGAGATGTGACGCCTATATCGTAAATAACAAAAAACCGCCCTTAAAAAGGCGGTACTTTGTAACACTTATCAACACTGGTGAAACGGTTAGAAAGGAGATGACTTTTCTTCTAGTTCGTAAGCCAAATATTCGTAAGCAAATTGATAACCTAATTTTTGTGCTAATCGTAAAGAAATTTTAGTATGAGCATCCCAACTCGGATACCGTTTCTGGGCAAGACAAGTTGTGATTAATTGGGCACAGGCACTTGTTGCTAAGCCTTGTCCGCGAAAATCAGCATGAGTAATGACCTCAACTTCAATGCCTCCTTGATAAGCCGAAAACGAACTCGCCCCCGCCACAATTTGTTGGCCCTTAACCACAACATAACCGAGGGCTAAGCGGTTGAACTCATCATAAGTATGGAAGTTACCTACCAAGTGGTTTGACCATTCCATTTGTAAGCATTGCGCATACAAGTTGGCATCAATGGGGCGGATTTGAAATTCTGGCGGCAATTGGCTAATTAATGTTTGAAGTTTAGCTTGGTCAAATTGGGTATCCTTGCGGGTCGCATACCGGGTAAATTTTCTTACTCGATCGCCGCAATATTTCTCAATTAGTTGCGCCCATGCTGGAGTTTGGGGCACCATAATTAGATCAGGACAGGAATCAACAGCAGTAGCTACAAGCTGCATGTTAGGCTGTCCAGCAAAAAAGGCAAACGCCGAACTAATGCCTATTAAAGCTAGTGCTGCTTGGGGATCACGATCATCATCAACAATAATCTGCCCCATGGTTCCATCTAAACATGACCAAATCATCGTTTGATCCCACCCAGTAAATAGTGCGCTTGCTTTATGTCTAGCTTGTGCTTCCATCATTTTGCTATCCTTTCTATACTATGGAGATTTCGTAAAATGACTATGTTCTATGCCCGCAATTGGAACATTAAGATACCAGCGGCAATAGCCACATTCAGCGATTCGGCATAACCCTTGATGGGGATATAAAGATTATCGCTTGTCAAAGCCAAAAGATCTGCTTGCATGCCGTTGCCTTCATTTCCCATTACTAAAGCAAAGTCTTGATACTTGCCAACTTGATCGTATTGCTTTGCTTCTTCGTTGAGCTCACTTCCGAAAACAGGTAATGCCCGCTCGCGGAAACTAGTGATCCAGTCCGTTAAATCGGCGTCAACTAGTTGTAAATGAAATTGACTCCCTTGCATTGCGCGTAAGACTTTGGGTTGGTGATAATCGGCTGTTCCGTTACCAAAGACTACTCCCGCAAACCCGGCCGCGTCTGCAGTGCGAACAAGGGTCCCAATATTTCCCGGATCCTGGACCTGGTCTAAAAATAACCATGCTCCCTGGACTTCGTTAGGGTTGATAGCATTCGGTTCAGGTAATGCCACTGTGGCAAAAATCCCCTGGGGACTAGGTGTAGTACTGAGCTTTTTGGCGATACTATCTGTTATTTGAAAATATGGAACATCTAAATCATCTGGTAAGTCAGTGTGGTGCTTGGATTCTGCTGTAAAGATGATTTCAAGCAGTGGTGCTTGCACTGCTATGGCTTCTTTTACTAGGTGCCAACCATCCAATAAGTACTTGCCTTGTTTGCGCCGGCCACGTTTTGTTTGGAGTTTGGCCCAATCTTTAACGCGCTGGTTAGTGGCTGATGTAATTTCTTGTATCATGAAATTCTCCCGTAATTTAATATGTTATGCTCTAAATTATAGCATATATCTAATTCTTGTTTGTGGTTAAGAACAGCCTTAGAATTACGCAAAAAAGTCCTAGTTATGTGCGAAATATGATATTCTTATCATGATGAATAAATTATGCGCTGAGGTGTAATAATGCAATCTCTTATTAACTTTATTTTAGGCTTTGCAATCGTATCTTTCCCTATGTATTTCATCATCAGAAACATGAACAAAGATCACGAGGATTAATTTGCAATGGGGAATATTTGCTGGTACAATTATTCCTGTTATGGAGAGTTGGCAGAGTGGTAATGCACCGGACTCGAAATCCGGCGAACCGGTAATACCGGCGCGCAGGTTCAAATCCTGTACTCTCCTTTTTATATAGTTTTGCCGGTGTTGGTGAGTGCTAAAAAGCCCGTCATACCGGCGTTTTTATTTTTACTAGAACACTGAAAAACACTAGTTTTTTGATAAACTGTTGCACGACTGTTGCAAAAAATACAACCGGCTATCAATACGACTGTTTAAAAGTACCGTCTTTATAGGCGGTTTTTTTATTGTCTGAGATATAAAAAATACCAGCCCCTCATAATAGGACTGGTATAAAAAGAACTGATTAATTTAATTATATCATCAAGCGGGATCATCAATGCTGAAATTTAGCTAAAAAACGACTGTTGCAAATACTGTTGCATCCATCCTTGTTTATAGGGCTATTTATAAGACTTATTTAAATCAGATTGCATATAACGCCAATAGATGGAATATGAGCCGTTTTAAGTCATCTATGTATGATTAGACATGAAACTAATTTAAATGCGACCTTGCCCCGTTATATTAAGCCATTTTCAAGATAAAGCATTATTTTTCTTTTATAATGGTGGTAGTAGTTTCTTCTAGGAGGATGATGCCATGCTAGCCATTGATGAAAAGGCAACGATTAAGAACGCCCGCAATTTTTTTAGGAACGATCTGGAAAAATACCAGGCGCTCTCTCTTTCAAGATATACCATTCAATCCGGGATGCCGGCGGGTGTTGCCGTCTCTGGTGGTTTATTGGATCAAGCAGAAAGAAAGCAAATAGCCGGGGTCGATGCCGTTGCTACCGTTGACCAAGTACGGGATGCCATGGATAAGATGCAAGCAGATAATAGGAAGCTCCTAGAATTAAAATATTTCAGTCGCCTAAGCATCCTGGATCTTTGCGAACGCTTGGGCTATGGTCATTCAACAGTAGCAACTAAACTCAACCAGGCGCTATTAGAATTTGGCTTGATCTTTGGCTTGGCTGTCTTTAAATAGGGGGTGTTGCTGTTGGGTTGTCTACTGTTCGTATTGGGTGGGTTTGGTCTGTTCATCCTTACATATTAGATACAAAAAAGCCCCTTGTCCGGTAAGGTTAGGGGCTTTAATGATTAAAAAGTATTTTATTAGAAGAACAACAATATATATTATAGCAAAGCCTTGCTCCGTTAGGGATGATCCGACATTATCCGACATTATCCAGATTTAACCATCGTACTCTTGCGTACGCTGGTATAACCAAACCCCGCTACTCAATCACTAGACAATGAACACCATTGATATGTGCTATAAATCCTATTGCTACGGCAACAGTTAAGATTTTTCGATGCTCTAAAAAGCCCCTAAATGTCCAATTTTGTCCAACTTTTTATATACCCGCAATTACTGAATATAAAAATAACCCTAGCTGATTAGCTAAGGTTACTTGCTGTTAATACTTATCTGGAAACTTCTCTTTTAACTCTCCTATCAAGTCTCTATTTAATTTTTTGCCTAGAATTTTGAGCCCCGCTTCACTGATGCATACTCTACCATCAATCACTTTAAAATGTTTGTCTGGTAGCAAGCTAAAAATAGGATACTTTGCTTTAAACTCTGCTACTGGCTGAGGCTCTTTATTAATCGTCATTCTAACAGATATTAACCCCTCTTTAATTGCTCTTGCTGTTGGTTCGCCGTCTTGGTCAATGATTCCCTCTTGTAAGAGCATAGATGCTATGTCCTGGATGCTGGTATTAAAGCCATCATTTTTAGCCATCTTATAAGCTGATACAACCAAACTACTATTTATAATTTTATTCCAATCAATCATCTTGTATCATCCTCCTATATAGAGCGTGTTAATAATTCAACTAGCCTAAATAAACACGCTGGCTAAATAAGTTGTTTAGCATTGCTAGTCTTATTTTTATGATATTTAGCACGCTTGATCCTTTGGGGCTGTAAGGCTTAAGCCCTCTAATGCTAGTTTGCTAAACATTTTTTTGTCTTCAAGTTGCATATATATGTATATATACGGGATATATTATATATACTGGCAATATTAATAATTTTTGTTTAGATATTTAGCAAATATGCCTTATATCGTTGATATAACAACGTTTTTTAATGCTAACTATCATGCTAAACTGCTAAACAACTCCTATTTTATTTAGCATCTCTATCAAACAAACCTTGTATAATGTCTCTCTCATTCTCTAAGTTATAAAGTTTATCAATATCAAGCCCGTTTCCTGGATCATACTTTTTCATCAAGTTTAAATCTTGTTGCTTGAACTTGTTGCCTGGTCGTCTACCTGTTGCATAGAATTTCCAGCCCATAGTTTCCATCATTGGCTTAATTCTAGTAGTGAACTTTCTTCTTGAGATACTTTGCTTGTTGTTCTCTCGTTCCATCACCCATAAGAAGTAATGAAATAGGAATTTAACCGGCAACCGTTCACTAGCTAGGGGATCAATGTAATTGCTAGCAAAGTAAGCAACGGGATCATTATCCAGCCTGGTATTCTCTACAAGCTCCTTACTCTCTTTAGGGTTTACAATCTGATCCAGATTAATATCAAGGGACTTTTTTAGTACCCATTCAAGCAAGCGTTTATCATAGATATATTTATCTTTAACCTGTTTGCTTGCTGGATCATCCGGGAACTGATGAGGAAAGTTAATCATCCTAAACCGGCGATATAGACCGCCTGTCTTATCCTTGAATTTCGGCAAGCCGTTCATAGACTGGATAACAATAGCATTAAATCTCGCTGTAAACGGCGCTAATCCTTTTGGGTTAATCAATACAATTTCATTAGTGATGATACTTTTTA
Organism: Ligilactobacillus saerimneri DSM 16049; assembly: GCF_000423265.1. GTDB lineage: Bacteria > Bacillota > Bacilli > Lactobacillales > Lactobacillaceae > Ligilactobacillus > Ligilactobacillus saerimneri. The sequence goes on along the minus strand of NZ_AUHQ01000031.1, from coordinate 1,466 downwards.
GATTGCTACCGTTGTCTATGTAGCGCTCTGGGGGATTGTCATCACCAATTAGCAAGCGTCCGCCGTATCCTTGAGCAAGTAAAAAATCATTATCAAATTGATCCAGCATTAACGCCTTATAATTGCCGTTGCCTACTAGATTAATCAAAAACTGTTCCATGGTACTCTTGCCCGTTCTTCCTTGACCAGCGTCTACTAGCATAAACATTAAGCCGGTTTTGCCTCTAACAATGCTAGCGATGAATTGCCATAGCAATAATTCTTTTTCATGGTCTGAGGATGATAATTGCTTGATCCAACTAGTAAAATTCCAACCGTTAAAATTCGGCTCTGTTGCATCCGGGTTATAGTTAGTTGCTATCTTGGTAGTAAAAACATACTTGGGGTTAAACGGGATCAACCGCTTATCTTTTAGATTGATGATGCCATTCCCTACTGGTATTAAGTCGGGATCATCCGTCAATTTGACTGCTGGGCTTTCGATCTGTAACCAGTCTAATATTTCTTTGCGCCATCTCTTGGATATTGTGCTTTCAATAGCAAGCATTAGTTCTTGGATGCGCCGGGATCCGTTAACATAAATTCCAGCATCCGGGTCATAGTAAGATAGGGGGGCTTTTTCCAGCTCCTTATCATCCTCACCAATTACAACCATCTTTAAACTTTGCTTTAGTCTGTTTGCGATAACTCGGGCGGGTATTGGGATTGTCTTGGTCTCGCCGGTCTTATTGTTCATCTTTGCATGATCCGCCCGCCAATCGTTGCCCCATTGGGCTAATTCTCTTTTGATCTCTTTAAATTTGCTCAATATAGCGCCTCCTTGATGCCGTTAATTGCCTTGTTGATAGTTAGTTGCCCATAGGTTAGGGCGCCCCGCCGTTTGTCCCATTTTGGGCGATATAGAGCAGATTTTCTAAAAAGTCTATCTATCTGAGTCGGGTTACAATCACTAAACAAGGCTAAGTCGTTACATAGCGATAAATCTTTTGCGCTGTCGTCTTGGTCGGTTTTAGGATTTGGATGCTTACCATCAAAAAATAACGTTGCTACTCGTTGCCCGTTCTTGGATTCCAAGGCTTTCATCATAACAATATAATCTGGATGCTTAGGGGGAATATTAAGCATCGCTGATTGTAAAATCAAATTGAACACTGTTCCGATCTAGTAAGTGAAAATCGTTTTTACTGGATCAGAGCACAAAAAATCCATTTCAACCTTCTGGTAGAATATGAATTACCACAAAACATTTCTAGAGAGGTTAAAATGGATCATTCATATTCTAACACTAAACCACACCAAAAGGGAAAGCACCTTTCAAAGGATGATCGAATTACAATTCAAGTGATGCATTCTATTGGCTGCTCAAACCGTGCCATTGCTAGAGAGCTTAACTGCTCGCCAAGTACAATCGGATATGAGCTCAAAAGAGGCACCGTATCCCTTTATACTGGCAATGTGAAACGATA
>NZ_AUHQ01000030.1 GCF_000423265.1 Ligilactobacillus saerimneri DSM 16049 | reverse complement strand
CTCAAATGTTTGAACTGGCGAACTCCAATTGAGATCTTTTTGCTTAATCTGCGTCATTAAATTTGTTCAAGTTATTTATTGCAATCTACCATTTATTAATGTTTCACAGCTAACGGGGAAAATAACCGCAAGCCTAATATTTAAGAAAGCTAAAATTATCCCCTATCTTCTTATTGTGGATTCTTTTTTTGTAAATTCCACTGTAAGTAAGCGTTGATAAAACCATCTAAATCCCCGTCCATAACTGCTTGAACATTACCAGTTTCATACCCTGTCCGGTGATCTTTCACCATTGAATACGGGTGGAAAACATATGAACGGATCTGTGAGCCCCAACCGATATCCAATTGTTGTCCTTGAATTTCGGCTTTCTTTTTCTCTTGTTCTTCCATTTGCAGTTGATATAACTTAGCCCGTAGCATTTTTTCCGCTGTTGCCCGGTTTTGGAACTGCGACCGTTCTGCCTGACTAGAAACAACAATTCCTGTCGGCTCGTGAATTAACCGCACAGCCGATGAAGTTTTATTGATGTGCTGTCCCCCAGCACCACTAGCCCGAAAGACTTCCATCTTGATGTCTTCTGGTCGCAAATCTACTTCCACAGAATCATCCAGTTCGGGCATAACGTTGACCGAAGCAAATGATGTGTGCCGTCGTCCGGCTGCATCGAACGGTGAGATCCGCACCAAACGGTGAACTCCTTTTTCACTCCGCAAATACCCATAAGCGTTGGTTCCCTTGACCATAAAATAAACGCTCTTAATGCCAGCTTCATCGCCTGCCTGATAGTCCAAAGTTTCTAAAGTGAAATCATGCTGCTCTGCCCACCGGGTATACATTCTAAAGAGCATTGAGCCCCAGTCTTGCGATTCAGTTCCCCCAGCACCAGGGTGTATTTCCAAAATGGCATTATTACTATCATATTCTCCATCTAAGAGGACACCTAATTGGTACTGTTGTAACAACTTTTGCGTCTGGGTAAATTTTTTTTCCAAGTCGGCTAGCATCTCAGGATCACCAGGATCTTCCTGGACCAGTTCTAGCAAGACGTTCAGATCAGCTACCGCTGCATCTAATTGATGAAAATTATCGTATTTATTCTTGAGGATGTTATTTGCTGTAATTAACTTTTGTGCTGCTACACCATCATCCCAAAAACCCGGTTCAGCCATCCGAGCTTCATTTTCAGCAATCCTTTCATTGAGACCATCAAGGTCAAAGAGACCTCCTAAAGTCATCAATCTGCGCTTGCATTTCTGCAATTTCGCGCCGATAATCACTTATTTCCATAAATTTTACCTCCAAAAAGAGGGCTGCATGGAAAACAGTCCTCCGTTTAAATCACTTTAAATTACCGCGTCATGTTTTGACGAATTTCAGCTTTCATGAAAAGCCGCGTTACATCTGCCTCGATTTCACCGATCATGGTTTCAAACATCTTATAACCATCTTGTTGATATTCAACTAATGGGTTCAATTGTCCATAGCCCCGTAACCCAATTGACTGGCGCAGTTGGTCCATTTCATCAATATGATCTGTCCATAAGGAGTCAACCACCCGCAAAATAACAACCTTTTCAAACTCAAGAATTTGACTAGGATCATATAATTGCTTCTCTTTAGTCTTGTAAATTGCTTCAGCTCGCTTCATCAGATAAGCAATCATTTCTTCGGGTTTCTTGTTTTCTAAATCATCAATTGAGATGCTTCCTTCTGGCACCATATATGAAATAGCAAAGTCAACAATACCTTGGAGATCCCACTCTTTTTTGTCACCTTGAGTGTGGTTCTCAACTTGGTGCTTAACTGTTCGCTCAATCATCGGCATAATGACCGGTTTTAAGGTTTTTTCTTCCATAATGACTTGCTGTCTCTGCCGGTAGATAACTTCACGTTGTGCCCGCATAACATCATCATACTGGAGCACTTGCTTCCGCGTATCATAGTTGTTACCTTCAACCCGTTTTTGAGCTGATTCAACTTGGCGGGTTATTAAGCGCGATTGGATAACCACATCGTCATCAGCCGCCTTCATCTTGTTCAAGAATTCTTTAACTCGTTCCGAACCGAAACGCAACATCAAGTCATCTTCCAATGAAAGGTAGAATTGGGTTACCCCAGGATCACCCTGACGACCCGACCGGCCCCGCAACTGATTATCAATCCGCCGCGATTCGTGCCGTTCTGTCCCAATAACTGCCAAACCACCGAGCTCACGCACTCCTGGTCCTAACTTGATGTCAGTCCCCCGGCCGGCCATGTTAGTTGCAATTGTAACCGCACCTTTTTGCCCAGCATTCATGATAATTTCAGCTTCTTTGGCGTGATTCTTAGCATTTAAAACTGCATGCTTAATTCCTGCTTGATCAAGTAAATGTGAGAGATATTCCGACGTTTCAACTGCCACTGTCCCCACTAGAACAGGTTGACCCTTGGCGTTCCGTTCCTTGATATCCTCAACTACTGCTTTAAATTTGCTCTTTAAGGTTGGGTAAAGCAAATCCGGTCGATCTTCCCGAGCCACTGGCTTATTAGTTGGAATGGAAATGACTTCCATGTTGTAAATTTCTCGGAATTCTTCTTGTTCCGTTTTGGCAGTCCCTGTCATTCCGGCCAACTTACGGTACATTCTGAAGAAGTTCTGATAAGTAATGTTAGCCATCGTTTTAGTTTCTTCTTCGATATCAACATGCTCTTTGGCTTCGATTGCTTGGTGTAACCCATCAGAATACCGCCGTCCGTCCATGATCCGCCCGGTAAATTGGTCAACGATCAACACTTCACCATCTTGGACAACATAATCCTTGTCCCGCAACATGATAAAGTTTGCCCGTAAAGCATTGTCCAAGTGGTGGTTAAGAGCTGCATTTTCAGGATCAAAGAGGTTACGCAAGTTAAAATACTTTTCCCCTTTCTTGATCCCTTTTTCAGTCAAGGACACTGTTTTAGATTCTAAATCGACTTTATAATCTTCATCCTTGGTTAAAGTCTTAGCAAAGCGATCAGTCCGAATATATAAGTTAGTTGATCCCTTAGCTTGTCCAGAGATGATCAATGGTGTCCGAGCTTCGTCAATCAGAATTGAGTCCACTTCGTCAACGATAACAAAGTTTAATGGTCGTTGTACCATATCTTCTTTGTAAGCCACCATATTGTCCCGCAAGTAGTCGAACCCTAACTCACTGTTAGTGGAATAAGTAATATCGGCATTGTATGCTGCCCGCTTTTCTTCGGGGGTCTTTTCGGAAATATTTAAGCCGACGGTCATTCCTAGCCAAGAATACAACTCACCCATTTCGGTAGCATCCCGAGCCGATAGATACTCATTCACAGTAACCACGTGCACCCCGTCACCTGATAAGGCATTCAAGTACACTGGCATAGTGGCAGTTAACGTTTTCCCTTCCCCAGTCCGCATTTCTGCGATGTTACCTTGGTGGAGTACAATTCCCCCAATAATTTGGACATGGAAAGGATACAAGCCTAACACCCGCTTGGCCGCTTCCCGAACAACAGCAAATGCTTCTGGAAGTAAATCATCCAAGCTTTCACCGTCAGCATAACGTTGCTTGAATTCAGGCGTCTTAGCCTTGAGTTCATCATCAGATAATGCTGCCATCTCATCAGCATACGCTTCAACTTTATTGGCTAAACGACTCAAACGCTTAACTTCGCGCTTATCGCTTTCAACCCATTTTCTTAGGAAATTTGCCATAGTTTAAGTTTCCTTCCTACACTCATAATTATTTCTATCGTTTAAATTCACTTTATTCTCGCTTACTAAAGTAGAGAATACCATGATTTATTCTATCATCATTGACCTTGATTAGAAAGAATTCTTTATTTTCTCACGCAAAAATAAAAAAGCCACATCCCTCAGGATGCAGCCGCACTCGTCAGATGACAAGTAGTGTGATATCAATTATTCGATGTCGCTTGCCTCGATTAAACCATAACGACCGTCACGACGACGGTAAACAATGTTAATGCCATCTGATTCTGCATCTTGGTAGATAAAGAAATCATGACCTAACATATCCATTTGCAAGATGGCTTCTTCACTATCCATTGGTTTGATAGAAACTTGCTTGGTCCGCACAATATCAAAGCTCTTTTCAGGAACTTCTTCAGTTTCACTAGGAACAAAATCCAAGTTCTTGAAGCCTTTTTCCCGTGATTTGCGGTTAACCTTGGTCTTATATTTTCTGATTTGCCGTTCCAGCTTATCAGTTACCAGGTCAACACTAGCATACATATCTGGTGAGGTTTCCTCTGCTCTAAGTACCAAGTAAGGTAACGGAATCGTGACCTCAACCTTAGCATTCTTGTCAGAATATACCTTCATATTTACGTGTGCTGTGGAGTTAGAAGTATCTTCGAAAAACTTTTCTAACTTGCTGATCTTCTTTTCAACATATTCTCTCAAAGCACTTGTAACTTCGATATTTTCACCACGAACATTGTATTTTAACATAGAAAACCTCTCCTTTCACAGCTTAGGCTCTGCGTCTAGCCGAAGAGAATTACCATCAAATCATTCTGATATTTCTCTCTACTTATATTATAAAGGAATGCGCTTTATTAGACAAATTTTTATCAGACTCTTAAACTTTACTTTTCCTTTCACCGTGCGAGAGTAACCGCTCGCACAACACGGGCACCAGCTGCCACCAGTACGGCTTGAGCATGATACAACGTTTGCCCAGTTGTATAAATATCATCTAATAAGACAATTTGTTTATTATGTAGATCAACCGTTGCATTCAATGCGAATGGTTGCGGTGTTTGTAGCCTTTCAATCCTATTTTTATGTGACTGTTTAATCCTCCCTTTTGTTTGGATAACCCGTAAACAGTCAGTCAAGCGCAGCTCTGGACACAAACCTACCACCTGATTAAAGCCACGATTAGCAAATGTTTCCTTATCCACCGGAATTGGGACATAGAGCCACTGTCGCCTCGGATACTGGCGCACTAATTTTTGATAAGCAGCTGCAAATACCCAGCGCAACCGGTAATCACCATGAAATTTATAACGTTCAAAAAAGTCAACCATCGCTGGCGTCTTATACCGATATAATGCTTGATTATGCAGCAACTGTTTAGTACGCTGCCACCGCTGACAATCTAAACACACTTCGCCTCCCGTACCAGGATAAGCGCAACCAGGGCATGCTTGCGTTTTCTCGATTGGTACAAATTGTTGCTGGCACCATGAGCATATAGGTGGGGTAATTGCCGATCGCCTGGAAAAAAGCCACTTCATATCTGGCTGCCAGCAAAGTAACTGTTGACATAATAAGCACCGTTTCATTTTGTCACCAAATTTTTCCCCTGCCGATTGAGAAAAGCAATCTCCCGTCGGGCTCGTTTTAGCGCCCATGTATATTGCTGACATACCGCCAGGACTTCCCCGGTTGGTGCAGTACTCTTCCGCCCCACTCGTCCAGCAATTTGAATTAAAGTAGTGGCAGTAAAATGCCTAGCATCCGCCGCCAAAATCAGTACTTGGAGGTTAGAAAAAGTCACTCCGCGTTCTAATATAGTTGTTGTCACCAAAAATGTATATTCACGGTTACGAAAAGCCGCCACTTTTTGAACCCGAAACGGATCTCCCGCATGAACCGTTGTTCCCCGAATGGAACTTGTTGTTAGGTGGTGCTTGATGTAGCGATAAATCATTTCCAATTGTTCCACCACAGCCACAAAGACTAAAAAAGGATAGCCCGCTTGAACCCAGCGCGCAATTGTGTTCATCCACCACACATAACGCTGGGTTTGTCCTGCTAAAATCGCCGGAGTGGTTGAGCACACTTTAATGGTTAGCTGCGGAAGTGGTTGCTGGTGAAAGCGCAAGGGCAGAATTGCCAACTCTTTATTAGCATCACGACGAAATGCCCGTACTAGTTTTGCTGGTGGAGTAGCCGTTAATTGGCACGTCACACCAGTAGCTTTCCGGGCCCGCCGGACAGCTTGGTGCAACAACCGATTATTAACAAATGGATAAGCGTCAACTTCATCGATAATTATCAGGTCAAAAGCTTTCACAAAATGTAATAGTTGCTGAACTGTACATACTGTGAGCTGTCGGTATTGATATGGAATCTGTGCTTGCCCATGCTGAAGTAAAATTGATACTGTGGGGAAAGCCTGCTGTAAGCGTGGATACAGTTCATTACAAACATCAATTCGGGGTGTCACAAAGGCAATTCGCCACTGACTTTCTATGGCCCACGCCAAGCTAGCAAAAGTTATTTCCGTTTTGCCCGCTCCCGTAACTGCCCACAAAAGAAAGTCGTGTTGAGCTTGAACAGCCTTTAACATCTGGCTACTACATTTTTGTTGTAAGTTAGACAGTTGTCCTGTCCAGGCTAAAACAGGCTGGGTAGGCTGAGCAAAATGATTTGGTTCTGGAATAGTGTATAATGTATCTGCAGAAGTAAGCCGTCCCAAGGTAATACAGTTTGAACAGTAAATTTCTCCTGACGGTAACTTATTTTCTTTTTCACTTAGCCAACTTTGGCAGCGCGCACAGCGCCATTTTCTCTTACCCAGTCGAACTATCGCTGGTTGTTTCTGGCATTTCTCTGGGATAACTCTGGGTCCTGCTTTAACCGCACGGCCATAAAAATTACTAATGACTTGTTCATCGCACATGATATTTCCTCCTCAACATGTAACTACGAAATACCTATTACTTATGAACAAACCAGTATATTAACTAGTTATGAAAGGAATATTGCGTAATGCTTCAAGAAAACTACATTACCCTCAAAGAAAACGGCCACGCTCAAATTGTAATCCGCAAATCAGAATTCATTTGTAGCTTGGCCCGTGTAACTACCGAAGAAGAAGCGCAGGCGTTTATCGCCCAAGTTCGTAAAGAGCACTATAAGGCTACCCATAACTGCTTTGCCTACGTCTTGGGGATGCATGACGAGATCCAACGTCAAAGCGATGACGGTGAGCCTTCTGGAACTGCAGGTGTTCCCATTCTCAAAGTTCTCCAGAATCTCGCCGTTCGCAATGTCTGTGCTGTGGTCACACGTTACTTCGGTGGCATCAAGCTTGGGGCTGGTGGGTTGATTCGTGCATATAGCAATGCTACTTCCCATGCGTTAACAGAAATTGGTCTTGTCCGTCGGGTTGTTCAGCAACAGGTTTTCTTTACCATTGCTTATCCTCTCCTCGGAAAATTACAAAACTATTTGGAAAATAAACACATTAGTATCATCGACACCCAATTTACTGACCAAGTCACTCTTGAAATCGCTATTGATGAAGAACAGAGTTCTACATTGCAGCAACAGGTATATGACTTTCTCAACGCCCAAGTTACCATCACCACCGGTGACTTGGTTTATAATGAACTACCCTATGATCCTCATCAAACATGAATAATAAAATTCAAAACAGGGGCAACCTGGTAATACATTACCAAGTTGCCCCTGTTTTTAGGCTATTCATCTAAATGATAATTATACGTAGAAACAATAATGTTTTCTCGTGAATTCAGGGTTGCCCGTAGTTTCAGGCTTGTTTGATTGTGCAAAGCCATTTGCCACGGTTTCTTTGGAATAAACTGTGGCACCAATACTGTCACTGTATAGTTACGCTTAGCTGCATTAGAAGCAATCACGTCCGCAAACCGTAACACCGGTTTGGCCACAGAACGATACGAAGAATGAATGTTTACAAAGCGTACATCCGGGAAAGCTCGTTTAAATTCTTCTTCAGTTTCTTTTTCCTTTTGAGGATTGGTATCAAAAGAAACGTGCATAGCGATCACATAATCCCCAATCGACCGCGCATAATTAATCGCTCCAGTAGTAACATGCGTTACGCTGCTGACCAAAACGATCACTGTTGAACCATCATAATCATAAAGTTGAGGTACTTCTGTATTTAACCGCAACTGTTCTGCAACTGATTGATAATGACTGTGGATCTTGTAAAAGCCAAATAATAACACCGGCATAATAATCAGGTATGGCCAAACATTTTCAAAGTGTAAGAAGAACAAGAAAATGACTAACGCCAAAGAAATCAATGCTCCTAAGAGGTTAATCAAGGAGTTGAAGATCCAATGTTTACCCCGATGTCTAAACCAATGCACAATCATCCCTGATTGTGACAGAGTAAAGGGAACGAAGACCCCTACTGCATACAACGGAATTAAAGAATTGGTTGAGCCATTAAAGATCAAAATCAAGGCAATTGCGCCAATAGCTAAGGCAATAATCCCATTAGAGTACCCTAATCGGTCCCCTTTATCCATGAATTGTCGGGGAACGAATTTATCTTTAGCAAGGTTATATGCCAAAATAGGGAAAGCTGAGAACCCCGTATTGGCCGCAACTGCCAGGATCATAGCAGTTGCCAGCTGTAATAGATAAAAAAGTACCCCATGTCCAAAGACAGCGATCCCAATTTGAGAAAGTACCGTTTGCTTGTTATTAGGCATGACGCCCAAATAATAGCTTAAGAAAATAATTCCCGCAAAAATTGATGCCAAGATCAATGACATAATCGCTAAAGTGTTAGCAGCATTTTTGCTCTTTGGTTGCTTAAAGTTAGGCACAGCATTACTGATAGCTTCGACCCCCGTCAATGAGGATGATCCAGCCGAGAAAGCCCGTAAAAATAGTACTAAGCTCATGCCTGGAACAGCCTCACCGATATGAGCTGCTCCTTGGAACTCTACATTTCCCGTTACAATATTATACAAGCCTGCGCCCACCAAAAGGGCCATCATAATCACAAACGAGTACACTGGCACGGTTAAGAAAGAAGCTGATTCACGCATTCCACGAAGATTGAGAATCATGATAAACAAAACGATTAAGATCGAAATAGTAATGGCATACTTTCTTAATCCCGGTAAGGCAGAAGTGATCGCTTCAGTACCTGAAGTGACTGAAACAGCCACGGTTAGCATATAATCAACCAACAAGGAACCACCAGCTACAAGCCCCGCATTGGTTCCCCAGTTCTCTGTTGCAACCACATATGCACCCCCACCAGAGGGGTATGCATGAATAATCTGTCGGTACGACATTGTAATTGCAAAAAGTAATACCAGAACAATTAGGGCTGCTGGTAAGGCATACCATGTTGCTGCTGCTGACAATACTAACAGTACCGTCGTAATTTGCTCTGGTCCATATGCTACGGATGACAAGGCGTCAGACGAAAGGAGCGCCAATGCCTTGAACTTGGTCAGTGACTGGCCACTTTCTTCTTCTGTTTTCAGTGGTTCACCGATTAAAAAGCGTTTAATGTAGCGCCACATTATAATCCTCCTAAAAGTAACAAATCAACTAATATCACTATATTGCAATATTTAGCTAAAAGTCAAAAAAATTTGGTAGCGTTTTAGCTACAAAAATGGCAATTCTACTATTAGACATTAAATAATGCTTAACAAACCATAATATTGTACCCAACTTCCCTTATGCTTGCAAGTTACTACAAAAAAGTGCACCATAAGGTCTCCTTAAACACTAGCTTCTTTCCAGCATTCATCAGGAGTACTTTACAGTGCACTCTTTTCAGCATATTAGTTATTTATGCAGTTATATATCAATTTATTACATCATGCCGCCCATGCCAGCACCAGGTTGTGGTGCAACTGGCGCATGTTCTTCTGGCTTATCAGCCACAACTGCTTCAGTAGTCAACAATACCGCTGAAACACTAGCTGCGTTTTGTAATGCAGAACGAGTTACCTTAGTTGGGTCAATAATCCCAGCTTCAACCATATCAACCCATTCATCAGTAGCTGCATTGTAACCAACGCCTGGCTTTTCACTCTTTAACTTTTCAACGATGACAGAGCCTTCTTTACCAGCATTTTGGGCAATTTGCCGAACTGGTTCTTCCAAGGCGCGCTTGACAATATTGATCCCTGTTTGTTCATCGCCTTCAGCCTGTAATTCAGCCACAGCAGAAATTACATTAACTAAAGCAGTACCACCACCAGGAACAAAGCCTTCTTCAACCGCTGCCCGTGTAGCGTTCAAAGCATCTTCAATTCTGTACTTACGTTCCTTCAATTCTGTATCAGTAGCAGCACCAACCTTGATAACAGCTACCCCACCAGAGAGCTTAGCTAACCGTTCTTGGAGCTTTTCTCTGTCAAATTCAGAAGTAGTTTCACCGATTTGCTTCTTCAATTGGTCAATCCGTTCAGCAATAGCAGCCTTATCGCCTGCACCTTCAACCACCGTTGTGCTGTCCTTTGTAACAGTAACTTTGCCTGCTGTCCCTAATTGATCGAGAGTCGTGTCTTTCAATTGTAAGCCAAGGTCATCAGTAATCACTGTTGCACCAGTTAAGATGGCAATATCTTGTAACATTGCCTTCCGCCGGTCGCCAAAACCAGGAGCCTTCACGGCAACTACATTAAATGTTCCCCGCATCTTGTTCAGGACTAATGTAGGTAAAGCTTCACCATCAACATCATCAGCAATGATCAACAGTGCCCGACCTTGTTGAACAATTTGGTTCAATAGAGGCATCATTTCTTGGATGTTAGAAATCTTTTTGTCAGTCAACAAGATGTAAGGCTTGTCCAAGTTAGCTTCCATCTTGTCATCATCAGTTACCATATATTGGGATAAGTAACCGCGATCAAATTGCATCCCTTCAACGACATCAAGGGATGTATCAATCCCTTTAGATTCTTCAATAGAGATGACACCATCATTGCCAACCTTTTCCATTGCGTCAGCAATCAAATTACCAACTTCTTCACTAGCTGAAGAAATAGCTGCAACTTGAGCAATGTCAGACTTGGATTCTACCTTGTGAGCCATCTTGTGGAGGGCATCAACAGCAACCTTAGTTGCCTTTTCAATCCCCCGCCGAATGCCAACAGGGTTTGCCCCTGCAGTAACATTCTTCATTCCTTCATTTACAATTGCTTGGGTCAATACGGTAGCAGTTGTTGTCCCGTCCCCAGCAATATCATTGGTCTTTTGGGCAACTTCAGAAACTAACTTTGCCCCCATGTTTTCAAAGTGATCTTCTAATTCAATTGCCTTAGCAATAGTAACCCCGTCATTTGTACTTGTTGGGGCACCGTAAGATTGTTCAACGACAACGTTCCGTCCCTTAGGACCGATAGTTGTCTTTACAGTATTAGCTAACTTATCTACACCAGCAAGCATTTTTGCCCGTGCATCTTCACCAAACTTAATTTCTTTTGCCATTCTTAATTACACCTCGTTAAAACAATTTTTCGTTTAATTACTCAATAATTGCCATGATGTCATTGGCCCGTACTACCAAGTATTCTTGGTCTTCATACTTAACGTTAGTCCCGGCGTACTTATCAAAAATAACCTTGTCGCCCTTCTTTACACTTGGAGCAACCTTTGCGCCGTTATCGAGGGTCCGTCCTTCACCAACAGCCACTACTGTGCCTTGAGTTGGCTTGTCCTTAGCGTTACTTGCCAGAACCAAGCTTCCAACTTTCATTTCTTCTTCCTTTTGAACTTCTAAGATCACACGATCTCCTAATGGTTTAAGCACTTGTTATCCCTCCAAAATTTGTGATTAGCAGTCTAGCACTTTGAGTGCTAACTGATTACAGTTATTACTATAACCATTTTCATTTTTAATTGCAAGCATTTTTTAGCACTTTTAACCTCCGAGTGCTAAAAAGTTGTCATACAAAAAGCAGAGTAGTTTGAACGTCCCGCCATACACTCTGCTCAGTCACAAAAGACAATTATTCTTTATTTGTTCCTTGCTGATCTAACGAGCGATGATTCAAAAAGTAAATCAAAGTTTGTAATTCACTCGTTAAATTTACATTTTGGACAATAACCGTTGCTGGCACATTGATTCTAGTTGGGGTAAAATTCATGATTCCTTCTACTCCAGCTGCGATCAGCTGATCTGTGACCGTCTGTGCTGCTGCTTCTGGAACTGTCAAAATTACCACCTTGATCGCTTGCTCTTGTAATTGGTTTTGCAACTCTGTTAATGGATAAACCCGAATGTCATCAATCGTAGTTCCCACCACAGATGGATCAATATCAAATGCCGCTCGAATTGCAATATTATTGTCGCGGTGAAAATTAAAGTTCAATAACGCGTGGCCTAAGTTTCCGACCCCGACTAAGGCAACTTTGGTCACTTGGTCTTGCTTTAATATTTTTTTGAAAAAAGCTAATAAGTCAGCTACATCATACCCATAACCTCTTTTCCCCAATGTTCCAAAATGAGAAAAATCGCGGCGAATAGTCCGCGGATCAACCTTAACTCCAGCGGCAAATTCACTCGAGGAGATTCTTTTTTGGCCTGCATCTGCTAAAATGTTAAGGTATTGATAATAGATGGGTAACCGTTTTGCTGTTGCCCGCGGTATCTTCATATCAGCCATTGTCCTAGCTCCTTTTTTGCTATTATTTCTATTTAATTTTACCATAATAGATATAACCCTCACTGGACAATGCCACTCAAAATAAAGTAGGTGAAAAAATGATTTTATTACAAGCTCAAAATGTAGCTCGTTATTTCGGCGCCGACGTTTTGTTTGAAAATATCAATCTTGATATTCAAGACAATTCGCGGATTGCCCTAGTCGGGCGTAACGGAGTGGGTAAAACCACTTTGCTAAAAATGATCGTTGGTGAAACCGAGCCTGATGCCGGCGAGATTGTTAAAAAGCACGGTATTACAATCGGCTACCTAGCTCAAAATTCAGGTCTGGAGTCTTCACGAACAATGCTAGCTGAGATGGAAAGTGTCTTCACTTATCTCAAAGAAATGGAACAACAAATCCATTCATTAGAAGAAAAAATGGCTGATCCTCAGTTGGCTGGTAGCCCCGAATATGAGCAAATCCTGCGGCGATATGACCAACTCCAGCATGATTTCAAGGAACAAAATGGCTACGGGTATGAGAATGAAATCAAGGCTGTACTTCATGGCTTTCAATTCGAGCCAGCCGATTTCGACCGTCCTGTTTCTTCATTATCCGGTGGGCAAAAAACCCGCTTAGCTTTAGCCAAACTCCTTTTGGAAAAACGCGATTTATTGATTCTTGACGAACCAACCAACCACTTAGACATTGATACTTTGACATGGTTAGAAAATTATCTTCAAGCATACCACGGTGCGCTACTGATAGTTTCTCACGACCAATATTTCCTGGATAAAGTCGTCAACGAAGTATATGAAATTAGTCACCACCATTCCGCTTATTATAAAGGAAATTATAGTCACTATGTGACTGAACGCGAACAACGACAACTTAAAGCTTGGAAGGAATACGAAAAGCAACAAGTGGAAATCAAAAAAATGGAAGACTTTGTGCAAAAAAACATTGTTCGGGCTTCCACTACCAAGCGAGCTCAAAGCCGACGAAAACAGTTAGAAAAGATGGACCGCCTAGAACGTCCTACTAACGATTTGGAAGGTCCTCGTTTTGCATTTACAGCTGCTAAAACAAGTGGAAATGTCGTTTTAACAGTTGCTGATGCTGCTATTGGTTATAATGATCACGTAATTTCTGGTCCCATTAATATCGACCTTCGCAAACATAAACGGCTTGCCATTGTTGGACCTAATGGAATTGGGAAGTCTACTCTCCTCAAAAGTATCTTGGGTAAGATTCCTTTCTTAAAGGGAACAGCTAGTTTTGGAACTAACGTTCAAGTTGGCTACTATGACCAGGAGCAGCATAACTTACATGATAAAAAGACCGTCCTCAATGAAATCTGGGACGATCATCCTTTAATGCCCGAAAAAGATGTTCGCTCAATTCTAGGATCATTCCTCTTCCGTGGCGATGATGTTATGAAAGTTGTCCATAACCTCTCAGGGGGAGAGAAAGCTCGATTGTTGCTCACTAAATTAGCCTTAGATAAGGATAATTTTTTGATTCTAGACGAACCAACTAACCACCTTGATATTGACAGTAAAGAAGTGCTTGAAAAGGCTATTGAAGAATTCGATGGTACGGTCCTATTTGTCTCCCACGACCGCTACTTCATTAACAAAACTGCTTCAAGCGTATTGGAAATCACTCCCGAAGGTAGTACCCTTTACCTCGGTGACTATGACTATTATGTTCAGAAAAAAGCTGAACAAGAAGAAATACAGGCTGCTAAAGAAGCGGCCCAGCCTTCGACTGCACCGCAACCAGCACCTGTTTCCCAAAGCAAGCTTGACTATCAGCAAAGCAAGGAACTGCAACGTCAGCAACGGAAAGCAGAACGCACTGTTGCTAAATTGGAAGAACAACTTAACCATTTGGAAGAACAGAAAAATAGTCTGGAAAAACAAATGACTCAGCCAGAAAATTTCAATGATCCTGCTAAAATGTCTGCTTTACAGGTTAAATTGGATACTGTTACCTCACAGATTGAAACAACTGAGGAGCAATGGACTGAAGCAAGTATGGTTCTTGAATCATTCGAATAATTCTTCTAAATTACCCACAAAAAAAGCTGAGAACGCAATGTTCTCAGCTTTTTCCTATGGTAACATTCCTGACCGCCAGTCAAATTCCAAACTTGGATCAGCATTAAGGGCTAAATCTGCCCTTACCTCATGTTGCCAAGCAACATAACCTGCCGCTCCGATCATAGCAGCGTTGTCACCACATAAAGCTAACGGTGCCTTTAATAGTGCTACTTCCGGGTGGTGTTTTTCCATCATCGCTGTTAGATCAGCCCGGAGGCCACTATTAGCAGCTACACCTCCTGCCAAAATCAACTGCCGTACCGGAAATTCTGTCAATGCCCGATCTGTCTTAGCCACCAGAACGTCAACTACGCTTTGTTGAAAACTAGCCGCTAAATCCGCGCGATTGAGTGCTTCGCCGATCTGATCAGCATGGTGCACAGTATTGATAAAAGCACTCTTCAAACCACTAAAACTAAAATCAAAATTTTCTTCTTTAACCATTGCCCGGGGAAAATGGAATGTATCTTGCCCTTGATGAGCCAACTCATCGATTTGCTTTCCGGCTGGATAGGCTAATCCCAAGACGCGCCCCACTTTGTCATAGGCTTCACCAGCAGCATCATCGCGTGTTTCTCCAATTATTTCAAATTGATTTGGTCCGGGTAAGTACACTAACTCCGTGTGCCCGCCTGAAACAAGTAATGCTAATGCTGGAAATTCAATTGGCGCCACAAAACGGGCCGCATAAATATGTCCCGCCATATGGTTAACCGGGATCAGAGGTAAGTTGTGGGCAAAAGCAACTGCTTTAGCAGCTGCTACCCCGACTAGTAAGGCTCCTACCAAACCAGGACCATAGGTAACAGCAACAGCTGTCAAATCATCATATGTGACCTGTGCTTCAGCCAAAGCATCATCAATACACAAAGTAATCTGTTCAATATGGTGCCGACTAGCAACTTCTGGAACTACCCCACCGAACCGCTTATGGCTCTTGATCTGCGTTGCCACGATATTAGACAAAATCTTATGCCCATCTTCTATTACAGCTACGCTTGTTTCATCACAGCTTGATTCAAATGCTAGGATTAAATTTCTTTCTTCATTTGCCACAATTCTCAATCCCCTACTATGCAATGGTATAAATCATATCATCAGAGTTAGTGTGATGGGTAAAACCAGCGACTGTAAATAAATTCTGACTATACGCATCATCCGCATCCACTAAAACTTTCACATACCGCAGACCCAAGTTTTCTGCCTTAGCTACAACCGTCTCCACCATCTTCTTGGCAATTCCCCGGTGACGAAATTCTTTAGCAACTCCAAGCCAGTCAATAATTACCTCCTGGCGATCAGTAAGGATCCGACAAATAATCGCCGCCACCAATTGATCCTCGTGTCGAACCACTAAAAATAGAGCATCTTTATGGTTTTGAACTTCACGTTCAACCACTTCCTTAGTTAAAGGTGGCAAATCACCATAAGTAATTTTATCCAAGCTAACCAATTCAGGCACATCTGGGACGATTGCTCTAGTCAGCAAGTATTTATACTTAGAAACTTCCACATTTTGATTATCAAAGTCAACTTCTTGTTTATGAGTTGGAATAAATTCATCCAACAAATTTTTAAGTTCTTTCAACATAGTTATCGTTTTCCTTTTCTGGGTGGCTTTCTTGCCATTGAATTTCTGCTTGGGTCAACCGGTGATACTCAGGAACAAAATTTGCAATCGTAACTGGCGCTTGCTTGCCACCTAGTAATCCCAAAACATATGCCTGAGGGTAATTGAAATTACCCTCACTTATCCGATAATCCAAGTCTAATTGTGCAAGTTGCTCTGCAAAATGAGCTACATCTGCCCCCACAAAACGCACTTTTACGCCTTTTTCTGTGAGAAATGAACATAGTTTAGTAAAAGCAATATGCTGGTCAGGAAGAACAGTTTGTAATTCTCCATCCTGATATTGGTAAATGCCAGCAAAAACATTGTCCCGCCTAGCATCAAAGAGCGGTACCAATAATTCTGAAGTATCTTGTGGCAGGGCAGCTGCTAACACTTTAAGACTAGATACTCCAACTAGTTCCTTATTCAACGTATCTGCCAATACCTTAGCAGTAGTCACTCCAATCCGTAATCCTGTATATGACCCTGGTCCCTGGGATACTACGAAACGATCAATTGCATCAATAGTTAAGTGACTTTGTTTAAGCATCTTATCAACTAGTGGCATCAAGTTTACACTATGATTTCTGCCGACGTTAGTCGTTACCTGAGCCAGTAGTTTTTCCTCAGATATAACAGCTACACTTAGTGAAGTATTAGCTGTATCAATTGCGAGAATCTTCATTATTTCTTATCTCCGTTGTTCTATTTACTTGATAAATCCAACAAGTTATTATACCGCCCATAACTGGAATGGCAAGCAGTTAGTCTATGCATTGGCTGTTAGTCATCGCCAATGGTTCAATCCATTGATCATATTCATCTGCAGTTAAATATCCCGACTGCAGGGCAGCCTGCCGTAATGTTAGCTGCTGACGTTGTGCTGTCAGTGCGATCTCAGCACTTTTTTCATAACCAATATGTGGGCTAAGTGCAGTTACCAACATTAATGAATTGTCCACTAATTCATGCATTCGTTGTTGATTGACAGTTAATCCCCGCAAACAATGTTCTTCAAATGATGCGGTCACCCCTGCCAAAAGGTCTGCCGAAGCCAAGAAAGCTTGGATAATAACTGGCTTATAGACATTCATCTCAAAGTTTCCCTGACTAGCAGCAAATGTGATCGTGGTATCATTTCCCATAACAGTTGCTGCCGCCATTGTTAGGGCCTCAATCTGCGTCGGATTAACTTTACCTGGCATAATGGATGAACCTGGCTCATTAGCTGGAATAACTAATTCTTCATAACCAGCTCGCGGTCCGCTAGCCAAAAAACGAATATCATTACCGATCTTTATCAAGTCACTAGCTAACGATTTAAATATTCCGTGAATAATATTTATTCCCGTATGGTTTGCCAACCCTTGAAACTTATTGGGAGCACACACTAACTTTAACCGATAAATCTTGCCTAATTCAGTGACCATCGCCTGATCGAATCCTTCAGGAACATTCAATCCTGTTCCAATTGCTGTTCCCCCGATGGGCAATTCTGCTAGGAGCATTAAATTAGCTTGTAATGCCTGCCGGCTATGGTTTAAAGCTGCACGCCAACCTGAAATTTCTTGTCCAAAAGTCATTGGTACGGCGTCTTGTAAGTGAGTGCGACCAATTTTTACTACTTGCCAAAATTCTTCCTGTTTGCCCTTTAAAGTCTGGTCAACTTTTTCTAGCACCGTTAGTACTCGTTTAGTTTCCTGAAACGCCGCAATCTGCATTGCCGTAGGGAAAGTATCATTTGAGCTTTGTGCCATATTAACATGGTCGTTGGGATGTATAAGCAAATGGGGATCAAGCTCATGTGCCACATGACTGATCACTTCATTAACGTTCATATTGGACTGGGTGCCACTCCCAGTTTGATAAACTTTCAACGGGAACGAACTCATCATCTCTGGCATTGCCAAAATTTGATCACAAGCCTGCTCTATTAAAAGCGCCCGCCGTTCGTCTAGCTGTCCCAGTTGCTTATTAACCCGTGCAGCTGCCTTTTTAATATTGATCAGTGCACGTACCACTAACTCCGGCATCACTGGACCTACGGCAAAATTATGACGGCTTCGTTCTGTTTGTGCTCCCCAAAGTGCCGTCTTTGGGACCTTGATTATGCCTAAACTATCATGTTCCTCTCTATACTCCATCTAATCTTCCTTTACTGGTTGCCAATGACATTCAGCCACACAGCTGATAGCATCATCATTGATGATCTCATGGTAAGTAACTAAGCCATTCTTAGCTACCTGGCTATGGACTGTATCTCCATATGCTACTTCTTTCTTATAGACAATATTTAAAGATACCAGATCATGCTGACTCAGAAAATCTTTATCCAAGGCATCCACCATCCAATCAATATAATGAATGTTATTGACGTGACGATTGATGTCAATATCTGTGTAACGAACGCGATAGGTCCGTTCATTATGCTCTGTAACTTCCCCTTGCATCTGTGGCTGTGGCAATCGTTCAATCTTTGTTGTGTAGTCAGCACTATATGGATTAATAAACTCATCCACCAAGCGGACCATTTTTCTTTGCTTTAGGTCCATCATCACAAAAACACTATGCATCTTGGCAACTTGCTTTCCCGATTGATCTTGAACAAAGAAATCCCGATAACAAAAATAGCGGTTATAACTTGTTGCTTGGGTAGTAATCGTTAATTCTTCTCCTACCCGTGGCATTCGGTCAACCGTTAATACATGCTGGGTCACAACCCAACCTAACCCTGCTTTCTTCATATTCTGTAAGGAAACGCCTAAATCATTGCTTTGATCATTCGATACAAGCATCAAGATATCACCTAATTTACCAACGTTTAGCCGTCCTGTTAGGTCCGTATCGTAATAGACAACACGGTGTTGCTCACTATATTTTTTTCCTGGCATGTTAAATCTTCTTTCTGTAATCGTTAATCCAAATGATGAAATTCATTGTACACAACTTGTCGAGCAACCTTATTTTCTTTTGCCACCCGTTTAATAGCTTGGTTGGGTTTCAACCCTTCCGCATCCATCAGTTGTGCCACCTGTTGAGCTAACGATAAGGTCTGGTCTACCACTGGTGTCATTATTTCTGGATGATCATTACCAGCTAGAATAAGAACAAACTCCCCCTTAATCGGGTTAGTTTGCGCCCATTGGAGTGCATCAGCAACTGTCCCGCGCAAAAATTCTTCATACCGTTTAGTCAGTTCCCGACATAAAACAATTTGACGCTCTGTCCCACATATTGTAGCAATATTTTGTAAAGTTTTTGCTAAGCGATGGGGTGCTTCATATAGAATGATCGAACATGTTTGCTGATTTAGTTTAGCCAGTTCCGCTTGTTGCTGTCCTGTTTTGCGAGGTAAGAAACCATAAAAGTAGAATGGTTGTGGAGCTAAACCAGAAGCAATCAGAGCTGTCAGTCCTGCATTCGGACCTGGTAATGGAACTACCGGGATCCCTGCTGCAATACAGGCTACTACTAGTTCATGCCCCGGATCACTAATCGAAGGCATACCCGCGTCACTCACCTGAGCTACATCTTGTCCTGCTTGCATTTTGGCAACTAATTGGGGGATACGCTCCTGGGTATTGTGCTCATGGAAGCTAATTTGCGGTGTGGTAATTGCAAAATGTTGCAAAAGTTTGCCTGTATTTCGGGTGTCTTCAGCCGCAATCACATCAACTGCTTGCAAGACTTCTTGGGCCCGTACAGTCATATCGCCTAAATTTCCAATTGGAGTTGGCACTAAATAAAGACACCCAGTAACATTCTCTCCTTTAAAACTACTCTGTGCTTCGATTGCCATTACTTTCTCTCCCCATAGATAACATCTTGACAAAATACACATGGCTCATCATTTAAGCGACGTGAACCATACATATTATCTACATTGCACACATGAAATCCTTCTTCGTATAATTTTTCCAAATTTTTCCGTGACTTT
This sequence comes from Ligilactobacillus saerimneri DSM 16049, assembly GCF_000423265.1. Taxonomy (GTDB): domain Bacteria; phylum Bacillota; class Bacilli; order Lactobacillales; family Lactobacillaceae; genus Ligilactobacillus; species Ligilactobacillus saerimneri. The sequence goes on along the minus strand of NZ_AUHQ01000030.1, from coordinate 2,001 downwards.
GATAATTCTTTTGGTCCGCGACTCTTGTCCTTGGCTGCTAATTCTTGCAACCGCTCATGGATGTGCTGGTTTTCAATCTCTAATTCCGCATTCTTCTCCACGATTTTTTCCATTTCTTTTTTTATGACTTCAATATTTTGTAACAACATCCGTGCCTGTGCTTCAATTTCATCAATGCTATTAGCTAATTCTCTTTTATCCATTGTTGTCACCTCGACCCTGTTCCTGGCGTATAAAGATCCATCAGACGCAAGGTTAATTTTTCTAATATTGTCTGAAAACTAACGTTAACCGTTAAACTTCGTGATTGCTTCAGTACTAATTCTACCGCCGTTACTAAACGCGCTGTTTCTACTGTTCCTAGTATTTCTATACTAGTTTCTGTAAAAACAACTTCTTCATCTTGCTCTAAATGCTGTAAAAGCAAATCTCGTGCCAGCAACATGATAAGTTGTAAGCAAAGTTCTCGTTCATCACGACCAACAATCTCTGGCATTAGCTTACTTTGGACAAGTACAAAGGCCATCGGATCATGCCGAATAACCATATTAAACCACTGCTGTGTTAATTTAACTAAACTATCAAAGTGTTCATTAGCTTGCAGCTGTTCAGCAGCTGGTACACTTTCTGTTACATTAGCTAGAATTCGAGCTTGCTTAGCTCCTATTCCGTTTTGAATTAGTTGCTGCTGCAATTGTTCTTTAGGTAAACGTGGTAGTTCTATTAACTGACACCGTGACAGAATAGTTGGTAATATCTGACTCGTGTTTGCAGAAAGTAAAAATGCCGTCACATCACCACTTGGTTCTTCCAAAAATTTCAATAAACTATTAGCAGCCCCGTTGGTCATACGCTCAGCTTCTTGAATGATAAAGACCTTCCGCCGACTCTCAACCCCACTTTTAGTAAATTCAGCTTTGAGAAAACGAATTTGGTCGACCTTAATCGATAAACCATCTGGAACTATCTCAACCACATCTGGATGGTTATGCTCTGCGATCCGCCGACATTCATTACAACGCCCACAAGGGACTCCTGCTTGAACTGCTTCACAAAAAATTCCTTGTGCTACCCATAGTGCCAGCGCTTTTTTCCCTACTCCTTGTGGCCCAGCAAACAGGTAGGCATGAACAAGCTTCTTCTGTGTTACTAACTGCGCAAAATGCCGGCGTAATTGCGTTTGTGCTGTTGTTAAATTCTGTTCTGCCATCCTGTCTTCCCTCACTTTATTCTAAGTATTGACCAACCCGTTGACTAAGTTGTTGGGAAACGGCCGCTACGACCTCTGCTAATGGACGATTAGCATCAATTACTACATAACGGCTAGGATTTTCTTGCGCTAGCCGTTCATAGGCGGCATATGTTTCTTCATAAAAGCTCACGTCTTGTGAGTCCATCCGATCAATTTGGTCTTGACGATGATCCTTGATCCGCTCTAATCCTACTTGGGGCTGAATTTTAAAATAAAATGTCAGATCTGCTTCCAAGCCTTGCGTTGCAAACGAATTAATCGCTGCCACTTCATCAATCCCAATATGTCGTCCCGCTCCTTGATAAACCAAAGAACTATCCACATAACGATCACAAAAGACCACCTTACCTGCAGCTAAAGCAGGTTCAATTGTTTCAACAACATGTTGTGAACGGGCGGCAGCGTATAACAGTGCTTCTGTTCGCGCAGCCATTTCAGTGTTCTTCTTATCTAAAATAATTGCCCGTACTGCTTCTGCGATTCGGTTACCACCTGGTTCTCTAGTAAAAATGTAATTCTTTTTTCCAGTAGTTTCCAAATCTGCTTTGACCTGGTTCAAAACACTGGTCTTTCCGGAGCCGTCGAGCCCTTCAAACGTAATAAAAAGTCCCCGCACAACAAAAACCTCAATTCTCGCATAGTATCTAACTATTTATTTTATGAAAAAATATTCAATACCTTATATATTAACGTTTATAGCCCTTTTTGTCGCCACTTTGTCGCCAAATTATAGGGCTTTTAGTTTTTCA
>NZ_AUHQ01000029.1 GCF_000423265.1 Ligilactobacillus saerimneri DSM 16049 | reverse complement strand
TTAAGACATTTAAGTGGCCGGGAATTCAGATACCAATTGATTTGAACCAGCTGGCGATCGCTCAGCTCTTCAATAGCTTGTCCCTTGGGAATAAATCGTCGCAAAACTCGGTTACGGTTCTCATTACTACCGCGTTCATGTGGTGAATAAGCATGGGCAACTTGTTCAGGGGACCACTTCTGGACTTGAATCTTTTCCTCGACCAAGTGTTTAAGGTTTTTAGTGAGCGAAGACTTCCGCCCCCGTTGACTAACCTTTTGTTCAAAGTCAGTTTGCGCTAGCTCAGCCTGGTACTCACTATTTAGCCGGTGAAGCTCATTGAAGATAGTGGTCGTACTAAAGCCTAAGTAGTTAGCGATATACTGCAAGGAACGTTTTTCGTTATGAAGTGTTTCGATGACAACGCGGTCTGAAAATGATAATATAGTGGTGCCCATAAAGGTCCTTCTTTCAATGGAATGTTGTGGTAACACCATTAAAGACCTTTATGGTTTTTTCTGTCCACTTAATGTTCAACTTAAATTTTACAATCTGCCGAAAAAAAACTGAAGTTTTAGAGCAGGTAGCTGATGGACAATTATCACTGTTTGATCCAGTTTATGATCTGAACTTGGATCAAGAGATTACTGAAGTAGTTAAAACAACAACGACTAAGATCGTACGTCATCGACCAGCGAAGAAACAGCTAACTCGTCAAGAGTTTTTAGACCAACTTCCTCAAGTCGAGGAAGTTGTTTCTTTAAAAACGACCACCTGTCCAGATTGTCAGCACGAAATGGCTCACATTGGAAAGAGGTTGGCACGACGGGAAGCTAGACTAAAAGAGCCTGAATTGTATTGTGCCAACTTATATGAGGAAAGCTATAAGTGTAAATACTGTAGTCAAGATGGAAATGATAAATTGGTAACTAGTAAGGCACCAATGGCTTTATTACCACATAGTTACTTTTCAAGCAGTATTATGGCATTTATCGCCTATTTAAAATTTAATCTGGCGTTGCCTTTCCATCGGCAAGAAAGCTTTGTACAAGGGTTGGGATTACCTGTTAGCGCCAAGCAAATGGCCTCGAATATTATTAAAGTTAGTCAAACGTACTTAGAGCCGTTGTATCAGTATTTAAGCAATACAGTTAGACAAGAACCAGTCATTCATATAGATGAAACACCTTTTAAAGTCGTTGATAGTCCTAAATCCCAAGACTATTTCTGGGTAACGCGGACAACGAAAGAGTTTGCCCAACATCCGGTTGTAGTCTTTCATCATGCCAATACGCGTTCTGGTAGAATCATTGGACAAATAGTCGGTAATAATTATCCGGGTATTATCATGTGCGATGGGTATAAAGGGTATAGTAATCAACTCTATCCACAAGCAAAATTTGGTTCGTGCTTAGTGCATATTCGACAAGAATTTGTTCGAATTGTGCAATCATTAAGGCCAAACAGACGTAATGATTCAAAAGCTGAGCAAGCAATCGCCTTATTAGCTCCGGTTTTCCATTCGGAAAACCAGTTGAGTTATCAAACGGCCAATGAGAAGTTAGTGCAGCGGCAAATCCATGTCAAACTGCTAATGGATAAATTTTACAATTACATTAGCCAGATTAGCCAGCCGATTGGACAGTTGCGTAAGGCAATTCAGAACGCCATCCAGTTAAAATCACGAGTGTATCGTGTATTTGAAAATGGACAATTACCGTTAAGCAACAATTCAGTTGAGCAAAGTATTCGGCCATCAACACTAATTCAAAGAATTGTCTATTCGCAAAAACCGAAGAAGGTGCCAAGGCGAACGCCGTCTACTATAGCTTAGTAGAGACAGCTAAACCAGCTTAACGTCCAGCGGTACTTAGAATACTTATTTGATCACCTACCAGAGAGCAATTGTCAAGATCTGGCAGCTTTTTTGCCGTGGTCAAAAAACGTACAAGAAGAATGTCGCGAATAGAAAATCCCCGTGAAGCCATCAAGGACGGTTCTACGGGGATTTTTTGTCTGTCAATAACGTGTCAATATGGACTGCTTACCTCATTTCTATCATCTCCATGAAGTCCAATCAATAATTCTACACATCTAATTTTCAATACACGGCTTTCATAGCCAACAGACTTAGAACAGACTCTAAGCAGAATTAATGAAGTTGCCAGTTTCCCATACGACATCAAGTGTCATTAACCTAATACGACATGTCAACTTCATTACTATTTTAAATTAAAAATAGTGAAAACCAAGATTCATCAATCTCAGTTTCCACTATCTAGCTTAGTCTGTTTCCCAGCCTCTTTTTAATTTCAGTCTCTGATCAGCAGGATTCTGCTTTTGAAACTTTTAGATTAGTCTTCGCGACGCTTCTTGCGCGTACCGAACAATGCCAGCATTGATGCGATACCGGCAAAGCCTAAGCCCATTGCAGCCGTGGCTTCGTTCTTGTCGTTACCGGTTTGTGGCAGCGTTGCAGCCTTAGCAGCTTCCGTCTTAGCTGACGTTGGCGTTGCTTGGCCTTGACCAGCTGGTGACGCAGGAGTCTGTGGCTGTGCTGGTTCAGAAGGCGTCGTTGGTGTTGAAGGAGTTGTAGGCGTAGTCGGCGTCGATGAAGTATCAGGCGTCGTTGGCATTTCCTTCTTAGTGTATGGTACTGGCGTGTCCTTACCAGGATCAGCTGGTGTAACCGTGCTTGGATCAACCGGCGTGTAGCCTGGTACTTCTGGAATTGGTTCGTTTGGTACGACCTTCGTTGGATCGTTAGGGTCCGTTGGGTAGGTTGGCGTGTCGGCACCTGGAATTGGATTACCATTTGGATCAACTGGCACCAGCTTACCGTTTGGTGCGTAAGTTACCGTTTCTTCAACATTTGGATTGTCGGGCGTTGCCGTCAGTCCACCAGCAACCTTCTTGTCGGCATGGTAGCCATCAATGACTGGCGTATCTTCCGTACCGAACGTCTTGGTACCTTCCCAATCACTCATGGAGATAACTTCACCAGTTACCTTGTCAATCGTCACCGTCCGCGTGAAGGCGTCTTTTTGCGTGACAACGTTGTCACCTGGCGTCTTGTCGCCGGCCCCAACGTAATGGATCGTTTGGGTGGCATCCTTGACCAGGTTGTCGCGATTAGTCTCGGTTGGGTAAACTGGACTGTTTGGATCGTTAGGATTGATTGGTTCGCCAGGCGTTACCGGCGTTGGATCGTTAGGCGTGATCGTTTGCGTCTTGTGCTTCAAGTGAACCACAAAGTCGTTGCCAGTCTTAGCATAAGTTTGCGTACCATCGGCAAAGTCATTGGAAACCAATTCGTAGCCTTGGTCTTCATAAGCTTTGATCTTATCTGCCGTCGTGTAATTGATCTTGGAACCAATCTTACCGCTTGGCAAATTATCACTATCAAGTTCTACACCAGTAGTGTCATCGATGTACTTGATCGTACCCGATACTTGGTTGTTGCTGTAGGTTACCGTAACCGTTGTGTCGCCTTGATCTGGCGTAACGACCAGTGATGAAACATTAGCAATATCGACGTTATCATAGCCTACTGAGCTTGGATCTGCTGATTTAACGGCATCCAAGGTCTTTTCAATTGGCGTCCAGGCACGATCTGCACTTTCGGTGTCAACCTTGCCATCATTGTTGGTGTCGTAGCCCAGGATCTTGCCGGTTACCTTGTCAACGATAGCAGTCCGGGTAAATTCAGCAGTTTGAACGTATGAGCTCGTACCGTCCGGAGCACCATTAACCTTATTGCCGTTTTCATCAACGTAGTTAATCGTCCGCTTTACCGTAGCAGTCAAGTCATCCTTAGCAACACCATCTGGGTAGGTAACGTCACCCTTAGGATTGATTGGTTCGCCAGGAGTCTTAGGATCAGTTGGCGTAACAGGCATCGTCTGGTGACCATAGTAAACCTTTTCCGTCACGTTAGTGGTATTGCCGTCAACCGTAACTGCGGCCACTGAAGCGCGGTCAGGAGCCGTGTAGCCGTAGTCGGAAAGGTCGGCAGAATCCTGCTGCGTCCAGGTCTGAGCATCAACTTTCCAACTGTCATCAATCGTGTAGCTGGAACCGTCAGCTGAAACAGTACCATAACCAATAAAGTTATTCTGATCATCATAGATCTTGTTACGCGTCAGGGTTGCCGTTTGCGTAACCGTGCTTTCCAGATTAGATGGAATTGGTTCACCCGTTACACTGTCGTAGTATTCGATCGTCCGCGTAACGTCCTTGGTTTCGGCTTCCGTGTGGTAAGTTACCTGTTCGTAAACATAGTAAACATCATTAACGTTGTTGGAGCTGATCGTCCCCGTAGCATCAGATGGCGTCGTGTTGTACGTAAAGCCGTTAACGGTCGTCGTACCAGCGGTTCCCATTGACTTGTCGCTCTTAACGTAACGGTAAGTTTTACCATTGACGGTAATCGTTTCTGGGCGGTAGGTTGAGCCTGTAACATCATATGAGGTGTTGTTGCCAGAGTTTTCGTAAGCCGTTGTTGGCGTTTGGATTACCGTACCATCGCTGGTTACGTAGTTGATGCGAACCTGACCTTGCGGAGCATAGTAATACTTTACCGGTTCTTGACCAACTGCCAGACGATTGTTCAAACCATAGATAGTAAGGTATTTTTCATATCCGGTCAGCTGATCTTCAGTAAAGCCAGCATCCGTCAAATATTTAACCCCAATTGGCAGCTTTCCGTTTTGCGGCAAAGTGTAGAGCAAGAAAGCACCATTCTTATGAGTACCAGCATCATAATTACCATTGTCAGCAAACTCGCCAGGTGCCACCGGATCAGTAGTTAAAATCGTCTTCCAGATATTTTCATTATCAATGTCGTCAATGCTTGCACCTACTGCAGCTACCTTAAGCAGAATCCTAGCAGTCCCATTAGTTTCGGTAATCACATTGATTCGTGCAATCTGTAATTGATCTGACAATTGCTTCTGCGTTGAAACAATAATATCACCGACTTTGTATGAAGCCGAAAGAGTCCCAGTGGTGTTGGAAGGTGAGCTGATTAGATCAAAGCCCTTAAAGATCCGCGCACCAGAGGCAGTATAGGTATAACCTTGCCGCCCAGTCTGTTCATAGTTAGCCAGAACGGTTTCGTTGCCAGCCGCATCCTTAGCAATATATTCCGTCCGAATCGTGCTTTCGTCTGGGTACATTACGTGGACAACGGTTCCGGCCGAAGTATTGGTCCTGTTGCCAGCATCATAGATAACTTTAGAAAGCTGGGTACCTACATCAGAATTAACATTAATTTGCTTAGTAGTAACACCATTATTTGTAGTAGCGGTATAAGTCAATTGGTAATAGTGAGTAGAACCATCACTAATCACGTTTTTTAATTTATCAACTTGAACGGCAGCTCCATTTACCGTCAGTGTTCCTTGCCAAATTACTTGACCGGTATCACCATCAACCAATTGGGCATAAACCGTATCATCATATTGCCCATTCGTAGCGGCCTTGCCAGTTGAGAAACGGAAGTAGTAGTTGGTATTATTTTCACCATTATAAGTAGTAGTGCCATCCGTTGCCGCAGTCGGTCCTAAGCTGACAATCCCAAACGTGTAGCGACCATCAGTTGGATCAGCCTTGTAGCCACTTGGGATCTTGCTTTCATCTGCAACGACACTTGCCCCATTTGGATCACTCATCCCAGGAGTTACATCACTGTTGCTGATTTTGTCAGTCGCTACAATTTCACCCTTGCTTGATAATGCGTCGTCACTAGCAGCAGTAGTTGCCGCTGAAGCACTGGAAGCAGTAGATGCAGCCTGTGAGCTGTCTGCAGTTGACGTTGCGGCTGCGGATTGGCTGTCTGCTGAAGCTGAGGCAGCCGTTGCCGTTTGCGCACTGGCTGCTGCTGAACTGGTCGCCGCACTGCTGTTGGCATCGCTAGCAGCTGCAGAGTTGGCACTGCTCAGCGTAACAGTGCTGGCACTGGTATCGTTAGCAGCACTGTTTACGCTAGCCGCATCAGCACTTGTATCTGTACCAGTCGTCGTGTCGGCAGATACCTGACCATTGCTGAAGAACATCAATGTCCCCAAAAGCACGGATACCGTTCCGATGCTTAATTTACGCAGTGAGAACCGTTGAGCGCGATTGGCACTCTTTTGTTCCTGCATATATTTATTATTTTTGGAATACATATATGTAGACCTCCTAAATCTAAAATCTCAATATCGAATAAAGCTAATATCAAGGTTTTCTTGGCAACTGCTAATCTGGTGAACTTTTTGTTAATCGCTTTATAATCTATTTTCAAATCGGCAAACTTTTTCTGCCGCCTAAATTCACTTTTAATTCGATAAGCAGATTACTTTTCAACACTACTTATTGTATGTGGGAAATGGCTCTACGTCAAGTAGTGTTGATACGCAGATATGAATTTTCGCCAATTAAATAAATCCGCGTTTTAAATGCCGTAAAGTAACGATAACCACAGGCAAATCGTTTGATAGTTTTAATTCGATTATTAATCCCTTCGGTTCGACCATTTGAGAACTTCGTCTCAAAGCCACGCTTAATTCCCTCTTTAATAGCGCGCTAAAACTTGACAACGGTGGATTGTATAATGGCTGACACTGTCTGGCCGAAGTTTAAGTAATTGAAAGAAAGTTGTAAAATCACGTTGATTGTAAGCACGCTTCAAGGATTGAATAAAATTATAGGTGGCTCTTAACTCTTGGTCATATGCTAACATTAAGTCTAAGATCATAATGGAATTAACAACGCGATTAAAATAACGTCCTTCGTAATAAACTTTTGTACTTAAATTTTCCCGATCTTGAAGAAATAGCCGCCAATAACGTTTAAGGCGCCGAGCTTGTTTCTGCTCCGCAGAATCACCTTTTCGCAAACGATTGAAGACATGAATTCGCACATGATTCATCGTATCATTAAGGTATTTGGCAATATGAAAGCGATCATAGATGATTTGCGCACAAGGAAAAACGGTTTTAACTAGTTGATCATAAGCAGCGTTCATATCCATCACCAGATATTTCACCCGGCAACGAGCTTGACGAGTAAACTGTTGATAATGCTTAAATAAACTACATAATCGACGATCTTCAAGAAGCTCAAATAAGCAACTTTGATCACCATCAACGGCGATGAAACTCATCTTACCTTTAGCACTCCGCATTGACTTAAATTCATCAATACATAGCGTTTCCGGTAGATAGTTTAAATTCAGTTTATATTGATCGGCGAGGTCCAAAAGGACCCGCTGAACTGAAGCCTCACTGATAAATAAATCATGGGCAATATCTTTAATTGTTTGAATTCGAGTTAATTGAAGAATAACTTCACGCCTTAAATCGCGACTAATTGTCCGTTGCTTTTCAAAGAGATAACTAGTCGCATTAAATGTTGTATAACAGTCAGGACATTGAAATCGTTGGGTCTTAACGAGTAACACCAATGGCTGAGCCCTAAATTGACCATATTTGTGTTTAGCTCGATAAAACCCATATTTTAAGATTTGACCGCGATTAATAACTCCGCAGTTTGGACAAGCTCGCGGCGTATAAGAAAGGGTACAGGATATTTGCGCCACGCGAACATTTTTAATTACTTTATATTTAAGCCAATGATGAGGAAAATTTAAGTGAGGGTCTGTTAAATTGAGAAGAGTTCTTGTATCATTATCCATGGAGGTTACCTTCTTTACTATGTGATTTGGCGATTTCATTGTATCAGAGGGCATGCCTCTTTTTTAGTCGCGGTTTGTAAAATAAAAGGCTCCGATTCCCTAATGTAGAATCGAAGTCTTCTTTTTTTGCCAGCTTTTTTACTAATTCAGTTTATTTAAAAAATGGTGTATTTTTGGTGTACACACACCAAGATTACTAACTTTTTACAAGCTAGTAACTAAATTTGTATAAATTCACAGTGTCGTCGAAAAGCCGTCACATCAGGCTTTTAGACTACTTTTTCTTATTCTTCTTACCCTTTTTGCTATCCTTAGTTTCCTTTTCTGGACGCATTGTTGGGAAATAAAGAACATACCTATCTTCACAATTAAGTAGGGATAATATACAGAACCTGTAAAGATAATTATATTATTACTTATAGCTAAAATATGTAATTTTAAAACAATGGCGTGCCAATGTAATAACAAAAAAGGTACTACGCAATCTTAAATTACGTAGTACCTTTCGTCGTATTATCTACTGATGTTTTTGGTAGACTTTTGGTAGACAACTTGCAATAAACTGCCTTTTCTACCAAATTTACCCCTCTACAAATGCCGTTATCTTAGGCTTCCCTCTTCATGTTGTACTATAACATCATTCGTACTTAATAGATGAATACAAGGCTAAGAATGATGATCTAATAGTTAGTAAGTTACGGGCGTTGTGATTTCACGACCAACTCACGACCAAACCCGCCTAAACTATTGATATTATAAGGTTTTACAATCCTGTACTCTCCTTTTTAACGTTTTTGCTGGTATTGGTGGGTGCTAGAAAGCCCGTCATACCAGCATTTTTATTTTTTGTTTAACGCTGAAAACAGTATTTTTATAAATTTTGCGACAATTCTGCAACAAAATTTAAATAAATAATTCCCCACTTGTCCATATGAGGCTTCAAGTACCCGTCCCTTTTAGGGGCGGCTTTTTATTACTCTACAATATCTTTCCAAAAAAGAGGTAACAAAAATAGTCCAACGCATTTAAAACAGCGTTTTTCTCTGCTCTGTTCATATCTTGTGTGTACTTATTCAGCACACCCGTGATATCTGTTAAAGACTTCAGGTTCCCATTAGCATCTACAATTTCATTCTTCCTAATCCCTAGTTTGCCAAGGACTGAGTTTTTATTATCAATATTTTTTACCGCAGATACTAACGAATTAATAACCTTTCGCAGACCTGTATCCAATATGTTACCGTACGGGTTCTTTATCCTGTACTTCACTATGTTTCCATAGTGTTCAGACTATCTTTTCATTCTTGAAAGTTGACATAAAAAAAGAGTCCTCACAGACTCATCGTTGCTTAAAATTTGAATATCCATCCAAATACCCCACCAATAATTGATATTAAGCCACTTATCAAAAAGAAAGTAATAATCAGAGCGCTTGGTGAAGGTAATCCTTCAGCCGCTAAATACATACCTAGTACTAAAAAAGCAACATAGTAAAAACAATAAGCACTGCTTGCTTACCATCGCCTTTTTTCCATTTATACAGCTTCATCCATCTCACCTCCATTGGCTTTTTCCATTTATTTAAATCACTTTCAAGGAGTTTATCCTCCCTCAAATTAACAAAACACTTGTTTAAAGCGATTACTCACTAAGTGACCAGTCTTACCAAAGCCTGTCTGCTTCTAAACCTACACCCAATAAGACACCTATCGCACTAGCTATTTCTGCCAAGCTGAATTTGTCCTAGTACACCCTTGACTATAAACAGCAAGCAACTAACCTTTATCAAAAGAGATGTCTCCCTAGCAGTTAATATCAGCTAATGTGACGTCAACCTCCAACACATCTCTCCCCAGTTTTCCAGATGTATTCAATGCCTTTTATGAATGCCAAAATGCCATCATTTACACTACTAATCTTTTTGTCATATCAATATTAACCACACCATATTCTCTCCAATTTGATTGCATTCATGCTTGGATTGCCATCTTTATGCGCACCTGCATCTTCCGAAACAATATCAAACATTTTCACATGAATGTCCTGAAGTTGTTCTTCTGTAAGTTCTAACTCGATCTCTGCATCATTTTCATCAGAAATGAATTGTTTAAGATATCGAAATAACTTAGGATAAGTACTCTTTATAAATTCCATTTCTTCTACTGTAAAATAGATATAGCCTGTCTCACTCATTACTAATCTCCTTGTTCGGTACAGCATCTGCATAATCCCATGCTTCTTCAAAGCGAAAACCATCCTTTGTTAAATCACCTGTTTGAGAAACTTCACACATCAAGACATCGCCTACTGCTTCGAAAATAATATCGTACTCAGATTGATCTTCTAAATTAATATATATTTCATCATTTTTATAAATCACCTTTTTCTTTAGCAATTCAAAAAAATCAGGATATTTGACTTTGATCCAATTAAAATCTTTTTCTCTAAAAATAAGTGGCCTGATCATGACTTTAACCTCTTTGGTACTACTCCAACTTCTGATGTACAACTGGATCCAGGTACTGTTTCTTTATATAGCAATGGTAATAATCCGCTCCAAAAATACGATGATGGATTACATAATATGCTTTTGCCTGGGAAAACCGCTAAAGCTGTAATGGTATTCACTCTTAACAATGACAAACCTGTCCGCGTAACATTTGAAGACCCTGAATTCAATGTTATTGGCGTCAAAAATTATAATGTTGCTGATAAATTGAAATAATTTTAGGCCCGCATCTGCGGGCTTTTTCTATCAAATCAATTCAATTTATGAATTTTATAGATCGTTTTACAATCTTCCCGTCACATATCATGCTTTTCACACATAAAATGTTCCCCTATTGTTTTACTGCCAATTTTAAAAGATAAAATCTTTTTCGGATCCGTATACGGAATGTACATCTCATAACTTAAGCCATATGGATAAAGAACCCAGCCTTCTTTATCTCTGTAACTCTTATTATTAAAGGCTGGACCTAAATAGCATATTTTGCCGTCAATAACAATTTCTAGTTCATCCTTTACCAACAATTCAAACTTAACCACTTATTCTTTATATGCTCCATCCCCTCACTCCTTTTCCAGGTAGGTTGAGCAAAAATTGTCACTTTCTCGCCTTCTGAATAAGAATCATTACCATTATAAATAATATCCAACCGATAATTCCCTGGACCTTATCCTTTTTGCTACTGCGTAAAATAGATATTTTTCCGTGTTTAAACTTAATTTCTTTAAGAATATTTTCTTCCATCTTTACTTTCCTATTTCTTCTCCCATGCTTCTAGCAGTTTGTTAATTAACATCAAAATAACTCCTAAAATAAGCGCAATTCTTGTACTTCGCTGATACCACGCTATTTTCTCTTCATTTCTTTCATCCTTCATTATTTGTCACCACCATTTTTATCTGTAAATCGATCCTGGAAAAATTCCCGCCAGTATGGGTTTTCTTTGCTAAAAATTGCCACTTCTTCGGCAGTCATATTGTATGGATAGTCGGCAAAGAGATTATAGATTTTCTTCTTATCAAAGGAAAATAAATGTTTTCCCACTGAGTTAAAGTCATCCACCCACCAAACCGTATCTGCTTCTTTTTCTTTATAAAAATCGCCTAGCATGTGTCATTTCATCCTTCCCCTTCCTCCGCTTAACTACCGCAAGTATACAAATACTTTCTTAGTTTAGGGGGCTTTTTTTATCCCTTAATCATTGATTTTTTCTCATCATTCGTTAATCTCTCTTAATTGGTGTATAATCTAATTAATAAATTAGTAAAGGGTGAATTATATGCCAGAAGTTAGTCGTTTTTATACTAAATTCCAACCTGATCATTACGATATCTATCTTGATATCGATCGCAGTCACAAGGTCTTTTCCGGTAAAACCACTATTACTGGAACGGCACTTACACCACAAATTGCCATCCATCAAGAAGATATGACGATCGAAGCAGTCACAGTGAATGATAGTCCACTACCATTCACTACTGATGATGCCAATACCGCACTGTATATTGATCTCCCTCATGCCGGAACAGTAACATTGACAGTTACATATTCTGCTAAATTAACTGATAAGATGATGGGGATTTATCCATCATACTATACCGTCGATGGTGTCAAAAAAGAGATCATCGGGACCCAGTTTGAAACCACCGCGGCCCGTCAAGCTTTTCCATGCGTCGATGAGCCTGAAGCTAAAGCCACTTTCTCTTTAGCCATCAAATTTGATGAACACGCTGGTGAAACCATTCTCAGCAATATGCCTGAAAAAGAAGTCATCAACGGTGTTCACTACTTTGAAACCACAGTTCGCATGTCAACTTACTTAGTAGCTTTCGCCTTTGGGGAGCTCCAAAGCAAGATGACCCAAACTAAGAGCGGGGTTCAAATTGGTGTTTTTGCTACTAAGGCTCACCAGGCAAACGAACTCGACTTTGCTTTAGATATTGCCAAAAATGCCATTGAATTCTTCGAAGAGTTCTATCATACTCCATATCCACTCCCACACTCCTGGCAGCTTGCCTTACCTGATTTTAGTGCCGGGGCTATGGAAAACTGGGGCTTAGTAACTTACCGGGAAGCCTATCTTCTCTTGGATCCCGACAACACTGCGCTCGATACTAAACAAGTAGTGGCAACGGTCATCACCCACGAACTTGCTCACCAATGGTTTGGGGATCTGGTCACCATGAAATGGTGGGATGAACTCTGGTTAAACGAAAGCTTCGCCAATATGATGGAATACGTCGCTGTCGATGCTATTCGACCAGAATGGAACATCTGGGAATTATTCCAAACCAGTGAACCAACACTGGCGCTTCAACGGGATGCTACCGACGGCGTACAGCCAATTCATGTCGCAATCAATGATCCCGCCGAAATTGACACAGTCTTTGACGCGGCAATCGTTTACGCCAAAGGCTCCCGAATGCTCGTCATGGTTCGTGCCTTGATTGGTGATGAAGCCCTGCGGACTGGTTTGAAGAATTACTTTGCCCAGCACAAGTATGGTAACGCTACTGGTGACGACTTGTGGACAGCCCTCGGTGAAGCATCTGGGATTGATGTTGGCGCAATCATGAATTCCTGGCTCAAACAACCAGGCTACCCTGTCGTTACTGCTCAGGTTAATGCTGCTGGACAACTCGTCTTAACCCAAAAACAATTCTTCATCGGAGCAGGGCAAGACCAGGGACGGGTATGGCAAGTACCACTTAACAGCAACTACGAATCTGTACCACAAATCATGAAAGACCGTGAACTTGTTTTAGGTGATTATGCAAGCTTACGTGCTGAAAATGGCGAACCATTCCGCTTAAATCTCGATAACACTGCCCACTATATCGTGTACTACGATCAACAACTCTTACAAGACATCTTGGACAACGTTTCATCTCTTGATAACATCGCCCAGATGCAACTGTTGCAAGACTTGTTGTTACTAGCCAAGGGACAGGTAATCAGTTTTGCAGACTTGATCCCTGCTTTACACCTCTTTGCTGACAGTCATTCTTACATCGTTATGACTGCGCTATCTGCCGTGATCGCTGAATTAAAGCGGTTTGTCCTGCCAGATTCACCTGCTGAAAAACACCTGAAGGAATTCGTTAATAACTTGAGTGTTAATCAGGTATCCCGCCTGGGTTGGCAACCTGTTCCAGGGGAAAGTGCTGATGATGAATTAACACGGCCAATTGTTCTAAATGCCGCTCTTTATGCCGAAAATGATGCAGCTATTGCCGCTGCGCACCAGATTTATACTGCGAATAGTCAGACCCTGAGCCAACTTCCGGCTGCCACTCGGATGCTCATCTTACGCAATGAAGCCCAACACTTTGGTAACATGAACCTAGTTAAGCACTTACTGAACGAATACGTTACAACTGCTGACAGTAGTTATAAGCAGGACATCTACGCTGCCGTTACCCAAGTTAAAGGTGAAGCAGAATTGAACCATATCGTAGCTCAATTCCAAAACGCAGACGTGGTTAAGCCCCAAGATCTTCGCGCTTGGTTTAGCCAAGTTTTAGGCAATCCAAATGGTGAACAACTTGCCTGGGATTGGATTCGGAATAATTGGCAATGGTTAGAAGATACCGTTGGCGGTGACATGGAATACCCAACTTTTGTCACAGTAATTGCACGGTATTTCAAGACCAAAGAACGCCTTGAGGAATTCAAGGAATTCTTCACACCGAAGTTAAAAGAAGCTATCTTGACCCGTGAAATCCAGATGGATACCAACCTGATTGCCGGTCGGGTAGCTTTGATTGCTGACCAAGCACCAGCTGTTCAAACTGCTTTGGCACAAGCTTTACAATAATAAACTACAAAAAAGCCTCCAAGAAAATCTTGGAGGTTTTTTGTGCTTAAATTTAATTATTTTCCAACCATGTGGCAGCTGCCTTCAATGCTGCAGCAATTCCTTCTGGTTTCTTACCACCGGCTTGGGCCAGGTCCGGACGACCGCCACCGCCACCACCAACAAGTGGGGCAATATCCTTAATCAAAGCACCGGCCTTGATTCCGGACTTAACCGCTGCTGGCGAAGCAGCAACAATCAAGTTTACCTTACCACCATCAGCTTTAGTGGCCAGAACTAAAACATCAGAAAGCTCTTGCGTCTTCCATTGATCGGCCAATTGGCGTAGTTGACCCATGCCTGAAACGTTAACCTGGGCTGCAATCAATTTCTTGCCATTAACCGTTTGAACATTCTTGAACACATCAGAGGCCTGTTGGCTAGCAAACTTATCTTCTAGAGCCTGCTTTTCTTGTTCCAGCTTCTTGATTTGGTCTTGTAATTGTTCCACTTTCCGCGGTGTATCTTCAATCTTAGTTGTCTTAAGATCAGCAGCAACTTGGTTCAATACTTGGTTCCGCTTCTCTAAGAATTCAAAGGCTTCCTTGGAAGTTACGGCTTCAATTCTTCTTACCCCAGCACCAACACCTGATTCAGAAACAATCTTGAACAAGCCAAT
This sequence comes from Ligilactobacillus saerimneri DSM 16049, assembly GCF_000423265.1. GTDB lineage: Bacteria > Bacillota > Bacilli > Lactobacillales > Lactobacillaceae > Ligilactobacillus > Ligilactobacillus saerimneri. Next base: position 9,858 of record NZ_AUHQ01000029.1, on the reverse strand, counting down.
CTCAATGGTATTGTCAACGTGGTTTCCCCCACAGAATTCCATTGAGTAATCGCCAGCTTTAACTACCCGGACAGTATCCCCATACTTTTCGGAGAATAAAGCAATGGCGCCCATCTTCTTGGCAGATTCAATATCTGTTACGACTGTTTCAACCGGCAAACTTGCCCAAATCTTTTCGTTGACAATGTTTTCGACTTGGTGAAGTTGTTCTTGACTCACTGAACCCAAGTTAGTGAAGTCAAACCGCAGGTATGTTGGTTCAACCAACGACCCTGCTTGGTGGGTATGCTCACCCAAGACATCCCGTAATGCTTGGTCTAACAAGTGGGTAGCTGTGTGGTTCTTCCGCACTTTTTCATGGAACATTCGGTCAACAACCAGCGTATATTCTGCGCCTTGCTTCATCGGAGCCACTACTTCAACCGTGTGCATGTTCTGACCATTTGGTGCATGTTGGACATCCGTTACTTTTGCAACCACATTGCCAGCTGCATCCTGGATCAGTCCTTGGTCAGCAACCTGACCACCCATTTCAGCGTAGAATGGGGTCCGATCAAAGATCATATCGGCTGTCCCAGCTGTAACTTCGGTTACCAGTTCATTGTCAACGATGATGTCTTTCAAGACACCAGTTGTTTCTAATTCAGAGTAACCAACATATTCACTTGGGGTCTTGATTTCTGTTAAAAGACCATTTTGTACGCCCATGGACTTGGCATTGGACCGGGCAGCCCGTGCCCGTTCTTGCTGTTCTTTCATTTTAGCAGCGAAGCCTTTTTCATCAACACCCAGACCTTCGTCATCAGCATATTCCTTGGTCAATTCCAGTGGGAATCCGTAAGTGTCATACAGTTTGAAGACTGGGGCTCCAGGTAGTTCAGTCCCGTTTTGTTGCTTAACTTCCGCAATCAAACTGTTCAATAAGTCCAAGCCGTCCTTCAATGTTTCATTGAAACGATCTTCTTCCATACGAATTACCTTGGCAATGAAATCAGCTTGTTCCAATACTTCTGGGTAAGCAGCTTGCATAATTTGACCCACAACTGGAACTAGTTTGTACATAAAGGCCCCTTGAATGCCTAGCTTTTGCCCGTGCATTACTGCCCGCCGGATCAACCGCCGAATAACGTAGCCCCGTCCGTCATTGGATGGAAGAGCGCCATCACCGATGGCGAAGGTTACAGCCCGTGCGTGGTCCGCAATTACCTTGTAGGAAACATCTAATTCTGGATCCTCGCCGTACTTTTTATTGTTGTCCATCTTTTCCGTTGCTCGGATGATTGGCAAGAATAAGTCTGTTTCGAAGTTTGTTGGTGCGTTTTGGAAGATTGATGTAATCCGTTCCAACCCCATCCCCGTATCAATGTTTTTATGTGGTAATGGTTCATACGTACCATCTGGCTTGTGGTTGAACTGGGAGAACACAATGTTCCAAATTTCTAAATAACGTTCGTTTTCGCCGCCAGGATAACTTTCTGGGTCATCTGCGGGAAGGTTATTCATTTCTTGACCACGATCATAGAAAATTTCAGAGTCAGGACCGGAAGGACCTTCACCAATATCCCAGAAATTATCTTCTGCTTCATAGATGTGGTCTGAGGCTACCCCGACTTCTTGCCAGAACTCTTTGGCGTCCGTATCCTTAGGATAAACGGTGATGTAGAGCTTTTCTGGTTCAAAAGCAAACCATTCTGGGCTCGTCAATAATTCCCAGGCCCAAGTGATCGCTTCCTTCTTGAAATAATCCCCCACTGAGAAGTTCCCCAACATTTCAAACATCGTATGGTGCCGTGCTGTCCGTCCCACGTTTTCAATGTCATTAGTCCGAATTGACTTTTGCGAACTAGTTAAACGCCGGTTCTTGGGTACAACTGACCCATCAAAATACTTCTCCATCGTTGCGACCCCAGAGTTAATCCACAACAATGTTGGGTCATCGTGCGGAACTAATGGCGCACTCTTTAAAACATCGTGCCCTTTACTCTTGAAAAAGTCTAAATACATCTGCCGAATTTCAGCACTACTTAGTTTTTTCATCATTGCCACCCTTTCATCAGTAAACAAAAAACACCGCTGCTAATAAGGACGCATGACACGCGGTACCACCTTACTTGCAACGATGTTGATCGTTAACCTCTTAAATTCTCACCAATCAAGATGAGCTTGTATCCAATTATTATTAATCCCTCAAGGAGCACTGTAAGTAATCCTATCGACTTTCACAACAACCGTCTTCTCTGAAAATAGTTAATTATCTTACAGCATATCTTGAATACATTTAGTATATAAATCATTGAGCAATCTGTCAATTTGAATATTCTACCGCGAGGTTAATAAACGATAGTATTTAAACTAACTACTCATCTACTCTTTAGAATTACTAATTAATACCGCTTAGTTAGTCGCGCTTTTTGAGGAAACCTAATCCTAGCAAACCTAAGATCATTGAGAAGAATCCAGCATAAGCAAAATCATCCTCATTGTCACCAGTCTGCGGTAACTTACGATCTTTGTTTTCAGTTTCACGAGCAGTATTATTAGTATTCTTGCCCGTAGCAGCTGGTGCATCTGGAGTTAAGTTACCGTCCTTATTAGGTTCTGCCGGCTGATTATCGCCAGGGGTTTGAGTTGCTGGTTCAGTAACCTTTTCATAAACAACTGTTACTTCTGAATTATGATCTGCAGTAAAGTTATCATTATTCAAAGTTAATCCTGAACCTGGAACCAGTGCTGGGTTTGGATTTTGGTAACCAGAAATAGCTGGGCTAGCTACCTTATCAAAGTTCAATGTTTCTTGATATGCAGGATCCCAAACAATTTCACCCGTAACTAGGTCTTTGTCACCCTTTTGCTTGAACGTAAGGGTTTGACTTTGATCTGGATGAATTGTATTTCCATCTTGGTCAACATAGTGAATGGTCTGCGTTGCGGTTTGACTCCGTTCAACATCCATGTGCTCGTGTCCCAAGTGGATAACAACTGTGTCTCCATCAACCAGGAAGTGATAACTATACCCTTGATCAGCTTGGGTCAAGTTAGGGTTGTTGTCGACCTTCTTGAATTGGTAGTTTTCTGGAATAGTTGGCGTAATTGTAGTGTATTCATCATACTTACCCGTCAATGTTCCAGTTAATTCTGGTAATTCAGTTGGGTTACCATCTGCATCTAACTTGTCATCATCAACATACTTGACATTAATCGTCCGATCTTCAGCCTGGTAATGAATATCTACGATTTCATTTGGTGTATCATGAGCGATAACCTTGCTTTGAACTGCCTTTGTATCGGCCTGATAACCAGTAAGTTCTGGTGCAGTAAAGGCATTCCAACTACTATTAGCCTGGTCGGCATTTGTTCCCTCATCAGTGATTGTCCAATTGCTGTAAGTCTTAGCATTGGTTACCAAATCAGTGTCAACTGATCTACTAAAGTTCAACTGTTGTACTGTGGTTTCAACTTTTCCGTCTGGCATGTGAACGTTAATCGTTCTTGTTGGCGCAGAAGTTTCTGTATTCTGAACATGCTTATGCTTGAGGTAAATTGTAATCACATTATCCTCATCCTTATCACTAACCACGTGATTAATCGGATTAGTTGACTTCAGGTAATATTTACCTTCTTCATTAGCGATCAAGCTTGGAACAACCGTTACATTTTCGCCGAAACTACTATTGATATCATTGCCATAACGCACAATTTCATTATTGTTATCTTCGTCAAGGTAAACAACCTTAACCGTCTGTTGGTTAGCATGATATGTTACTACATAGTCAAAGTTAATCCCGTTCTTCAGGTATTCCGCCATCTGCTCTGGACTAGCACTGCTCAATTCACTTAATGTAACTTGAGCACCACCAACTACTCCCATATCAGGTTGATAACCCCGAACATTTGGAGAGATTATCTTATTAAAGGTGTAATCATTACCGGTCCATGCAGAGTAGGTCTTTTCATTCGTGACCATGTCCGTTTTAACCGTGCGTGTAAAGTCAAGGTCTTTGCTAGTGACATTAGGCTTTGGTGTTTGCTGACCAGCACCTTGGTAAGTTACAGTTTGACTAGCCTTGATAGATTGTGTTTCTTGGCTAGTTTCAATCTTGTGGCCTAAGTGAATGACAACCTCGTGCGTTCCTGGCTGGAATGTATATGTGTATGCCATGTTGGAAGCTACTTGCTTACCGTCTAAATCGATTCGATTATTGTAAACATAGTTTTCTGGCACTTTGACACTAATAGTATCTGTGGTATCAGTAGCTCCATTGAGGGTTGTAGTAGTACCCACTTGTTTGCCACCTTCGTCATCATCAACATACTTAACAGTTACATTCTGCGCTTGGGCTAAGTAATTGACATCGATTACTACGTTATGGTCAGTAATAGCAACAGTCTTTTGGTTAATTGAGTCCAAAGCGAACTTATTGTTTTGATCAGTAGTATCCTCAATCTGTATCCCGTATCCTGGAATTGTCATTGGTGAGTATTGAGCCCATGTATCCGTCTTGCCATCTGGAGTTGTGACTGTAGTACTTACAGTTGCCCCCGTCACCTTGTCAATTACAGATACAACATGGAAATCAGCATTTTGGAGAACTTGTTCAGTTTGACCTGTTGGCTTATGAACATTAATTGTTCTTGTGATGGTCTTGTCATTTTCAGTATTTGTAGTTGCATGTTGATAGTAAACATTAACTATTGTTTGTGCCTTATTGACATCGGCAGCTGCTGAAGCAACTTGGGCCATCTTTTGGTGCTGTTCATCAGTTGGTCCGGTATACCCGTACTTAGAAAGGTCATAGTTATCTACTTCTGCAAAGTTACCATCTGCTACATACCCAGCCACTGAATTAGGATCAGTATCATGGATGTATCCGTCGGTAGTGATTAATGCATTGCCATTAACTTGGTCCGAACTAGCATAACCCAAGAGTTCATGAGTTACCTTGTCATAGACTGCATACCGATTAAAGTTAACGGTCTGAGTCTTAGTACCTGGTTCTGTAATGGTAATACCTGGGTGGTGAACATCACTGATTAATTGGTGTTCATTTTCATCGTAATAATTAATCGTTCTAGTGACACTCTTAACCTGCTTGTCTAACGCTATATCATGAGCAATGTGGAGCGTTACAACTTGTGGCACTTGATCATCATTAGGATCAGTAATGGCTACATTGTTTGTAGCGTTATCTGTATTATCGTATCTGTCAGCCAGTTGGTCGAGATCATCACTAACGAACTTGTACCCCTTAGCTAAGTAGTAACTCTTCAAGGCAGCTAACTTATCACTTACCTGGCCTTTGATGACTACTTGGTCACTGACACCCGGGATAGTAACAAGTATTCCTTGCTTTTCCAGTTCCTTGATTTCGTCATCGGTTAGAAGCTGGGTCTTGGTAGTATCGTCATAGACATTGAACTTAATCTGTTGTGGCACAGGAACATATGTCACTTCAACAGTTACATCCTTGTCATTAGGACCGACCTGGACGCCAGGAACCTTGATCCCAGCATTGTCGTCAACCTTGATAGTGTAGCCTGGAATATGAACTGGTGTGTATTCAGCCCAGGATCCTGTACCTGGATGATCAGTATCAACTGGTGCATCTGCCACAATTCTAGCTGACAACTGTTGCCCAGTATATAAGTCCGTTAACCAGTAAACAGTAAATGGAACATCTTGCTGGATTGTTGCTTCACTCTGTCCACCTTGTAACCGGGTACCTGGATAAGTTACATGAATTGTTCTTGTAACATGGAGCTTATCTTGACTTTCAATTTCTTTTTTCTCATGTACATAGTGGTAAACAACAGTTACGTCTTTTCCTGCTGTTATCCCTGTTGGTTCCCCTTCCACATTCTTGAAGAGAATATGTGCTGGAACATCACTAGCATCTAAGGCATTAAGTGAGGTATGGGTCGCCAGATTTTATAAAGTCAACGTTATCTTGTTTTAATGGGTTACTGTTATTGTCATCATCAACCCACTTGGTAGTAACATCAACGTATCTTTGTACAGAGAGCTTCAAGCTACTTTCGTTGTCGTTATATGGCATTTCGGAAATACCTGTTGAGGATGTGAGATCACCTGAAAATACTTCCCGAATCTTAAGATTTGCCAGTGATACACCATCTTGCATCCCAGTGATGATGTAGCCTAGTTCTGCTTTAGCCAAAGCATAAGGCTTCATCACATCTGACTGCAACATAACCGCCTTGATCTGGGACCAATCCTTTACTTGATCAGCGGTAACGAAGTCCTTCAGGTCATCAACAGTAACAACCTTACCTGTGAAGTGCTTAGTTGAGAACTTCAAAGTCCCGTTACCACTGTTATCAATCTCAACCTTATCGGTACCCTTACCAGTTAAGTGCATCGTAATTAAGTCGCCACTATCTAAATCAGGCAAGTCAATCACATTGTATGAATACTTGGAAGTACCCTTATCGCTTAGGTAATTGATTAATACCAGGTCACCAGTATAGCCATCCTTCTTATGAGCAGTGTCATAATTGTTGGTTGCCGGGGTATCCTCTGGGTCTTCACTAGAGTAATCAACATTGAGGTCACCCTTAATCCGATTATCCTTACCATAAGTGGATGGTGAAGTTAGGATGTAGTTAAGCCCATTATTAGCGCCCGGTAAACCATAAATCATCGAGATAAGCTTGTACTGGTCACCATTCTTGAAAGTGAAGTCCTTTGCCTGGTCACTGGCATGGTTTACATCGTCCACCTTATAAAGGAGTTCTTGTCCCTTTTCGTCCTTAAGTTTAGGGTTATTCTTGATGGCTTCGCTTCTGTCTGCCCAATAGCCAACTACATCGTTACCCTTGACTTCGCCAGGATTCTTATATTGATATCTACCTGGTAATTGTTTCTTGTTAGCTGTAATCGTCATTGTCGATTGTGGAGTTGCACCACCAACCCAAACAGGACGACCATAACTTGGGGTAAAGGTTAAATCAATGCGGAAGACATGTTCGCCATTCTTTCCGATATAACCCAAGTCAGTTAACGTAGCTAACTTATTCTTCAATAAGTCATCAGGGGCGCCACCAACCCATTGTGAAACTTGCGTAATATGAATATCATTTTTATCGATATCAAAGCCCTTAGGAATGACAATTATATATGAACTAGAATCATTAGTTGGTGCAGTTGCATTTTGCAGAACGTAGCGAATTTCAGCTTTGTTCCCATTATTAACAGTGTCTGTTGGTTGGTAAGCACCATCTTTAAAGCCAAAGACCCCACCAGTAAAGAGGATTGACTTAGAAGCTGGATTCTTAACAGTTAATTCCTGCTTAACATCAACGGTATCGCTAACTTGGTCTGAATTAAACATCAATTGGTAGTCGGCGTGGTCGCCATCTTTTTTGTTTAAAATACCATTGCTGTTATAAGTTGCGAGCACCTTGGTCCCAGCAAAGATGTTATCAAACACGAAGTCAATAGCCGTGATATTGCTACCATCTTCATTAATCCCTGATCCTGCTGGGAAAGTAACAAAGGTACTAGTATCGCCCTGGTTAACACCTAGTTGCACCTTCTGGCCATTAGCCAAAGTTACCATAACGCTGGCAATCCGGTTCTTTTGGTTTGTTTGGATATTAATCCCGTATTGACCATTGCGCTTAACAAAGACTGTTCCTTCTTCAACAATAAAATGAACCTTGACGTTGGTTTGCTCTTCATTACCTTTATTGAAGACTTGAATAGCCCGTTCTTGCTGATAATCTAAGTAAGGATTGTCGGTGTCATGCTTGCCATTATTTACCTTATCAACAAAGATATTATTCTTTTCATCAACGGTATATGAAGCTTCAAGGTCTGGCGCTTTTTGTCCAGTAACTGCTAGTCCAACATGTTTAACGTCACCAGTGAAAACTAGGTCCTTATCGGTTACATTATGATCGTTATTCTTGTTAGTCACATGATAAGTCACAGTTGCTTGGAAGTTATTATTCTCAGCAGCTAAATTATTCTGATAACTTCCAAATAAGACAATTTCATTCCCATTCAAGAGGGACTGATCAAGATTGTTAAATGTGATTGTAACTGGACTGCCTGCACCGGCTTGTTCTATCTTCAAATATTCTGGATTGTTGACCAAAGTATAGAAGGTCTTATCATCATCACCAATGTTTTGTCCGGCAACCAAGCCAAAGTTATTTGCGTCAACCACAAAACCAGCCGGAACATCAAGATTGATTGTCCCTGAGAACTGGTTCCCGTCCTTAGCACCATTATTGTTAAGAGCAATGGCAATTGGGTACTTTTCATTGACTGATAAAGGACCCTTTTGATTGTCATCAAAAAGTGGTGTTGCATTAGTAAATTGTGCTTTTTCCCCGATAGTATAAGTTAAGCGTCCAACTTCAACCCCATTCTTTTTGAGGACAACATAGAACTTGGTCCCCTCTGCAAAGAAGCCCCAATCACTAATTGTTGGATTCAAAGTCAAATTGAAAGTGGTTGATGACTTTTGCTTGATGTGGTATGTAAAAGTTGTATCCTGGAAATTCTTATTTGTTGCAAATCCAGGGTCAGTAACTTTTGTGACTGATGATGTAACGTCATACTTCCCATCTAAACTCCGGTCAGTTGTACCAGTAAAGATATATGGAACTTCAACGGTAAATTCATCGTCCCGGTTAGCTGCTACAATAACTGAAATAGCCCGGTTCCCACTATCCCCGTGGTTCAAGGTCACATTGCTACTGGCTTCATTTTCATCGATAATTTCCGCTTGATTTGCTACAGCCCGCTTAGCGCGAACTGTAGATGAAGCAGGTGTATTAGTAGATGTTGGCTGTTTACCTTGGGTAGTAGTTGGTTGAGCAGTCTTATTATCAACTGATGTAGTATCACTTTGACCAGGATTATTAGTAGTCGTAGTGGTTTCATTAGTAGTATTTGCATTACCAGCAGTTGCCTGTGAATTACTACTTGTAGCATCAGTATTTGCTGTGTTCGCTTTATTAGCTAAAACAACAGTAGTATCTTGTCTACTAGTCACATCAGGTGAACTAGTCTCCTTATTAACTACCTGATTGCTCGTGGCATCGCTGATATTATCAGCCTTAACGAAGCTGCCACTATTCACTAAGAAAAATGATCCCAGTAAAACTGAGACTGTCCCGATTGTTTTCTTACGGATTCCGTAACGGTTTTGTTTTTCCCATAGTGGGGGAAAGTTGAGATTTCTTCTAGATCTCTTCCCTAACATCTATATCCCTTCCATCTATTTAATACCATTTTAATAATTAATAATCCTTTAAGTATATTATACTTAAATAAATTAAACCCATCAATCCAGAGAATGCCTTTTCTCCTGTGTTTGTCCCACCATTTGTACTTATTTTTTAGCTATTTTTCAGGTCATTACTGCCTCCTTTTCTTTTTTCCAAATGTGCACCTTCCGTAGGACTATACTTGGTAGTTTATTTAAAATAAGGTGCGATTCTGCTTGTAAAATGCTAATTTTTCCAATAAAAAAGACGGAATTCTAATAAAAATCCCGTCTGCTATTTAATAAACGCTGATTGTAAAATCAAATTGAACACTGTTCCGATCTAGTAAGTGAAAATCGTTTTTACTGGATCAGAGCACAAAAAATCCATTTCAACCTTCTGGTAGAATATGAATTACCACAAAACATTTCTAGAGAGGTTAAAATGGATCATTCATATTCTAACACTAAACCACACCAAAAGGGAAAGCACCTTTCAAAGGATGATCGAATTACAATTCAAGTGATGCATTCTATTGGCTGCTCAAACCGTGCCATTGCTAGAGAGCTTAACTGCTCGCCAAGTACAATCGGATATGAGCTCAAAAGAGGCACCGTATCCCTT
>NZ_AUHQ01000028.1 GCF_000423265.1 Ligilactobacillus saerimneri DSM 16049 | reverse complement strand
AAGAGTTCGCCAACTACCAATCAATTGAGAAAAATACCGGCGTGCCGTTGTACTTTGCCCATGCTTATTCTCCGCATGAACGTGGTAGTAATGAGAATCGTAATCGAGTGTTACGGCGATTTATTCCTAAGGGTCAGCCAATTGAAGAGATTAGTGATGATGAATTGATTCAGATTAACTGGTATCTGAATTCACGGCCACTCAAATGTTTGAACTGGCGAACTCCAATTGAGATCTTTTTGCTTAATCTGCGTCATTAAATTTGTTCAAGTTATTTATTGCAATCTACCAATTGGAAAAACTACTGCAGGTAATTGATATCTTAGCCAGTGAAAACGAAGCAGCTAACCCCCGCACAAGAACACGTTTTGGCATGTTCACAGCTACTACCAGCAATGTACTATCAAAGTGGCGGTGGTTTAATATTCCAATTTTACTCCTTTACTTTGTCCTTGCCCACTTGTTATCAATCCTCATCAGCATTCCCCTCGCACTCATCCTAGGAGGAATCTTAACTATCCTTTAGGCTTTGATAAATAAGCGCCCTATCTATTTAATACAAATTCATAAAAAATAGCGCTGGAAACGAAACTCGCTTCCAGCGCTATTACTTTAGTGCGTTAATTACTTAAGAGTAACTGATGCGCCAAGTTCTTCTAACTTAGCCTTCATTTCTTCAGCTTCGTCCTTAGCAACGCCTTCCTTAAGTACGGAAGGAGCACCGTCAACTAAGCCCTTAGCATCCTTCAAGCCAAGACCAGTAATGTCCTTAACTGCCTTGATAACCTTAACCTTTGCAGAACCTGCAGAAGTTAATTCAACATCGAATTCGCTCTTTTCAGCAGCGTCGCCACCAGCAGCACCTGCAACTGCAACAGGAGCAGCAGCAGAAACACCGAATTCTTCTTCGATAGCTTTAACTAAGTCGTTTAATTCAAGAATGCTAGCTTCTTTTAAGTCAGCAATGATCTTTTCTGTATCTAATGCCATTGTTTTATTCCTCCAATATTTGGTAATTATATATCTAAAATGTCGTACTTACGCAACCTGCATTAAGCAGCGTCTTCTTCGCCCTTGTCGGCAACAGCCTTGACAGCGTAAGCAAAGTTGCGAACTGGTGCTTGCAATACAGAAAGCAGCATTGAAAGCATACCATCGCGATCTGGAAGTTGGGAAAGTTCGTTGATTTCTTCGAGAGTAACAACTTTACCTTCGATCATACCACCCTTAACAGTCAAAGCGTCATGATCCTTAGCAAACTTAACCAAAATCCGGGCTGGTGCAGTAGCATCATCTGAACCGAAAGCAACAGCAGTTGGGCCAACGAATGCATCGTCAAGTCCTTCGTAACCAGCCTTGTCAGCAGCACGCTTCAAGAAAGTGTTCTTGATAACACGCATTTCAACGCCAGCTTCACGCAATTGCTTACGTAATTCAGTTACTTCTTCTACCGTTAAACCACGGTAGTCAACAACAACTGCTGATGAAGCGTTAGCAAACTTTTCAACAACTTCATCAACCAGTGCAGCCTTTTTGGCAATAACTTCTTTACTCATAACTTTGATTCACCTCCTAGTCATTGTGTCAGAGTTCTCTATAAAAATAAAAAACCCTATGTCCACCAAGACACAGAGAGAGGTACAAATAATATACTCCTCGGCAGGCAATGTTTAAGGCGTGAGCCACCTGAGTCTTCGGTAGAATCATAATTAAAAAATTGACCTTAACTAGGTTAACATTAAACCCAGTTAAGGTCAAGCATTTTTTTATAAACTATCTTATAAAGTAGTTGTGTCCACAGTTACGCTTGGGCCGAATGTGGAAGCAACAGAAACGTGCTTCATGTAAATACCCTTAACTGCAGCTGGACGTAACTTAGCAATAGTTGAGTAGATAGTGTTAAAGTTACCAAGTAATGCTTCAGTATCGAATGATACCTTACCAAATGGTACGTGGACGTTACCGTCACGGTCAGTCCGGTAAGTTACCTTACCAGCCTTAGAATCTTCAACGGCCTTCTTAACATCCATAGTAACTGTACCAGTCTTTGGGTTTGGCATTAAGCCCTTAGGACCTAATACCCGACCTAAACGACCTACTTGGGCCATCATATCTGGTGTTGCGATTGCAACATCGAAGTCCAACCAACCATCTTGGATCTTAGCAACCAAGTCATCGTCACCAACAAAGTCTGCGCCAGCAGCCTTAGCTTCGTCAGCCTTAGCACCCTTAGCGAAAACAACAACAGTTTGGTCACGACCAGTACCGTTAGGTAAAACAACGGCACCACGTAATTGTTGGTCAGCTTGCTTAGTATCAAGGTTCAAATTGAATGCTACTTCAACAGTTGCATCAAAGTTAGCAAAATCAATCTTCTTTACCAATTCAATAGCTTCTTTAGCTTCGTATTGCTTGCCAGCTTCAACTTGCTTAGCAGCTTCTAAATACTTCTTACTCTTTTTCTTTGCCATTAGTGTATTTCCTCCTTGCAATATGTGGTCTATCGGATAAACCTCCCACTTGACACGCTTACTTTCGTAAAGTGTCCGTCTGAGAAGCAAAAACCCGTGTTAAAGAATTAGTCTTCAACAACGAAGCCCATGCTCCGTGCAGTACCTTCAATCATGCGCATAGCAGCTTCAACATCTGCAGCGTTTAGATCTTGCATCTTTGATTCAGCGATTTCTCTAACTTGAGCAGAAGTTACAGTAGCAACCTTCTTTGTGTTAGGTTCGCCAGAACCCTTTTTAACACCAGCAGCTTTCTTAAGTAAAACTGCAGCAGGTGGAGTCTTAGTAACGAAATCGAATGAACGATCATCGTAAACATTAATCACAACAGGAATAATCATACCAGCTTGATCAGCTGTACGTGCGTTGAATTCCTTTGTGAATCCCATAATGTTAATACCTGCTTGACCCAATGCAGGACCAACTGGTGGAGCTGGAGTAGCTTTACCAGCAGGAATTTGTAATTTAACTACATTTACTACTTCTTTAGCCACGGTAATACCTCCTTAAAGTCCGTGTGTGGTACGGATGACCATGTAAATTTGGTCTCCCACGTATATGCACTAAAGCATACTTGAATAATATAGCACACTCATTTGTTCTGTGCAATATCCTTTTCAAAGGCGAAAACTCATCTTTTAAAAAGAAAATGACCAATTAGTTGGTCAACTTCTTTATTTTCATGTAGCAGCGAGTGGGCTGCCCGGCGCCCTGTCACTACTACTTGTTCGTAATAATTAGCTGGTGGCAATAAATAGCGCAAAGCTAATACCGAATTTACTGCCACTATGCCGTCTGAATGGCGCCCATGACCAATATCACCTGCAATATTTAAAAATTGCGTTCGCGGATCAATCCATTGTTGATGATCCGCAAACCATTGGTACAACGGCGTTTGTCTACTTGGCCCATTAACAGTTAAGGGGTAGTCTTCAATAGGGAATGTGTTTTTTCCCGGGTCGGTATCATTAAAAGGTCCCCCTAGCATAACAACTTTATTGACCAACGAGACAGCTGGATTCTGCCCATATAACATCAAATACCGTAAGACAGTCACTGCCCCCATCGAATGAGCCACAATATTGACGCGGTCAATCCGATAACGCCAGTGAAGAACTGCTAACAAATGATACAGCCACATAGTCTGAGCCATAATATTTAGGCGGTTGTTAGTGAACAACACCTGGACCATTGAACCAGGCAAGCTGGGATCACCGATCATTTTAAAATGCTGCTTATCTTTAATCCGCACCACAGCCGTCTTTTGCCCCCAGCCCCGCTTCGCCAACCTGCGAATTAACGGACCAGTTGATAATCTGGTTCCGGCATAGCCGTGAATAAATAACGTTGGAATCGGACTGCCAGTTGGCTTGCCCCCGCTTAAACGCTCTACCGTCCCGAATTGATGCCACCGTGCTACTAAAAAGGAGGATGCTCCTAATGCCAAGCCACCCCATCCTACGAGCTGACGTTTCTGCATAGTACCATCCTCCTATATCAGTTTAGTTTGTTGATTAAACCAAAGTTTCCACTTGATCAAAGTTTAATTCAGTTGCAGTTTCCCGACCGAACATATCGATCGTAACTTTTAACTTCATCTTTTCTTCATCAATTTCAATAATTTTGCCAATTAAGCCTTCAAACGCTCCATCGACAATCTTCACTGCATCTCCAATATTACCAGCAAAGTTAACCACTTTTGACTTCATCCCTAATTGACTCAAGATTTCATCAATTTCTTCATCCAATAGTGGCGCAGGTTTGCTTCCTGACCCGTGAGAGCCTACGAAACCGGTAACCCCTGGAGTATTCCGTACAACAAACCATGAGCGGTCAGTCATTACCATTTCCACTAAAACATAACCTGGGAAAGTCTTGGACATTTCGACTTTTTCCTTTCCCGTCTTAGTTTTTTCGATGCGTTCTTCTTCCGGAACAACTACCCGAAAAATATAGTCTGCCATCCCCATAGACTGTGCCCGTGATTCAAGGTTAGTTTTAACCTTGTTTTCGTAGCCAGCATAAGTGTGTAAAACGTACCATTTCTTTTCCGCTGATTCAACCATGTAACATTCTCCTTAAATTAATTTTATGTAAAATAAAAAAACCCCGAATTTACACCCGAAGTTTTACCACCCCAGGTATTATAGCAAACTCTGCTGCAATACACCAGGATATTAATTAACCGACAAACTGTAATGCCCATAAGACCACATAATCAACTAGGGCGAAAAACGCAATAAAGAATAACGACATAACCACTACTGTAGTAGTATCCCGTGATAGTTCTCGACCTGTTTCCCAGGTTGTATCCTTCATTGTTTTGGCCACGCTCTTAAAAAACTTCATTCTCACCCCTCCTGTCAACCAGCTCTATTTAGTTTCTCGATGTAAAGTATGCTTGCCACAATACTTACAATACTTTTTGATCTCCAACCGGTCTGTTCGATTTGGATTCTCTGTCGCTGTATAATTGCGGGAACCACAAACAGAACAAGCCAATGCGACTTTTCTCTTATTTGCCATTTTTGTCTCGCTTTCTTAACTCTCTATTCTTTCCAACTTTAGCACGGGCAAAAGTCACCTGTCAAATCACCTTTGTGACAACTCATCCCGTAATGCAGCTAATTTATCCAGTTGCTCTTGATCCCAGGGTGAACGCCGAACCGAGGCCTCATCTTGATATTGCCGCGCTTGCTGCCGTACCTCATGTTTAGCCCGTTTGATATTTTGATATAGCTCCCACGCCGGCACCCGCATTGCTCCTTGGGCAAAAACAGTCCACTGCTCAGCTTGATCACTTGTAGCTACCGTCACTTGCGTCAGGGCATTTTGGAGTTCTCCAGCTAACGATTCGATATAAGAATCTGCTGTCTGTTCTTCTGCTGTCCAGACTACCCGCAAATCATATTGCTCGTAGCTACGCGATAGTCCTGGAACATACATCGCATCAAACACTACGATGATATCATATGTTGTCTGACGCTTATAATTGGAAAGAATATGCAATAATTGATCGCGCGCTTCTTCTAACCGATCAGCTTTCTTTAGGCGATCCAATTCTGGCCAATTCCCGATCATGTTGTATGCATCAACTATCAGAATATTCTTCTTGATCATGATTACCGCCCCCGCGAGGTAAATCCTTGGTAAATCAACAGGCTAGCTGCCACACTGGCATTGAGTGATTGAACATGACCAACCATCGGAATTGTTAACATTTCATCACAATTCTTTTTCAATAACGGCGAGATTCCTTTACCTTCATTGCCAATAACTAAAGCTACTGGTCCATGAGCATCCCACTTACGATAATCATTTCCCTGCATATCAGTTCCGAACAGCCATAGCCCTCTTTGTTTAAGCTCTTTAGCAGTTTGAACCAAGTTCGTCACCCGTGCCACTGGCATATATTCAATCGCCCCAGTCGAAGTTTTCGCTACGGTTGCAGTCAGTTGAACTGCCCGCCGCTTAGGGATGATAATTCCATGCACGCCAGCAGCATCAGCTGTTCGCATGATTGATCCCAAATTATGTGGATCCTCAATTCCATCCAAAATCAAGAAAAAAGGATCTTCTTCGCGCTGAGCTGCTACCGCAAACAGGTCATCAATGCTAGCATACTCATACGGTGCCACTGCCACTACCACTCCTTGGTGGTTCTGGTGGTCAACCAGGGTATCTAACTTAGTCTTGGGAACCCAAGAAACAATAATCCCCCGTTGCTTAGCTTGCTTTTCGATTTCTTTTAAAACATCTGCCTTCAACCCAGATTGTAAAAACACCTTGTTGATCGGCTGTTGGCTTTTTAATGCTGCTTGGGCGGGATGACGCCCAATTACAAAGTCACTTTTAAGTTGTTTACCCATACGTTACTTCCCTTCTTTTTCAACTGTTGTGATACACCATTGGGCTAGTTCATCCAAACGTTCTTTCTGTCCACTTAAAAAAAGGTAGCCAAAGAGTGCTTCAAACCCCGTTGAAATTCGATAAGTTCCCACTGAAGTATTCTTAGCTTTAGTATGACTCTTCGCATTCCGTCCCCGTTTAAAAAACTCTTTTTCTTCGGTAGTCAATAAATCTGCTGCCTTCATTTTTTCAATCAAAAATGCTTGTGCTTTGGCAGACACATAATGTGTAGCTAACTTTTGTAACTTATTGGGTTTGGTTAAACCACCCTTAAGGAGATGTTCACGAATATATACTTCATAGATCGCATCGCCCATATATGCTAAAGCGATTCCATTCATTGCATTGTAATCCATTATTTTACTCTCTTCTCCATCTCGTTCCATGCGGAGTATCTTCTAAAATGATTCCCTGTTCTTTCAATTGATCACGAATTTCATCACTCCGCGCAAAATTCTTTTCTGTCCGAGCAGCATCACGTTCATGAATTAATTGCTCAATTTCTGTGTCAAGAAGTTCTTCATTTTTAAACTCAATCCCAAAAATCGCAATCATCCGCATAAATTCATGCAACATTTCATCAGCCACTCCACGACTAACAGTAGCTTCTTCTGCATACCGATTCATTGCTTTAGCTAATTCATAAACTACGGCGATCCCGTTTTGAACATTGAAGTCATCATCCATTGCTTTAAGGAACTTCATTTGATAAGCGGCCATTTGTTCAATCCAAACATGATCAGCTGCAGTCAATGGGGCAGTAGTGGCATCATTAGCCACACGATAATTAAGGTTGTCCCATGCATGCTTAAGTTTGGCTAAATTGTTCCGTGCCTCATCCAAGTTATCCTGTGAATATCGAATTGGTCGCCGGTATTGGGTTGTTGCCATAAAGAACCGCAAAACTTGTGGGTCTACTTCTTGAACGAGATCATGAACAGTAACGAAATTCCCTAGCGACTTGCTCATCTTTTCGTCATCATTGCCAATTGTTACAAAGCCATTGTGCAACCAGTAATTAGCAAATTTCTGTCCCGTTTTAGCTTCACTCTGTGCAATCTCATTTTCATGGTGAGGAAACTCTAAATCCTGGCCCCCGGCGTGAATATCAATTGTATCTCCTAAATATTTTGTTGCCATCACAGAGCATTCAATATGCCATCCTGGCCGCCCTTCTCCCCATGGAGAAGTCCATGAAATCTCACCCGGTTTAGCCTTTTTCCACAGAGCAAAATCCAACGGATCTTCTTTCTTTTCCTGGTCAATATCTGTTACCCGTTCACTTGCTCCAAGTTCTAATTCATCAATTGCTTGGCCGGATAGTTGACCATAATGAGCAAACTTCCGCGCCCGGTAGTAGACATCACCATCAGCTTCATAGGCATAGCCCTTGGTAATCAAAGCATCCACAAATGCGATGATTTCGTCCATATTTTCCATCACTCGTGGATTCTTAGTTGCTCGCTTGATATTTAAGGCATCCGTATCCGCATAAAAAGCCTGAATAAATTTTTCCGTCACTTCAGGGACAGAAAGGTTCATCTCGTGGCTAGCCTTGATAATTTTGTCATCCACATCTGTAAAGTTGGAAACATAGTTTACCTGATATCCGCGATATTCAAAATACCGCCGAATAGTATCAAATGCTACCGCGCTCCGTGCATTGCCAATATGGATATAATTGTATACTGTTGGACCGCAGACATACATCGTCACTTTTCCAGGTTGTAAAGGTTTAAAAACCTCTTTTTCTCGTGTCAAAGTATTATAAAGATGAATCATTTTGTACCTCACTTCTTAAACTAGCAAAAAAGGGCTGTGACGCACTTATGTCACAGTCCTTTCCAGTTGGCTTTTAATTGCGCAACGGCGCTAACCATGACTAGGCGCCTTTTTCACACTTCTATTCAGCCATTTCATCTAAAGTTTGTTGTAAATGCTTTAAAGCTTTTTCTTTCCCTAATAATTCAATGGAAGGTGCCAAATCTGGACCGTGCATTGCCCGTGTTGTCGCAATCCGAATTGGCATATACAGTTTCCGTCCCCGGACACCAGTTTCTTTTTGAAC
This sequence comes from Ligilactobacillus saerimneri DSM 16049, assembly GCF_000423265.1. GTDB lineage: Bacteria > Bacillota > Bacilli > Lactobacillales > Lactobacillaceae > Ligilactobacillus > Ligilactobacillus saerimneri. The sequence goes on along the minus strand of NZ_AUHQ01000028.1, from coordinate 16,946 downwards.
GTTCCGAATAACAGCTTGGATGTCAAAGGCATCAAAAATTGGTAGTTCGTTAACTTGCTTAGCAAATTCATTCAACACAACCGGTGCTGTTTCATCAGCTAATTCCTTCTTGGCAGCTTCATCTAACTTAGGTGGTTCAGTAAAGAATACTGATGCCATTTCAGCTAACTGACCTGTATATGACATCTGCATCTTGTATAATTCCATCAATTGCCGTACCCATTCAATTTCATACACGCTTGGGTTAGCTTGAATTAAGTCTGCCTTAATTAACTGTTGTAGCGATGATGCCGTAATTTCATCGGAAGGAGCGGACTTAACATACTGGTTATTGATCCATTCCATCTTCTTGTTGTCAAAAGCAGCTGGTGACTTACTCAACCGCTTGTAATCAAACATCTTAATGAATTGTTTGCGGTTAAAGATTTCTGATTCACCAACAGGTGACCAGCCTAAGAGGGTAATAAAGTTGAACATAGCTTCTGGCAAGTAGCCTAAATCACGGTACTGTTCAATAAACTGCAATACTGATTCATCCCGCTTACTCAACTTCTTACCTGTTTCAGAGTTAATGATCAGTGACATATGACCGAATGCCGGAGCTTCCCAACCAAATGCTTCGTAAACTACTAATTGCTTTGGAGTATTAGCTACGTGGTCATCTCCGCGTAAAACATGGGTGATTTCCATCAAGTGGTCGTCAACAACAACGGCGAAGTTGTATGTTGGCATCCCATCACGCTTTTGAATAACAAAGTCGCCACCGATTGTATCGGATTTAAAACTAATGTGTCCCTTAACCATATCATCCCATTCGTATACTTTGTTGTGTGGTACCCGAATTCTGATAACTGGTTTCAAGCCTTGAGCTTCTGCAGCAGCTTGCTTAGCAGCAATCTCTTCGTCAGACATACCTTCGTATTCATAGACATAACGTGGAGCTTCCCCACGGGCCTTTTGTTCTTCCCGTTGGTTCTGCAATTCTTCTTCTGTCATATAGGATTTGTATGCCAAGCCCTTTTCCAAAAGTTCTTGAATCAACGGTTGATAGATCCCTTTACGTTCAGATTGGCGGTAAGGACCATATTCACCTGGCTTATCTGGACCTTCATCCCAGTCCATCCCTAACCATTTTAAGTTGTCTAATTGGCTCTTTTCACCGTCAGCAATATTTCTCTTAGTATCTGTGTCTTCAATCCGGATCACAAAAGTTCCTTTATTATGCCGTGCAAATAAATAGTTGAATAATGCTGTCCGTGCATTCCCGATATGCAAGTGCCCTGTTGGACTTGGTGCATAACGAACACGAATTTTTTTGTCTGCCAATTTAAGCGCCTCTTTCTTTTTCATTTTGTCGATACTCTTTAAAGTTTACAATGAATATCCCAAAAAATAAACTATCCCGAGTTATTATTTTCTTTTTTGGGGTAAATTACTTTCCTGCTCCTGGTCTTTAGCAGGAGACTGTGCTTTTAGCTTGCGCCGCGAATGGGCTAGCTTAGCAAAAATCATTCGTCCAGCGTCTGTCTGCAGAGCACTAGTAACCTCAACTTCGATAGTTTTATTCATATAATAATAACCATCTTCAACAACAATCATGGTCCCATCGTCTAGATAAGCCACTCCTTGTTGCCGTTCCGTTCCTTTCTTAATCACCATAACTTCAAGTTTTTCACCAGGAATCACCCGTGGTTTTAGTGATTTAGCCAGAGCATTCACATTTAACACTTTAACATTTTGAAACTGACTCACCTTATTCAAATTGTAGTCATTAGTAACAATCTCCGCATCTAGCAATTTAGCTAACTTGATCAACTTGCTATCAACTTCTGTAATATCCTCAAAATCACCATCATACATTTGAATAGGGACAATTTGTTCACTCCGCAGTTTATTAAGGATATCCAGTCCTCGGCGCCCCCGAACGCGTTTGATACTATCACCAGAATCAGCAATGTATTGTAGTTCGTATAAAACGAAATTAGGAACAATCAAAGTTCCTTCTAAAAAACCCGTTTTCGCTAAGTCATAGATACGACCATCAATTAAAATATTGGTATCTAATAATTTATAGCGGTAGAAGTTTTCTCCTGCACGCCGTACCAAAACGTTGTCTGCAGCCACAGTATCAATTTTGTTTTCTGGATCTAACTTATCCCGGCGAAATAGAAAGGTGCGGCGGAAATCTATCAGTCGATCACGACCAATAATAAAGCCTAGATATCCCAAAATAATCATCAGGATGACAGGAAGGATTGTATGAAGCAGGAATAATTGCGAATGCCAAAATAATGTAGAAATCAAAACCGCAACTATTAACCCTAATACTACACCCAGTGATTCAGAAATCAGCGTTTCGGGCTTTTGTTGCAGAAGCTTCTCTTCAATCCGCTGTAATAAATCATCCATGTAATTGCTAAAAAGATATGCCGGCATGATAAATACCACTAGACCAATCAGGGCATTAACTGCCATGTTATCTAAAATACGATTTGTAGAAACATGCAGCAGCTCCCACAATAGTGGCATAAAATTATACCCAATGCCAATTCCCAGTAAGGCTGCAGCAATGAGAACAATTTTCTTGCGCATGTTATATCATCTTCTTTCTAAAAACATCTTACCTATTTAAAGGCTAATTTCAGGGCCTGTTCAACCGTCTTAACCCCCACAACTTGAATTCCATCAGGGAACTGCCACCCATCAAGGTTGTTTTGTGGAACAAATACCCGATGAAATCCTAGCTTGACTGCCTCGTTAACTCGTTGCTCAATCTGACTAACTCGACGAACTTCACCAGTTAATCCAATTTCACCAATGAAGCAATCCGTTGGTAGTGTTGCAGTATCTCGATAACTTGAAGCAATACTAATTGCTAACGCTAGATCTATCGCTGGTTCGTCTAATTTTAATCCCCCAGCAGTTTTCAAGTACGCATCTTGATTTTGCAACAATAAACCCGCTCTTTTTTCAAGCACTGCCATAATCAACGCTACCCGGTTGCGATTGAGACCAGTAGTTGTACGTTGAGCATTACCAAAAGCAGTCGGCGTTACTAAGGCCTGGATTTCAGCCAAAAGAGGTCGTGTCCCCTCTAAAGAAACCACCACTGCTGAACCGGTTGCATCAGCCAAGCGCTCTTGTAAAAAGACCTCTGACGGGTTAGTAACTTCTGCTAACCCCTGTTCTCGCATTTCAAAAACCCCAACTTCATTAGTCGAACCAAAACGATTCTTAACAGCCCGTATCATTCGGAAAACTCGGTGCTGATCGCCTTCAAAATACAAAACTGTATCAACCATATGTTCCAAAATCTTAGGACCAGCAATTGCCCCGCCTTTGGTAACATGTCCCACCACGAAAACAGTGATCCCGTTAGTTTTAGCAATCTGCATTAAATCACCCGTCACCTCGCGAATCTGGGCTACACTGCCCACAGCAGAATTCATCCCTGGTTCCTGCATGGTTTGTACCGAGTCGATCACTACAAAGTCTGGCTGTGTTGTAGCAATACTTTCTTTAACACTTGCCATATCAGTTTCTGGATAAATATAGAAGGAATTTCCACCGACACCTAACCGGTCAGCCCGCATTTTGACTTGGCTGGCACTTTCTTCCCCAGTAACATAAAGTACCTTTTTTTGGGAGTGAGCCAACTGGCCTGATACTTGTAATAGTAATGTCGATTTCCCGATCCCGGGATCCCCACCAATTAAAATCAGTGACCCAGGAACGATCCCGCCTCCTAGTACTCGATCTAACTCCTGCATCCCAGTTGTCACGCGCGGAACCTTCTGAGTAGTAACCGTATCAAGAAGTTGTGGTTGAACTTGGGTTCCACGCAAATTCACCCGCGGACTAGCAGTGCTGTTGGAAGTAGTGGCAGGCTTTTCCACCTGTTCAACAAAGGTATTCCAGGAATTGCAATTAGGACACCGCCCCAGATACCGCGGTGAAATATATCCACATTCCTGACACAAATAATTGGTCTTAATTTTTGCCATTACACCACCCCATTTCTACAAAAAATAAAATAAATATACTATATAGTTAAAATATTATTTTAACATATTTTCCCTTTCTTTTTGAGGGAAGGGTTACCGCCCCGACGAACCGAATCCACCAGTTCGTTCGCCGAGTGGTTGTTCTTCGCCATCAGCCTGTAAATAAGACATGAAAATTCCTTGCCCTAAGCGGTCACCTTTCTTGATGTGATAATCCTTTGGCCCTAAATTAACCAACTGGAAGAATATTTCGCCTTCATTTGATTCGTTATTGTAATAGTCACTATCAACTATTCCTACTCCGTTAGGAAGTATCAATCCCCGCTTTAAAGGACTGCTCGAGCGATTTGCTAGTAGGAGATATTCATCTGGTTGCATGTATGCTTTAATTCCCGTAGGAACTAACAGCGGACGTAAATCATCAGCCGCCTTGGTATAGTCCTCAGGGTGCAGAGTCTTTTCTTTACGGATTCGCCACAATAGTTTAATAAAATTCATTTTCCAAATACTTGGCAGAACAAAGTCCTCTGCTGCAAAAAAATCATATCCCGCCGCATTTTTAGTTGCCCGAATCGGTAATTTTATATCCTCATTTTTATATTTTGAAACTACTTGAAATCCTCTTTTCATTTGTTATTCCCCTTTCATTAGGCGATTTTAATGCCATTCATTTTAATTATAATGCTATACTGATACCGAAAGGAAGAGCGCAATGAATTTTAAACATCAAGGAAATAATTTGCATCTTTTCACTCCTGACGGACAGCTAATTGCCAGCATCGGGTGGATTTCTCTACCTGATGTTCAAGCTGTAGCAGTAGAAAGATGCTGGTTACGCCCCGGCTACGACGCACAGTATTTACATACGACAATGACAACCTTTTTTGAACATATCGTCAGCCAGCACTTAAAAATTTTACCTTTATGTCCCGAGATGGTTACTTTCTTGCGTCATCATCCTCAAGGTCAAGAACTTTGGCTCAAAAAACATACCACGCTGGAGGAATCATAATGGATCAAAACCAACTTAAAAAGCTTGTCGGAGAAAAATCAGTCGAATGGATTGAAGACGGAATGATCGTCGGCTTGGGAACCGGATCAACTGTCAAGTTCATGGTTGATGCCCTCGGTAAACGCGTTCAAGAAGAAGGACTCAATATTATCGGGGTAACTACTTCCAACCGAACAGCTGAACAAGCTCGCTCTCTCAATATCCCCCTTAAATCAGTTGATGAAGTGGACCACATTGACCTGACTATCGATGGTGCCGACGAAATCAGCGCTGATTTCCAAGGGATTAAAGGTGGTGGAGCTGCCCTCCTATTTGAAAAGATTGTTGCCACTAACTCTAAAAAAGTAATGTGGATTGTTGATGAAAGCAAACTTTCACAACAACTGGGCTCATTCCCTCTTCCAGTTGAAGTTATTCCTTACGGTAGTCAGAAAGTCTTTGAACGGTTTGAAGCCAAAGGGCTCAACCCTACCTTTAGAAAGAATGCCGATGGTAGTATGTTGCGAACGGATTCGCAAAACTATATCATCGACCTTCACCTCAAAGAAATAGCTGATCCACATACTTTGGCTGATTACTTGATTAAACAAGTTGGGGTTGTTGAACACGGTTTATTCTTGGATATGGTTAATACCGTCATTGTTGGACGCCAGGATGGCCCTGAAGTCTTAGAAGCACGTTAATTTCTTTTGATGCGAAGAATCACTTGTTGCATACAGTGATTCTTCGCTTTTTTGTTCATTTTCATGATGTACATTCAGCCTTTATTCGTTTACTTAATCTCATCATTATCTTATAATATATAATGTATTTCTAATTTTAAGGAGCGTGGCTAATTTGGAAAAAGCAATTAGTGCTGAACAACTTCAAGATTTCAAGCATGATTTACACACTGATAGCAGACATGATGTTTTGCGGCGGGCAGTTTCCAAAAACGGAATTCTGGCAGCTAGCTATGACTTACCAGCTGTTGCCAATGATATCAACTGGACTTTCTCCATTGATCTCGACACTGGAAAAGTTTCTAACCAAAAGCAATCTGGCCGGTGCTGGATGTTTGCTGCTTTAAACACTATGCGTCATTTCATGAAAGATACTTTCCGCGTAGAACCTGGATTCGAATTATCTCAAAACTATACTTTCTTCTGGGATAAGCTGGAAAAGTCTAACTACTTCTATGAAAACGTCTTAAAAACAGCAGAACTACCAACAACAGATCGTAAAGTTGCTTGGCTAATGGAAACTCCACAACAAGATGGTGGCCAGTGGGACATGATGGTCGGCATCATTGAAAAGTACGGGGTAGTGCCAAAGAGCGCTATGCCTGAAACTTATAATTCATCTTCATCCAGTGAATTTAACGCCACTTTGAATCTCAAACTCCGGAAAGATGCTGTTACCCTTCGGGAATTAGTAGCAAATCATGCTAGCGATGAAGAAATTGCTAAGACTAAAAAGAAGATGCTGACTGAAGTTTACCGCATCTTAACATATAGTTTTGGCGAACCTCCAACATCCTTTGACTTTGAATACCGTGATAAGGATAACAACTACCACATTGATCAAAACATTACCCCTAAGGAATTCTTTAATAAGTACATTGGGTGGAACCTTGATGATTATGTTTCTGTGATCAATGCACCAACTGCAGATAAGCCATATAACCACTTATACACAGTAGAAATGCTGGGTTCAGTTGTCGGTGGTCGTCCTATTCGGCACCTCAATGTTGATATGGATACCTTCCGCAAGATTGCAATCAAGCAACTCGAAAGTGGCGAAAGTGTTTGGTTTGGCAGTGATGTTGGTAAAGAATCTGACCGCAAAGCCGGAATCATGGATACCCGTCTTTACAATCCAGATGAATTATTTGATGTTGATTTCAGCATGTCCAAGGCTGAACGTCTCGATTATGGACAAAGCTTGATGACCCACGCTATGGTTCTTACCGGGGTTGATTTGGTTAACGGTGAACCACGCAAGTGGAAAGTCGAAAATTCCTGGGGTGACAAGGTTGGTGAAAAAGGCTTCTTTGTAATGAGTGATGAATGGATGGACGAATACTGCTATCAAGTTGTCGTAAACAAGAAGCTCTTGCCTGCCGAACTCCAAAAAGTTTTTGAAACGGAAGAACCACAAGTGCTTGCACCATGGGACCCAATGGGAGCATTGGCCTAACTATTATATTCAGCTACTGAGATCAAGCATTAAACTTTAGCTGATAAAACATTATTTAATCTTTCAGTTAACTTACGGAGATTGAACTTGGAACTAGTAATTAGTTCTGTTCTCATCTCCGTTTTTTAATCTCTAAAATTCGTTTGAAAGCGGCTCCGAATTTTTTATTTCGCTCTGTTTCATGGTAGAATTTACTTAATGTAGAAAAATCTTATAAATAAGGAGTTAAATCACATATGTGGGAGATTATAAATCTACCTGTATTATTGATTATTATTGTTATTTTACTGTTAGCCGCTATGTTTACTCTCTTAGAGTATTCCATTATCAAAGTTCGTCCTTCTGAACTAGAAGAAATGGATCAGACTCAAAAAATTAAGCGGGCCCGTCACATGGTGGCTAACCTAACTGAATACTTGTCTACTGCTCAAGTGGGGATCACCCTGACCTCATTGATTTTAGGGTGGATCGGGGAAGAATACATCACCAACTTGATTGAAGCAACCAATCTTTTGCCGGCAGAGATTTTAGATGCCTTTGCACCAATCATTGGGGTTTTAATTTTTACTTTCCTCCATGCCGTCTTCACAGACTTAGTCCCTAAAAATATGGCCATTGACAAACCAGTTAAAGTCTTGTTGATGATCGTAAATCCCATGATGTTTTTCCACGTCGTATTCTATCCGTTTGTTTGGCTATTCTCTGCCACAGCTGGCATTTTAACCAAAATGCTCGGTTATAGTACTCACCCTGAAGAAGATATCTATTCTCAAGGAGAGATTGTTTCCTTATCCAAGCAATCACAAAAGGCCGGGGAGATGGATAAAGAAGACGTCTTGTTCATGCAGCGAGCATTTGAAATGAATGATAAAGTAGCTGCAGATATTATGATTGACCGGACCCAGTTAGCTGTCATCAATAGTAACGAAACAGTAGAAGATGCTTCTAAGTTGTACTTTAATAAGAAATTCACCCGTTTTCCGGTGGTGCAAAATAATGATAAGGACCATATTTTAGGCTATATTTTTTCTTATGATATTATGCGCCAAAATCAGGTTAATCCCCACGCACCTATCCGCAAAATCATCCGGCGCATCCCATCAGTCTATGAAAACCAATCATTACCCGCTGTTTTACGTGTAATGATTAAAGCTAAAGTCCCGATGGTTATTGTGCAGGATGAATACGGGGGAACATCCGGGATAGTAACCGATAAAGATATTTATGAAGAATTATTTGGTACTGTTCGTGAAGAAATTGACCACGTCAGTGCCGAACAAATTATTCGGGTCAACGATGATAGTCAAGGTAACCCTACTTACCGGGTATCTGGTAAAATTGCTCTCTCTGATTTCGAACGACATTTTCATACTACTATCACGCAGTTTCAAGAATCACCTGTTGCTACACTGACAGGTTACTTCTTGGAAGGTGATTATCCTTTGAAACTGGAACATCCTATTCGGGTAGGCGAATTCTCCTTTACTCCGATTGAAATGGAAAATGCATACGTTACTTCTTTCCGTGTTACCAGAATTAGAAGTAGTCATTCTGCATCCCCAAAATCAGAAAGTGAAGAATCTACTTCCCAGAATGATTAAAAATCAAACAAATAGCGCACTGCTCTCTCGCAGTGCGCTATTCTTATTGTTCAATATCTAATATTTAATCACTTATGCTAGTGGATACTTAGCGGTCAGTTCGTTAACTTCTGCTTTAACTGTTGCTTTTACAGCTGGATCATCAGCATGAGTTAACAGCGTAGTAATCAAACTAGCTACTTTAGTTGCATCTTCTTCTTTGAAGCCCCGACTTGTAATTGCCGGCGTACCTATCCGTAAACCGCTAGTCACAAATGGGCTTCGCTGATCATTAGGAATAGCTTCTTTATTCGTGGTGATATTAACCTCATCCAGTAGGTTTTGGGCATCTTTCCCCGTTAACCCAGTTGCTGTTAAATCAAGGATCAATAAATGGTTTTCAGTTCCTTGCGAAACAACCCGAATTTGTTCACTCTTTTGGAAATATTCAGCCATTGCGCGTGCATTAGCCACAACCTGCTTCATATAAGTTGTAAATGATGGCTGTAATGCTTCATAAAATGCCTGGGCCTTAGCTGCAATAACATGTTCCAAAGGCCCCCCTTGCATCCCTGGGAACAGAGCGGAATTGAGTTTCTTACCTAAGTCCGGGTTGTTAGAAAGAATCATTCCTCCCCGTGGTCCCCGCAAAGTTTTGTGGGTAGTGGTTGTCACTACATCCGCAACTGGTAGTGGACTCGGATGGAGCCCCGTTGCAACTAGGCCTGCAATATGTGCCATATCTACCATCAAATAAGCACCCACTTCATCAGCGATGCTACGAAACTGTTGCCAATCAATGATCTTACTGTAAGCTGATGCTCCAGCCACAATCAACTGGGGCTGAACTTCTTGGGCAATACGCCGGATTTCCGCAAAATCTAACTCTTCAGTTTCTGGATCTAAACCATAACTGTATGATTGATAAATCTTCCCACTAAAGTTAACTTTAGAACCATGAGTCAAATGCCCACCGGCGTCCATCCCCATGCCTAAGATAACGTCTCCTGGTTGTAGGAGGGCCTGGTATACCGCCATATTAGCTTGGGATCCAGAATGAGGTTGAACGTTAACATATTCTGCATTGAATAATTTCTTAGCATAATCAATAGCTAATTGTTCTACCTTATCAATGTATTGGCAACCGCCATAATATCTTTTTCCAGGATATCCTTCTGCATACTTGTTAGTCAGAACTGAGCCTTGGGCAGCTTGAACAGCCTCTGACACAATATTCTCTGACGCAATCAGTTCAATTGTTCCTTCTTGGCGTTCTTCCTCTTGTGTAATGGCTTCCCATAAGGCTGGTGCTTTTGGTGCGTATTCCATGTTTATCTCCTCCTTGAATTCAGGATGCATCGTTCCCAATTACAGGGTAGATGATTCAGCTTGCGGCTGCAATATCTGTTTATCTACTACTTGCAGTTGATCATTAAGTGTATAGACGATTGGCTCTCCATTGGCCACTTCGACCCCATCAATATCTGTATCTGATATCTGCTCAAGATATTTAATCATTGCCCGCAACGTGCTACCATGGGCAACAACTAATTGATTGTTCCCGGCCCGCAACTGGGGAGCAATCTGGTCTTGCCAATATGGTAAAATCCGTTGATACGCCATTGCCAAACTTTCAGCCAAGGGCAATGCATCATTAGGCAGATCCTGGTAACGGCGATCATGGTCCGGAGATGATAATTGGGGCGGAACTGCAAAAAATGATCGACGCCATAATGCAACTTGCTCAGCGCCAAATTTCTCCCGCGTCCAGTCCTTATTTAATCCGCGTAAAGCTCCATAATGGCGTTCATTAAGGCGCCATGTTTTAAATAACGGAAGGTAAAGCTGATGAATTTCTTCGGCCACAATATTGGCTGTTTTAATAGCCCGCACTAAAACAGACGTATGAATTGCTGTAAAATTAATTCCTACCTGCGCTAATGCTTGTCCAGCTGCGTGTGCTTCCAGCTCCCCATATTTGGTCAAGGGAACATCGCTCCACCCCGTGTACATATTTAATTTATTGGCAGCACTTTGTCCGTGCCGCAACAGAACTAACTTAACCATGTTCTCAATCCTCTTTAACTTAACGATCATGTTAATAATAGCAAAATTCCGGCTCACCATAAAGAACTGTCGTCATCTCTTACTGGTTAATTTATTTACACCGGCAGTAGTTGTAAGCCTGATCTTCAACGCGTTGACAAACTTCTTTAAATAAATGTTTAGAACTCCTTTTATAGCTTTAAAAAATAAGAACAGCATTATATAATTTCATTAATATGTTATAGGTAAGGAGTCGGAAAATGAACGATAATAACAAATCATCTCAAGACGAGTTGCTAGAAACTCCGCTCCGTCGGACCCGGAAAAATAATAACTCGCATCGCTATCACAAACCTCCTAAGAAACGCAAACGTATCTGTCTTATTTTACTTGTGCTAGTGCTATTGATCTTCGGTGGTGTTGGTGTCTATGCCCTAAATATTATTGGACACGCCAAGACTACTATTGATGATACATACTCATCTGCTAATATTAAAAAAATGCGGGATGTCTCGGCAATCCTCAAAAAGAAAAAATCGTTCTCGATCCTCCTTTTGGGAACAGACGCTGGGCTAGGCCGCCAGGATACTGGGCGAACAGATACTATAATCGTTGCTACGGTCAATCCTAAGAAAAATAAAGTTACCATGCTCAGCATTCCTCGGGATACCCTGGTCCATGTTAGCGGATCGGACCTAATCTACGAAAAAATCAATGCTGCTTACCACGAAGGTGGAGTGCCTACGACCATCAAGACTGTTCAAAAAACACTAGATGTTCCTATCGACTACTATCTGCTTGTCAATATGGATGGTTTGGTCAAAACAGTCGACGCTGTTGGTGGCGTAACGGTTACGCCACCATTAACCTTCAATTATGAGGATGCTCATGTTACTAAAGGTAAGAAAGTTACCTTGAATGGGAAACAAGCTCTTGCTTATAGTCGGATGCGGCACGAAGATCCTAAGGGAGACTACGGACGTCAGTACCGGCAACGGCAAGTAATCGAAGCATTACTTCACAAAACTTTGTCAATCTCTTCCCTCAGCAACTATCAGGGAATCTTAAAGTCGGTTAAGGCCAATATTCGCACTGACTTAACTTATAATGACATGATGACCATAGCAACTAACTATCGTTCCACGGCAGGCAACATCAAGTCATATACCCTCCAAGGTGAAAACGCCATGATCGATGACTTATCTTATCAAGTTGCTCCTGTGAGTGAAAAACGAAAACAAGCCAACCGGTTACGTCATGAACTAGGTCTAACTGATAGCACTGCTTCCTTTGCTAACCCTAATAATTATGGAGCCGATGTCACTTCTGATTACACTACTGCTACTTCAACCACTACTGGAACTGCAACAACTGGTTATTACTAAAATAAATTTGTCTACAAAAACAACGGACTAACCTCCAGAAACAATTCTGGTAGTTAGCCCGTTGTTTTTTATTGATAATGCTGGAGATCTAACAAGATACTTCCATATGCTAAGCCAGCACCAAAACCGGTTAGCATTAACTTTTGTGGCCGCTTTCCCGCTTGCAGTATTTCATTTAAGACTAATGCTATTCCTGCTGAAGATGTATTCCCTACCCGATCAACATTATGTGGAAATTTGCTCATAGGTTGTTGTAATAACGCGGCAACTTTCTCAATCAAACGTAAATTGGCCTGATGGGTAATCACCATATCAAGATCGTCGGGGGTCAAGCCATTGTGATCACAAAATTCTCTGATATGCGGGGGAATGTTCTCTGTTACAAACTGATAAACTGCTCGTCCATCCTGGAAAAAAGCATCCATTTGGGGATAATTAGTCGCTGCAATATCAGTAATTGGTGCGATCCGACCACTATGGATGACTTCTGCATTCCCATCTGCATGCAATGATTCTGCAATAATCATGTTATCAGCTGGATCTGTGCTGCTTTCCAAGAGAACTCCAGCGGCGCCATCCCCAAAAAAGACTGCTGAAGTACGGTCCTGGAAATCTAACATTTTAGAAAAGTTTTCCGCACTAATTACTAAAGCACGATGATATTGCGCAGTCCGTAAGAATTTATCAGCAGTGCTCAGGGCAAAAATAAACCCTGCACATGCCGCAGAAATATCATATGCAAAAGCCTTAGTAGCCCCGATTGCTTTTTGAATTAGGGTCGCAGTTGCAGGAGTGATTGCGTCTGGCGAAATTGTAGCTACAATGATCAAGTCAATGTCAGTCGCAGCCACCTGCGCTTGCTCAAGCAGTTGTTGGGCAACCTTTGCTCCCATCATTGAGGTGTTTTCCTCTAAAGCAAAATGACGGGTTTTAATCCCTGTATGTGCCTGAATCCACTCATCAGATGTTGGCATAATTTGACTCAGCTCATCATTTGTTACTACCCGTGGGGGTAAGTAAGCAGCGCTAGCAGCGATTTTAACATATTTTTCCATACCCTCATTCCTCAAACTTTCGCAAAAAATAAAGAAGGAGGCTTTGCATAATGCAAAACCTCCTGTGATGCGGGTAAAAGGATTCGAACCTTCACGGGCTAAACGCCCACCAGATCCTTAGTCTGACGCGTCTGCCAATTCCGCCATACCCGCGACAACAAAAGTTATTATAGCAAACCCGGTCTTAGTTGACAAGGAATTTATTAATATTTTTCAACAAAAACTAAGTGACCATGACAGCGTGAGCATACATAGCGGTTAGTATTTATCCGACGTTGTCGCCAATACCGTGTATGACACTGTTGGCATTCATAACATAAACGTCGCTTTTTGCCTGTGAGAGGCGGGGCATAGCGTAGCCCTCCGACTTGATGGAGCAATGTTTTAAAATCGCGCTGGCGGTGCTGGTACCCGCGACCTTGCTGATGTAAAAAGTAATGACATAATTCATGCTTAATCACTCCAACCAAAATCGTATCCGCATAGTCAGTTGCTATTTGGGGATTTATTTCGATGTCATGACTAATCAGCAAATAACGGCCCCCCGTTGTTCGTAGCCGCGAATTAAACCGTGCTTGGTGAATAAAAGGTTGGCGAAAATAAGTATTTGCTATCTCTTCTACCAAGTTTTGTAATTCCAGATCAGTCATCCTACTTCCCCGTTTCCGGTGCCATCATTGATAGTTGAAGTCGTTCTCTTTTCTGATCAACTGCTATTACCCAGACATCAACAATATCTCCCACAGCCACTACTTCCCGTGGATTAGCCACATAGTTTGTACTCAGCTGTGAAATGTGTACCAACCCATCTTGCTTTACTCCAACATCCACAAAAGCCCCAAAATCAACAACATTACGCACTGTTCCTTGAAGGTGCATTCCTGGTTTAAGATCAGCCAAATGAAGGACATCATCACGCAATAGTGGTGCTGGCATTTGCTCACGATAATCTCGTCCTGGTTTCTTTAAATCGGCAATTATGTCATTTAACGTCGTTTCTCCCACTCCCAATTGGTGAGCTAATTGCGATAAAGATACCCCTACCAAGGCTAAACCTATGGCCTCCGTTCCAATTTGCTCTGGTTTCAAGCCCAATTCGGTTAGTAACCGTTGCACTAAAGGATAGCTTTCCGGATGAATATTGGTATTGTCCAAAATATTTTCCCCGTTAACAACCCGTAAAAAGCCCGCTGCTTGTTCAAAAGCTTTCGGACCTAACCGCGGAACCTGCTTGAGCTGGGTACGGTTAGTGAAATTACCGTGTTCATTTCGGTAAGCGACAATATTGTGAGCGGTTGTCTTTGATAGTCCTGAAATGTGCGTCAAAAGCTCCGCACTAGCAGTATTAAGATTGACTCCTACTTGGTTAACACTGGTTTCAACTATTGCATCCACCTGGGCAGACAATTCTTTGGTAGGTAGGTCGTGTTGGTATTGGCCCACTCCAATTGCTTGGGGATCAATCTTAATCAATTCTGCTAATGGATCCTGCAATCGCCGGGCAATGCTAATGGCTGAACGTTCTTCAACATTAAGGTCAGGAAATTCTTGTCGTGCCAGTTCACTTGCCGAATAAACCGAAGCTCCTGCCTCATTAACAATTACAAACTTCACTGGTAAAGCATGTTGCTGGATAACCGTTGCCACAAATTGTGCTGATTCCCGACTAGCTGTCCCGTTGCCAATAGCAATCATCTCCACCTGATATTGTTGGATCATTGCAACTAACTCACGGGCGGCTTGAGCTCGTTGTTGTGAAGTCGGCTTTTGTCCTTTGCTCAGTTCATGAGGATAGATCACAGTCTTAGCTAAAAGTTTCCCGGTTGGATCAACTACGGCTAGTTTGCACCCCGTACGAAAGGCTGGATCCCAACCTAAAACTGTCCGTCCCTTCAATGGAGCTCGCATTAATAAATGATACAGGTTATTTCCAAACACTTTGACTGCTGCAGTCACTGCTTGTTCCGTCATTGTCGTTCTGATTTCTCGCTCAATAGCTGGTTTAATAAACCGCTTATAACCATCAAGATAGGCTGCCTGCAGATATTGGTTGTCTGGTTGCCGACTACTATACCGTGAATGCAGGTATTGATAGATATAGCTATCATCCGGATCGATTTTCACTTGGATAACGCCAGCTTTTTCAGCACGATTAATAGCTAATACCTGGTAGGGAGCGATCTTTTCCACCGGCAGCTCCCAATCATAGTAAGTAGCATAAACTTCTTGGGGATCATTTTTTTGTCCGGAAGCTTTTTTTCGTGTCACTACCCGACCATGCTGCTGAAAGCGCCGGCGCATCCATCCCCGTAACCCAGCATTTTCTCCAAATGCTTCGGCCATAATTTCGTGTGCACCTGCAAGAGCATCAGTAGTCGTCAATATTCCTGAAGTTGGGTTGATGAAATCGGCAACTCGCGCCGTCCCCTTCGTTAACAACAGGCGGGCCAGGGGTTCTAACCCGGCAGCACGGGCTTTTTGCGCCTTAGTTTGCTTTTTATGCTTATAAGGCAAATATAAATCTTCCACAGTAATGAGATCGGTCGCTGCTTCAATTTGCTTCCGTAGAGATGCTGTCAGCTTTCCCTGTTCAGCAATTCCATTTAAAACGGTTTGCTTCCTTCGCGCTAGTTTTTCGACTTGTTCATACGTGCTGGCAATCTGGCGTAAAGCTACTTCGTCTAAATTTCCTGTCTGCTCTTTCCGGTAACGGGCAATAAAAGGTACGGTGTTCCCTGCCGTCAACAAGGTTAATGCTGCTTGAACTTGTTCAAATTTAAAAGGCAGCATTGCAGCTGCCTGGTGAAGGTAATTTTGATCCATTCGGCTCTAGTCACCTCCTAATTTTTCTTTGATCAACGTAAACGTGGCTAAACTTGTCTGAAGATGTTCTTCCCGCTGGTGGTTAATTGCTTTTAACTGTGCAACATCAATTCTACCTAAATTGTGATGAATAACGGCATGCAATTCTTCACAATCATCAATATACCGACAATAGTTCGTAAACATTCGCCGGTTCAATGCATTAACCTTCAGTGGTGTCTTAGCCTTTTCAATTTGATTACACAAACGTTCTAGCAAAACAACCCCATGACCAAAAACTTCATGCACATCATCATAATGGCGAATGTCTTCAACAGTTGACCCGGCAGTGGCCACCTGTATCACAAATGCCAATTTTGTTTGCCATTGGTTTTCGATCTCTTTGGTCTTCTCCAGTGCCTGGGTAAGGGTTTGAAGGTACTTTTGAATTCCGGTTTGATTCATGGCGTAATCCCCCTTTTATCATTCTTATCATAACAAAAAAGAAAAGACGACTAAAGCCTTCTCAAGATCTGATTTAAGCCCTTGTCGTCTATTTTTTCTAATGGCAGATTGTAAAATTTAAGTTGAACATTTTAGTGGACAGAAAAACCCATAAAGGTCTTTAATGGTGTCGTTACAACATTCCATTAGAAAGAAGGACCTTTATGGGCACCACTATCTTATCATTTTCAGACCGCATTGTCATCGAAACGCTTCGTCATGAAAAGCGATCTCTTCGATATATCGCTGATTACCTGGGCTTTAGTAAGACTACTATCTTTAATGAAATTCACCGGTTAAAGGGTGAATACCATGCGACTAGTGCGCAAGCCGACCACGAAACTAAACTTAGTTATCGTGGTCGTAAATGCTCATTAACG
>NZ_AUHQ01000027.1 GCF_000423265.1 Ligilactobacillus saerimneri DSM 16049 | reverse complement strand
GTCTTCGATTAGTCGCTTGAGGTTAGCCGTTAATGAGCATTTACGACCACGATAACTAAGTTTAGTTTCGTGGTCGGCTTGCGCACTAGTCGCATGGTATTCACCCTTTAACCGGTGAATTTCATTAAAGATAGTAGTCTTACTAAAGCCCAGGTAATCAGCGATATATCGAAGAGATCGCTTTTCATGACGAAGCGTTTCGATGACAATGCGGTCTGAAAATGATAAGATAGTGGTGCCCATAAAGGTCCTTCTTTCTAATGGAATGTTGTAACGACACCATTAAAGACCTTTATGGGTTTTTCTGTCCACTAAAATGTTCAACTTAAATTTTACAATCTGCCAATTTAATAAAGACGAAGATAAATGCAAATGGAAAGACCAAGGGTGCAACTATCAGAAGTAAGTCTGAAATTTTGGTCATATGTAACTCATAAAAGAAACCGTCGATTTTCATTTGAAGGGTAGAAAGAATCCAGATATGATGCATTCCATCAGTTAGGTACAGTAAAAAGAAACTGTATATAATTATTGTTATGAAAAAATATGAAATTAAAAAAACTATTTTCCTAATAGTGTCAGCTATTTTTTTCGGACGCATACGTAACCTCCTAACAAAAAATTACATATATATTTATATCAAAAAAAAAACGATATATCAATCTAAAAGCACAAAAGAAAGTAGGAACTAATATGCAAAATCGTTATGTCAAACCCCAGAATGTTAAAGAAGCGATGATAATTATCCAAGACTTGTTCAACAAGTATCGGCATGAACCGTTGACGGATGAGTTACTCCGTTACCATCAGAATTTAACTAATCGGTTACAAACTGATATTTACCAGGCAGCCCAGCTAGAAGGAAATGATTTTCAAACCAAACAGTTAGCTGGCATGATCACGGCGATGCAGGACTGGACGCGGCTAAAAGTTGCTAGGCGCCCGTTTCGGGGGAAAATGAAGAATTTTAAATTGGTCGAACAAAAACACCAAAAAATCAAACGTGTAACCCGGAAAGGGCGCGCGGGGCATAAATATCATGTTGCGCATCATTAGACGCAGCAATGATAAGAGGCTGGTTGTTACCGGTCTTTTTTATTCGCACTTAGCTATTACAAAGTATAGTAAATTACAAACTAATAATTAATATTAAAATCAAACTTGTAAGTGCTGAGTCACACTGGTGGCCGTCTTACTATGGACGTTAAGAATTACTTCGACTTTGGAAGTCCGTTCGACCAAAGTCATAACGGCGCCCTGATGTCCTTTGCCCTGGACGGTGTCGGCTTCAAGGTGGCCGAATTCACGGTTAAAGTTGGGAAAGTCGATAGCCCGTTGGTGAATGCTTTGGCCAAGTTGACCAGCCTTCCCCCGCCGTTCTACGTAACCATTGGGGCAACGTTTGCCTTTCATCGGCACATCAAAGGTACCCCGCTCAAAAAGGCGGTAAAGCGTCCGCATACTACAGCTGAGTGGTCGTTCAGCGCGTCCCATGATTGTGTCTGGCGTCCAGCCTTGAGCCACTTTGGCTTTGATATAAGTTGCCTCATCAGTGGGCAATTGAATGGCCTTCCGACCGCAATGAGCCTTGTTTTTACGAATACTCTTGGAGCGTGTGGCCGGCGGCCAGAAAGCGATAAACTCGGTAGACGGTTTCTAAGCTCCGATGCAAAAGTTTGGCGGCCCGGTAGGCTTTTACTCCTTGGTCACGAAAATTAGCGATCATCGTTAGTTCGTCTATGGTAAGATGGTGGTAGGTCACTTGTGGTGTCCTTTCTTTTGATGTATGGGTATTCAA
The DNA here is from genome assembly GCF_000423265.1 of Ligilactobacillus saerimneri DSM 16049. GTDB lineage: Bacteria > Bacillota > Bacilli > Lactobacillales > Lactobacillaceae > Ligilactobacillus > Ligilactobacillus saerimneri. The sequence goes on along the minus strand of NZ_AUHQ01000027.1, from coordinate 24,748 downwards.
AAGTCTACCACAAATGGCTTTTTATTTTTCTAACTTAATTTTACAAACCGTGATAATGATTTTATAATTATATATGAATACGGTTGCAAAGCCAGTATTTATAAATGTAATTTTTGCAACAGAACCTAGTAAAGAGAAGCGTGTTCTAGGTTAGAAACTGTTCAGAAAAATGGGAGAAAGGAAAGTATCGATCTTTAAATGTAGTTATCCGACTACAAAGACACGTTGATATCAGGTTGCTAATTATGGTCGGAAAAAATAACACTCAGCTTCGCAAGCAAAAGGCTGCTATGCAGAAGCCGAGGTATGGTTTACGTAAATTAACGGTTGGTTTTGCCTCGGTTCTTTTAGGAACAATGTTTGTATTTACAAAGGGTCAACTAGTCCAAGCCGATGAAACTGGAAATGCACTGCCAACGGTGCAAACAACCAGTGATGCAATAACTAGCAAGGATTCAGGGAATAGCGAGTTAACAGAAGCTACCAGCACTCAAGCTCAGCCGGAAACAACGACTGCTGTTACTGATGAGCCGTCTGCTATAAATACGAGTAGCCAAAACGTACCAGCGACAGATACTAGTGTGGCAAGTAGCAGTCCGAATAGTGGTACGGTGTCCCCTGCTACTTCGGCAGATACAACAGTGAATGAAACCTCTCCTGTAATAGAAAGTAATGCCCCTATCCAACCACGGGTACGAACAGCTACTCCCAATGTTACGGCTTCAGTGGCAAGTGATGGCTTGACCGCTACTGATGATAATGGCAGAACTCTGCATATTAGCCGCAGCACCCTGGGGAATGATGGCTCTAATAGTGGGATTACTGTCGGTTTAAGTGGGACAATCAATGCCGGTGACGTTTACATCGTTAAAGTTCCTAACTATCTATTTTCACTTAATGATACTGCAGTTATGACAGCGGGGGCATTAACTGGAGCCGGAACTGTTAAGCGGACATCAGAAAAGATTGATGGGATTAGCTATAATGTTTATACTTTCCAATTTACTAATAACTTCACTATTAGTTCCCAAGGGTTACAGATTATCATCAATGATGGCAATAACTATACGGGTCAAGGGAGACCAAGTGATGTAATCAAAGATGGGGACGCTATTAGAAAAATTTACTGGAGTCATTACAATAGCAATGACACAACACCAATAGAGAATCCTTCATTAACATATACAACTAAGATCCATACTAGTTTGGACAATGCACAACTCATCCAAACTAAACCCGATCCGAAGACGGTTAATAAACTGTTGCCGGATGTCACATATGAGTTCGAACTTGATATTCGACAAGCAACTGGGATCCAAGATGACCAAAGCTATTCTTCTAGCAAGATTAACTCAGCCCGTAATTATGGCGCTCAGATTGTAATTCCGGTACCGGCAGACTTCATTTTGGATGAAGCCGCCTCCCGGTTAGCTAGTCAGTTAAAAGATGGTGATCAAACAACGATTACGCAAGTAGGTGGTAAAGGTGGAAACATTGTCATCACTGTTCCCAAGGGATATGGAGCCCAAGGCTATGAATCTCAAACAGGATATAAGTTAGTAGGGAAATTTGAAGCTGAGCGTCCAGAGACTACTTCGACTTTAACTGCAGCGGGACCGATCACGATACAAGAGCAGATCCTAACTGAAGATGGTTTGACAACTATCTCCAAAACACTAGCTCCGTGGCAGATTACGATGTTAGGAAAGGATGCTATTCCTGACCAAGGAAAACTGCCACTGTATTCATGGGGAAATAACAACTCTAATTTATTTAGTCAAACAGTTGCGACGAAGATTACCAACTATTTCTCCTTTACTAATCAAACTTCAGTTGAGTTTAAGAATAGCTTGCATATTGTTGCAGAGTTTCCTAAGGAACTGGCTATTACGGGTTTTAGAACACCACAGTTAAACGAGGTAGCGCGGCGGGGAACTACGGCCTATACTTATACAGCTTACTTAACTGATGGGACCGTTCTAACGGGAACTATTAAAGCGGGTGAGGCAGTAACTGCGCCGACAGGGAAGTTACTCCAAAAGGTAGAACTTATTCCCGATGTTTGGGCAGTTGGCGCCGAAACGAATAAATATGTTAACTATTACACCACGGGTAATTTTGGGACAAACCAGTATGATAGTCCGGAATCTTTCGTTGTGTATGGGACCTTGGCACCAGCCATCGATGAAGCTGATCCCTTACCTGCTGATCTGAGGATTAGCACTAAATTTACAGTCTGGTCACCAGAGTTTGGAAATGGAACTGCTTATACTAATACTTCAAATCAACGGGTTCAAAGTGTAGCTGATTTGAAGTCGGATGCCGGAGCTACCGGTTCGCAAACCTCTAATCAATATTACAGTGAGGACCTAAACTGGAAATCATATGGTAGTATCAGCGTCACCAACGCCAATAGTTCGTCCATCGGAACAAAATACATTCACGAACCAATCTTCTACTATGTCTTACCAGAGCATATGAACTTCCCTGGTACGTGGAAAGATATTGTTTTACCAAATCCAGGAGAAAAGGGAGTAGTAGAGCCCAAGCTAACTAAATTTATGTATAACGGGCGTGAAGTTATCAAGTTAGATTATACGGGAACGGGATTTAACTTCGATGTCAAAGCTGGTAACTATCTCTATGGTTCTAACCAAATGCCGATTGCTATTGATCCGGATGCTGAAGTAGGCTCATATGGTTGGCAAGTGTACATGTTTACCCGAACAGGGATGGTTAACACCTCCAAAGAAGTGTTGAATCCTGAAGAAGATGTCAAAGGTTATACTCAAGGGATTACTGACAGTGGAGCTAGTGGTAAATTGTATCTTTTAGGTTCAGGGACTTTTACAATTAAAACTCCACCAATTGCTTATGTCCCAAATACCGCTCAGGGGAACCAGGACGTTAAACCGGTTCAAATCGGGACTTCAGACGATAAAGGAAGCGACCAAATGGCGTACTTTGTACGGCTGGCAAATTATAGTACTGATGGCATTAAACAGGGGTATTTGGTCTCTAACTTACCACAGAGTTCAGATACAAGTTTTACCTTCCATTTGACCCGGGCGGTTGAATTTGAACGGCATAGTACTGCGTTTGGTATGAATGATTTTGAAATTTTGTATTCATATGATACACAAACATTGCCAAATCAAACGCAAAAAGGTTACTTGCCATCGACGGTAGGCTTTATGACCGCGGATCAGGTTGATGATTGGTCTAAAGTTAAAGCAGTGATGATTCGCTTCTTACGGACGATTGACCCTATCACAGCTGTGGGACAATTTATTTTCCACGGAACTGATCCCAACTTTATCAATGATGCAAATAAGACAGCGTACCTAGATACAGCCTTGATGGGTGAGGGGATGACACCATTTATTTCTACCCGGGCGGGGATAAAGATTACAGGGGAGTCCACTGTTAAAGCACGACTACATTATGTTGATGAAAATGGTCAGGACCGCTACATTGATGTTCCGGCCTTAACGAAGACATATAGTGACAATCAAGATACGCTGAAGTTAGCTGATTTTGATGTTGCAAATATTCCTGCTGATTTGATTCCAGCCCACTATCAGTTAGTAGCAGGACAAACACCAACGATAATCAAGACTGGAAAGTATAGTGCGGGCCAGGCTGGCTTTAACCAGACTGTTGCTTATTATTTCGATGGCGATACCGTTCAGTTTGAATTGGAACATATCATTGACAAGGTTACTAAGACGGTAACACGGACAGATAAGTTCGAATATGATCCAAGTGCACCATTATATCGACAAGATGGTGACAATAGCATTGCTGCTCCAGTTACCAAGACCTATACTGTAACCCAAATGACAGACGAAGTTACAGGCGAAGTTACTTATTTGTATCAGGAACAAGGAACAACCACCACTGGGACAGAGGCAACATTTACGATTCCAGGGGTAACCGTTCCGGAAAAAGCGGGATACTTGGCAGGGACAGCTGTTTCAGAAATTGCCACAAAGGGAATCACTTTTGATATTGCAGCTGAATTTGCTAAACATCCAGAAGATACAATAGCATTTACCAATACAGTTACCTACACTGCTCTACCACAAGAATTTCACTACGTAGTAATTGATGACACCGATAGTAAGATCATCATTCCGGACTTGAAGATCGCAACGGGAGTCACTGATGGAGCAATTGATGACGAGAATAAGACAGTTTATTGGGATATTTTCAATCGTTTAAATCAAGGGATTGATGACGGTTATGATTTAAGTTATGTGCATTACTACGATACCGATCAAGGAAAATTTATTGATTCTGATGATGGGCTGGGAATGCCGAAAACATATTCAGCTGATCCAAGCAAAAATATCGTAACTATGCATTTGATTCACAGTAACCGGTTCACCTTAGAAACAAAGACGGTAACGCGGACAATCAATTTCTGGGATGCGGATCAAGATCGCTTGATTAATGACGCAAATGGACGTGTAACCACAACACAATATCCTCAGACTGTGAAGCAAGTAGTGACCTTAAAGCGCTACGCAATGTATGACATGATCACTAAAGCCTTGGTTGGTTATTATAAGCCAAGTCAAGTGGATGTGATTTTTGAAGGTTCAGGTGTAGTGCCAAAAGTAGGGGAAAAATGGATTCCATATGCTGAAGCAACTGAGGATACTGCTGGGTACGAAGCAACAGATGAAACAAGTTGGCAAGCAGTAGCAACGTATGATTTGACGAAGTTTGGTTATGAAAAGGCCACGGACAGTAATGACCGAGCTTTAGCGTCGATTGCAGCTCAGGATGTTGACGCAACAACGGCAGATACAACAGTAGATGTCTTTTACCATGAAAAGTGGGTTAGTGTGACACCAGATAATCCGCCAACTGTCGGTGGAAAGGTTGATAATAATGATGAGAATTCACCGGTTTATCCTGCAAATGAATACGCTAACCATGTGCAAGATTATGAGTCAACTTCGACCCGGACAATTCACTATCGGTATGCGCAAGGAACTTCAAAGAATGGGGTTGATGTTTCAGGGCAACCAGTAGCTGGCTTAAATGATATTCACCAAACAGTTAAGTTCTACCGGCAAGTAGAAATTAACTTGGTGACTGGAGAATTATCAGTTCGCAATATATGGTTACCGGTAAGCGCTACAACCGAAGATCAAAATGGGACTTCAACTACCATTACCAGCGGTGCAGTGGGAGATTATGCTAGTGTGCCTACCCCATACTATGATCCGAATAAGCCAACAGAATATGACTTTTTGAAAGGGTATACTCCTCAAGAAGCAACAGTAAAATCGATTGCTGCTATTCAGGGTGTGAATGCTGGTGATGTCTATGTTGTTATTTCTCCTAATACATCATTAGCCCAAGTATCGTACATTGACCAAGATACCGGCAATACACTATTTACTGACGGAATTAATGGTAATTCAGGGGACACAATTAATTACACTACCCAGGAACGGTTAGCACAGTTAGCCAAAGCAGGTTACAAGCTGGTATCTGATGGCTGGACAACTAATCCTGAGGGACTAAATAAGGAATATCTAGAATCATATGATGATAGTGAACTAATTGATACCGATGCTGGAAAAGTCCCGCTGAAAATTAAGCAGATCTGGAAAGTTTATGTTGGGCACAAGCATGTCACAGTTACTGCTGAAGCAGGGAAAGCAACGACAGATCAACTGACAGATGGTGATGGTTATACACATAACTACCCGCAAGGAGTTGACCAGAAAGATCTGAATACCACTGTTACTCGGCAGATTTCCTTTATTTACAAGGATGGACGCGAAGCGTTTGCTCCTGTCACCCAAGAATCACATTGGACGCGGACGGCTGATATTGATCTGGTTAAACTTGCCCAGGGCAGTGATGACGCAGTGCATTATTCTAAGTGGGTTCATGGGACCACTGATGTAACAACACCGGTGTACTTTGATGCTTATAATTTAACTGCTAATAAGCACACCCTTGCAGGATATACAGCGAATACAGAGACAGTTGCGAACGAGCGGATCGCCTTTGATTTGGCTGGTAAGCCGAAAAATGGTGGGGACAAAGTTGTCATCTATACTCCGAAGGAACAAAAAACAAATATCACGTTTGTTGATAAAGAAACGGGGAAGGTCATCACTCCGACATATGAAATCACGGGACATACAGATGAAACCATCACTTTGAAACAGGACGATGGACGTTTTAAGACACCAACAGGAACTGAAATCAAGATTCCAGCTGGATGGAAATTGGTTGCAGGACAGAAGATTCCTGTGGCAATTACTTTTACTGGTAATCATACTCCTGATCAAAGAGTTTTAATTGAACATGCTACTGTTTTAGTAACGCCGGATGATCCTAAAACCTCGACTGATCCCCTCCCAGATAACCCTAATCTGACATATACAACCGGGTTAGAAGCGGGCGATCTAAATCAAACGGTCACGCGGACAATTGTCGTCTACCTCCCAGATGGGACTACCAAGCAATTAGTACAAACGGCTAAGTTCCAGCGGAGTGCACTTGTAGACGAAGTTACTAAGCATGTTACTTACAATCCGTGGGAACTTGTTGCTGGTTATCGGGATTCATTTGCCAGTGTAGGAGCACCTGAAATTGTAGGAAAACTCGATGGATATACACCAACCAACGCTGCGCCTGAGATGGACAATATTCAGCCGTTGGATAAAGACACAGTGTTCACAATCCGGTATACAGCTAATCCACAGAATGCTCAGATAAAGCTAGTGGACGATGATGCCAACGGTCAAATTTTGAATCAGTTGACTGCAAGTGGCAAGTTTGCTGAGCAAATTGTATTTACCAAAAACGGGCAAAGTCTAGAACAAATCATTGCCACTTTAGAAGCTAAAGGCTACATTGTGAACGCAGATGCAACGGATAATTTTGCTAAAGGTACAACTTATCAAAGCGACGATCAGCGTAATCAATTTGTTTTGCACTTTAAGCACAAGCAAGTGACAGCGCACAGAACTAAGACCATTACAGAAGTAATTCATTACGTTTTTGCCGATGCTACACATTCCCAAGCGGCGGATGATTACCAAACAGAACCAGGCTTGACAGTGATTCAAGATGGGGTTACTGACTTGGTAACTGAGACCACCATTTGGAATTCGGCTTGGGACCAAAAAGTGACTTTAGCAGCAGTTGATAGTCCGGAAATTCAGGGCTATACGGCCGATCAGCCAGAAGTGGCTCCGGTGGCAGTGTTAATTACGAATGACAATTTTGCTGATCCAAAATTAAATACTGTTGAAAGAACAGTGATTTATAGTCCTAATAAGCAGAGTGCGACGGTGATTTATGTTGATGATGACAACAATCAACTACAAATTGGTGATTCACAAGTGATCAATGGACAAACTGACCAGAAAGTCGCTACTAATATTATCAATCCGGATCCGAATAAGTATGTCTTGGTATCAGGCTATCCAACAGAGATTAGTTTTACCGCTGATGGTACCCACGATGGTAAACAAATCGTTGTGCACCTTAAGCATAAGTTGGTAGACCAAAAGCGAACTAAGACGGTTACGATGACAGTGACCTATAACTTACCAGCAGGACCACAAACAGTAGCAAAGACCCTGATCTTTACTCAAGGGGGAATCAAGGATATGGCTACCGGAGTGGTTATTTGGGATCAAGGATGGAATGACCAGGCAAGTTTTGCCACCTTGAACAGTCCAGACATCGAAGGGTATACTCCAGAGATGGACAGTGTTGGCGGTGACACAGTTGTTGTTAGCGATGCCACTTGGGACGAGAACCTAGATAAAGCATATGTCGTTAACTACACTCCAAACCCTGAAACAGTCACAGTACAGCATATAACGACTGATGGGCAGCCGTTGCATCCAAGTGAAAACTTGATCGGTGTCTATGGTGGAGAGTACACCGCGATTGCAAAGGATATTCCAGGATACCACTTGGTTAGTGGTCCCGCGCAAGTAACCGGAACTTATCAAGTGGATAATCACGCCGTAGTCTTTATCTATGCACCTGATGAAGAGCAGGTAGTGGTTCATTATCAAACCGCTGATGGGCACCAATTGGCTTCAAGTACAGTTTTAACAGGAACATTTGGGGCAGCATTTACTGCACAGGCTATACAGATCCCTGGTTATCACTTACAAAGTGCAGTCCCTAGTGTCAGCGGACAATTTAAGCTGGTAAATGATGAAATTATTTTCATTTACGCACCAGATAATCAGCCACAGATGCCAGAAGATGACGCAGATAAGAACAATGCGCCCGGGACAATGGCTGATAAGAAGGTTGCGCTTAGTGACCAACAAAATCCAAGTCCAGCTCAAGCGGAAAGTAAAACAGAGCAATTAGCACGGTTACCACAAACGGGTGCCGAAGAAACCACCAGCGAGACGGTGTGGGGGTTACTCCTGATAATGCTGGCAGGATTATTAGGAATCGATCTGAAAAATAAAAAGAAAAAGCACGATTGAGCTAAATAACACCTAACAACGAAGGATAATTCGCAGTTTATTACTGTGAGTTATCCTTTTTTGCTAAAAATGTTTTTAATCTACGTTAGTTAGTTGAATAATTAACTAATTTCGTTGATAATGGGAATAGATAAAACATACTTGGGGAGGAAAAATAGGTGACAACCATGCTAAAAAAAGCACGTACTTTTTTTGATCGCAATGCGCTATTGCTGAAATTATTATTTGTAACATCAGTGGTAATCTTTGTGATTTTTGAAGTAGCAAAAATTTTTCGCGATGTAGATTGGAATCGGGTTGGACAGGGATTGGCTGATCAGTCGCCAATCGAAATAGGGTTGATGTTGTTAGGCGGAATGGTAGCAGTATTACCGATGTTGGGGTATGACTTTGCTATTGTGAAGTTTTTACCAGGAAAATTCACAATCCCGTATATCATCCGAAGCGGATGGACAACTAACAGTTTTACTAATATCGCTGGCTTTGGCGGGGTTTTAGGGGCAACGTTGCGGGCCCATTTTTACAGTCAAAATGCAACTAAAAAGCAGGTATTATATGCCTTATCCAAGGTAGCATTATTTTTGGTTGCGGGTTTGTCTATTTTGTGTTGGCTAGCTTTAGGAATGATTTTTATTGGGCAAATCGGAGTTCAATTTGCTAATTATTGGATTTGGTTAGCTGGTGGAGCTTTGTATTTCCCAGTATTATTTACTGTTACCAAACTAAAAAGTGCATCCTTTTTTGAAGACCTAACGCTGGGGATTGAGCTGCGGTTAATCGCTGGATCGCTATTTGAGTGGTTATTTGCGGCCGGGTTCTTTATGATGATTGGCTGGGTTATGCATGTATCTGTGAACTTAGCTGCAATTTTTCCCCTGTATGTTATTGCATCAGTTTTAGGGGTCATTTCAATGGTACCTGGGGGCTTAGGTTCCTTTGACGTCTTCATGATGATGGGGATGAGCACCTTAGGCATTGCAACAGACCAAGCTGTTGTTTGGTGTTTATTCTTTCGGATCTTTTATTATATTGTTCCCTTTATTATTGGCTTAATCTTTTTTGCCCACAGCATGGGAGGACGGGTCAATGAGTATTTGGATGGTTTGCCCCAAGCTGCTTTCCAAAAAATTGCGCATATCCTAGTGACTTGCTTCATGTATTTCTCAGGTATCTTTTTATTATTGGAAGCAGCGGTCCCTAATTATACATTCAGTAACAAGTTTTTGTTGCAGCTATATCCATATACCCTCTTTTTCTTGAGTCAATCATCGGACATCATCTTTGCAGTTCTTTTGATTATTTTAGGTCGGGCGATTGCACTAAAGGTTAAGCGGGCTTTTTGGCCGGCATTGCTATTATTGGTAGCAGGTGTGGCTAACACTATTTTTTGGGATTCCTCGTCGCCGGTGTTTATTGCTTTCCTAGTTTTAGTAGTAATTGCAGTGGCCTTTGCCAAAAAAGAGCTTTACCGTGAACAGCTACGTTATTCTATTAACGAATTAATTGTTGACGGGTCGATCTTTGTGATGACGCTGGTGGTCTATCTTATTGTTGGAGTATTGAATACACCATCATTTATGCGCCATCATAAGACACCTGCCTTTTTCCTCTTTCCAGGTTTGAAAATTTGGCTGTCGGGATTGATTGCACTTTCAATTGCTGCATTGCTGGGAATGATTCTGATCCGCTATTTAGGAGCAGCCAATGATCCTTTCAAGCGAAATAATTATTCTGAAAAACGTATTCATAAGATAATTGCCCAGTTTGGGGGCAATGAAGTAAGTCAGTTGGCTTATTTGCGTGACAAAAATATTTATTACTATCAAGTTGACGGAGAGGATCAACTTTTCTTCATGTATCGGCGCAACGCTAATAAACTATTGATCATGGGAGAACCGGTCGGTAATCAGGAATATTTACGAAGCGCAATCTTGGATTTTATGAAGGCTGCAGATCGGTTTGGCTACAGCTTGGTATTTTATGAAACAAATCAGGAAGTTGCCTCATTACTCCATGATTATGGGTTTGATTTTATCAAAATCGGTGAAGAAGGGTATGTTGACCTGCCCGACTTCAGCATGGCGGGGAAGAAGCGGCGGCCATTACGGAACTTAGTTAATAAATTTGAACGTGAAGGTTATGAGTTTGCTTTATTACAACCACCATTTGATGCGGCGACAATGGCTGATCTGCGTAGTGTTTCAGATGAATGGTTAGGGCAAGAAGTCGAAAAAGGCTTCTCATTAGGTTTTTTTGACGAAGAATACCTACAACGGCAACCGATAGCAGTGGTAAAAAACCAATACGGACGCTTGGTGGCCTTTGCTAATATTATGCCAATGGAGGAGGGCGTACTTTCAATTGATCTTATGCGCCACCGTCATGATGGTGTTCCTTCTGGAGTAATGGACATTCTATTTATCAAGTTATTTGAATATGGACAGCAAAATGGATATCAGCGGTTTGATATGGGGATGGCTCCGTTAGCAAACGTAGGAAATTCGGAGTTTAGTTTCCTCGAAGAAAAAATTGCCCATTTGATCTATGAATATGGATACCGTTTTTACTCGTTCCAAGGATTACGGTCATTTAAAAATAAATACGTTACCCAATGGTATCCTAAATACATTGCTTATCGGAAGAAGAGTTCACTAGTTACTACCATGATCCAATTATTTGCGGTAGTAAACGTTCCGGTTAAAAAAGAGAAGAATACCACGGGGTTACCTGATTTATGGCAAAGATGGTTGCCACGATTTTTACGTAACTAATAATGAATGAAAAAACTAGAGCTTTAGCTGGAGTTTAGAAAACAGTAATAATAAAACCGTTAGAAAGTAACGTTTTCAGTAACGCAATTTCTAACGGTTTTTGTATTATTGGTATCTATTTATGAATTTGAACCAAGTGGGCAATATATTGAGCAAATTCCGCGTCATCATTGAGGGCAGGAACAAGATCTAAAGTTTGCCCGCCATGAGCTAGGAAATTAGCTTTATTTTCGATACCATTTTCATGTAAAGTTTCTAAACAATCAGCTGTGAATGATGGACAAACTAATAAAACTTTTCGTATGCCTGCATCAGCCGCTTGGACAAGACTTTCATGGAGATATGGTTGGAGCCACGGGGTTGGTCCAAACCGTGATTGGTAGGTGAATTTAATTTTGTCTGATGTTAAAGTTAAAGCTGCTTGTAACTTGCGCGAAGTAACCATGGTTTCTCATCCTGGTAAGGATCCCCGCGTTTAATCACAGAAACAGGAACCCCGTGATAGGAAACAAACAATTGGTCATAGTCACCTGCTGTCCATAATTGGTTGATCCTATTAACCAGAAGCGCAATATAAGCATCGTCGCCACCGAAGCGTTTAATAATTGTTGCATTTGGAGCAACCGCTGCAACTTGGTCGATAATGGACTTAGTAGTGGATTTACTGTAATGAGGAAAAAGTGGGAGGACAGTGATGTGGTGACATTTTTGTTGCAACTTGGTAATTTGACTGGCAATTGTTGGTTGACCATAGGTCATAGCCATTGTCACTTCCCAGTCAAGAAGTAAAGTGCGAACTTTTTTTAGTTAAATTATAGGTATAGACGATAAGAGGAGATCCCGCATCGGTCCATATTTCCCGATAAAGCTGAGCTGATTTAGCCGGCCGTGACCGTATCCCATGCAAGATTGGTTTCCAAAACCAGCGGGGCATTTCAATTACATTGGGATCACCCAGGAATTCGGCGAGATATTGGCGTACATCAGCCACACTTGTGGAACGGGGGAACCAAGGTTTACGAGGAGTAAGCCGTTTTCTTTCAAAAATAATCCTCCTTAATACTAAGGCTAAGAAGTTAGCCGGTAGTGTGTAAAAATATTTTCTAATATAACCGGATTAGTCATGCCGATGTTGCTTATGCGCTAAGTGTGCGCTATGGGCTATTCCCCACGCATGAAGGGCATCGAGGGTCGGAATCAATTCCTGACCATGTGCAGATAATTGGTATTCGACCTTAGGGGGCACAACCGGATAGACCTTGCGATTAACTAAATCATCTTCCTCCAGTTCTTTTAACGTTTGTGTAAGCATCTTCTTAGTTATTCCAGGTAGTGCGCGGTATAAGTCAGAAAAGCGTAACACTTGTTGAGCGCGTAGTTGAATTAAAATAGGGATCTTCCATTTGCCCAATAAACTTTTGAGACCATCATCGATGTGACAGTCCAGTGGTTCAAAACTCATCGGTATTCCTCCTGCAACTTTTTAAGTTTTATTATACGGATCAATTTTGTGCTTGCCAAATCAAACGGTATCTTTAAAGTAATCTGATTACTCTGAAGTGCCGTCTTGGCAAGCTGCGTATTTTCATTTATATTACTTACATATAGTAAGTTATGAAGTGGAGGTTATCCAAATGACAATGGCAGATTATCGGATTCATCCAGAAAATGGGTTAGAAGTAGGAATCTATACGTTAGGGGATAGGATGCCTGACCCAACTACGGGCAAAATCAGTAGTGAAAAGCAACGAATTGATGAGTTAGTTGAAGAAGCTACGTATGCAGAGCAAGCAGGTTTAGACTACTATGGTTTGGGCGAAAGCCATCAGCAATATTTTACTAACCAGGCACATACAGTCATTTTGGGAGCCATTGCTAATGCAACGCAAAATATTAAGATCGGGTCGGCTGCTTCTATTGTGTCGACCACAGATCCAGTTAGACTTTTTGAAGATTTTGCTACATTAGATTTGTTGTCTGATGGACGGGCCGAAATTGTTGGCGGACGGGCTTCACGTTTAGGGATTTTTGATTTGCTCGGTTACAAATATGAGGATTACGCTGAACTTTTCGAAGAAAAATTTGATTTATTATTACAGATCGCAGCCAATGAACGAGTTACGTGGTCAGGCAAATTTCGCGCTCCGTTAAATGATATTGCTGTGTATCCTCGGCCTTTAAATGGAAAGATGCCTATTTGGCGAGCGGTTGGTGGACCAGCTGAGAGTGCGATTAAAGCAGGGCGAGCAGGTGTTCCCATGGTGATTACAACCCTTGCTGGGCCGGTATCACGTTTCAAGGAGTCGGTGGATATTTATCGTGACGTCTTACGCAAAAATGGATATGATCCAGCGGAAATTCCGGTAACAACTGCGGGATTATTTTATGTAGCTGAAGATATGACCACAGCGCTACGGGAGTATTATCCACATGTTGATGAGGGAATGCGGTTAGCTAATGGTTATGGCTTTGATAAACGGGCCTTTGCTGCCCAACGCGACCTGCTACAATCAATGAATGTTGGTGACCCAGAAGCTGTTGTTGAAAAGATCCTTTACCAGTATGAACAATTTGGGATGCAACGCTATATTGCCCAACTTGACTTTGCAGGAATGCCCCACAAACAAGTGATGAGACAAATTGATTATTTAGGGGAGAAGATTGTTCCTGTTGTTAAGCAGTATACCCGGGCATATCCGAAGAAGTAGGTGAAATAATGAAAATAGTACTTGTATCAGGTGCTGTTATTGGTTCGAAAACGGTAACAATTTTGAACAAACTAAAAGATGCTCTCCAAGCACAAAGCAACCAAGTTGAGGTGGTTTTGCTGGATTTACGACAATTGCAGATGGTATTTAGTGATGGACGTGATTTTCGTGAGTACAGTGGTGACACTCTCCGTGTGGCAACAGAAATCATGAGTGCGGACGCTTTGGTCTTGGGATCACCAGTATACCAGGCAGGAATCTCTGGGGCGTTAAAGAATGTCTTAGATTTACTTCCCGCACGAGCCTTGGCAGACAAGGTGACCACAGCTGTGATAACAGCGGGCTCACCCCGCCATTTTTTGGTGGCCGATTACCAGCTTAAACCGATTTTAAACTTTATGAAGGCAGTCCCATTAGCAAGTAGTTTATACGTGGAGAGCAAAGATATTGCTGGTGATGAAATCATTACCGGAGAGATTATTACGCGTATTGACCGATTAGCCAGTGACTTGTTATTGACGACTGAGACGTATCAAGCACAACTGCAAAGATTAGAAGATAGCCTTTTCTAGCGTCAAAGAATTAGTGGTATAAATTTTATAAAAAGCTTTGGCTATATAATAAAAATAGCGGCAAGCAAGAAACAATATTTCTTGCCTGCCGCTTGTTTAGTTATGGAAATATTTATTTTTGATCGTCATCGTCAAAGCGGAATAGATAGTCATCATCATTCATTGCTTCAACGTTCCCCAACAGATAACCATTACCGACTTGGGAGAAGAAGTCATGGTTAGAAGTGGTAGTAGAGATCCCGTTCATGACTACCGGGTTGACGTCCTCAGCAGTATCTGGGAATAAGGGATCCATACCAAGGTTCATCAAGGCTTTGTTAGCGTTGTAACGTAAGAAAGTGAGCACTTCTTCTGTCCAACCAACTTGGTCATAAAGAAGGTGGGTGTATTGTTCTTCATTAGCATAAAGATCATAGAGAAGATCATACATCCATTCTTTAAAGTTTTCTTGCTCCTCAGCATTCAATTCGTTAAAACCAAGTTGAAACTTATAGCCAATATATGTGCCGTGAACAGATTCATCCCGCAGGATCAACTTGATAATTTCAGCAACGTTAGCCAGTTTATTGTGGCCTAACCAGTATAGCGGAGTGTAGAAACCTGAATAGAATAAGAAAGTTTCCAGGAAAACAGAAGCGACTTTCTTTTCTAATGGTTTACCGTGACGATAAATGTCATTAATTTTTTGAGCTTTATATTGCAATGTTTCATTGCTGTTAGTCCAAGCAAAGATCTCTTCAATTTCTTTAGGAGTGTTTAACGTTGAAAAGATTGAAGAATAACTTTTAGCGTGGACAGACTCCATAAATTGAATATTGTTAAGTACAGCATTTTCTTCTTGTGTACGTGCATCTGCCATCAAAGATGACATTCCATCTTGTGATTGCAAGGTATCCAACAGGGTTAGCCCCCCAAAAACTTTCCCTACGACATCTTTATCGGCGTCAGATAAAGTGCGCCAGTCTGCAAGGTCGTTAGAAAGGGGAATTCGTGTATCTAACCAGAATTGTTCAGTTAATTTTTCCCAAGTAGCTTTGTCAATGCTATCTTCAATGTCATTCCAGTTGATAGCTAAGTAATTTCCTTGTTTGTCTAGACGTTCCATGAACGGATTATTCCTCCTTAATTGAAATCAACACCTAGTTAAATTGAGCAGCTTTCACATTGGTTTGCGCCGACTTCTTCCTGATCATCAGTGAAAGTCCGAATATAGTAGATAGACTTGATGCCTTTTGCATAGGCATAGTTTCGTAAGATAGACAAATCTCTAGTTGTCATCTTGTTTGTCCGGTTCTTCTTCCACTCATACAAACCTTCAGGAATAGTTGACCGCATAAAGAGAGTTAAACTCATTCCTTGGTCGACATGTTGTTGAGCAGCCGCATAGGTGTCAATAACTTTCCGCATGTCGGTATCATAAGCTGACTTGTAGTACTTGATAGTATCGTTAGAAAGGTATGGAGCTGGATAATAGATCTTCCCAATCTTTCGTTCCTGTCGTTCTTCAATCCGGTTGATAATTGGATGAAGACTGGCAGTAGTGTCATTAATGTAAGAAATTGATCCGTTAGGAGCAACAGCCATTCGGTTTTGATGGTAGAGCCCATCACGCATTACAGCTTCCTTGAGTTTGGCCCAATCAGATGGTTGGGGGATGAAAGTGCCTGCAAAAAGTTCCTTAACCCGGTCAGTTTGCGGAGCATAAGATTTAGTTACATATTTGTCAAAGTAAGTCCCATCAGCATACTTACTTTTAGCAAAATTTGCAAAAGTCGTTTGTCGTTCTCGAGCAATAGTATTTGAGGCTTTAAGAGTCCAGTAATTTAAGAGCATAAAATAGACACTAGTAAAGTCTAAAGCTTCTGGAGAACCGTACTCAATGTGATTCTTAGCCAAAAAGGCATGCAATCCCATAGCACCTAAACCAATAGTATGTGCAATCGCATTGCCATGTTCAACTGATGGAACGACATCGATTGCAGAGTGGTCAGTCACAAATGTCAAAGCTCGGGTCATAGTCATAACGGACTTACCAAAATCAGGTGAAGCCATCAGGTTAACGATATTAGTTGAACCCAGATTACAACTAATATCAGTGCCAAGTTCGTCAAATTCCTGGCGATTATTAACGCGTGAGGGACGTTGAACTTGCAGAATTTCTGAACAAAGATTACTCATGATGATTTTGCCATCGATTGGGTTAGCCTTGTTAGCAGTATCGATGTTGATAACATATGGGTAGCCTGATTCTTGTTGGAGTTTGGAAATTTCTTCTTCCAATTCCCGGGCTTTAATTTTCTTCTTAGGAATAGCAGGGTTAGCTACCATATTGTCATATTCTTTAGTGATATCAACATATGAGAATGGTTTACCATAGGCGCGCTCAACCCCCCATGGGTCAAAGAGATACATGTCGGCATTCTTTTGTACCAATTCATAATATTTATCAGGCACAATAACTCCTAAAGATAAGGTCTTAACCCGGATTTTTTCGTCAGCATTTTCCTTTTTGGCGGAAAGAAAAGCAACAATATCAGGGTGAAAGACATTCAAATACACAACCCCTGCACCTTGACGTTGGCCAAGTTGGTTGGAATAGGAAAAGCTATCTTCCAGGAGTTTCATGACAGGAATGACCCCGGAAGCAGCTCCTTGAATTCCCTTGATAGGGGCGCCAGCTCCCCGTAAGTTGGATAGGGTGATCCCAACACCGCCCCCAATCCGTGAGAGTTGTAAGGCAGAATTGATTCCTCGTCCAATTGAGTTCATATCATCAGTAATTTGGATTAAGAAACAGGACACCAACTCACCCCGCCGCTTGCGGCCGGCATTGAGGAAGGTTGGAGTAGCTGGTTGATAACGTTGGTGAATAATCTCATCTGCTAAAGCCATAGCCAATTCTTCATTACCATCAGCAGCAAAAAGAGCATTGGCTGCTACTCGATCAATGAAGTTTTCCAGATAATATGCTCCATCGTTAGTTTTTAAAGCATATTGGGCATAGAATTTATAAGCAGCCATGAAGGTCTTAAAGTGAAAGTTGGCTTGATGTAAAAATACGTATAACTTTTCAATGAAGCTAAAGTCATACTTATGAATAAATTCAGCTTCATAATAATCATTGGCAATGAGATAATCAAAGCGTTCCTTTAGATTGGCAAACCGTTTGGTGTTGGGGCCAACGTTTTCTTCGAGAAAGCTAGCTAGAGCTTCCTTATCTTTATTCAATGGAATTTGCCCATTAACAGGGAGATTGATCTCATTATTGAGGTCATAATAACGAACTTTGCTGATATCAATATCTTTAAGACTCAAGTTTCTTCACCGCTTTCCTGAAATTTTCTACATCGCGTGGTGTGCCGTTGAATTCAAAGGCATAAATAATTGGTTTTTGGTATTTGTGAGCTAGTTCTTTAGCAGTGATAATAAATAATTCCGCAAAATTACGGTTACCATTGCCAACAATTCCTTTTAAATTTTTAGAATTTGTTCCATAACTTAAAAATTCGTCCACAGGTTCCGTGATAGCAGGGTCACTATACGACGGAACGATGAGGACGAACGGCTCGTTGACTTCATGTTCTGGATCAATTCCATCAATTTCGTAAGGATCACTAACAGCAAGTTTTTTGACAAACCGCCGTGTCTGACCTGTCACAGTAAAGTAGACAACTTTCATTAGTCAGCGATGAGCCTCCTTAAAAGATCAGGACGAAAACCATTGATTACAGGTTCGTTGTTTTCTTCGATCACCGGAACAGTTTGAAAGCCGTGATCACGGAGATAATCAATGTATTGTGGTTCTTGTGAAATATTTTTTTCTTCAAAACTGATGTTGTGCTGTTCTAAGAATTTCTTAGTCATCTTGCATTGGATACAGTTGTTTTTAGTAAAAACAGTTAGCTTCATTGTGCTCACTCCCTCGATAATTAACGTAATTCAGTATACAATATTTTGGGAATAAATCAACTAAAAGCAATCGTAAAACACAAGATATAGGGGGTTAAAAAACACCCTCAATACCATATATAGAGTTGTTTAAGAAAGCGGATACCAATAGAAATTGCTTTATCACGCGAAAATTCGTATGATATAAAACAGAATATGAACGTAAATTACAGAAAGGATACAAAAATGCCAAATTATTATTACACAGAAAATCCAGATGTAGATCATGCAGAACAACGCTGGGATTTTACACTTCTGGATCAGACACTAACTTTTATTACTGATAATGGTGTTTTTTCTAAGAATACTGTGGATTATGGTAGTCGTGTGCTATTGACTGCGGTAGCACCAACTTTAACTACTGCAGCAAAAATTCTAGATGTGGGATGTGGCTATGGCCCGATTGGATTAGCTTTGGCAAAATCTTTCCCAGCAAGCCAAGTTGATATGGTAGATGTTAATAACCGGGCATTAGCGTTATGTCAACGAAATGCTACGATTAACAAAATTAAGAACGTCAAAATCTGGCCTTCAAACTGCTACCAGGATGTTGAAGATGTTGATTATGATGCGATCATTTCCAATCCGCCGGTCCGAGCAGGAAAACAAGTAGTACATACCATTTTAGCGGAAGCATATGCCCACTTGTTGCCAGGAGGGACTTTAACCATTGTTCTTCAAAAGAAGCAGGGAGCTCCATCGGCTAAAAAGAAGATGTTAGAAGTTTTTGGTAATTGTACAACTTTGACGCGGGATAAAGGGTACTTCATTTTGCAAAGTATTAAATAGGAAGGATTAAGAAAATGGAGCTTAGTGAATTTGAAAAGTACAAGTTTATGCGGGAAGCGTTGTATGAAGCTAAGAAAGCTCAAAACATAGGTGAAATCCCCATTGGATGTGTAATTGTTCGTGATGGTGAAATTATTGGGCGAGGGCATAATCTGCGTGAGCACAGTCAAGATGCGGTTCATCATGCTGAAGTGATGGCTATCGAAGAAGCTTGTTTACGCACAGGATCATGGCGATTGGAAAATACTCAGTTATTTGTTACCTTGGAACCATGTGCAATGTGCTGTGGAGCAATTATCAATTCCCGAATTCCGGAAGTTTATTATGGGACTAAAGATCCCAAAGCAGGTTGTGCGGGGAGTTTGATGAATTTGTTAGGGGATAAACGCTTTAATCACCAGGCACAGGTTGAGTACGGAATTATGGAAGAAGCGTCAGCTAAAATTTTGCGTGACTTCTTTCGCTATATTCGGAAACAACAAAAAATTAGGAAACAGCAGCGTAGGCTGGCGCAACAAAAGAAAGATAAATCAATACTGGAAAAATAATTGTGATCGTGTTAAGATATATTTTGCCGCAAGGCCTTAAGGCAATGTTGTCCTTACGAACCGTGTCAGGTCCGGAAGGAAGCAGCACTAAGTTTGGTTCAGCATGTGCCTTTTGTGATATGAATGCAAGCTCCTGGTCTGTTAAGGCGAGGAGATTTTTTGTTATAATGGGGGAAATGTTTTATTAGAATGGGAAGGAATGCAGGATGAGTTATCAAGCATTATACCGGGTATGGCGTCCTCAGCGTTTTGCTGATTTGGTGGGGCAAGAACTGATTACTAAGACGTTGCGGAACGCGTTAGTAACGAAGCAAACAAGCCATGCATATCTTTTTTGTGGACCGCGGGGAACAGGAAAAACTTCGGCTGCTAAAATTTTTGCTAAGGCAATTAATTGCCACCAACAAAAAGATGGTGAACCATGTAATGAATGTGAAACCTGTCGGGCAATTACAGCCGGCCGTTTAAACGACGTAATTGAAATTGATGCTGCTTCAAACAACGGTGTTGAAGAAATCCGTGACATACGAGATAAAGTGAAATATGCGCCGACACAAGCAGACTATAAAGTTTATATCATTGATGAAGTTCACATGTTATCCACGGGTGCGTTTAATGCCTTATTAAAAACGTTAGAAGAACCCCCAGCTAATGTAATTTTTATCTTAGCTACTACGGAACCACATAAGATTCCAGCAACGATTATTTCCCGAACCCAACGGTTTGATTTTAAGCGGATCACATTAGCTGCGTTGCTACACCGTATGGAATACATTCTTCAGCAAAAAGAGATTAAATATGATCAACAGGCTTTGCAGGTGATTGCTAAAGCAGCCGAAGGGGGAATGCGAGATGCATTGAGCATTCTAGATCAAGTCTTATCATTTGGTGAAAACGAAGTCACATTAGATAATGCCTTATTAGTAACTGGAAGTGTAACGCGACAAGAATTACATAATTATTTAGCTCAAGTGTTAAATCATGACACGGCAGCGGCGTTGATAACCATTCAGAAACTACTCCAGGATGGCAAAGATCCTAGTCGTTTGATTGAGGACTTGATTATGTATTGTCGAGATTTACTGCTGTATCAAGAAGCACCAGAAATTGTTGAAGCAAATCGGATGGGTGTCATTGACGATAGCTTTAAAGAATTTGCGCAGGCGACAGCAGCTGATCGTCTATATCAGATGATTGATGTGTTGAATGAACAACAAGAAAATATGCGGTTCACAACACACCAATCTGTCTACTTAGAGGTAATGACTGTCAAGTTGACACAAGCTTCGCAAATGACACCCAAGCAAGCACCGGTTGCTACGATGGATACGGGACTTCAAACAGAGATTAAGCAACTTCAACAAGAAGTGGCAACGCTGAAGCAAGAACTTAATCGTCGAAGTCAACCAGGGGCTACTGTTACCGAGGTTAATTCTCAAGTAAAACCACAAGCTGTAACACGGAAGCCGATTGCTAAAATTAAGGTTGATCTCGAGCGGGTATATTCGGTATTGCGAGCTGCAACCCGTGAGGATAAACAAGCTGTAACAGCTGTGTGGGACCAGGTTCTCTCACAATTGGCAATACCACAGCGGGCAATCATGTCGGTGGCCCAACCCTTAGCAGCCGCCCCTAACCAACTTTTATTAGGGTTTAAGCAGAGTTTTCTTTGTAAAAAGGCTATTGCAGATGAAGAACTGCAGGTTGCAGTGACTAAACAATTAGAATTGTTATTAGGCAGGGAATTTAAACTGGTTTTCATTCCGCAAGACCAATGGCTAGAGATTCGTACAGCCTATGTTGACCAACTGCATAAAGGGAAACAGAAGTCTCAGGTAACAACTTCCTCAAAAGAAGAGGCGCCTACTGCTTCACAACCGGAAGCGCCACTAGTCGCTGAAGCCAATAAAATTTTTGGGGAAGATATTGTTAAAGTTAAAAATGATTAATTTAAAAGTGAGGTAATATGTAATGATGCGTGGAATGAATATGTCAGCAATGATGAAACAAGTTAAGCAAATGCAAAAGAAGATGAAACAAGATCAGGAAACGTTAAATGCGACGGTTTTCACGGGACATGCGCCAGAAGATTTAGTAGTCGTTAAATTTACTGGTGACCGTAAAATGACTGATTTGACAATCAAACCGGAAGCAGTAGATCCGGATGATGTAGAAATGTTACAAGATTTGTTGGTGGCTGCTATCAACGATGCGATGAGCCAAATTGATAGTCAAACCCAAAAGACAATGGGAAAGTATGCACAAAATATCCCGGGTCTATAATTTGAGTTAAAAGGGGCGAAAACGGTGCAGTATCCAGAACCGATTGAGAAGTTGATTGAAAGTTATATGCGCTTGCCGGGAATTGGTAATAAGAACGCTACGCGGTTAGCTTTTTATACCATAGACATGGATGAAGAAGATGTTACAAAGTTTGCTAAAGCTTTGATTTCAGCTAAGCGTGACCTGCACTATTGTCAAATTTGTGGCAATATTACTGAAGATGAGCCGTGTGAAATCTGCCAGGATCAGACACGGGACCAGCATCAGCTAATTGTGGTAGAGCAACCTAAAGATGTGATGGCATTTGAAAAAATGAACGAATATCATGGACTGTATCATGTCCTCCATGGGGTTTTATCGCCGACTGATGGGACAACGCCTGATGACCTAAACATTGCTAGTTTATTGAAGCGGCTGCAGGAGCATGAGGAAATTACAGAAGTAATCCTAGCAACAAATGCAACTACTGAGGGTGAAGCAACGGCAATGTATTTATCGCGATTAATCAAGCCTGCTCAAATCAAGGTTACACGGCTGGCACATGGTTTGGCTGTGGGAAGCGATATTGAATACGCAGATGAAATGACCCTAGCGCGCGCAATGCAAGGTCGGCAAGAGATGTGAGGGATCAAGATGTTTGGTTTATGGAAGAAACAGCAATTAAAGAAGCAATATGACGAAATGCTCTTGGCTGATATTGATACTGCTAAGCGTAATTGGGATAACGCCCGCCAAACGCAAGCGGCAGTGTATGATAGTGATGAGCAATTGGTGGCTGAAACAGAATTAGCTAAAGCCAAATATTATTTTCTTTATTTAGAAGCAAAAAGGCGTCAAATTAAAGGTCATATCCAATCGTCGGTAATTGATCACTGATGATGGATGTATGAAAATTAGTATACAAATCGTTTGGAAAAGATTATCAGGCTTTTTCAAACGATTTTTTTGTTATTTATGATATCATTTAGATATCATAAAGATAGAGGAATATGAAATATGCGACAAAGTGAGATGACTACTTTTTTACTTCGACTACCACAGGCACTAAAGCGTCAGTTAGAAGAAAAAGCACAAGCTGATAAGCGGAGTGTCAATAGTACGGTGGTTGATATTATTAGTCGGGCTCTAGCAGTTCACCCCACCGGTACATCGCTAGAACAACGTAATTTTATTGGGCAAAAGGTTACTGCTAAGCAGATTGACGCAGTGAATGGATTAGTTCATTTGCAAGGGATTTACTATCGTTATTTAATTGAAGGGAACCAAGAATACACACCGACTGAAGATTATATTGTGATTGAAGCGGTGGGGAATATTTTAACTTTACGACCGCTAATGAAATTGGGAGGGGATTAAATGTTAGGAGTTAAAATTGTACAGCAGAATTGTCAGGGTTTAGTAGAGACGTTAGGCAAGTATAGTCGCAGTGTGGAAGCGGGATTACACTTCTACATTCCATTTTTGCAAAATATTCAGGTAGTTGAATTGGCAATGCACCCATTGCGGTTAGCACAATATTCTGTAATCACAAAGGATAATGCGGATATTGAAGCTAGCGTGACGCTCAATTATCACGTGACAGATGCTATAAAATATACCTATGAAAATACAGATTCGGTAGAATCAATGGCTCAATTAGTGCGGGGACACCTCCGAGATATTATTGGGCGAATGGAGTTGAATGAAGCTTTGGGATCAACTTCCAAAATTAATGCCGAATTGGCAAGTGCGATTGGGGATTTAACTAATATCTATGGTATCAACGTTGACCGGGTTAATATTGATGAACTAACACCTTCGACAGAGATTCAACGCGCTATGGACAAACAATTAACAGCAGATCGTGAGCGAATTGCAGCAATTGCACGTGCTGAAGGGGAAGCCCGTAATATTAAGCTGACTACCGATGCCAAGAATAAAGCGTTGGTCGAAACAGCTCGCGCTGAAGCAGAAGCGACTCGGCAACGGGCTGATGCGGAAAGTTATCGTATTGAAAAGATACGAACAGCATTGCAACAAGTTGATAGCAATTATTTCCGGGATCAAAGCATTCAGGCATTTACTAGCCTAGCAAAATCAGATACAAACTTGGTGGTTTTAAGCAAAGATGATATTACGGAACTAGGCAAAGTTCCGGTTATCCAAAAGATGTTGGAAACACAAGACAAGAAATAAGCAGACAGTATGAAGTACAGAAAAAAGGCTACGGAAATACCGTGGCTTTTTTGTTTACATTTGAACAAGGAAAATGAGCTCCGATGGTACCATTTATTTGCTGTTGATAGCAGGCGGTTTTTTTCATAAAATCATACGGCTATTTTATCAGTGTTTATCACTGTATAAAGTCCGTTATATCAACGTTTTTAAAATAGTGATTTAATAGAAAAACAGTATTTTTATAAAAGTCTGCGACAAACTCGCGACAAAAAATATAATTCCGCTTGTCTATATGAGCCTTTAAGCACCGCCTATTTAAGGGCGGTTTTTTTTATTGTCTGGATGCCGTGGGATGATCTGACAACAAAAAAACGCCCGGTAAATGGATACCCGGGCGCAAAAGAAAAGATATATGAGTTATATGTTTATTTTATCACATTTTACGCTTCCCAGTTCATCCGGTATCCTGTTTTTTAG
>NZ_KE383996.1:22909-26904 GCF_000423265.1 Ligilactobacillus saerimneri DSM 16049 | reverse complement strand
CTAATCAATTAGGAACTAATCTCAAGACACTGACGGTTGATCACGGGAAAGAGTTCGCCAACTACCAATCAATTGAGAAAAATACCGGCGTGCCGTTGTACTTTGCCCATGCTTATTCTCCGCATGAACGTGGTAGTAATGAGAATCGTAATCGAGTGTTACGGCGATTTATTCCTAAGGGTCAGCCAATTGAAGAGATTAGTGATGATGAATTGATTCAGATTAACTGGTATCTGAATTCACGGCCACTCAAATGTTTGAACTGGCGAACTCCAATTGAGATCTTTTTGCTTAATCTGCGTCATTAAATTTGTTCAAGTTATTTATTGCAATCTACCAAAAGAAAAGACAATTAAAGAATAGTTAATAAGTTAGGAAATAGGGAGATGAAAGCAACTTGTTAGGAAAAAATGTCAAAAAAAGATTCAAGATGTATAAAGCGGGTAAGTCGTGGGTTGTTGCCCCTTTAGTCTTTTTTGGACTGGTTGCAGGGCTAGAACTGACGACCAATTTTGCGGCTGCGGATACAGTTAATCAAAACGATCCTACCACAGTAGCAGTGGTAGCCAAAACCACAAGTGATGCTAGTCAACAAGAAAAGCCAACGGTAGCTGCAACAGCGCAAGCAACTACGGCCAATAATACTACTAGTTCAGCTTCTGCTGCTGAATCCCAACCGGCAAATGCAAACGCTCAAGATGTTACAAGTGTGGATAAGAGCCAAACTACTACCAAAACATCTACAACTAATGGGGCATCGGTGGCAACAACTACAACACAAACAACGGCGCAAGCAACTACACAGCAAAATACAAGCACAAGACTAGCTGTTAGCAAAGTTGTAGTTAAGAAGAATGTTGTTAACGCGTCAGCACTGGCTGCTAACAAAACGCAGGTAACCCAGCCACAAATTAACTATGGTGGCGACATCACGTATGATGTTTCCGGTAATGGTGGTGCCAAGGCAACCAATGCTACTAACGTATTAGGAGTAAGCAACAGTTCTAACAGTATTCCTAGCGTTACTAATGCCTCGACGACAGTGCGTAATTTTGTTAACCAAATTGGCAGTGCAGCTATGCAAGTTTCCCAAGAATATGGGGTTCATGCTTCGATGATGATTGCTCAAGCTGGTTTGGAAAGTGCCTGGGGTCAGAGTCAATTAGCCCGCCAAGCGCATAACTTATTTGGAGTTAAGTACAATGGGCGCGGCGAGTATGTTTTGATGCCAACGTTAGAATTCTATGGTGGTGCCTACCACACGGTTTATGCTAAGTTTCAGAAGTACAGCAGTTACTATGATTCCTTGGTGCGTTATGCACAACTTTTGCGGAGTAACTTCCCCAACTCCACTAAGCGGGCTGGTAGTTACCAACGGGCAGCTCAAAACCTCCGCCATGGGGTTTATGGGGCATACGCTACCGATCCAACTTATGCAAGTAAGTTGACCAACTTGATCAATACGTACTCTTTATACCGGTTTGATCAACCTGTCAGTCAAGAAAAGTATGAAAATGGTCATTGGTACTTGTACAAGAATGGGCAACGGCAAACGGGCTTCCAGCATTTATCCCAAGGCAACCGAGTTGTTTATTACAACAGCCAGGGCCAGATGGTGTACGGCCAACAACAAATTAATGGTCATTGGTATTATTTCGATGAAAGTTCTGGGGCTATGCAAACCGGGGTCAAATATATTGCTAGCCAGCACAAAAATGTCTACTACAACAGTCAGGGGCAACTACAATACGGTGAACAAAAGATCAAGGGTCACTGGTATCTCTTTGCGCAAAGAAGTGGGGCAATGCAAACAGGCTTCCAAAAGCTGCCTGACGGACGAATTGTCTACTACAATCAAAATGGGCAAATGCAGTACTATGAACAACGGATCAACGGCTACTGGTACCTCTTTGACCGGAGTAGTGGTGCCCTCAAGACTGGTTTCCAAAGATTAAGTGATGGGCGAACTGTCTACTATAATCAAGTTGGTCAAATGCAGTACGGTGAGCAACGGATCAATGGCTACTGGTACTTCTTTGACAAGAGCAGTGGGGCCATGAGTGTTGGTTTCCAAAAGTTGCCTGACGGACGGACCGTCTACTACAATAGTCAAGGTCACATGCAATATGGTGAACAAAAGATCGGTTCCGGCTGGACCTGGTATTTGTTCGACCGGAGTAGCGGCGCAATGAAGACTGGTTTCCAAACTTTAGCTGATGGGCGTAAAGTTTACTACGCTGAAGATGGCAAGATGCAGTACGGTGAACAACGGATTGGTGGCTACTGGTATTTGTTTGACCAAGCAAGCGGTGCAATGAAAACTGGCTTCCAGTATATTCCGAAATACCAAAAAACGGTTTACTATGATGAAAAGGGTCATATGCAGTATGGTGAACAGAAGATCAATGGCTACTGGTACTTCTTTGACAAGAGCAGTGGGGCCATGAGTGTTGGTTTCCAAAAGCTGCCTGACGGACGGACCGTCTACTACAATAGTCAAGGTCATATGCAATATGGTGAACAAAAGATCGGTTCCGGTTGGACGTGGTATTTGTTCGACAGAAGTAGTGGAGCAATGAAGACAGGTTTCCAAACTCTAGCAGATGGGCGCAAGGTTTACTATGCTGAAGATGGCAAGATGCAATACGGTGAACAACAAATTAGTGGTTACTGGTATCTGTTTGACCAAGCGAATGGCGCAATGAAAACTGGTTTCCAGTACATTCCAGAGTATGATAAGACCGTTTATTATAATGATAATGGTCAAATGCAATACGGCTGGTTGGAAATTAATGGCGATACTTATTATCTTAAGTATGGTTCAGGGGCTGTCGCAAAGGGAAAAATGAAGATCGGTGATTACTGGTATGATTTTGATTCAACCACAGGAAAAATGCTGGCAGCATCTTCCAATCTGTCAAAATAATGCTGAAGTAGTTGATTAATATAAATTACAGTATCCGTATGAGGTGCAGTTGATATTAACCCAACTCGACAGTGGTTAACATATTTTGAGAATAGGTGAAGACATTGTTTAGAAGTGAAGTAAAAAAACGTTTTAAGATGTACAAATCAGGGAAAAACTGGGTGGTAATGCCCCTGGTATTTCTAGGATTAGTGATGGGTTTAGGAGCATTTGCGCAAACCACTATGGCGGATACGGTGGATTCAACCAGTGCTACTAGTCAGGTGATACCAGCAGATGCTGCTACGCCTACTAATCAAACAACTAACACACAAGGGCAGACTACGCCTACTAGTGCTTCAGTGACTATCTCTGCTACAACTGAAACGAAAGTTCAGGATCCAGTGACTACTAGTTCTGAGCAGGCAAACTCAAGCTCCGAGTCAACGCAAAATGATACTACTGATAAGGTAGCAAATGAGCAGGTGGTAGATAGTAAGCAGACAGTGGCGACGCCATCTGTCCAAGCTAATTCGGAAACGACTGCAACAGCGACTGAATTTCCTCAGCCCCAGGATGCGGTTGAAAAAAGGAAAAATGGTTACTGGTACCTTTACAACACCCAAACTAATACAAAATATACTGGCTTTCAGACGCTCCAAGATGGGCGGATTGTTTACTACAATAACTTGGGGCAAATGCAGTATAACCAGCAACTTATTGACAGTCACTGGTATCTGTTTGACCGCAGTAGTGGCGCAATGAAAACGGGATTCCAATATATTCCTGAACAAAACAAAACAGTCTACTATGCTCCTAATGGTCAGATGCAGTATGGTGAGCAGAAGATTAATGGATATTGGTACCTCTTCGATAAAGGCAGTGGTGCCAAGCAAACCGGTTTTCAAAAACTTTCAGACGGGCGGACTGTTTACTATAATGCTGCTGGTCAGATGCAATACGGTGAGCAAAAGATCGGTTCCGGCTGGACCTGGTATTTGTTTGACCAGAGTAGCGGTGCAATGCAGACCGGTTTCCAAACTCTAGCTGATGGGCGCAAGGTTTACTATGCTGAAGATGGCAAGATGCA
>NZ_KE383996.1:0-22128 GCF_000423265.1 Ligilactobacillus saerimneri DSM 16049 | reverse complement strand
GGCTTTACCTACTTGAACGATGACCATAAGTTGGTATACTATGCCGCCAACGGAAAAATGCAATATGGTGAGCAAAAGATTGCAGGCTACTGGTACTTGTTTGACAAGGGTAGCGGTGCAATGCAAACGGGTTTACAGACGTTACCTGATGGCAGAAGAGTATATTACAATGAAGCTGGTCAGATGCAGTATGGTTGGCAAACAATTGCCGGTAAGACTTACTACTTTGACCTTGGTTCTGGTGCGATGGCAAAGGGGCCAACAACAATTGACAACGAAACTTACTATTTTGACCCTGACACCGGAGTTGTGCGGGGGGATGAAGTAGTCTTTGACAAGGCAACTTCGACTCTGCATTACCTTGATTTATTGGGGCATATGGCAACTAACGGTGTGTATAGTATTGGTGGTGTTGATTATGTTATTGATAGCGCTGGTGTATTAGAGCATGCTGTTGGTGAAGCAAAGATTGATGGTCATTGGTACCTCTTTGCCGCTGACAATAAGGTTTTGGTTGGCTTCCAAACCTTACCTGACGGGCGTGTAGTCTACTACAACCCTGAGACAGCACAGATGTTATACGGTCAACAAGAGATTAACAACCACTGGTATCTGTTCGACAAAGGAAGTGGCGCAATGCAGACTGGTTTCCAGTATATTCCTGAACAGTCTAAGACTGTTTACTATGCAAGCAACGGGCAAATGCAGTATGGGCGGCAAAACATTGGTGGCCACTGGTACCTCTTTAATGATGAATCCGGTGAGATGTACAAGGGCTGGAAGCTAGAAGGTCACGATTGGTACTACTACAATACCAATAACGGGCAGATGCAGACCGGCAATGCTACGATTAATGGAGTTAACTATACCTTTGCGAGTGATGGGAAACAGATTCCTAATTATCACATTGACTATACTTATGCTTTAGCTCCAGGGCAGGGTGATAGTGGTAAAGCAGCTAACAATTACATTGTCTTGCATGAAGTTGGTGTTGAGTCTGGAGCAGCAGCCAATGCTAGATACTTTAAGCAGAATTTGAATAGAAGTGAAACGTACGTAACTTTTGTTGTTGGTGATGGTGGTAAAGTTTACCAAGTTGGGGCTCCAGGTCAGATTTCTTGGGGTGCAGGCTATAATGCTAACCACAATGCTCCGGTTCAGATCGAATTAGGGCGGACCTGGAACAGTAGTCAATTCTGGCAAGATTATAAGACCTATGTCAGATTAGCCCGGGATATGGCTGGTAAGTATGGGATTCCATTGACTCTAGATGCGGGTAGTGCTGGTACGCGGGGCATCAAGTCTCACTACTGGGTAACCCAACATATCTGGGGCGATCACGTTGATCCATATGGTTATTTAGCACGATTTGGGGTAACCAAAGACAAATTAGCGCATGACCTACTATATGGAATTTAAAATTATTGATATTATGTGTTAAACAAGGCTGGTGAGAAGGTAGAATTTTCTCACCATCCTTGTTTATTCACTAATGTTTCACAGATAACGTGGGAACTAAGCGCAAGTCTGGTAGCCAAGTACAAACGAAGACTGACACACTTTGTGCCAACCATCGGCCTAACTTAGGTCAACGGCTGACAGCAAAGGTTATTTTCCAAGCACAATTTGGAGCTAGAATGATAATTCTATAAAATGTTGTAAGCGAAAACAATATTATTTAAACTAATAGTGATATAGGTTTTAGGGAATGAATAACTGAGAGGGAGATGAAATATTTGCTGAATAAACGGCTAAAAAAACGATCCAAAATGTATAAAGCAAGGGGACTATGGGGTGTTACCTGCATATTATTCTTAGGAATAATCACTGGTCTAGGGCTGACAGGTGATCGAGCTCATGCTGAGATCATCAAGTCGGATAATAATGACGTGCTGACAGGCACAGTTAATAACAATGAAACAGAAAAGACTTCATTCAGCGGGGAGGATGAAGCTAGCACTGATTCTCAAAGCCCAACAACTAATGAAATGGCATCGGAGAAATTAGGAACTAAGGTAAATCAACCTGCGAATAATACCCAGGATGTAAATACTGCTGGTAGTAGTACTTATGAACGAGGAGAACAAGCAAGTCCTCAGGAAAGTCAACCAAGTCCTACTCCAAGCATGAACGCTCCAAAGGAAACTAAGGTTGTTAAAGATGATGAGGTGAAGTTTCCTCAATCAGTAGCAGTGGAAAGGCAAGAAAATGGCTACTGGTATCTCTATAATCCCCAGACTAATACAAAGTACACGGGTTTTCAAACATTAAAGGATGGGCGAGTAGTTTATTATAATGACCAAGGTCAAATGCAGTATGGCGAGCAAAATATTGACCACCATTGGTATCTCTTTGATCAGTGGACGGGGGCACTGAAGAACGGTTTCCAGTATATCCCCAAGTATCAAAAGACAGTCTACTATAACCAGGATGGACAGATGCAGTACGGTTGGCAACAGGTCAACGGATATTGGTATTACCTGGAAAATGGGTCCGGCGCACTGACCAGGGGGCAAAAGAAAATTGCTGGCCATTGGTACAACTTCGATCGGAATAACGGGCAGATGTCCACTGGTTTTACCTATCTGCCAGACGATAAGAAAACGGTGTACTATGCAGCTAATGGTTGGATGGTATACGGAGAAAAACAGATCAATGGGTACTGGTACTTATTTGACCAAGGCAGTGGGGCATTACGGACTGGCTTTCAAAAGTTACCTGACGGCCGAACGGTTTACTACAATAGCCAAGGCCAGATGCAATATGGTGAGCAAAAGATCGGTTCCGGCTGGACTTGGTATCTCTTTGATGAAGGTAGTGGGGCCATGCAAACCGGTTTTCAGTTGCTAGATGATGGGCGGACTGTTTATTATGCAAGCACTGGTCAGATGCAATATGGTGAACAACGAATTGGTGGCTACTGGTATTTATTTGACTCAGCCAATGGGGCGATGAAGACTGGTTTCCAGTACATCCCAAAGTACAATAAAACGGTTTATTATGCTCCTAATGGGCAAATGCGATATGGTTGGCAGCAAGTAGACAATGATACTTACTACCTGGAATATGGTTCTGGTGCAGTAACCAAGGGTCAAAAGAAGATTGGAAATGACTGGTATGATTTTGATTCCCAAACAGGTAAGATGGCTACGGGCTTTACCTACTTGAACGATGACCATAAGTTGGTATACTATGCCGCCAACGGGCAAATGCAATATGGTGAGCAAAAGATTGCAGGCTACTGGTATTTATTTGACAAGGGTAGCGGTGAAATGCAAACTGGCTTCCAGACTTTACCTGATGGCAGAAGAGTATATTACAATAATCAGGGTCAAATGCAGTATGGTTGGCAAACAATTTCTGGACAGAAATATTATTTTGATTTAGGTTCCGGTGCGATGGCCAAGGGGCGTCAAACCATCGCTAATGCAACTTACTATTTTGATCCGACTAGTGGCATTATGAAAAAAGGTGAGTTTTTCTATGATCCCCAAAACGCCTTACTATTATATGCTACTAGCACCGGACAATTAGCTAAGGCTGGTGAGCAAGACATTGCAGGGACAACCTGTGTGTTCGACGATCAAGGAGCCGTGGTCCATGTGCCAGGAGAAGCTCAGATTGCTGGTCACTGGTATTTGTTTGGTAAGAATAATCAAGTCTTGGTTGGTTTTCAAAAATTATCTGATGGACGAACGGTATACTACAGTCCGAAAACTGCACAGATGCAGTATTATCAGCAGCAAATAAATAATCACTGGTATCTCTTTGATAAGGGAAGTGGTGCGATGAAAACCGGCTTCCAACGTTTAGATGATGGGCGAACTGTTTATTATGCAAGCAATGGGCAAATGCAGTACGGTGAGCAACGAATTGGCAAAGGTTGGACCTGGTACCTCTTTGATAAGTGGACAGGTGCGATGAAGACGGGCTTCCAATATTTAGCTGATCAAAAGAAGACAGTTTATTATGCAAGTAATGGGCGCATGCAATACGGGCAGCAAAAAATCAATGGCCACTGGTATCTTTTTGATAAGATCAGTGGGGCGATGAAGACGGGCTTCCAGTACATTGCAGAACAAAAGAAAATTGTCTACTATGCTGGCAACGGGCAGATGGTATATGGCTGGCAAAACATGTATGGTAACCGGTATTTCTTCGACCGTGAAAGTGGTGCCCAGGCTAAAAGTGAAATCTTGCGGATTGACGGACATTATTATGCTTTTGATGGTCGGGGAAATGCCCATGATTTCAATGAATTGAATAGCTTGATTAATCGGTTAGGGTCGAATATTTCTGTGGCTATTCAATCCCAGCACTCGGGTCAGATCTATACTTACAGTAATGCCGGCAATCGGCGGTATAATACTGCAAGTACTGTCAAAGTTGCTGTTTTAGCAGAATTGCTACACAACAGAGGAGGTAATTTAACTGCTGAAGAACGGCATTTAGCAGAAATTATGATTAGAAATAGTGATAACGGGGCCACTACCAATTTGATCCGCTATCATCTAGGAGAAGCTGGCAGTCCGGTTAACCGCTTGTACCGCGATTTGGGGATGAGGAATACCACTCCTAGTTCATCGTGGGGAGCTACGCAGACTACCCCAGCAGATCAGTTGAAACTGTTATATCAGATTTTCATGACAGATCATTCTTCCTACCTTAACCGCAAGTCCCAGGATTATATCAGACACTTAATGCACACGGTTAGTGCTGGGCAACGGTGGGGGATATCCGCCGGAAGCAGTGATTATTATCTGAAAAACGGCTGGGTACCTTTTGGTTGGAATGGTAATGATCCATGGTTTGTTAATAGTATCGGCTTTATCCCTAACAACGGTCACGGGTATACAATAGCGATTTATAGTGCTAACAACCCATTTTCCCAGGGAATCAACAAGATTGAACAGGTTGCAAGAAAAGTTAGTCAAATGCTTAAATAAGCTAAATGATAGAGGCTGGAGAAATTCTATTTTCCAGCCTCTTATTTATTGATGGCTTACAGATAATATGGGAAATAACAAGTCTGGGGACTACAAGCACTTGGCCCCAAAATTAATTTTTTCGTATTTTTGCACTCCAATTATAGGCAACATTGACGCTAATAATTAAACGGGATAAAATTTATATGTAATCGTTTTTATACATAGCTATTCGAGGAGGGGTTTTATGAAAAAAGCTAGACTTAAGGCACTGACATTGGCAACAGTTGCTACTTCGGCCACAATTGTGGCCGCTAACAACCGGACGGTTCATGCGGCAACGCCAGTTGGTTCCCCGACAGATACACAAACGCAGGTAACAACGACTAAAGACCAATTAGAAGCAAAGGTTGCAACGGCAAAAACAGCCTTGGATCAGGCGCAAGCCCAAGTACAAGCTGCACAAGAGCGACTTGCCCAAGCCCAAGCAACCGCCAAACCTGACGCTCAAAAAGTTCAGGCAGCTCAAGCAGATTTAACTCAAGCAACTGCCCAACAGACTCAGGCGCAAAAAGAGTATGATGAAGCCCAAGCCAATCTCAAGCAACTACAAGCAGAAAATACAAATTTAGATGACAAGATAAAGGAAGCGCAAGCTCAGGTGACCCAAGCTAATCAATCCGAGCAAGCAGCCCAAAATGAGGTTACGCAGGCCCAAGCCGATGTAGCCACTGCCCAAACAGGGGTTGATCAAGCCACGCAAGCACAAGCGGATGCCCAAAAGCAAGTACAAGCAGCAACTGCTGCTGAGCAAGCCGCTCAGGATACAGTGACGACCAAGCAACAAGATGTTGATCAGGCCCAAGCTGCAGTTACCCAAAGTCAGGCAAAGGTTGACCAAGCGACGCAAGCCCAAACTACTGCCGAAACTGAAATGAACGAAGCTCAAAAACAGGCGGAGGCTGCCCAAACCCAGGCCAGCCAAGTTCAGTCACAACTGCAACAAGCAGAGGCAGAAGTTACTACTGCTTCTGATAATGTAACAGCCAAACAAGCTGATGTGACTCAAGCCGAGCAGGCAGTGACCGACGCCAAGCAAGCCACCATTGATGCTGAAAAAGTGGTCCAAGAAAAGAAGGATGCCCTGGCTGCTGCTCAGGATGCATTAAACAATGTTGGCAGTGATCAAGCCCAAGCCGACTTAGACGCTGCTAACCAACAGGTTGCTGCCAAGCAACAAGCCTTAACGACTGCTCAAGAGGGTGTAACCAATGCCCAAAAAGATGTTGATGACGGAAATAAAGCTCAAACATTGGCTGAACAAGCGGTTAATAATGCCAACCAAGCAGTAGCTGATGCTGCAGCAGCGGTTACTACGGCTCAACAAAATGCTGCTCAGGCTGGAACGGCAGTGACCCAAGCCTAGGCCGATGTTGTTGCTAAACAGGCCACTGTTGATGACCTCAACCAGCAGCTGAACAACCAGAATACTATCACTTTACCTGATGGTTATGTGGCGGCCCTGCGAGAATACGAAGACAGCAAGACATCTGATGCTAGTGCTACTGTTGAAAAATTTAAAGATGCGGGGAAAGCAGCTAATAGCTATAAGCATAATCAGGCAGACCAGCAGGTTAGTGTTGATTACAAGAACCTGACAGAGGATCAGCGTAAGGAATTAACGATTTTTGCGGTCGATATGGTTAACCAAATCCGCCAAGCATTCGGGACAGCCCCAATGCTAGCTACGCCTAAAGCACTAGAATTTTCTAAGCGAATTACCGATGAAGCTTACAATGATGCAAACTGGGATGCCTTTGGTGAGCATATGACAGATGGTAAGGGTCATAATGTTGACGGGATGATCAATATAGCTAACGACATGGATGCAGCTGGCTGGTCGGAAAATATGGGCGGTTCGCTGCAATATTGGACTATGGGAAGTAATGGTCTCCAGAAACTACCAATTGGTCCGCAGACCATGGATTCCCTAAAAGAGGCATTGTATGACACGATCGTGCAAATGATGTTTGATGATGCAAATTCTAAGTGGGGGCATGCTTGGGCCTTTGCTACTTTTGATAGTGGGACACAGGCAACGATGGGGGTTGACTTCGATAAGTATGGTTACTCTCACTTCAACATGGCCGGTGCTAGTGATAGCAATGGTTTTGCCGATAGTCCATATGCACTTTCAAATACAGATGAGCTGAAACAACAACTTCAGGAAGCCCAAACGGCCCTGACAACGGCCCAAAATAACCTTGCGTCTAAACAGACAGCAGCTACCCAAGCTCAAAATGAATTAGCTGCAGCGCAAGATAAACAAACAGCGGCGGAAAATAGTCAAAAGATTGCCCAAAACGATTTACAAAAAGTTCAGGCAGCAGTGGCCCAGGCCCAAGCTAAATTAACTGCCGCCCAGCAAACAGCCCAAGATGCGCAAACAGCTTTGGACCAGGCCCAAACAGCACAAAAAGAAGCCCAGGCTAAAGTTGATGCCCTCAATGCTGATCTCCAGACTAAACAGGCCCAGGTAGATCAAGCCCAAGCAGCCTTGGATACTGCCCGTAAGGTCCTAGACGAGAAAAATGCGACTCTGAAGGCTGCCAATGACAATTTGACTGATACTCAGGAAGCTTTAGCTGATGCACAATCAGAACTCACGGATGCGCAAAATAAAGTTCAAAGTTTACAGCAGCAGTTACAAAACTTGGCTGGGGTTCAGGATAAATTAACCAAAACTCAGAAGAATTATCAGGCTGCCCAGACAGCAGTAACTCAAGCCCAAGCTGATTTGAACGAAAAGCAAAAAGCTGCCCAAACGGCTGCTGAAGCCTTAAAGCAAGCGCAAGCTGAAGCACAAAACAAGCAAACTGAACTGCAAACAGCTCAACAAGCATTAGCTACTGCCACCGACCAAGTAACTCAGGCTAATGACACTTTGCAGACAGCTCAGACTAACTTAGCCACTAAAAAAGCAGCGTTAGCTCAGGCCCAACAAGATACGCAGGCAGCCCAAGCTAATTTGGCGACATTGCAACAGCTACCGACGCGGCTTCAACAAGCCCAGGATCTAGCCACAACCAAGGCCACGGCTTTGGCTAATGCACAGCAAAAATATACTGCTGCGTTGGCAAAATTCAACCAAGTACAAACGCTGGCCACAACGCATGAGCAAGCAGTGGCCCAAGCCCAAACTGATTTGGCTGCAGCTATGGAAAAAAGAGCCCAGGCGCAAGCAGAATATGATGCTGCTCTGCAAGCATTGCATAATTATCATGTTATCGATGAAGTAGTTACAGCAACCGAACAAACAACTAAACCAGATAAACAGCATGGAGTTGGACAGAGTACAGGGGGCAAAAATAATATGTCGGTAACCCCCGTTCAAGAGTCTGCGACGATTGTGCAAACTAATAAACAAAAACACCAAGCAGGATTGCCACACACAGGGCAACAAGTAGACCCATTAACCACATGGGGAGCATTATTGGTAGCTTTAGGATCATTATTTGGTTTAGCGGTTACCGGACGGAGAAAAGAAGAATAATCTTTGCTAGATAGCAAAAACGAGACAGGAGGAAAATTTTTTTCTTACCTGTCTCGTTTTTTATTCAATAAATAATGTGGAAAATAGCCACAAGTTGATCCACATTGTACACGCCTTGTTCGAGCGTAGCTAAGCTACTCACTGTGAACACTATTCTCAGTTGTTTTTATATGTTGACACTTATTCATAATGCAAATGGTGTATTCCGATAGATTAACCAGCGAGCGTTAAATAAAAATCAAGTTAGCGACAAGAGTATATTGAATTAAGCGTACAGGGAATAAAGACTGTACGCTTTTTTATGTAATGAGTACAATAAGACTAATTTAAAGAAATGAGGTGGTTAGATGAAAATTAGGCAGTTACATAGAGAAGATGATAGGGTGCTTGCTACTATTATTCGGCACGAACTAGAGCATTACCAATTGAATTTGCCGGGGACAGCTTATTTTGATCCTGAACTTGATCATTTAAGTGAATTTTATCGTTATCCAGGTCGCGGCTACTTTGTAGTGGTTGATGCCAATGACCAAGTCGTCGGGGGAGCTGGCTTTGGGGAGTATGTCCCGAAACGAAAAATTGCTGAGCTCCAAAAAGTATACATTAGCCAGGCTGCTCAAGGGCATGGGTGGAGTTATCCTTTAATCAAAAAGGTTGAACAGGCAGCTAGGGAAGCTGGATATGAGTACATTGCCTTAGAGAGTCATCACCGCCTCGCTGCAGCCCTTCATGTGTACCATAAACTTGGTTACCATTCAATGCCGGCTTCATTGACTACGAGTGATGCGCACAACTTGATGGATTGCTTCATGATAAAGCCCCTAACGGAAACAGGTGACTTCCCCCTTAAAATCTAATGAGAAGCATTGTATAATATATATGTACACGTTTCCAAAGTAGGAGTGATTATAATGAAGAAGAAACTATATCTTGTTCGGCATGGGCAAACACTTTTTAACCGTCTCCACAAGACGCAAGGGTGGTGTGATTCGCCACTGACTGAATTGGGGAAGAAACAAGCACGGGCAGCAGGTAAGTTTTTACAAAATGTTGAATTCGATGCTGCCTACGCCTCAACCTCAGAACGAACCAACGATACCTTGGAATTGATTCGGGATATGCCATATATCCGGCTCAAGGACCTGCGCGAGATGAGCTTTGGAACGTTTGAGGGGGCTGATGAATATTTACAGCCTAAAAATTGGTTTATCGACAACCCATCTGCTTTTGTGCAGTATGGCGGTGAAGATATGGCCGATGTTCAAAAACGAATGAATGAAACAATCACCGCAATTATGGAAATGGAAGGGAACGACACTGTCCTGATTGTATCGCATGGTGGGGCGATCGGGAACTTCCTTCACAAATGGGCTCCAGAAACAGTTAAGATAATTCGGAGTCAACGGGGGATCCCCAATTGCACTGTTAGTGAAATTGAATATGATCCAGCTACTAAGACCTTCGAGTTGATCAATATGACTGATCCTGGTCGTTGGTACATGGATTAACAATATATTGAATACTGGTGGAACCTATGTTTCATCAGTATTTTTTTATTTTTTGGAAAGAAAGTTCGTCTTTTGAGTGAAAGTTCAATTGTTTTAATTTTTAATGCGTGATAATGCGTCCAAAAATGAATTATTTAAAATAATGTTTGACAAATAGTTCGTTATTTAATGTATTATTTGCGTAGAAAAGAAAAAGAATATCGAGAGGGAGCAAAAAATGCGAATTTTCAAAAAGGTTTTACTTGCATCATCTGCTTTATTAGTAGCTGCAGGGTTAGCTGCTTGTGGTAAATCATCATCTAGTTCATCTAAGTCATCTGGGGATTACACCCCTAAAGAACTGACAGTTCAGTTTGTACCTTCATCCAATGCTAACAAGATGGAAGCCAAGGCTAAGCCATTGGAAAAACTGTTGAAAAAGGAATTAGGCATTCCAGTTAAGGTTAGTGTTTCTACTGACTACAATACTGTGGTGGAAGCTATGGGTTCTAAGAAGGTTGACGTTGGTTTCTTACCACCAGACGCATATGTTTTAGCTCACAAGAATTACGGTGCTAAGGTTTTACTCCAAGCAGAACGTTATAACTACTTGGAACCAGGCGATCGTCAAGGAAACAAGTTGGTAGATTACTATCACTCACAAATTTTAGTTCGCAAAGATAGCGGCATTAAGAAGTTATCTGATTTGAAGGGCAAGAAGATTGCTGTTCAAGACACTACTTCCACCGCAGGCTGGATCTTCCCAGCTGTTTCTCTCTACAAGCATGGGATTAACATCAACAAGGACGGGATTAAGACTGTTCAAGTTAAGGGCCATGACCAAGGGGTATTGGCTGTCTACAACAAGAACGCAGATGCAGCCTTTGTTTTCCAAGGAGCACGTAACCTAGTTAAGAAGGATGCTCCTGATGTAATGGATAAAGTGGTTCCACTCTATCAAACACCTAAGATTCCAAATGATACAATCACTGTCCGGGGAGATATGAGTCCAAAGTGGCAAAAGAAGATTTCTCAAGCTTTCAAGAAAGTTGTTAAGACTAAGGAAGGTAAGCAGATCATGATGGACGTTTACACTCATGCAGGTTACAAGGATTCCAAGGACAGTAACTTCAATACTATTCGTCAGTATGACAAGATTGCTGAAAAGCTGAATAAGTAATTTTTAACACGTTTGATAATTTTTGGGGCTGAGGAATAATCATTATTTCCCGGCCCTTTGTTTATGAAGTGAGGGAGAAATATGGTTGAGAAGTTAATTGAATTTCAACAGGTGCGCAAAGTTTACTCTAATGGTGTTGTGGGGCTTGATAACATTAATTTGACGATCAATAAGGGGGAATTTGTTGCAGTTGTGGGGTTGTCTGGTGCGGGGAAAAGTACGCTGATGCGGACGATTAACCGTATGCATGATATTACGAGTGGCGACATCTTGCTCAATGGGCGTTCCATCGTTGCTTTAAAGGGAAAAGAGCTACGGCAACTGCGTCGGGAAATTGGGATGATTTTCCAAAACTTTAATCTGGTTAAGCGTTCCAGTGTTCAACGGAATGTTCTTTCGGGACGCGTAGGGTATTATCCAACGTGGAAGAGTGCTTTGGGACTGTTTAGCAAGGAAGATAAAGAAAAGGCAGAATTAGCCCTCCAACGGGTAAACATGGCAGAAAAAATCTATACCCGGGTGGACCAACTTTCAGGCGGACAACAGCAACGGGTAGCCATTGCGCGAACTTTCATGCAAGACCCGCAAATTATTTTGGCGGATGAGCCGATTGCTTCCTTGGACCCAATGACTACTAAAGAAGTAATGGATGACCTCAAAAAGCTCAACCAAGATTTTGGTATTACCGTTATTGCCAACTTGCACTCGGTTCCGATTGCTATGGAATATTCCGATCGCATTATTGGATTACGGGCAGGTAAGCTGGTCTACGACCAACCGATTGCGGCTGTAAAACAAACTGACTTTGATGAGATTTATGCCGAAAAGCAAGAAGGGTAGGGATTTTATGAACAACAAGATTCCAAAAAGAACCTTCGTCCAAAAATATCACCTAATTGGGTGGGGTTGGACAATTTTATTTGTTATTCTTTTGGGCCTTTCATCAGCTATGACTGGGGTTGATTGGGGAACTTTTTTCACCAATCTAAATCAGTTTTTCGTCCTAGTCGAACAGATGGCTTCTCCGGCCTGGGACTATATTGATATTATTTGGCAACCACTGCTAGAAACAATTCAGATGGCTCTGATTGGAACTACTATCGGGACGGTATTAGCGGTGCCTTTTGCGATCATTGCTGCCCGTAACATTGTCAAAAATAAAGTGGTTCGGAGTGTAATTCGCTTGCTCCTCAACCTAGTACGGACCCTCCCAGACTTGCTATTAGCAGCACTATTTGTGGCGATTGTTGGGATCGGCCCGACAGCAGGGGTTTGGACACTGGCAGTCTTTTCTTTTGGGATGGTTTCAAAGCTCTTCTATGAAGCAATTGAAACTATTGACGAAGGACCACTAGAAGCACTGCGAGCAGCTGGAGCCAACAAGATGCAAATTATCATTTTTGCTGTGTTGCCACAGATTTTGAACAATTTCGTAAGTTACTTTTTGTATACTTTTGAAATTAATGTCCGGGCGTCAACTATTTTAGGTTATCTTGGTGCCGGTGGGATCGGGGTATATCTCCAACGGTCACTGTCATCATTCCAGTACGCACAAACCGGGGTCATTGTCATCGTTATTTTTGCAGTCGTAATTATCATTGATGGCTTTAGCAATTGGTTAAGGGAGAAGTTGGTATAATGAGTATTAGTACGATGAATAATAAAAAAGAAACCTGGCAGCGGTATAGTTGGTTAGGCCGGGGTGTAGTCATCATTGCTATTTACATTTGGGCTTTAACTGGATTGCAATTCTCAGGTGTACAAGAATCAGCCCGAGAAGTCAGTTTTTCCATCTTGCATGGTCTCACCCATCCAGATTTCTCATATGTTTATAATGGCAGTGGTGAAGATTTAGTCAGTTTGATTATCCAGACCTTGGCGATTGCCTTTCTGGGGACCTTTGTTTCCGCTTTGCTCAGTGTGCCCTTTGCATTCTGGGCTGCCCGGACAGATAAAAATAGTCGGTGGCACGTCCGGTCAACAACGGGAAAATTGGTTTTGGTATTTATCAGAACTTTTCCAGAAATTGTTTTGGCGATCATGTTTATCAAAGCTGTTGGCCCGGGATCTTTTGCGGGGGTTTTAGCAGTTTCAATCCACTCAATCGGGATGCTAGGGAAGCTATTTTCCGAAGCAATCGAAAACATGGACCGTGGAGCAGACGAAGCCTTAGAAGCAGCTGGGGGCAACCGGGCAGATATCTGGTTGCTGGCAACGTTTCCAACCATTTTACCTGAATTTATCAACTATACTTTATATCGGTTCGAAATTGCTGTACGGTCAGCATCGATCCTAGGGATGGTTGGTGCCGGTGGGATCGGGACTCCGCTCCTCTTTGCAATTCAGACTCGGACTTGGGACCGAGTAGGGATTATCTTACTGGGAATTATTATCATGGTAACGGTGATTGACTGGGTTTCAGGGACATTACGAAAGCGATTGGTGTAAAAATGCGGTTAAGAATTTTATCAACTAGTGATGTTCATGGCAATATTTATCCGACTAATTTTGCTACCAAAGATGCTTACAATCCCTTTGGTTACCTCAAAGATATTGCCATGATTAAACAGATTAGGCAGCAATATCCGGATGATGTTGTGGTTTATATTGAAAATGGGGATTTTATTGAAGGTGCTCCGATGTCGTCTTATGCTTTTAAGACCCAAGCAACTGACCACTTTGATCAGATGTTTAAGGAATTGACCCAGGAAGCAGAAGCTGATGTGGGGATCCTTGGTAACCATGAATTCAATTATGGGATTGATTATATTAAGCAAGTATGGCAAGACGTTACCTATCCTTTGCTCTCTGCCAATATTTTGGAAGATGGTCAGCCTTTATTTGCTCCGTATACTGTTATTGAAAAACAAGGCGTCAAAATTGGAATCGTAGGGGTAACCACCCAGTATATTCCCCACTGGGAAGAACCGGAGCATGTGAAGCATTTGACCTTCCAGTCAGCTTTAACTGCAGCGCAAAAATACGTAGCCCAGCTCCGACCAGTAGTGGATGTAGTCATTTTGGCTTACCATGGAGGGTTCGAGGCAGACTTGGAAACGGGGCAGCCGACAGAAACCGATACTGGTGAGAATGAAGGCTACAAATTGTTAACGCAGATTCCTGGAGTTGATGCAGTGGTGACTGGACATCAGCACCGTCAGATTGCAACGATTGTGAATGGAATCCCGACAACCCAGCCTGGGTACCGGGGCGAAAAAATCGGGCAGATTATTCTTGATTTGGATGAAAACAAGCAGGTTGTCAATGCACAGGCCGAATTGTTGTCTGTGGCATCGGTTCCACCTGACGCAAAGATGTCACGGTTGACTGCGCCATGGAAGCAAGCAGTTGACGCGTGGTTGGACCAGCCATTAACAACAATTACGGGGGACATGTTGATCCATGACCACCTGCAAGCACGCCTATATGGGCATCCATATCTGGAATTAATTAACCAAGTAGAAATGGCGACTACGGGAGCAGATGTTGCTTCTACTGCTTTATTTAACAATGAAATTCGCGGCTTGGATCCGCAAGTAACGATTCGGAATATTTTAAACGGCTATCCTTATCCTAATACCCTGGTAGTAGAACGGGTAACGGGGAAGGATTTGCGGACAGCACTAGAACGGTGTGCCTCTTTCTTCGAAGTGGATGATGCCGGGCAAGTGACAGTAGCGCAAAAGTTTGTTTATCCCAAAGAGCAATTCTATGATTATGATTTTTATAGTGGAATTGATTATACTTTTGACCTACGACAGCCAGTAGGGCACCGAGTAGTGCGCTTGCAATACCACGGCCAAGAGCTAGGTGATCACGATCAAGTAGACTTGGCGCTAAACCAGTACCGTGGAATCGGCGGAGGGGAATACCCGATGTTTAGTGCTGACAAGATCGTTCGCAAGTATGAAGATGATGTGCAAGGCTTACTGATTGATTATTTAAGCCAACACGCTACTTATCAAGCACAGCAGCCGACTAATTTAACAATTAAATATTAAAATCAGAGACACATTTAACCAAAAAAAGATAAATGTGTCTTTTTTATGCGCAAAATTGTAGGGATGAAAAAAGAATAGAAAAAATTTCTAAAAATTAAGGTGTTTTTGGCATCAAGAAAATACAAATTTGGTATCAAAAAGGTGTTTTTTCCCAGGGAAATGACACCACGAGCAAGGAAAAAGGTACCAATTATAGTTGCAAGATGATTATTTAACCCTCAA
Source organism: Ligilactobacillus saerimneri DSM 16049 (assembly GCF_000423265.1). Lineage (GTDB taxonomy): Bacteria > Bacillota > Bacilli > Lactobacillales > Lactobacillaceae > Ligilactobacillus > Ligilactobacillus saerimneri. The sequence goes on along the minus strand of NZ_KE383996.1, from coordinate 6,760 downwards.
TGGGGCCTAATCAGCAGTGAAACCGGTATCAAAAAAGCGACAGGTGGACAAGAGTGTAGCATTTACATAAAAACTGTTAAACCGCTTTCTCTAATTGATTTAATACACCATTTTACTCGGGATTTTTCCCAGGGAAATGAAGCATAATGTCAAGATATAATAAAAATTACTGAAAAATTGACAGATAGTTCAGAAAAATGAAGCATGTACCAAGTTGGATGGGTTAAATCCCTAACCGTCTCTAAAGTGAAAACGCATTCATTTTATGTGCTATATTATTTGCGTCAAGAAGAACAGGAAAAAAATAGAAAAGAGGAATTGATTATGTCATTAGTATTAGCACGTGTCGATCAACGTTTAATTCATGGGATTGTAGTAACCCAGTGGGCGGGTGCAACCCAGGCCAAACGTTTAATGGTTGTCGATGATGAAATTAGCAAGGATGAAACCCAAAAGGTTGCTATGCGGATGAGTAAGCCAGCTGGCACGGGGATGTCAATTATTGACACTGAAAAAGCCATCACTAATTTCAACAAAGGTAAATATGATAACCACAATGTATTCTTAATTGTGCGCGAACCAGAAACTTTACTCCGGTTACTCCATGGCGGGGTTAAGATTCCTAAAGTAAACATCGGCATTATGTTCGATGGTGAGGGTAAGCAAACAGTAAAGAAGATGGTTTCTGTTAACCAAAAAGAAATTGATGATTTCAAACAATTACAAGCAGAGGGTGTTCCAGTTACCTTCCAGTTTGTTCCTAGTGATACTGAAGAACCTTTGGAAACATATATCAAGTAGTGAGGATGTGAATAGAAATGTTGCAAGGTTTATTAATTATTCTTTTATCAATGTGGATGGTCCTTGACCAACAGGGCTTGGTACTTTTGACTTGGTTCCCAATCATGGTGGCACTAGTTGCCGGGTTGATCATGGGTGATATGCATACAGCGATGGTAATCGGGGGTACTTTCCAGTTGATGGCCCTCGGGGTTGCCAACATTGGGGGCTCATCAGTTCCTAACTGGGGCTTGGCCACAGTTGTGGGGATCTATGTTGCCTGCCGGACGACCCATGATATTGAACAAGCTAAGGCAGTTGCTTTAGCCGTAGGTGTTCCAGTTGGGATGCTAGGGATCCAATTAGACGTTGTTGCTAAGTTATTGAACTCTTGGGTTAACCACCGGGCTGAAAAAGCTGCTCAAGAACATAAATTTGAAAAGATGTTCCGTTCCTTCTGGATCGGGCCAGTGATCTTCTCCTTATCCACTGGTTTGCCAACTGCTCTGTGTGTCATTTTCGGGAGCACGATCGTTAAGGTCTTGTTGAAGGCAGTGCCAGTTTGGGTTACTAACGGTTTGTCAATTGCCGGGAACATGTTGCCAGTAGTCGGGATTGCATTACTGTTACAAGTTATGCCGGTTAAGAAGTATATGTCAATGTTAATGATCGGTTATGTTTTTGCTGCATACCTCAACGTACCAATGTTAGGGGTATCAATTATTGGGGCAGCCATTGCCTACTACTACTTCACTGTTGAAATGAAGAAGAGTTCAACTCCAGCTGCAGTAGCGACAGCAACTGACGACGAGGAAGGAGACGACTGGGATGAATAACGAAATTGAAACAAACAAGATTTTAACGAAGAAGGATATTCGGAAGGCTGCTTTCCGGTATATGTTCATGGCTTGCAATGCCTTTAATTATGAAAACCAACAAGGGACCAGTGCTGTATGGGGCTTAGGTCGGGCACTGCGAAAAATCTATCCTAATGATGATGACTACTTGAAGTCTTTGAATAACCAATTTAAGTATTTCAACACCACTACCTGGATGGGGAATATTCTTCTAGGTGCTAGCTTGGCTATGGAAGAAAAGGATGGCTTGGCAGCTCTGGATACAGTTCAAAACTTTAAGACAGGGATGATGGGACCTTTAGCTGGGATTGGTGATACTTTGATCTGGGTACTTTACCCAACAATCATTGGATCCATTTCAGCATACATGGGTCTGCAAGGTAACCCAACCGGCGCAATTATCTGGCTATTATTAAACATTTTCTTCTTATTCTTTAGATTTAAGCTGTTCGATTTGGGCTACAATTCTGGTTTGAAGTTGGTAACAACTTTAGGGGAAAAGATCAACGTCTTCACAGAGGCAGCTTCAATCATGGGCTTGACTGTGATCGGAGCTTTAGTTCCATCAGTAGTCAAGATGAAGGTAGGCTTGGTCTTCACAACTGGGAAGGTTAAGATGCCAATTCAAACACAAATCCTAGACAAGATTATGCCAGCATTATTACCAGTGGCATTGACATTTGTAGTGTACAAGTTACTGGTTTCCAAGAAGATGACAGTTATCCAAATGATTTTTGCAATCATTGCTTTGGCATTAGTATGTTCCTTCTTTGGGATTTTGACGGTTTAAGATGAGTAGGTGAGTAAGATGAGAAAGGTTATTTTTGCCAGCCACCATACTTTGGCGGCCGGGATGAAAGATACGGTTGAATATATTATTCCAAATGCACCTGAAATTACCGCAATTTCAGCATATCTGGATAATGTACCCGTAGAAGAGGCAATTAAAAAAGCATTGAACGGTGTTGGACCTGATGACGAAGTATTGGTCTTTACTGACCTCTTGAGTGGATCGGTAAACCAAGGTTTCATTCCCTACCTCAACCAACCTAATATTCATGTGATTACTGGAATGAACCTCCCGGTAATTATGGCGGTGTTGCTGGGGACAATGGGGCAAAAAATAACACCAGAATTGATTCAAAAGAGTATTGCTGATGCACGTACGCAATTAGTTTATGTCAATGACTATTTACAAGCACAGGCTGAAGCAGATGAGGAGGACGAATGACAGATGAGTGCTAAGTGGTGGCAAAAAAGTGTGATTTATCAAGCTTATCCCCAAAGTTTTAACGATTCTAACGATGATGGAATCGGTGATCTGAAGGGATTAGAAGAAAAAATTCCTTACCTACACAAGTTAGGGATTGATGTCATTTGGTTGAATCCAATTTACCAATCACCATTAGTTGATAATGGCTATGATATCAGTAATTATGAGGAAATTTTGCCCCAATATGGGACTAAACAAGACTTCCAAGACTTGTTGGCAACGGCTCATGCTCATGGGATCAAGATTATCTTAGACTTAGTGGTCAACCATACAAGTGATCAACACGAATGGTTCAAGCAATCATGTCAAAGCAAAGATAATCCGTATGCTGATTTCTATATTTGGAAAGATCCTCAACCAGACGGTTCAGCACCTACAAATTGGGGTTCAACTTTTGGTGGTCCCGCATGGGAATATGTCCCAAGTCGTGGCCAATACTACCTCCACTGTTTTGCAAAGGAACAACCAGATTTGAATTGGGAAAATCCCGCTGTCCGGGCTAAAGTCTATGAGATGATGCAAGGTTGGTTTGATCTAGGGATTGATGGTTTCCGGATGGACGTTATCAGTTTGATCAGTAAACGCCAAGAATATCCGGATGCACCTGCTGGAACCCCATATTCCAAGTCATACTATGTCGGGGCATCAAATGGTCCTCGGGTACACGAATTTCTCCACGAGATGAATGAAAAAGTTCTCAGTCAATATAATGTAATGACAGTGGGAGAAACTCCTAATACTAACAGTAAGCAAGCATTACTATATACTGATCCGGCCCGGCAAGAGCTTGATATGGTATTCCAATTTGACCATATGCACTTGGACTATGGAAAATACGGAAAATTCTCCGATGTGCGCTTCAAGATGAGTGATTTGAGAACGGTTCTGAACCGGTGGCAGAAGGATTTGGAAAAAGGCTGGAACTCCCTGTACTGGAGCAACCACGATCAGCCACGGGCCGTTACACGCTTTGGTAATGATGGTAAATATCGCGTAGAATCTGCTAAAATGCTGGCAACTTTACTGCATATGATGAAGGGGACACCGTTTATCTTTGAAGGCGAAGAAATTGGGATGAAAAACGTACCTTTTGCTAGCTTAGATGACTACCAGGATATTGAAACAAAATACTTTATTGAAGCAATGCGGGAAAATGGTGAAGATGAAGACTACATTAAACGGTGTGTCTACCTCCGGTCACGGGATAATGCGCGGACACCGATGCCATGGAACGGCGATGCTACCACAGGGTATGGCTTCTCCAACGGGCAACCTTGGATCAAGTATTCACCTGATAATGCACAAATCAATGTTGAAGCAGCCTTAGCCGATCCAGATTCCATCTTCTACCATTATCAGAAGTTGATCAAATTGCGGAAGCAACTGCCAATCATTACGGAAGGTAGTTTTGATTTAGTAAAGGCAGACGATTCTGATGTCTTTAGTTATGTCCGGACTTTAGGTGATAAAAAATTATTAGTCATCTGTTCGTTTGCAGATGAAAAAGTTCCGTATCAATTACCATTTGATATTGCGGATGCAGAATTGATCAGCAGTAATTATCATGGTGAAGTAAATAAATTGGCTGACAAGTTAATTTTGCGGCCGTATGAGGCGCTTGCCTATTATTTTGATAAATAGTAGTATGATGAAAAAAGGTAGGTGAGTATAGTGAATTTTGACCAGCATGTGAAATTAGTTTACGATGTTTTGTCAGCATCTGAAAAGGAAACAATTAATTATATTCGCCAACATCGCCAGCAAGTAACAACGATGTCAATCAATGAACTGGCAGCCAAAGTGCTGTCCTCCAGAAGTACGATTTTACGGTTGGCTAAAAAGCTGGGTTTCCGTGGTTATACGGATCTGAAGTATACCTTACGAGAGGACCTCAATCAGCCATCGATTGTACCGAGTGACTTGTTGGGCAACTTGCAGATGGATATCAATAAAACTTTTCAATATGCACAACAGACAAACTTCGAACCATTAATCAATGCGATCAAAAAAGCTCAGACCTTAGTTATCTATACTACAGGATTTACCCAAGAGAACTATGCCCGGGAGTTATCTAAAGAGCTGATGCTAGTGGGCAAAGATAATGTTATTATTTCTGGGCAGTCAAATTTTGAGATGGTCAGCACGCGGTTGACAAGCGCTGACTTGGTGGTAGTAGTTTCGTTGAGCGGTAGCGTAGCAAATGTGCGCGATACGATCACTGAGTTAGTTCTCAATGGAGTTCCTATTTGTTCCGTAACCGATTTTGGGAAGAATTTCTTAGAAGAGCATGCGAAGTACAAGCTGTTTTACAAAACGTCAGGCCTACCGAGTTCATACACTCAAGCTGAACGGTCGATGGTAGGACTGAATATTATCTTAACGATTCTAGCCCGAAAATATCGGGAGGCAATCCTCTTTGATGAATAATAGCAATCATTAAACTTAGACAGGAAACATGGTATGAAGACTATGTTTCCTGTTTTTTTATTGGGATAAAAAATGATCTCAATGAGGTTAATAATTCACTAAAATGGAGAATGAAAAGGAGGGGGTTAAATGAAAGTATATATTCAAGCAAATCGTCAGGGAATGCCGTATAGTATCAATGGTTATATGGCTATGGATGGTTTTTATCAGATGGGGTTTATGCCCTGCTTGTTTACTAACTTGGCAGAAATTAGTCCTGACTTGGAGCGACCTGATATCGTAGTGGGTGGGATAAGAACCGTTCAAACCCGGCTAGCAGATTTAGGAGTAGACTGGGGCGAGATCAATTATCCACCAGAACTCTTACCATATTTAGGCCGTAAGATTTGGCACGATACGATGGACAATATCAATGCTCATCCAGAAAAATGGCCGGTCTTTGTTAAATCACTCGTAGGAAAGCAAACGGTTAGTCGGGTGATTCGGGGACCACATGATTTGGTAGGGATGGGTTCGAGTTATGAGAATATCCCGGTCCTGTGTAGTGAAGTGGTGGATTTTGTGGCTGAATGGCGAGTGTTTGTCCGTTATGGTCAGGTTCTAGGGGTTAAACCGTATTGGGGTGATTGGCATTGCCAGTTTGATCCGGCAGTAATTGAAAATTGTTTAGCTACATATCACACAGCCAAAGCTGGTTATAGTATCGATTTTGGAGTTGATCGGCGTGGGCAAACCTTACTAGTAGAAGTTAACAACGGCTATTCACTAGGAGCATACGGCCTAGATAATATTGCTTATGCCAAATTTTTAGCCGCCCGGTGGGCCGAGTTAACCGGCACTCCAGATGAGTGTGCATTTGACCAATAAAAGTGCTCATTCTGGTATAATATTAGGCAAATTGGAGGGATTATATGAAGGCAGCTGATTATCAATTATTACTGGAACAAACACAGGCATTATTAACTGGAGAAACAGATTGGGTTGCTAAGACGGCTAACCTATCAGCACTTCTCTATGAGCAGTTAAATGATGTTAACTTTGCAGGTTTTTATCGGTATGAAAATGATGAGTTGATTTTGGGACCATTTCAGGGGAAAGTAGCTTGTGTGCACATTCAAATGGGGAAAGGCGTTTGTGGAACGGCAGCGGCCCGTAGAGAAACAATAGTGGTCCCGAATGTCCACGAGTTTGCCGGGCATATTGCTTGCGACAGTGCGTCAAATTCCGAGATTGTGGTACCTATTTATCGTCATGGTCAATTGTGGGGAGTTTTGGATATCGATAGTCCGAAGTTAAGTAACTTTGATGAAGTCGATGCGCAGCATTTGGAACAAATTTGTGCAGAAATATTTAAATAAGGTAGATTGCAATAAATAACTTGAACAAATTTAATGACGCAGATTAAGCAAAAAGATCTCAATTG
>NZ_AUHQ01000024.1 GCF_000423265.1 Ligilactobacillus saerimneri DSM 16049 | reverse complement strand
GTGTTATCCCCCGCTTCTGGGCAAGTTACCTACGTGTTACTCACCCGTCCGCCGCTCATCGGTAAACCATCGTCAATCGGATGCAAGCATCTTCAATCAGTTGGGCCGATGCGCTCGACTTGCATGTATTAGGCACGCCGCCAGCGTTCATCCTGAGCCAGGATCAAACTCTCGATTTAAAATCTTAAGTCGATTAGACTCGTAAAAATTACTAGCGAATTGACATTCGCAAATGTTTTGCTCTTGCGTTTAGCAAGAAGCCCCACACATTTGATTTGTCGAAACTTTGTTCAGTTTTCAAAGATCTACTTTAAAGTGTTTTTGTTAACACTTAGATAAGTATATCATTTTTTATTGATTTGTCAACCCTTTGTTGAAACAAATTTTAAAAAAGACAACTCATATATGTTACCAAACCAAAAAGGAAAAAGCAACACTTTTAAATTAACTTGCCATTGCCGTAGCAACAACGATTACTAATATACCAATGCCACAACCTTTCGTCAACCACTTTTTACAGAAAATCTGTTTTATTCCATTCTTCTAATGAAAAATGTTCAAAATCATCAGTGGCAACAACCGATACGCTCGTGTTATCCACCAAGCCCCGTTTCTTAATTGTGGTAAAGTCATCCCCCAGCAATGCACCAATCACTACACTAATCGTAACTGAGTGTGCAACGACTAAGATACTCCCTTGTGGATGCGCAGCAAAAACTTCTTTCAAATAGTCCTTTCCCCGCTGCATGACATCTGTGAAGCTTTCGCCCCCAAATTCCGCTCCTGTATAATTAGCTGGGTCCTTATAGAACCTTATCATAGCAGGATCTGCAATATGATCGCGAATCTTGTCACCATCCCAATCACCAAAGTCGATCTCCCGTAAGGCCGGAGTTGTAATCAATTCATACTGACGTGGAATAGCACTGAGGGCAGCACGTGCAGTGTCAACAGCCCGTTTCTGACTACTTGTGACCACAGCTTCAAAGGGAACGGTCGCTAAATATGCCCCTGCTTTAGTTGCATTGCGCAACGCTTCGGGCAACAATGGCGAATCAACCTGCCCGCCTTGTAATCTTTCTTCCTGATTATAAACCGTTTTTCCGTGCCGTAAAAAATAAAACTTAGTCATCGCTATCCCCTCTTTATCACATAACTATACCTACAACTTTAAACTATTTTCCTCGATAAAAGCAATTATAAAACGCCTTTGCCCTCGCCATTAAGTTCAATCATCAAAATTTTATTACATACAAAGAGAAGCTGGGGAGAAAACAATATTTTCTCCCCAACTTCGTTATTTATTCTCTAATATCTCACAGATGACGCGGAAAATACTCGCAAGTTTTAGTATCTAAGGACGAACGAAAGTCGCTACATCTTGTACCAACCATCATCCTAACTTAGTTCAATAACCTGCTGCAAAGGTTATTCCCCATCACCTTTGAACTAATTATTTCCGCGCCTTGCTCCGGAATGGCACTGCGTTTTCTTTGGTAATCTTAGTGATTCCATGGAAGTATGGCACCAAGACTTCTGGTACAGTAACGGAACCATCAGCATTTTGATAGTTTTCTAAAATAGCTGCTACTGTCCGTCCAACTGCTAAACCTGAACCGTTCAACGTGTGAACATATTGGAGCTTGCCATTTTCATCCCGATATTGCGTGTGCATCCGCCGTGCTTGGAAGTCTAAACAGTTAGAACAGCTTGAAACTTCCCGATATTTATTTTGGGCTGGCATCCACAGCTCTAAGTCATGGGTTTCCGATGCTGTAAAGCTCATATCTCCAGTAGTTAGCTTGATAACATGGTATGGCAAGCCTAACTTCTGCAAAATGTTTTCAGCATTAGCAGTCATCTTTTCTAATTCTTCCCATGAATCTTCTGGTTTTGTATACTTAACCATTTCGACCTTGTTAAATTGGTGCATCCGAATCAAACCCCGGGTATCCCGTCCGGCAGCGCCTGCTTCAGACCGGAAGCATGGGGTCAAGGCAGTCACATACACTGGCAATTCAGCTTCAGGAATAACTTCACCAGAATAATAGTTAGTCAAAGGAACTTCAGCCGTTGGGATCAACGTCATGTCTTCACCGTTAACTTGGTAAACCCCTTCTTTAAACTTAGGGAATTGACCAGTCCCATACATTGCTTGTGCTTTGACAATGTATGGTGGCAATACTTCGGTATAACCTTCCTTCATGTGTTCGTCTAACATAAAGTTATAGACGGCCCGTTCTAATTGGGCACCTAAGCCTACATAGTACACAAAGCGGGCCCCTGAAACCTTGGCTCCACGGTCAAAGTCAAGAATCCCCAATTCTTCGCCAATATCCCAGTGATGCTTTGGTTCGAAATCAAACTCACGAACGTTCCCCACCTTACGCATCTCCACCGCGCCTTCTTCAGTCAAGCCTACTGGCACACCTTCATGTGGTACGTTAGGCAAACGGGACAGTTTATCATTCAAGATTGCATCATTGGCTTCAACTTGTTCGTCCAATTCTTTGATCTTTTGACCCACTGCACGCATCTTAGCAATTGCTTCATCTGCAGGTTGCTTTGCCCGCTTAGCTGCCCCAATTTGCTTGGAAGCTTCATTTCTTTCTGCTTTGAGATTTTCTGTTTCTTGTAACAGTTCCCGCCGCTTTTTGTCCAGCGCAATCACTTCGTCAATCTCAGCTGCAGGCAACCCTCTTGTGCCTAACTTTTCTTTATAAAAATCTGGATCTTTACGGATTTTTTTAATGTCAATCATGCTTAATCCTCCTCATACAAACCTTTGCCACTTACACTTTAGCAATCAAAAAAGAGCCCTCTCATCCCCAATGGGACGAAAGGACTCTTTCGCGGTACCACCCAAATTCAACCATCGCTGGTTGCACTTAACATAATAACGGTTTCCCGTGCAGCATTACCTGCCCATACAACGCTCGCTGGAGTTTCGGTTACGGCTCACACCAACCGCCGCTTCTCTGACAACCTACTTATGGCGAACTCAGATGTTTGATCGCTTATTAATTACCCATATCATAATATGTTCTGACTGGAAATTCAAGCACCCGCTTATTTCTTTTCTTCAGCCTCTTGGGCAGCAAACTTATCTGCTAATGCTTTCTTTTGCTTAGCAATCTCTGGTTGGGTCAAATCTACTTGATCCAAAGGAATCATATGAGTGTGATGCTTGATCTTGTAGTAGAAGAACAAAATCAAGAACAGCGGCACAGACATGTAAGAGATCAAAATTGCTTGCCAATCAAAGTGTGCAAAAGACTTCAAGTCCTGTCCAATAATGACTAAGATACACAAGACAAAGGACAAGAGGGGACCAAATGGGAACCACTTAGCACTATAAATCAATTCATCAGTAGAGTGCCCTTGGACCTTGAAAGCCCGTCTGAACCGATAGTGGGACACGGCAATCCCCACCCATGCGATAAAGCCGGTCAAGCCAGAAGCAGCTACCAAGAAAGTATAAATCTGGTCACCCCAAATACTGGACAAGAACGTAAACAAACCAACAGCAGTAGTCCCAATCAAAGCCGGGAACGGAATTCCCCGCTTGTTAACCTTCTTAAAAATAGCCGGAGCCTTGCCATCTTCTGCCAATGAGAACAGCATCCGTGTAGAAGCGTACATCCCGGAGTTAGCAGCAGAAACAACTGAGGTTAAGATGACGGCATTCATAACCGAAGCAGCTGATGCCAACCCAGCGCGCCGAAAGACCAAGGTAAATGGACTAATAGCAATATCAGATGCACTGGAACCAAGCAAGTTGGGACTAGTATACGGAATGATACATGCAATCACAAAGATCGCTAAAATATAAAAGAGCAAAATCCGCCAGAAAACTTGCTTAATAGCCCGTGGCACACTTTCAGCGGGATTTTCTGACTCCCCAGCAGTAATCCCAACTAATTCAGTCCCCTGGAAAGAAAAGCCGGCCACAACGAAGACAGATAGGATCGAAGGAATGCCCCCGACAAATGGCGCTTTCTTATAGAAGAAGTTGTCCAAATAAGTAGCATGGCCCCCCATGATACCAATAATTGTCAAAAGACCTACGATCAAGAACACAATAACAGTAACCACCTTGATTAAAGATAGCCAATACTCTGTTTCCCCAAATGACCGAACAGACAAGGCATTAATCAAGAAGATCACCGCTAACGCAATCACACTCCATGTCCATTGCGGAATATGTGGGAACCAGAACTTCATCACTAAAGCAGCAGTCGAGACATCCACCGCTAAAGTGATCGCCCAGTTAAACCAGTAGTTCCATCCCATTGCAAATCCAAAAGCCGGATCAACAAAGCGGGCAGAATAGGTTGCGAATGATCCGGTAACCGGCAGGTAGGTTGCCATCTCACCCAAACTGGTCATCAAGAAATAGACCATTAAACCAATTCCAACATATGCAACGATTGCTCCGCCAGGTCCGGCTTGCGAAATAGCTTGCCCGCTGGCAACGAAAAGACCAGTTCCGATACTACCACCCAATGCAATCATTGAGAGGTGACGCGTTTGGAGCGAACGCTTAACGTGGTTCTGGTCTGACTGTGTTTGTTCCTTCATAAAAGAAACCCTCCTTAACAAAATACAGACAATACATTGTTAGAAAGAGGCTTATGGGAAGCTTCACCTCTACAGCATTCCCTACGAAAATCCTTAATGAGGGCTCACCTGTCGGTAAACCTAAATTAGATCTCCCCGTACGGTAGCGCTTTCGCTTTTTGTCAAACAAAAAGCAGTGGTTCTCAGCTTATTAAACTAAGACCCAGCGACATGTCATAAAGCTACGTGTCACTTCGGCGAGTACTCCTTTTACCGTCATTCATAGATCGCTTTACTATCTCCAGACGGTGACTTTTAGCACCCGCAACCTCTAACCTTTCTCATAATAACAAACAACTTCCAAATTGCAATAACATTCTCAATTAAAAAAAGCAGAATGCGACACTAATCTCTTTTTAATCAAGATTTGTCATCATTCTACTTTCACTAACCCATTTATATATTCAATTGATAACCTATTTGGAGACCTGTATTCAGGCTGATCTCTGGTGCTGGCAGGCGTTTAAAACCATTTTTTCCAAAACCCGTTGTGAGGCTATATTATCTTGGTAAACATAGGCCTCAATCACTCGGTAACCTGCTTCTTGTGCCCAGATAATAGCCAATGCTACCGCCTGGGTTCCTAAACCTTGCTTCCAATAATCTTGATTGAGGGCATAGCCCAACTCAACCTTCTGTTCATCTATGCCCTGGTCTGGGTCAAATATCGGATATAAACAAACATTTCCAATTACTTTTTGGCTGGTCGTCAATACCACTGCCCGTCCGGTCATCTGCAGCCGACGTAAGAAAAACATCCCCTGCCCTAAAGTAGTGCATACCGGAAAGTTAGCTGCTTGCGCCACAGCCGGCTGAGAAGCATAGTCTATGACATCATCCAAGTCAGCATCTCGAAACGGGCGAAGACTAACTCGAAACCGATTCGCAATCATGGTTGATCTTGATGATGTTTATCGTCATCATCAGACTTATCATCTTGCGCATCCTGCTCATCCTTGTGCTCATGATTTTGTTCATCATACTGTCGTTTTAACTGTTCTAACTGCCGTTCGATTTCTTTTTCCATCTGTTGCCGAACCTCTAGTGAAGGGCGCAAGGCAAAGAACCAGATAATCAATTCACCGACAAACGGAATGAACCGCAAAATCATATAACCAACTGGGACCCCGGCATCCCGAAACCGGCGAATAGAAGCTGTAAAAGTCGGCACAAAATACACTACCGTTGTCACTAATAATAACAGTTCTAATAGCGTAGTATTCTTTACAAAGCTCATGAGCAACTCAATAACTACTAAGAGAAGGATCACCATCCCTAAGTAACCCCACCAGTAGTCCGCTAAGCCCATCCGTCCCTGAACTTTGAAGGAATCACGTAAAAGCCGCCGGGTTGAATTAATAAGTCCTGGACGCTTGTGTGGCGGGAGATCTTTCGGATCGCGTTTAATTACTCGTACTTCAATCCCCGCTTTTTTCATATTGGCAACCAAATTGTTAAGCTCACTATTGGATGCATCATCTAACCCAGCAATTGTTTTCTCCGGTTCAGGCTCGTCTTGTGGTCGCTCCTTCCAAACAATCAACGCTTGGTCCATTCCACAATAGCTACAATAATTAGCATTGACCGGAATATCTCGCTCGCATTTCTTACACTTCTTGGTTTCAATATTCGGTTGTCCCAACTCCTGCACTGTTCCACAGAATGCACACTGCTGCTGGTTATCATCCAGCTGGTGGCCACATTTCTGACAATACATTCAATCACCTTTCTTTACTAACACAATTTCTACTCATTAAAAATTCGAATCCTTTAATAGGGGAATTCGCTGTAAGCGGTGGGCAACTGAACGGTACACAATACTTACAAAAGCAACCCAGAAGAAGCCTAAAAGCAAAGCCCCAACTGCGTCCATGGGTTTATTGGCACCAAAGTAAATACATGCCTCAACGGTCGCCAACAACCATACCAAGAGTACAAACCCTACTAAGATAGCCAAGGCACGATCGCGAAAATAAGGCAAAAAAATTGCATAAACAATTTCCAGCAATAGTACCATTCCTAAAACATGGAGCCCAGGAAATGAATAGCTGGTTCCATACTGGATATCTCCAGTTATCATACGAGCTCCCCACCGTAGAACCCACGCCAATACCAAACCTAAACTAACAGTCAATCCAACCCACAGGGCGGGAATCTTCCACCGCATCGCCCACAAAACCACCATTAAAATAGCCGTATAAATCAAGGCCATCGTTGAGTTGGATAAGATATTAATCACATTCAAAAAAGTTGTTTTGGTTTGGGTAACTTGCCCAATAGCCAGCAGCGTCAGCCGTTCATTGAGGTGCGGTAACCATGCTGGATTGACCAACTCGGCCACATACAAAGCTACAAATAGCACTAACGCAACGATCCCCAATGGTCGACGCCGATATCTTTCTCTAACTAGCATTCCACCACTTCTTATCCTTTTTGTATTTTTTATGATACATGATACTCATCTAATAATTATACCATGGTTGATACCTTAAACTTATTTTAAAAGGAATTGATTTTATACTTTTATTTGCAATAAAATTATTACTATGAAATAGTTAATAACACAATATAGTAAATTACATTTATAAGGGGAGATTTACTGTGCTACATACCGCTTTACTTATGTTCCTCGTGGGTGTTTTTGCTGGTACTCTGGGAGCTATCCTGGGAATCGGCGGAGGGATGATTATCACTCCTATCGTCACTCTCGCTATGGGGTTAGATATTAAATATGCTATTGGCGCTAGTATCATTGCTGTTATCGCAACTAGTTCCGGGGCAACCATTGCTTACCTGCGCGATGATGTCTTAAATCTGCGGGTAGCGATGTTTCTTGAGATTGCGACCACTATTGGGGCCATCATTGGGGCCCTCTTGACCGGAGCGATGAGTCCGGCTGTCCTGTATTTTCTCTTTGGAAGTCTTTTAGTCTTTTCTAGTTGGAACATGGTCCGCAAACTCCGTGCCGGCAAGGAAGTCCTCCACGAATCACAACCCGATAAATGGGCCGAGTTTTTCAAACTAAATAGCTCTTATTACGATAAGAACCTGCATAAGCAAGTTGATTATCAAGTCAAGAATATCCCAGCTGGTTTATCAATCATGTTTGGAGCTGGTCTGGCTTCTGGGATGTTAGGCATTGGTTCTGGGGCCTTTAAAGTAATGGCAATGGATAACGCCATGCATATGCCACTTAAGCCATCGAGTGCCACCAGTAACCTCATGATGGGGGTAACCGCTGCTGCTAGTGCCACCGTTTATTTTTTCAATGGTTCAATCAAACCCTTCATTGCTGTGCCACTTTCCTTGGGAATCCTCGTTGGAGCTGCCATTGGTAGTCGGGTTATGCAACACCTCCCATCACGGGTAATTCGGATGATCTTTATTCCAATCTTGTTATACCTAGGTTTACAAATGATCTTTAAAGCGTTTGGGGTGACTATTTAATGAATAAGAATGACAACAAGCAACAACATAACGTTACTCAAGAAATGGCTGATATCGAGCTTATCATCGGCAAAATCATGCGGATTGGTGTGATCATCGCCGCCGCAGTCATGTTAATCGGTCTGATTATGTTACTTATTACCGGGAATGGTGGTTACTATGCCAACAGCTACCCAACAACCCTTACTGCGATCTGGCACGGTCTTTTCTTGGGACGGCCTTTTGCCTATATGATGGCTGGAACTTTCTTACTTATTTTAACGCCAGTTCTGCGGGTCATTGTTTCAATTTATGCATTCTTTGTCGAAAAAGATATGCTTTACGTAGTAATTACTACCACTGTTCTCTTAATTTTAGTGGTATCATTTATTATCGGACATAATTAATTATTTAATCTATTATTTTAAAGGAGATTGTCACTATGGGACGCCATGACTATGACAACCAACAACCAGATACTGATTCATCCCGTGAAGCATCCGGGCACCACCAGCTCAGCCCGGGAGTCCTCCTAGCTCGTAAGATTTTTTTCGGGATCCTCCTGGTCGTCGTAGTTATCATTTCTTGGGGGCTTATTCGGGCATCGCACCTGTATACCCAAGCCAAGACGACTTCACAAAAAATTTATGCTCCGGTCCAAGTCACTAAACAACGTAAGACCCATACTTTATTGCAGCAAGGGCAGCCAATATCCATCCTACTTATGGGGACCGACACTGGGGCTTACGGACGGACATACACCGGACGAACGGATACGCTTATTGTGATGGTCCTTAATCCGGAACGTAAAAACATGACCTTAATCAGTCTTCCACGTGATGCTGCTGTAACAGTTAGCGACCACGAGGAAGAAGGTGTCGCCAAGCTCAATTCTGCCTATACCTATGGCGGACCCAAAGCAGCGATTAAAACCGTTCAGAACTACCTCAACATCCCTATTGATTACTATATGCTGGTCAACATGGGGGGCTTATCTAATATGGTAAATGCAGTTGGTGGAATTGATATCAAACCCCTTTTGACCTTCAAATACTACTATAATTTTACTAAGGATAAGCTGACCCATATGAACGGGGACATGGCGCTCCAATACTGCCGAATGCGGCATGATGATCCACTGGGCGACTACGGACGGCAAACCCGGCAACGCCAAGTGATGATGGCTGTCTTGAAAAAGGCGATCAATATTAAAGCCATGGCAACCGATGAATTTCTCAAATCCGTTACTAAGCAAGCACGAACAGATCTCACCTTTGACGACCTGACAATGTTAGCCCTGAAATACCGTCAAACTACTACCAAAATTGATTCTACCCACCTGCAAGGTGTCGGCAAGGAAATCAACGGGGTTGACTTTGAAGTGGCTTCACAAGAAGAAAAACAAAAGATCACTAACCTTATTCGTAAAAATCTCAACCTTGAAGTCCGCACTACCGGTTATGATAGTAATATCTCGCCCTATCAACCCTTACCCAACAATCAATAACTAAATAAATGGGGGACCATTAATCACATTAAGTTGGTTAATGGTCCCCCGTTTGCTTTATCTTTTTTGTTTAGTCCAAAATTTGAAATAAGCTTGCGCAATAATTTCTGCCACTAAAAAGCCCATCGCAATCGCAGCCGCAATCATCGTTACCTGAATTAGGTACTCGATTGCCAAATCATTATTCCCCAAAGCAAAGTTTTGTACCGCTCGGTAGGCCTGACCTCCGGGCACTAATGGTACCAGACTAGGAATATTGAACAAAATCATTGGCATCCGGTGCCTTTGGGCAGCCATCATCGCTCCAATTCCAATAGCAAAAGCAGAGCAGACATTGGCCAACATCACTCCAAACGTTATTGCCTTGATTGCTAGGTAAATCGCCCAGCCAAACGCACCCACTAAGCCACAAGAATGTAGTGCCTTACGTGGAATATTAATCAAGATCCCAAAAGCTACTGTGGCTAAGTAACTAAGAGCAATACTTATAATTGTTGTCATGTCCATCCCTCTTATAAATACCGAAAAATTACTGCAACACCTGTTCCTAGAGCAGCTGCTACTAATAGAGCCTCAATTCCCCGGGCAATTCCACTTAAAATATGTCCCGCCAAAAGATCGCGAACTGCATTCGTAATCGGTACACCAGGAACTAAGGGCATCAACCCCGCAATGATAATCATATCTAAACTCTTGCCGAACCCCGAACGCACACACAATAAGGCTGTCACGGCAATTGTAAATGCCGCAATAAATTCGCTCCCAAAACGAAAACGAAAGTGCCGGTTAATCTTGCTATAAATGGTAAATCCCAACCCACTAGCTAGTGCTGTGGCTCCCAGATCCCCCCAGTAGCCACCATACATAATCGACAAAGTACACCCCACAACAATGGCCGCTAGTAGTTGACTTCGAAAGGAAAAAACCGGTACTGCTAATGTTAATGCCTGCAAGTTTTCATGCGTTTCCTTGAGACTTAGTTCTTTGTTCGCAAAGGCACGGGAAATGGCATTGACCCGGGCAACCTTCTCTAGATCAATAGAACGCGATAAGACTGGTTGGACTTCAGCCGTTTTTTTAGTTGGAATTGACATCACAATTCCCGTAGTAGTTTCAAAGATCCGCGGATCCACCACCCCCGCACTCCGGGCAATCCGCTCCATTGTATCGTGCACTCGGGTCATATCTGATCCGCTTTCGATCATTATTTTTCCAGCCAACAATACCGTATCAACAATCATTTCATTCTTATTAAGCATGATCTTTCTTCCTCAAATTTGTGCGTACTAATGATACCAGTAATATACCACTAATTAAGATTAAAAGAGCCATACTGATAAATAAAGTATTATATGTCAAAAGGTCAATGATCACCCCGCCAAATAGCGGACCGACTGCTCGTCCCGCCGAGAAAGCAACATTGACATTGGCCTGGTACTTACCTTTTTCATTCAAGCCACTGAGTTCGTCGACTACTGCCGAAATTGTCGGGAAAGCATATACCTCAGCGACCGTAACTAAAATCATCGAAAGGACAAAGCCACTGTATTCGCGGGCAAAGGTCAATGAGAAAAAGGCAACAATGAACATTGCAGTTCCACCAAACAGCTTGTAGAGGGTATTGACGTTGAAACGTTCATCTACCCAACTAATCACTGGCTGACTGAGAACGATAATCACGCCGTTCAGTGTCCACAACAGACTGTACTTAGCCATATTGATTCCCTTGGTGCCCATGTATACCGATAGGTTACTGGACCACTGGGAATAACCTAACTGAATACAAAATGCTACCAATAAAATTCCCATAATCACCCGCACAGCTGCCGAACTGGTAGTGGTGGTCTTAGGATCCTTATTGCGTCGCTTCTTAGCATGATTAGTAACTGGAAAGTAGCAATAGAATGCAATTATCAAAAAAACAAAAATCATAATAGCGTTAATTACAAAAATTAATGTGATTGAAATATCAATAATAAAACCAACGCACAAAGTTCCCAGCACTACCCCTAGATTCATCATAAGGTAGGTAATATTGAATACGTATCGGGATGTATACCGGGTAATACTGGTTGCCATCGAATTCAAAATAGTATTAGTAATTCCAATCCCAAAAGCATCTAGTAATAAGAAAATCGGGTAAGCCGGCCACCCATTGTAAAAAATCAGAATCGTGACTGCTAGCAGCGAGATGCCGATCGATGTTAATAACCACCGGCGGGGATTGAGATGATCGTAGATGTATCCTCCAAAGTAACTTCCCCCAATCATTAGCAGTGAATCTAAAAACAAAACGATCCCGGCAACTGTCAAACTCTCATGTAGATAGTTATGCATGTAAATGGTCGTCATCGGCCACATAAAACTTGAGCCAGTAGAAGCGATGAGGTTCCCTACTGCTAACCAAAATAATTTCAGTTCTCTCTGCGGTGCCACACTGGTTTGCACTCTTTCTCCTCCCTCCGATAATAAAAGACTAAAATGTGCGAGAAATAACCTTCTCAGCAAGTCGTTCGTACTTAACTTACAACCTTACAATTGTTCCCCATGTTATTTATGTAACATTAGCGTATAAAATAGAGGCTGAGAAAACTATGTTTTCCCAGCCTCCTTGGCAATCGCTAAAAAGCTCGCAGTTTAGTCCTTAACAACGTTGACTGCTTGTAACCCACGTTGACCTTCTTCAACATCAAAGCTAACGTGTTGTTGTTCTTCTAAGGTCTTGAAACCTTCGCCTTGAATTGCTGAGAAATGAACGAAGACATCATTACCGTCTTCACGAGTGATAAACCCGTAACCCTTGTCTGCGTTAAACCATTTAACTGTTCCTTGTTCCATATTGAAACTCCTCCTTGTGCTGTAGCACGCATACTGTAATTTCTGCTGGGTAAAACCATAATCGAAGAAGTTTAAATACAAAACATCTTAACCACGATAACCTTTACAAAAATCCACTTTTAATTGTATCACACAGCTATTGTTAATAATAGCAAATCATTTTACAAACACATAATGAGCTGCTTTAAAACCAACTGTCGTTGTTTCGCCAGTTGCAACCACTTTTAAGGTAATTGGTCCTTCAAACGGTGCATGGTCAACTACCAAAATTTGCTCACCTAACTTTAAATCAATATCGCCCATGTACTTCAACAAGTCACGATTATCAATAAAACGTTCTACTGTTACCGTGGTCCCATCAGCAATATCTGCTAGTACCGTATGACTGCCTTCTTGATAATCACCACCATCCTTAGGTGGGATCACTCCCCCATGTGGGCACTGATCAGGATAATCTAGGAACTTCTCCAAGTGATCCATCAAGTTTTCACTCGTAACATGTTCCAAGACTTCTGCATCATCATGAACATCAGAAAGGTCATAACCCAACTTATCAGTTAAAAAAACTTCCCATAAGCGGTGGCGGCGTACCAACCGTTCAGCAATCGTCCGTCCCTTAGCCGTCAGTGAGATCCCCGCGTACGGTGTATGGGCAACTAACCCCTCTTTAACCAGTTTACCGACCATTTCAGTCACTGAACCCGCAGCTACACCGAGGGCCATGGCTAGTTGCTTGTTGGCTACTTTCTTTTGTTTACCACCTAACTCAAATATAATTTTGAGATAATCTTCTTTCTTCGGGGTCACACACTCCACCTCCACAATTTAGGGTTTCATCTTTCCTCTTTAAGGTACCACAAAACTTTTTGGATATCCATTGGCAAATCACTGGTTAGTACATGCTGCTCCTCCGTAAATGGATCAACAAACTGCAAATAATGCGCATGTAACGCCTGCCTTTGCAAGGGCGTGTCCATCCGCCCACCATACAACTCATCTCCAATCAATGGGTGTCCTTGACTAGTAAAGTGCGCACGGATCTGATGAGTCCGTCCCGTATGCAGTAGTGCTTCAACTACCGTTGC
Source organism: Ligilactobacillus saerimneri DSM 16049 (assembly GCF_000423265.1). Classification (GTDB taxonomy): domain Bacteria; phylum Bacillota; class Bacilli; order Lactobacillales; family Lactobacillaceae; genus Ligilactobacillus; species Ligilactobacillus saerimneri. The sequence goes on along the minus strand of NZ_AUHQ01000024.1, from coordinate 13,667 downwards.
TCGTGCATATTCTTTTTTGACCCAGTATTCGGTCAACGCTGGCTTCCCCGTAGCGTCTACCCCATAGCGAAAAGTATCTGCAATCCGCCCTAAAGGTACATCGATTTGTCCATGTATCGTAGACATATGCCCTGCCACTACTGCCGTATATTTTTTCACAATCTGATGATTTTCGACCTGCTTATTGATCAATCCCTGAGCCAGGCGGTGTTTGGCAATAAGGACTAACCCACTGGTAAAACGATCTAACCGGGTAATCACATGCGGGACCAAATCCTTAGCACCTTGGGCTTGCAAATAACCTTTGACGCGGTTAACTACGGTATCTGTGCGGTTACTAGGCCCGGGAACGCTCGTTAACCCCGCTGGTTTATCAATCACTAGCCAGTTACTATCCTCATATTTGATTACTAGAGGCTTATTATTAGCTGGAATCTTAGGATCGGCTTTTTCGGGCGGCAGGATCAGTGTCACTGCCACTGGTCGAGTTAATTCGTACGCCAACCGGCGCTTTTTACCTGCAACAATAACGCGCCCTTCGCCCTTGTTTAGCCGACTAGTAATCCGGTGGCTAATGCCATACCCCTGCAAGAACTTTTTTACTGTTTCCGGTTGGGTATCCGTTTTGTGCCATGTAAATTTCATTTCTTCCTCCGTTTATTGCGGACTAAACGTATCAGCCCTACTAGTAGTAATACCATACTTATTCCTAGCCACAGGTAATTCAGTATTTGCCACTGGTCCAGGAAATTAGGCACCAAATCGGCCACGATAGTAGCTGCTACTCCTGTATTTGGAGTTAAATTTAAAGCCATGAGGTGGTCATGGAGCAAACTATAACTCCCCCAACTGAGACCACCACTGACCAAACCAGCCCAACCCCAATAGTAAGCCAGCCATAACAGTGACCTTGTCCGCCACAAGGTAATAATACCCATGATGAACAGCCCCACGCTTCCACTAATCAGAAGCACCATAGTGGCCTGCTGAATCGTTTGCAAATACGGAACCAACTTATCAAAACCTAGGCCTTTCATTCGGTTGTCAGCTAACTGTTGCAGATCGCTAACCAATGCCCGCTTGAAAGCTGCGTCTATTTCTTCACTTTGCTGATTACCTGCACTAGCTAGCCGTTGGTCAAAATTTTTCGTTATCTGATCGGTAATTTGTTCAATTGGAACAAAGTCCTTCTTACCGGCATACAAATTAGTAATTCCCTGCTTTAAATCCGTCCGAATCTGCGCAGTGGTTAGCAAATCACGTGTCAGATCCGGAGAAAGAGAATAAAAGATAGCTCGATTAGTAAAGCTACGATTTAATCCCTGTTGTATTTCTAATACTGCCTGGTCCGACATAATCGTCCGAGCAAAAAATTGTGGGCTAGCAATTGTGGTCTTCAACAAGATGCCGATCAACAATAAAATCCCAGCAATAAAGGCTCCCATACCATACCAACTACTTCTCTTTACTGGGGGCTGGGCTGACGCCTGATGACGGCGTAAAGGTAAATCTAGTTCTGCCATTGCAATCATTCCTTTGATGAATAGTATATTTCTGCTTGGCGCTCCCGCAACAGACACCTGCATTTACGTTCTGGGTTCGTGTTTCAACGTACTTAGTAGATTCTTTTATTATACCGCACACTGTTTTGATGCAAGTACAAAAAAAGAGGCGGGAATTTCCCCGCCTCGACAATATTAATCGTTACGTAAGTATAGATGATGGAATGTCCAGTAACTGACCAATAAGGCTATAACTGCTGTCACTCCATCCAGTAATAATGAATATGGTAAGGAAGTGAGGACACTTTGATCAAGATACCTTAACAGATTAATCATCATGTGTTCTTGGTGTCTAACCATCCAGGTCAAGATGACAAACATCAGGTAGTTTTCTCCAACCACAAGAGCGATCCCTACTACAACTTGAGCTTTACGCGTGAGGAGACTAAACAAGGCCCCTATCGCCATTGCCCACAACCAGGCCTCCAGAGTAAGGACTACCCCATAAATAATCATTCCGGCGATGGTCCAACCAAGATGAGTTCCGCTCAAACTTGAAGCATGCCCGAACAGTTCAAAGAAAATTGAATCGCTAATATCTGTTTTAAGTTGGTGCAGATAAGTAATCCGGTTAGAAAGAGCTTGGAAAGGAACCTGTGTAGCAAAATATAACAGGTAGCTCAGCAAACGGGTTAAGGCCCCAGCAATCACAATTGCCCAAACTTTACCTTTCCAGTATGTCCTTCGGGAAACTCCATTTTGGATCAAATACTTAAAGTCTGGGTATGTATAAAGAACAAAGAAACCCATTATCACCGTCACTCCTCCGATTGGGAGAAAAGCATAAGTTTCATAGAATGTACCATTCGTCTTAAAGATGTTGGCTACTAATGATAAACCTAGTAGCGTTACCAGCATGATGACATAATTGCGTAGGTACCGCTTGGTCAGAATCTGAGCAACTTTTCTAGTTCGTACATCTAGCATTGCTTAACCCTCCTTTCTTTCTGTGGTTTGTTGGGTCAAGTAAATAAACAGTTTTTCAAGAGGCATTTTTTCCAGATAAACTGTATCCGGCAAGATCCGCATTTCTGGCAAGTCATCGTACACATAGTAACCGGTCATGCGTCCTAGTTGTTCCTTGCCGATCACATTTAGTCCTTCCACATATGCTGTTACCTCTTTTTCTGGTCCCGTTACCAAGTAGGATTTGGTCATCATTTCATCAACTTCTTCATCCAAGATGACCTTTCCTGCTGAAAGAATCACTGCATGCGTAATGATATTAGCCACCTCTTCGATCAGGTGCGTTGACATAATGAATGTCCGCGGTTTTTTAGCATATGTATCGATTAGTTCTTGATAAAACATATCCCGGTGGTTAGCATCCAGCCCCAAGACTGGTTCGTCGAGCAAGATATAGTCAGCTGTTACTGTCAAGGCGATGATATCTTTAAAAATAGACCGGTACCCGGTTGAAAGTTGACCATACTTTTGATCAAGATCTAATCCAAACTTTTGCGCCAAACGTTCAGCATATGCCTGATCCAACCCACCATAAAAAGCGGCTGTATCTGCTAAGATGGTCGCTAATTTAAGATTTTTAGGATATAAATTACGTTCTCCCATTACATAAATTCGTTGCAAAGCAAGGTCATTGTCTACCACACTGTGCCCATCTAAGGTAATCTCTCCATCTTGAGCAAAAATCCGGTTAGCAATCAAGGATAGGAGGGTCGTTTTACCGATCCCGTTCCGACCTAGCAATCCATAGATTGTCTGCGGTTGAAAGGTCACCGAAATATCCTGCAAGACCTCTTTTTTCTTAACCTTAACGCTTAAATGGCTAATCTTTAGTCCGTTCATCCTTGTTCCATCCCCTTTGAATCAATTGCCATAATTGTTCTTCTGTTAACCCCAGTTTTTGTGCTTCTTGAACCAAGCTGACGATATAGTTTTTATAAAACATATCTTGGCGTCGTTGGGTAACTCTTTCTTGTGCCCCACTCTTAACAAACATCCCTAGCCCCCGTCGCTTTTCTAGCAGGTCAGCAGCTACCAGTAAGTTCATCCCCTTGAGGACCGTAGCCGGGTTAATATGGTATTGTTTAGAGATTTCGGTTGTTGAGGGGACTCGTTCCCCCTCCGCAAAGGTCCCGGTAAAAATCGCATCTTCGATCTGCTCAGATACTTGCAAGTAAATCGGTTCGATACTGTTAAAATTGAAATTCATCATCGCGTTCTCACCGCCTATCTCTCCTCGGTTAGTTACTTATGTAATTAACTATAATGGTTTTATATTATTTTTGCAACTTTTTTCTACGGACCTATGCTACACTGAACAACAGAAATACATTGAGGTGAACTATTCATGTTTGACTATCGCAACAAACGACGCTACCACCTGGTTTGGCTAGTAATCTACACTATTCTTTTTGGGTGGTTAACTTTTTTAGTGGCCCGGCATAGCCCCGTTATTACTGCTCTTGACCGTACTATCCAAGGATGGCTTATTCCTTTTACCAATCCGCAAACTACCAAAGTTGTCATTTTTCTCACTAACCTTGGTAGTCCAACCATGGGGGTCATCTTGGGACTGATCGTTTGCATCACTTTATTACTCCTTCATAACCGGGCAACCTTCCTCTGGGGGGCAGTCTTTTTAATCAGTGGTAACCTCATCAATAGTATCGTCAAACATATCATCCACCGAACGAGACCTAGTGACAAACTTGTTCCCCAGGGAGGATTCAGTTATCCTAGTGGTCATACCCTGAGTACCGGGTTACTGGTTATGCTTCTGTTGGCACTCATTGTCAGTCAAATCCACAACCGGGCCGTTCACGACCTCTTAGTCTGCCTTGGTTACATGTGGATTGTGGTTATTGCGTTAACCAGGATCTATCTTCATGTGCATTTTCCTTCCGATACAATCGGAGCTGGGCTTTTGTTGGGAATGATTTGGAACGTAACTCTCCTGTGTTATCCTTATCATCAATTTCAGTAATTTAAAAGCGCTGGACGAGAAATTCTCACCCAGCGCTTTTTAAGCATTGCAAGCTTATTTCAAACTAGCGGCACTTACTATTAAAGCCTGATAATTTTTACTCTTTAATGTATAGACGGCATTCCCTTTAACCCAAGAAATGGTACCACCGTTATCTACCTCAAAGGTTCCAGCTCCCCGTGTTTCCGGCACTGGCAACGCATATGCTTGGGTTAAGGCCACTACTTTGCGGGCTGTTTTCTTCGGATCCTGTCCTGCTACTGCTGATCCCCGAACCCCTAATGACCACCGACCTTCGTTCCAGTGGAGGTAACGTTGGCCCGCACCAGAATTAACTGTTCCGACAATGTTGTATCCCAAGTCAACATGAGGCAACTTAACCTCTGCTTTCCCATCTGAATACTTGACCGTAGCTGTAGCTTCAGTCCGAGACCCATATGTCTTTTTGGATAGTGTCAGGAAAGGCTGGGAATCATTCAATCGTGAATCATTGAGCGCCACTCCCCGATTATGCCCGTAAAAATCAACCGTATAGTTGTTTTGATCTCCACTATAACGAGCATTTTCTACCCCATTGATTAGGTGGGCGGTAGGGAACTTTTCATTTGCTCCCAACTTTTGTTTGAGCTGTTGGCCTAAATCAACCAGACGCTTGCTATCCTCATCAGTGGTAGCAGCTGAACTACTGGTAGCTTCACTGGAACTTGTCTGCCTTGTACTTGACGAAGCTTGCTTCTGCTCTGTGGACGCCTTTTTCTCTGTCTTGCTAGCCGTAGTTTGTGTGTCATGCTTAGTATCTGTGCTCTTACCACAACCTGCTAATAGCAAGCTACTAAGCAAAACAATTAGTAATTTACTTTTACGCATATAAAATCCTCCCCGGAAGTATTCCCACTACTACCTTTAATTTTATTACATTTTTTGATTATTTCACGCGGTTTGTAAAATTAAGTTAGAAAAATAAAAAGCCATTTGTGGTAGACTTTTGAATACCCATACATCAAAAGAAAGGACACCACAAGTGACCTACCACCATCTTACCATAGACGAACTAACGATGATCGCTAATTTTCGTGACCAAGGAGTAAAAGCCTACCGGGCCGCCGAACTTTTGCATCGGAGCTTAGAAACCGTCTACCGAGTTTATCGCTTTCTGGCCGCCGGCCACACGCTCCAAGAGTATTCGTAAAAACAAGGCTCATTGCGGTCGGAAGGCCATTCAATTGCCCACTGATGAGGCAACTTATATCAAAGCCAAAGTGGCTCAAGACCGGACGCCAGACACAATCATGGGACGCGCTGAACAACCACTCAGCTGTAGTATGCGGACGCTTTACCGCCTTTTTGAGCGGGGTACCTTTGATGTGCGGACTTTGCCGATGAAAGGCAAACGTCGCCCCAATGGTTACATAGAACGGCGGGGGAAGGCTGGTCAACTTGGCCAAAGCATTCACCAACGGGCTATCGACTTTCCCAACTTTAACCGTAAATTCAGCCACCTTGAAGCCGACACCGTCCAGGGCAAAGGACATCAGGGCGCCGTTATGACTTTGGTCGAACGGACTTCCAAAGTCGAAGTAATTCTTAACGTCCATAGTAAGACGGACACCAGTGTGACCCAGCACTTACAGGAATGGCTGGCAAAGTTTCCACTCCACTTCTTCAAGTCGATTACCTTCGACAATGGGAAGGAGTGCGCTGACTGGCGAGCAATTGCCAACCAATTTGACCTCCAGACCTACTTTGCCGAGGTGGGGGCACCTAACCAACGGGGGTTAAACGAGAACAACAACGGCCTTCTGCGGCGCGATGGGCTCCACAAAGGCCGCGATCTCCGCCACCTAGTTGATGAAGAGGTTGCTCAAATAATGAGCTACCGGAACAACATTCCTCGTAAGTCATTGGGCTATCAAACACCTTATGAGGTATTCATGAAGTATGTCACTGATGAGCAACTACTTTTTTTCTAACTTAAATTGACATTTTGGGAAATAAAAAAAAGAGGTTGGTGAAAACTGAATTTTCTACCAACCTCTAACTCAAGTATTAGTGTTTTCTTGTAAAAAGATAGTTCCACAGCATTGCTTCCTTCTGTGGTGCAGGATCAACGCCCAGTACTTCAGCGATCCCAAACGCAAAAGCCAAGGCCGTTGCCGGTCCCCGACTAGTTAAAATCTTGTGGTCCTGGTCAACTACTACCATCTCCTCACTAAACCGTGCTCCTGGCGTTTCACTGGCAATATCGTCCTTCATTCCTGGATACATTGTGAAGGCAGTATCTGTGAGCAAGCCGTACCGCGCTAAGGCGATGGGAGCAGCACACATTGCAGCGTTCCATTGCCTAGCTTCAGAGCGGGTTTGCATCAGATGCTGCAATTGGGCACTGTCACGCAACCGTTGCGCCCCACCAGAGCCGCCAGGGAGGACTACCATATCATAGGTTAGAAGATCGTCTCCCACAACTTTATCACAGGTCAGGGCAATATCATGTGCCCCCATAACATGGATATCATCCAAGCCAACCATGTCACAGGACACCTGTAACCGGCGTAAAACATCCACTACTGATAAACCTTCAATTTCTTCACACCCATCAGCAAAAATTACCGCTACTTTTGGCATGTTATTTCCTCCCTTTTTAGCCTACTTATTCTTACGCTGCTTAAGCTTCTTGATATCAGCCTTGACTCCTGTCTTAACAATTTGGCTAAAGGACCGCGCCGTCGCAAATTGTTCACGTGGTAAATATTTGTGAATTGCTCGGATCACTTCCCGTGGTCGTTTAACCGCGAACATGTAAGTCCCGTTGCGCTTGGTTTCAAAAGCAATCCGCGGGATCCACCGTCCTCCAAACAGGAGGGAAACCCGAACCGTTTTCACTTCCGTCCATGGAATCTGAGCAAAGTTCTTCGGATTTTGATCATCATAAAATTCAAATGCTTTATTACCAACGCTGGCCATCCCATATTGATTGAAGCCCATAAATGAAGTTGCTTTAACTTCCAAATCAACATGTTCGTTTTGTGATTCTACTAACCGTTCTGTTGCCACTCTTTTGCCTCTCTTCATCGTATTATTGTTGTCATTCTACCATAAATTTATTGTCCTAATGTAAATGAGGTCTAGAACCCGTTTTCGAATTCTAGACCTCATCCCGTTCGCGGATCACTCCGTTACGGTTATCCCTTCGTATTCAAAATTAAAGAATCCCCAATACGTGGAAGACAATCCCCACGATGAACAAACCAATGATGATTACGATTGGAGAAACGTTCTTCTTCAATAACCACATACAGAAGAATGTCAGTAACACAGCTGCTAAGCCTGGAATCAATTGATCCAAGTTGTTTTGCAGAGTTGTTACCTTGTACTTATCTAAGGACAGACCCTTACCCAAGTTGTATTGAGTCAAGGCTTCCTTGATCCCTGCAGAACCCTTTGGTAACTTGTCCCATTCAATATAAGCACCTTTTTGTTGCTTAACAGTTGAAACAACTGGCGTGAACTTGATGGATACCCAACGTTCTACCAGGGCACCCAGGATAAACATCCCCAGGATAGAAGCACCCTTAGTGATGTCTTGCAAAATACCACCAGAAAGGTCCTTAGTAATTTCGGAACCGGCACGGTAGCCAAGTTCTTGAGTGTACCACATGAAGGCCCAACGAATAATGTTCCATAATACGAAGAACAAGATTGGTCCCATGATGTTACCACTCAGGGCGAGGGAAGCACCTAAAGCCCCTAAGATAGGCCGAACAGTAAACCAGAAGACAGGGTCACCGACACCGGCCAAAGGACCCATCATCCCGATCTTAACCCCTTGAATAGCAGCGTTATCGATTTCAGCACCATTAGCTCTTTCTTCTTCGAGGGCTAAAGTAACCCCGATAACTGGTGAAGCTAAGTATGGGTGCGTGTTGAAGAATTCCAGGTGGCGTTCCAAAGCAGCTTTCCGTTCTTCTTCAGTCTTGTAAAACTTCTTTAAAGCAGGGATTAATGCGTAGCACCAACCACCATTTTGCATCCGTTCGTAGTTCCAGGAACCTTGTAAGAAGGTTGAACGCCATGCAACATGTAAACGATCACTCTTTGTTAAAGTAATTCTTTTTTCAGCCATGTTTATAACCTCCCTCTTATTCGTAGTCATTCAAGATATCGCCGAGTGGATCACTTGAGCCTTGGCTAGCATTAGCATTGCCAGAGCCACCAACTTTTTCTAAGTGCAAGTAGATCAAAGCAAGAGCAACACCGATTGTCCCGAGGGCGATCAGAGTTAATTCTTGCAAGGCAGCGATAACGAAACCTAAAGCGAAGAATGGCCATACTTCACGGGAAGCCATCATGTTGATAACCATTGCGTAACCAACGGCCACAACCATGCCCCCACCGATAGCCATACCTTCATTTAACCATGCAGGCATTGCTTCGAGGGCACTTCTAACAGTTGCAGTAGGGATAGCTAATAACAGTGCAGCTGGAATAGCAATCCGTAAACCTTGTAATGCTAAGGCGATTAATTGCCAAACTTCGATAGTCCGGAAAGAACCCTTCTTAGCACCGTTATCCATGATGTGAACAATCGCAGTTGAGATTGTCCGCACGATCATAGTTAAGAACAAGCCGGCAACTGCCAAAGGAATAGCGATTGCGATCGCAGAATTAACACCCTTAGTCCCTTGGTCACCTAAAACAAGAATAATAGCAGATGCAACAGATGCCAAGGCAGCGTCAGGGGCAACCGCAGCCCCGATATTAGCCCAACCTAAGGCGATCATTTGTAAGGAACCACCTAAAATAACACATTCTGGTAAGTGGCCTGTTACTAAACCAATCAATGTACATGCAATCAGGGGTTGGTGGAGTTGGAATTCATCCAAGATCCCTTCCATACCCGCAAAGAATGCAACAATAAATACTAGAATTGCTGAAATTGCAGACATAATTTTACCTCCTAAATCGAATTACTTTTTAGCTAATTCTGCGTTAGCTTTCTTCAACAGACTGTTGATATCTTCTGGTGAATCAGCTGGAACCTTACGGACGTTGAACTTGATACCCATCTTGAGCAATTCTTCAATAGCTTCAACGTCGTCAGGACCCATGGCGATCGCGTTGTTAACAACTACTTTACCAGTGGAGTGCGCGATAGAACCTAAGTTGATTTCCTTGATATCTACGCCACCTTTGATTGCCCGTAAGGCATCCGCACAGTTTTCAAAGAGTACCAATGCCCGTGTATCACCGAAACGTGGGTCTTTGGCCACTTGTTCCATCTTAGAGATTGGAACAACGTTAGCTTTAATTCCAACAGGAGCTGCCTGTTCAATCAGTTTCTTCCGTAATTCATCATGCGCTACAGCATCAGAAACAACAATGATCCGTGTTGGTTGCACAGACTTGGACCATGCAGTGGCAACTTGTCCGTGAAGTAACCGGGAGTCAACCCGTGCCAATACGTACTTGATGTGACCGTCTCCCAGCACAGTTCCTTCAGGAATAGCCCCTTGTGGTTGTGCCGCAGCAGCTGGTTCCTTAGTAGCTTCTTCAGCTGGAGCCAGGTCTTCTGGACGAACTTTAACACCATCTTTGGCTGTTTCAATGACATGAGCCGCAATTTCTTGGGCGCTTTCCATTGATAACCGGGAAGCATAAGCTTCAATTACCATTGGCAAGTTCATTCCCGCTACGATTGCCCACTTATCTTTGTGTTCTTCGTAGAGTTGGTTTGCCTGGTTAAACGGTGTACCGCCCCAAAGGTCAACCAAGAACAAAATTTGGTCTTGGTCATCGAAAGATGCGATCGCTTTTTCCATTTTAGCGCGCACATCTTCTGGACCTTCATTAGGCTTTAAAATGACAGCTGCGACGTTTTCTTGTTTACCAAAAATCATTTCACCTGATTGGTAAATCCCTTCGGCGAAGCCACCATGACTAGCTAAGATAATTCCTACCATAGCTAACTACCTCCTTGATTATTGTGTCCGTAGGCTCTCAATTAAATAGTAAATAATAGCAATCTAAGGGTTAAGACCCGTCACAATAAAAAAGAAAGCCCTTTCGAACTATCTGAATTATACAATAAAGCTAAATAAATGACAATTATGTATGCAATTTTATACCAATTTAGCATTATTTAACTAAATCCGTTATATAAAAAGGCTTTTCTCAAACTAACCATTACTAAAATGACGCTTCATAAATTTATTTTGTTCAAAAATATAAGCAAAGTTGCATATTTCTCGTGCAACTGACTTAATTTGCCTATAAAAAAACCGGCCAACGTTGATACCTCAACGAATCTGGCCAGTTTTTATGAAATAATGCTTGCCTTATCCTTATTTTGTCCATTGAATTGTGGACGTGGCGGAATTTTCCCTACCTGCTTGTCCTTAGTATGCAACAACCGTAACGAATTGACTACCGCAATCACCGTTACACCTACATCAGCGAAGACAGCGGCCCACATGCTAGTCAAGCCCAATGCGCCTAAAACTAAAAAGAGGAGTTTGCAACCAAGGGCAAAAATGATATTTTCCCATACTATTCGCTTTGTTTTACGTGCAATATTAACCACTTTGACTAGGGAACTAGGATCATCATGCATCAATACTACATCAGCTGCTCCAATAGCAGCGTCAGAACCTAAGCCCCCCATTGCAATCCCAACATCAGCACTGGTCAAAACTGGAGTGTCATTCAAGCCATCACCCACAAAAGCAACTTGAGCATGACCAGCTAGTTCTTGCTTGTACCGATCAACATAGGCCACCTTATCTTGGGGGAGGCAAGAGCAGTGAACTTCATCCAATCGCAATTCATTTGCCAAGGCCTGACCGACTTGGGGAACATCTCCGGTCAACATCACTTGCTTAGTAATCCCCAACGACCGCAATTCTGCAACCGTAGCTGCACTATCTGGCTTAACCACGTCAGCCACTACCAGCAAACCTTGGTACTGCCCGTCATAAGCCACGTATACTCGTGTTCCCGCCTGGTACAGGTCGGCTTCTCCTTGAGGAAGTATAATTCCTGCTTGCAAAAGGAGTTCGCGCTTCCCCACTAGCAATTCTTGACCCTGGTAGCAAGCGCGTACCCCCTGCCCAACAAGTTCTTTACGGTCTTGAACTTGATCCATAGCTGCGTGTCCTAATCTTGCATATGCCACAATTGACTGGGCAATCGGGTGGGGGGAAGCCGTCTCTGCTAAAGCCGCCATGCGAATCAGATCAGCTTCCGCCACCCCAGCATGGGGAACAGTCGCAACCACAGCAAATTCTCCTTGCGTTAGAGTTCCTGTTTTATCATAAACAACTGTTTTGACTCCGGCGAGTGCTTCGAGGAAGTTTGACCCTTTAATCAAGGCTCCCGCCTTGGAAGCTGCCCCGAGCCCTCCGAAAAAGCCAAGTGGAATCGAAATCACTAACGCACATGGGCAAGAAATCACTAGGAAGATCAAGGCCCGTTGAATCCAAACTGCCCACGCACCGCCTGTCACTAATGGCGGAACAACTGTCAATAGTGCTGCCAAGACCACTACTATTGGTGTATATACTTTAGCAAAGCGCTGGATAAAGTTTTCAGTTACCGTCTTTTTTTCACTCGCATGCTCCACCAATTCTAAGATTTGCGAAGCTGTTGAAGCCCCGAATTCTTTGGTAACACTGACCCGGACTACCCCATCTTGGACAATCGTTCCTGACAAAACATCGTCCCCCACAGTCACATACTGTGGTTGGCTTTCTCCGGTCAAGGCTGCTGTATTAAGATACGTCTGCCCTGCAACTATACATCCATCAACTGGGACTTTCTCCCCGGGGTGAACTACGATCACGTCCCCCACTTGAACCTGTTCTGGTCGAACCCGGTGAACCTGCCCATTGAGCTCCAAGTTAGCATAATCAGGCCGGAGATCCATCAAAGCAGTAATCGACTGGCGCGAGTTAGCAACCGCTCGATCTTGGAAAAACTCCCCGAGCTGATAAAACAGCATCACTGCTACTGCCTCAGGGTACTGCTGCAACATAAATGCCCCCACGGTAGCTACAACCATCAAAAAATTCTCATCAAACACTTGCCCTTTAATGATATTGCGACAAGCCTTAACGACAACTTCCCCACCTACAAGTAGGTAAGCTACCCCATAATACACTAGCAGTGCAGGATTAGGCCAAGTTAGCCAATGCCCCAGACAGAGCAGGGCGGCACTGAAGCCAATCATACTCAATGTGATTTTTTCTTCATGCGTTAGTCTTAGCTTCATCCTACCCCTCCGTTCATTCAACTAGCTAAATTCGATATCTTTAATTTAGGATATGAACATATACTCATATATTTAACTGGTTTTAGTATAGCACTTTCATAGACCTAGGTAAATATCTCTTTTGCATCCCGTGCTGTTTGATAGTAATATTATGCTAGTTATATTTGAATTCACGTGAAACAGGTGGCACAATGACAAAACAAAAACTTTTTCTTCCCACTGATGCAGAAATCGAGCGAAGCGTCGCTATCTTTAAAGCATTTGGTGACCAAACGCGGTACAAGATTCTTGCTTTGCTCTATGATCACCAACTTTCCGTCAATGAAATCGCTGCGCAGTTAGAAGTCTCGCAGTCAGCTGTTTCCCACCAACTCAAAGTTTTACGTCAAACTGGGTTGGTCCGGGGAGACCGTCAAGGGCAAAAAGTTCTCTACGAACTGGCTGACCGCCATATTATTATGATTTTCCGGCAGGTTAAAGAACATATTTCTGAAGATGATTTTTAGGCATAATAAAAGAAGGAGGTGTCGTTTCTACAACATCTCCTCCTTTTTCATTTTGGTAGATTGCAATAAATAACTTGAACAAATTTAATGACGCAGATTAAGCAAAAAGATCTCAATTGGAGTTCGCCAGTTCAAACATTTGAGTGGCCGTGAATTCAGATACCAGTTAATCTGAATCAATTCATCATCACTAATCTCTTCAATTGGCTGACCCTTAGGAATAAATCGCCGTAACACTCGATTACGATTCTCATTACTACCACGTTCATGCGGAGAATAAGCATGGGCAAAGTACAACGGCACGCCGGTATTTTTCTCAATTGATTGGTAGTTGGCGAACTCTTTCCCGTGATCAACCGTCAGTGTCTTGAGATTAGTTCCTAATTGAT
>NZ_AUHQ01000023.1 GCF_000423265.1 Ligilactobacillus saerimneri DSM 16049 | reverse complement strand
AATCAATTAGGAACTAATCTCAAGACACTGACGGTTGATCACGGGAAAGAGTTCGCCAACTACCAATCAATTGAGAAAAATACCGGCGTGCCGTTGTACTTTGCCCATGCTTATTCTCCGCATGAACGTGGTAGTAATGAGAATCGTAATCGAGTGTTACGGCGATTTATTCCTAAGGGTCAGCCAATTGAAGAGATTAGTGATGATGAATTGATTCAGATTAACTGGTATCTGAATTCACGGCCACTCAAATGTTTGAACTGGCGAACTCCAATTGAGATCTTTTTGCTTAATCTGCGTCATTAAATTTGTTCAAGTTATTTATTGCAATCTACCAAAGACATTGGACACAATCATATTCCTAGTCCCTTTCCCTAACTTATTAGATGCTTCGGGATAATCTTCAAAAAATTTTGGCGAAAAACGGTAACTACCACGTGGAGAAACAATCTGACTAAACGACTCTTCATCCAATTCACGTACCTTTTTAGCAATTGAGTTTAATTCCGCAAAGCTAGTAAATACACCGATCTTTCCAAAATCCTTTTTTGCATCGCGTAAGGTAATAACAATACCGCCCTTGATGTCTGTGCGTGGGAAAATATTGCCACTCTTTTGTTCATATAAGATTACTTTCAAGTGCTCATCATTGAGCATCTTTTGATTCCACTTCTTTGGAGTCTGTCCCGCATTAAACAAGAACCGTCCTGGAGTAATCAATGTTACAATATCTGCCAATTTGTACGATAATTCCATAAAATTATGGTAAATCGGTTCATCGCGCGTACTTGCTCCCTTTGCTTCCTGCTGATACGGTGGATTTCCGATCACAACGTCAAACTTCATAACCCCAAACAGCCCCTTTATCTTCTTTGCCTCTTCTTTTACATTTTTCTTTGCGTCTTGGACGATGTTTTCCACATATTCTATGTTAGTTGGCATGTCATCGCCCAAATATCCTGTCAGCGTCCGCTTAGCAATCGTCGCTGCCATTGGGGTCTTAGCTACCACATAGATGTTTTCCCGTAAGATCTGTTGCCACAGCATCCGTTGTTCTTCCAGCCCAATCTTCCGCTTTTCTTCAATCAGAATTTGGGTTTGCTTTTGGTAAAACAGTGACGCCGCTGCATATAGTGGGTACAACCCCGTCTTAGCATTAATTTCCAAGATGTGTGTATTCTTGTCATTTGGGAATGCCCGACTGGTATAGTCCGTAGTGACCCATTTATGAATTGGCTTACCATCAATAGTCTGATATTCATAGTTGTCATCAAAGAATGAATACCCGCCAATCGTCTGCCCCAACTGCAGGTTAACCACCCGCCATGGGGTCAGAACCGTTTCCTTATCAGGATTTTGGAATGTCCCTAAAATCGTCGTTAATTGGTCGATACGTTCAATTGGAGCTAAGCTATCCAAAACTTTGACTTTTCGCCGGATAATCTTTCCTGCTTCGATAAAGATGTCGTTGTCGTAGTAGCGCTTGAATTCTCTAAACATGTCCTTGGTAAAACCATTTGGCATGAACTCATCCCAAGATTTCTGGTCAACCTTATCAATAAACTGGTTCAAGCCCACATTTTCATCCAGGTCTGCTTCCATCCCATAAATCATCAATGGAATTCGGATAGAAACGCCCCGTAAAATGGAAATTAATTTGCGTCGGTTTTGCTTAGCTTCATTCAGCTTATCGATTGCAGCTTGTTCTTCAGGGGTGCGTTTTGCCGGCTTCTTTTTCTGCGCATTTTGGGCTTTTTTCCGTTCCTCATCTGACAGTCCCTGGTCATTGACTTTGATTTTCGCTGGTTTCTTTTCCGCCTTAGTTTGTCCAACAATTGCCTTTAATTTATTAAACTTCTTTAGCGTTTCTTTATCTAGGTTCAACAATTCATCACTGTACAGTGAATTATCATCGAACCCCTTCCGGACAGCTCGTTCAGCATAAACATGCTTGATCTTAGCCAGCAGAGTATCCACCTCATACGGCTTCATTCCCTGACCAGGAGTGTTTTCTCCGATGATTGGCAGGAAATTCAGTAGCTCACCCATCTCATCCCGTTGTTCTCTGGTAGTTCGCTTACCTGCGCCAGTGTTCAGTCGGGTTGATTCAGCCATCACAGTCAAGGCCCGGTCAGGCGCAAAGTCAAAGATGTAGCAGTTAGTTTTCTTCCCAAAGGTTGCATCAGAATATGGCGTTTGGGCCCGGAAAGCTGCTTGAAGGTACTGCATAGCACTATTAGTATTGGATAAAAACATTACCCCTGTCCAGGGTTTGATTGTTACCCCGGTTGTCAACTTCCGTACAGTTAAAGTGATGGTCTTAGTCCGAGCAGGCTCAGCCGTAATCGCATCGTTGACCCTTTTAACATCATCAGCAGAAGCTTCAATTTCTTCACTACTATCGCCTTTAACTACGTTAACAATCTGATATTCCATGAATACCGAATGATGCTTCAACAATTCTTCTAAAGCTGTTGCTTCCTTAACCCCCGGCATGATCCACAGGGTGTGACGCAAACGCGCCCGGAATTCTGGCGTTGAGAACGGATAGTTGGTCGTTTCATCTGGCGTAGTGATATTATCCAGGAATTGTTTGACTTTATCCTCATGAACAAACTTGCCTTCCTTGTTTACCCGGAAAAACTCCTTGAAATTGAATGACCGATTGAGTTCGCCTTTGAAAGCTAGATCTTTGAACTTCTTTCCCATTTCAAAGGTGTACATTGATACCTTTGGCAGCCCATCATAAGGGTTTGGCTCGGTCGGCTTTTGCTGATCCCAGTTATACTTGGCCTTTTGTTCCATCACATAATCCCAGGTGAAGACTTGGTCTTCTTCGTACTGGTCCATGATGTTAAACGGTGTCCCAGAAAGTTCCAGTAACTTAGTATAGTTTGGTGTAACTACTTGTTGTTGCACCCGTTGAGCCAATTCCGTCTGGGTACCTTCATGAGCTTCATCAATGATTATCAAGTCCCATTTAGTGGTGAAGATGTCTTGGTTTTTATCCCCAGCTTTACCCCCAACTACTTCAGATCCGCGCAAGTCTTGTAAACTAACAAAGTAGACAAATGGACTAGTGCCATTGATAAGGTTGTTAATTGCTTCGCCTTGTTTCTTTGAACCGTATTGGTAACCTGCTTCTGGTAGCCCAATCTTTTTGAAATCTTCAAACCACCCGACGTCGACGACAGGACGGTGGGTCATAATCAAAACACGTTGGTATTTTTGCTCTTTGATTAATTGGAGTGCCGTTAACGTTTTTCCAAACCGCATCTTAGCATTCCACAGCATCTTATTGCCTTTTTTGAAAGCTTTCTTAGTCTTCTTGATAGCTTCTTTTTGTTCTGGTCGTAATTCAATTTTTGGCTGTAAGTTGGCAACATGCGATGTGATGTCTATTGACTTACGTCCCTCTTTAACCGCCTTAATTGCAGCCTTGACTGTTTCGACATCTGTCTTGAACCATTCACGGGCAGAAGACCCATCGAAATGTTTTTGCTTGATTCCAGAACGTTTGAGAACTTCGTGCACATCGTAATCACGGAACCACTGCTTTGTCTTAGAATTATAGGCCAATTCCACCCACTGTAAATCATAAGGAATTAGTGATGTTCCCATGTATTGATTAATTCGCCGATCAGCATATTTCCGCAAGTCATCACTGTTGGGACGGTTATCAATTTCAAACGTATCAATTGAAGTATCACCAACCTTTTCCAATCCCTTATATAAGTTAGCAGCTTCACCTGTACCTGTTTGCACATAAATTAATTTGCGCTCTGTTGTTTGGTACAAATCTCTTTCAGGCTCAAAGAAAGCGGCGTGGTGTTCGTTATCCAAGCAATAACTATTAGCAAACCACACTAATAGGTTATACATCTTTTCTAACCCATCCAATGTTTCTTGCTTGGTATAATCATTCCCCAGAGTGTGGGCAGCACTATTTCCCTGTTCCTTAAGATTATACAAGTCGTCAACGATCTTTTGATTAGCTATATGATGGTATTTAAATGCCCGCAAACACTCACTAAATTGTGCCTTCTTACTAACTTCGACGAAGCTACGATCCAACGCTTCCCGCACAATATTTTCCGCAATAACACGAATGGCACTAAATGTTCCGGCGTAATCGCGAGCAAGATAACTACGCTCAGCATTTTGGGCCCGTGCGTAGAATTCTTGTAGATCTATATCTTTTCGCAAAAATTCAAAATTACTTTTCATGATATTCCCTACCTAAAAAATAAATCTAACTCTCTCAATCCATTTATATAATACGGTTTAATTATACCGTAAAGCGTTACGGTCTGGGGTCAACAACTTTTTTTGGGGGCTATTTTTCTCCCTCATTTTTCGCGCAAAATTTCTACTAAACAAAAACTGAACTGGTTTGTAAAATCCCCAACCGGTTCAGTTTTAGCATTTTTTATTATTTTGTTTGCTTCAAAATTTAGCGCGAATCTAGTATCTGCAAACAACACACGACCATATAGTGCTTTATTCCACTATATGTCGTGTGTCATTTACCAATTAGGTACTTTGTTTTTTGAAAAAATTTTTTCTTATGCAAATTGATGGCATGAAAGTTGTCCAATCTCAATCACACTTCGATTTAACGTGCTTCGTAGTGCAGAAAGCTATACCTCTTCTGATGATACTCAGCATTCGTTACCCTAGGTTAGATCACGCTTTCTACCCGCACCACTCAGCACTCTTTTTTTACAGCACTCACATATTCACAATGCATCATCTGGGGCACCTCATCCCACGGCACCGGGAACCCTGCCCCATGGGCGCAAAAAACTGAGTCAGGCGTGTTGTCCAAGTCCGCTTGCGGTTCATACGCTCGTTCAGCAATCACTTTTTCCGCATTCACCGTGGGCCGGTAACCCGCCACGATACATTCCAATTGTCCCTGCCCATGAGTATAGGCGCGCACCGTTTGGACATAGCTTCGCATCTGCGAAACCGGAGCCATCCCTGTAATCACTGAGACCGCTTGGTTAGCACTTTCTGGCAATTGATAATTGCCACCCATCGCCTCGATGTCATTGAGCGCCCGGCCCACTTGGTTGACCGGCACCGTCAACGTGTATTCGTACCAAGGCTCCAACAGCTGCATTGCTTGCCGTTGGCGAAGCACCATCAGTCCCTGCCGCACAGCCCGACTAGTAGCTTCTCTAAAGTCCCCCCCTTCGGTGTGCTTGATATGACTTCTACCGGTAACCAGTGTCAACCGCACATCTGTCAGTGGGGCTCCAATCAACGTCCCACGGTGTTCTTTTGTTTTCAGCGTCGTCAGAACCTGGTGCTGAATGTTACGTTCCAACACTTCCAAACTACAATCACTTTTAACCTCAATTCCCCTTCCAGCTGGGAGAGGTTCGAGGAGGATATGGGCTTCAGCATAGTGGCGGAGGGGCTCAAAATGCCCGACCCCCTCTACTGGAGCAGTAATGGTTTCTTTGTACAAAACTTGTCCCGCTATAAAGGCCACTGCTAACCCGAAGCGATCCTGGAGCACCTCCTTGAGGACCGCGATCTGCATTTCCCCCATCACTTGGAGGTGAATTTCTTGCACATCCTGCAACCACTGCACATGGAGCTGGCGGTTTTCATCTTCCAGCTGGCGTAAAGCTTGCAGACAAACGTGGGGATCGTTGCCCTGGAGATCTATTGCGTAGCTCAAGGCTGGGACCAAATAAGGTTGAGCGAGGTCTGGAGTGGTTCCCAATCCTTGTCCTCCATAGCTCGCTGTCAACCCTGTCACTGCGCATGGTTGCTGGGGGCCCACTGCCGTCACATTAGTATATTTTTCCCCATTGTAGATCCGGATCTGGTTGATTTTTTGTCCTGGAAACAGCTCATCTTTAACCCGGAGTTCTCCTTGTGTCAGCTTGATCCACGTCAACCGTTCTCCGGCTTCTGTCCGGGTGATCTTGAAGACCCGCCCTGCTAAAGGCGCCGTTGAAGAATGGATTCCATCTTGCCATTTTCCCCACTTTACCAGCCCATCCAACAGGGTAGCACTCCCTGATTCTTGGAGGGCTGAGCCAAAGTACACAGGGAAAAGCCGGCGTTGGGCAATCAATTCTTGGACTCTTTCTTGTGCTAGGGTCCCAGAAGTCAGATACTCATCCAGCAAGTCCTCATCATTGAGTGCAATTGCTTCTTGGGTATCCGCCGTTAACTCATCATCAAAGGGGATACAAGTGGATGCCAAGTTAGTTGTTAAGTCAGCCAAGAGGGCTTCTCGATCTAACGCATTCGCCAAGTCCATCTTGTTAACAAAAACCACCGTCGGCACCTGGTAGCGGGTCAACAAGCGCCACAAAGTTCGGGTATACGCCGTCACCCCATCCGTAGCCGCCACCACCAGCACCGCATAGTCTAAAACACTCAATACCTGTTCCATCGCCGCTGCAAAATCAATGTGCCCCGGCGTATCCAGTAAGGTCAATTGTCGGTCGTCCATGGAGATCAGCGCCTGGTGGGAAAAGATCGTAATTCCCCGTTGCTTCTCCATATTAGCTGAATCCAAAAAAGCATCCCCGTGGTCAACCCGGCCCAATTGGCGGAGGGTTCCCCCCTGGTGCAAGAGTGTTTCCGCCAGGGTGGTTTTGCCCGCATCAACTGGGGCCACAATTCCTAAGGTCATCTTTTTCACTGCTGATCCTCCTCTGTTGGGACAATCTTTTCAGCTTCCACCGGCTTGCCATCTAATGCCGTTACTGGCACCTGAAGCCCTATTCGGTACATATCATTTTTAAGCAAATGGTACTTTTCGTCCATTTGTGTCCAGTCAGCTGTTTCTGGATCAGCAAATTCTACTACGATCGCCAGGTCAGTCAGTTGGTCTTTGAGCAACCACAAGGTCTGATCGGCCAGCTCAGCTCGGGCCAAACACCCAGCCGTCTGGCGGTCATTACTCAATAGCAACGTCGCGCTAAGGACCACCATCCCGACTGCTGTTAAAATCTGAGCCACTAGTTGGACCACTGGATTGAAGTAAGCAAACATACCCCCTACCCCGGTCAAACCAACCACGATGGCTAACATTTTGAGCCAGTGACTAGCCATCTGGCGCCGGCGGTGTTTCCGTAGGAAACGGCGGTTAGCACTAATTTGGTCAGTAATTGTAGTAAGCGCTACCTGAATTTTCCGATTTAACTGCGTTTGTTTATTCATTATCTCCACCTCACTTAAACTATTCTTCACTGAACAAGAGGTTCATCATCTGCGGTGGTAATGGATACTGCAGATGTAAATCCATCCCCACTGCAGCTTTCTTTTGCGGACCGATCAGTTCTTCTGCCACCGTCGTCGGCGCAATCGTCGCCGGTCCTAAATAATAAAATTCCTTTCCCGCCTGGTCATCTCGCTTGACAAAGAGATGGATGGTCACTTGGGGCTGACCTTGGTCTACTCCTTGTAACAGTTCCTGCACCTCAGGTGAATTAAGGTGGCGAGGGGTCCGTGTGTACCAACGCAGGTTTTGTCCATCTTGTAATGAATTATCATAGCGTGCAGCCCGGCTAGCTTGTTTTTCGGCATCAGTTACCGGCTTATGATAAGTAATGAAAATTGGACAAACTCCCGCACTCACCCGGTAACCATACAGGGGAGCACTAACATCCAAAGGCCAGTTGAGCAAACGGCATACATCACGCCGGTCATAACGCTGATACCGGGTAAACTGTTCTCCTTGGTCGTAGCGCTGGGCTAAAAGTAAACCGGTAGTTACCGCATCCTGCAATAAGTGAGCAAAGTTATCGTCTTGTCTAAGAAGGTCTTGTAGCGGGGCAGTTAGCTGGTAGCCCAACAAGTCTTGTTGTTCAACTAAGGCGTGGTTCCCATAGCGAGCTTTTTTAGTTTGTTTCCCAGCTTTGACGGCAAAGAAGTCCAAACTCAACACGCCCATTACTGACCGCAATACTGCCGGTGACACATAAGCTTTGTGATCGCTAAGGGCCTGGGTATATGCCTCGGCTGTGCATGTTCCTTGCTTGAGTAGCAGGTCCAGCAGCACTAATTCGTGGACGCGTTTGCCATTAGTCAACTCTTGGGTAACAAATGTCAGGATGGCATCTGCTAGTGGCGCCAAGGGCTGCCCTACTCCCATTTTTACTAAGAACTGGTTGTAATTACTGATCGCACTCGTGCGGATAAAGACCGTTGGATCCACGCTTCCCCATTGGAAGAAGTCCTGTAACAGAGGAGGCCGCCCCAGTTTATTCTCCAATTCCTTGAAAGCCTGGCGTAACTCCCGCATAGCATCAAGTTTAACCTTGGCGAGCGAGGCAAAAATCTCCTGGGCTGCCACCTGGCTGAAGTTGATCGTTGTCAATCCCATTACTGGTGGCAAAGTCGTCTTTTGTCGCAGGACAGTTCTATCCCGACTGGTATCGCGTGTTAACGCCATTGGAATCAGGTAGTTATTTTGATAATTACCAATAAAATCAATTACCGTCACAAATTCCTGTCCTGGATACTTACGCAATCCCCGTCCTAGCTGCTGTAAGAATACGATACTCGACTGGGTATTGCGGAGCATGATGATCTGGTTAAGGGCGGGAATATCAATTCCTTCATTAAAAAGGTCAACGGTAATAATATAGTTCAGTTTCCCTTCTTCCAGAGCTGCCACTGCCTGGGCCCGCTGTCCTGCACTATCCTGGTTAGTTAATGCCTGGGCTGGGTAGCCCCGTTGGCTGAACTCTGCCGCTAACTGGTGGGCTTCTTCCTGTCGGCTACAAAAGACAAGCCCACAGGGCCGGTCGCCGGAGTACCCGTAGTAGTCCAATTGCTGCAGAATGTAATCTACCCGTTCAGGAGCAATTAAGGTTGCCAAAGCAGTTGTATCAGTGATCGTGACCCCCGCTTGAACATAATCGGTCACCCCGATGTAATGGAAAGGTGTCAGCATGCCTGCTTCCAATGCTGCTTGCAAGCGGATCTCATATACCAAGTGGTAGTCAAAAAGCGCATAAACATCCTGTGCATCAGGCCGATCTGGGGTGGCCGTCATCCCCAACCAAAACTGTGGCGTGAAGTGTTGAAAAAGCCTCTGATAAGACGGGGCAGCTGCCCTATGGGCCTCATCGATCAAGATATAATCGAATTCATCCGCCGCCCATTTTTGTAACTCCTGGTCCTGGCTCAAAGTCTGGACCGTTGCAAAAAGGTATTTAGCCTGGCGGTCATGATGGTTCCCCGTCAGCAAGCCAAAATCAGTCGCCGGCCCGCCAATGACTCTTTGGAAACTTGCTCGGCTTTTTTTAGCAATTTGTTCCCGATGGACTACATACAGGAACCGTTGGGGTTGTTCTTGTTTCACTGCTAAAGCCCCCAGGTAGGTCTTCCCTGTCCCGGTAGCTGATACCACCAAGCCCCGTTGGCCTCCAGCCTGACGTAACTGAGCCAATTCATGCAAAGCAGCTTTTTGCATCGCATTGGGTACGATTTTGGCGGTTGGCGCTGCTGACGGATTTCCCGCAGTTCGTACGGGCGGTTGCCACGTTTGTTCATAGGCTTTAAGCCACTGTTCATCAAGGGGTTGACTTTGCTCTTTGAGGGTTAGTAATTCTGTTCTTACCTGTTGACCTAGAGCACCTTGTTCGCTAGTTGTCACCTGGAGAAGCCATTCATTATTTTGCAAAACTGCCCGGCGGGTAAAATTGGCACTCCCTACCAGCAGGGTGTGATAGTTTCCATGATCAAACATGTAAGCTTTGGTGTGAAAGCCATCAGTGGTAGTGATCCGCACATCGAGGTTGGGAATCTTGCGGAGCTCTTGAAAAACCCGTGGACTATTGAAACCTAAGTACTGGCCGGTAATCAATGTGCCCGTAATCTTTTTACGGGCTAAGTCTGCCAACACCAGTTTCAAGGGTGGCAGCATATCCGGTGTGATAAAGGCTACTGCCCAGGTGAAATCATTACAAGTCAACAATTGCTGACGTAAGGTCGCCCAGATCGTTCCTGCTGGCTTATTAGTGATGATTTTGGGCCCAACCACCCGGTTTCCGTGATAGGAACTATGATCAACTAACCCGTTCAGTACCGCCGCCTGAAATGCTGGTTGACTAATGTCCATAAAACTGCTCCTTTCAAAAAAGCCGACCGATGAGGCCAGCTTTCCGTATCGTTATTGTGCGCTTAATCCTTAATCTCTAACAAGATTGGGCAGTGGTCACGCCGGTCGCCAGTTGCGATCATCTCGGACCGAACAACCTGGTCTGCCATCCGTTCACTAACCAACCAATAATCAATCCGCCACCCCGAGTTGTTAGCCTTACTGGTTCGTACTCGTTGGGCCCACCAGGAGTAAACTCCCGTCACATCCCCATGTACGTGCCGAAAACTATCAGTAAAACCATAGCTCAAAAGGTTGGTAAAGCCGGCCCGTTCTTCATCAGTAAACCCAGCTGACCGGTGATTATTTTCCGGATGAGCGAGGTCAATTTCATGGTGGGCTACGTTGAAGTCCCCACTAGCCAAAACGGGTTTCTTTTGATCAAGTTCATGCAGGTAAGCTGCATACTTTTGATCCCAGCCCTGCCGCTCAGTCAACCGCTTGAGCCCATCGCCAGCATTAGGAGTATAGACTTCAGTCACGTAGAAGTTAGCAAATTCCAGCGTGATAATCCGTCCTTCGTCATCCATCGGTTCTGGCGCCCCGATTCGGGGATAGGATACTACTGGGGCTAAGTCCCGCTTGTAAAGATACATTGTCCCTGCATAGCCTTTCCGCGCTGGTTCGACTGATGACCGCCACACATAATCATATTCAGGAAACATTGTTGCCAAAATCTCCTGGTGCTTTTTGGTTGGACCCGTCGCCCGTAACTTGGTTTCTTGAATTGCAAAAATATCAGGCTTGTGTGCATAGATTGTCTGCAAAACCACCCGGGTCGCATGAGCCCGTTGTGAATCACTTGTCAAAGCCGCGTTCAGAGAATCAATATTCCATGAAATTAAAATCATCGCTAATCTTGCCTCGCTTCCGCTATCTTTTTACTAATTGTATCACAGATCCCTCCTGAGTCCGTCGCCCTTGCGCTCAATAAAAGCACAAAAAAACCTGTGGTAAAAAACCACAGGCTTTAATTGAGTAGTGCTTGCTAAAGGATTCGAACCTTCGACCTCATCATTACTAGTGACGTGCTCTGCCAACTGAGCTAAGCAAGCATTTCATCAACGAAAAATAGTATAACAAACGCCACTAGAAATGTGAACCCCTAATTTTAATTTTTTTCGGTTTTTCTGCAAAACACGAAAAAATATCTTTTCTACACACTGTTTAAGAGTAACATCGAGCCCGTTTTAACACCTATCATCAACGCACAAGTTTAGTGGATAACGGACACCATCTTTGTTCACGTTATAATTCGAGAGTTACCCGGGTTAGGTCACGCTTTCTAACCGCACCCCTCAGCACTTCTTTAACGTGTTCCTCACCCAACTCCCTATCCCTAGTCATAAACTCTTGTGATGCTTACACATCACCGCGACTTTATGCCCTAGGACACGAGAGTTACCCGGGTTCGATCACACTTCTTTTCCTTAACGTGCTTTTCATCACAAAAATCTAGCGTATAACAACACCCCGATGGATGATTTTATCATCTTACCGGGGCGTCTGTTATACCACGATTTTCACCCGTGATGTTTAGCACTCATTTCTTTAAATATTCCAATCCCATCCGTTCCATAAAGTCCGCCACCTTCATCTCGTACAAGCGGGTAAACGTCTCCGGTGCATTCTTCTGGGGCTCTGGAATCACAAATGAGTTTTGCTCATCATTCTTCCACCGCCCAATATAGCCTGAACGGTGATGAAGTTTAGCCGTCCATTCCGAATGGTAAATCGTGAACAATTGCCGAACTTCTAACCGTAACTGTCGGTCACTCAATACTGGTGTCAGTGTTACAAAGTCTGTAAGGTACATGCTAACCAAACCCCACCGTTCTAACTGCTGATCAAACGCCTTATACAATTTAACTACCGTCCGCCGCATCGCATGGGCATCCACCAAAGGTTTAGCACTTGCTAATTCATACAGTTTCTGGGCTGCTTGCAAGGTCTTAGGATAGAGTTCTTGGAGTTTGGGCAAGATCGCTTCCTGTTGCTCTACAAAGAAAATCAAGGCGTCGAACAAGGTTAACAGACGGAATGACATCCACCCATCGTTATGGCCATCAGCTGGTTCGGGCTGCAAAGTAGCCAAAATCCCCTTGAAGTACAGCTCTTCATCTTCTTCCGTAATCAAGCCCCGGTTTCGTTGATCACGATAAACTGCGAAGTGTAAAACTGAATCATATAATTCCACCCCCACAGTCATGAGTTTCAGGTCCAAATCTTGCTTACCCGTCGTCAGGTTGAAAGCTACTTGCGGCACATTTCGCGCTACCAATAGAAAATGGAGCAATTCATGGGCCACCGTATAGTTGGGCTCTGTGATGTCAAAGACTTTTACATGCACCGCCCCGTCGCGAAGTACCAACTGAGCCTGATCGTGGCGTAAATATCCTGCCTTTTTATCGGCAAACTCAATCGTTACTGGATGGTTAGTTTGTGCTTCGACGGCTTGAATTAAATTCTGAGTCTGGCCATTTAACATGGTCGTGGTAAATTTATTTTCGCTCATTTTTTTGTCGTATCTCCTGTAAAATTTCTCTTGCCTGCTGCGATGACCGGGCGTGCTGGGCTTGCATCGCTTGGACGACGGCCGCCACTTCGTCAGCATCCGCCCCTACCGCCACAGCGAGTGACCGCAATTGAAGTTTCATGTGGCCCCGCTGAATTCCATCAGTTACCAGGGCGCGTAGGGCAGCCAAATTCTGGGCTAGCCCCACCGCTGCCACTACTTGTTCTAATTCCCGGGCATTTTCTACCCGCATTAATTTGTGGTTCAACTGTACTACCGGAACGATCCCAATTGAACCGCCCACAAACCCTAAGGGCATTGGTAAAGTTAGCTGGCCGTGAAGCTTTGTCCCCTGGACTTTCCACTGGCTCAACCCCCGGTACTGTCCGTCGCGCGCAGCATAGGCATGGGCGCCTGCTTCTATTGCCCGCCAGTCATTGCCACTAGCCAGGACAACGGCGTCGACCCCGTTCATAATCCCCTTATTATGGGTTGTTGCCCGATAAATATCAAGCTGCGCTACTCGACTTGCCTGGGCGATTTTAGCTGCTACTACCTCACCTGGGATATCTCCCCGCCCTAAAAGAGTAACTGGCAGCGTACATTCTACTTGAACCAGGCATTCAGTCGCATAGTTTGAGAGGATCGCCATCAGAACGTCTTGATCGAGCTCAGTGCGAATAGCTGTCGCCACTGCTTCTAACATCGTGTTGAGCATATTGGCTCCCATTGCTTCTTGAACATCGACGGCTAGGTCCACTGCTAATAAGTCAGCTGCTAACGGCCGCAATCGTAACCAGCGTGCTCCCCCGCCCCGCCGTTTGAGTGATGGGTGGGCTTCATCAGCTACCTTTAATAAATACTCTTCCCGTGCTGCCAATGCCCCGGTTAGGGCTACTTGGTCCTGCACGTTTTCAATGATGATCTGTCCAATCATCAACCGCTCGGCAATCTGCGCTTGAAAGCCTCCAGCTCGCTTGACTAGCTGTGCACCGTTACTGCTAGCTGCCACCACTGATGGTTCCTCAGTTACCATCGGAACAACATAATCTTTGCCGTTGATTTGATAATTGACTGCTAATCCTTCTGGCAAGGCATAGTTAGTCAAGTAATTTTCAATCATCGTGTCACCTAGTGCTGCTGCCGTCCCTAGGTGGCGCAACTGTGCGATTTCATCCGTTGTTAACAGCCCCGCCTCCCAGAGAACATCGAGCCGTTCAGCCCACTTTTTTTGGTAATACTTACTGAATAAATCCATGCTTCACGTTCCTTTTTCTTAATGCTAGTGCCTATTTTATCACGGTCTAAGTACTGTTCAAAAGCAATTCGAATGTCTGCGGAGTTAAATGGTGCGTGGTATACTGAAAGTGATTTGAGGAAGGAAGTCTTAATATGGAAGAAAAAATTTATACTGATTATTTCTATGACCCTAATGGCTTTGATACTCAGGATGCTGCTTATAAACCCCTTAAGCAGTACCCTTGCGCTCCTAACCCACTCAATATTCCTGCCCTCCTCCAACCGGATAAGGAAACGGCTAGTGATGTCTACTACACTGTCACCGCCCAAGCAGGAGAAGTCCAACTAGTGCCTGGTCCTAAAACCAAGACCTGGGGCTACAATGCCCCTCTTCTTGGGAAGTTCCTTGTCTTCAAACGGGGGCAACATACCCATATCACCCTCCGCAACGAACTTCCTGAACTGACGACTTTCCACTGGCATGGAGCAGACGTTCCTGGTCCCATCACTGATGGCGGCTGTCATGCCCCTGTTTACCCACACCAGGAGCGTAAGATTGACTTTACTTTGGAGCAGCCTGCCTGCTTCATGTGGCTACACGCTCATCCTTGTCCACTAACTGCCGAACAGGTTTACAAGGGACTTGCTACCGGGGTTATCGTCCGGGATGATGTTGAAGCCCAACTACCTTTCCCACGCAATTATGGTGTTGACGATATTCCTCTTGTTTTACAAGACCGGAATTTTACCGCTGATAATCAGTGGGATTATCAACGTGACTATGATCCAGACGGCGTTCTGGGAGAAACGCCCCTGATCAATGGGACCGTCAATCCATACTTTGATGTCACTACCCAACGAGTACGGCTCCGCATTTTGAACGGGTCCAACCGGCGGGAATGGCGATTACACTTTGGTGACGATACGGTTATGACCCAGATCGGGTCTGACGGTGGAATCATGCCTGCTCCTGTTAAAATGACCAAGCTGATGCTAGCTTGTGCTGAACGCGCTGAAGTAATTATTGATTTTGGTCACCACCAACCAGGTGATACCGTTACTTTGTATAGTGACGATACTCCGATCTTGGAATTTCGAATCCATGACTATGCCCCTGACCATACTGTCTTGCCTGACCATCTCGTTGATATTCCTGCATATCACGTCACCCCTGGTACTCCAGTGCGGAAGTTTACCCTCGATGGGACCGATGATAAGGTTATGATCAATGGTAAGAAATTTAATATGACTCGGATTGATGAGCGCCAGCAACTCAACACTACTGAGTATTGGGAAATCACCAATACCAACAGTTGCCACAACGGTATGGGGCATCCTTTCCATGTGCACTCCACTCAATTTGAAATCGTTTCGCGTAATGGTCATGCGCCTAACCCAAATGAGCACGGATTGAAAGACACCGTCCAGGTTAACCCCCAAGAAACGGTCCAACTCAAAGTTCACTTTACTTGTCCTGGGGTCTTCATGTATCACTGCCACATCATTGAGCACGAAGATGGAGGGATGATGGGTCAAATTGAAGTCTTTGATCCTGAACATCCGCGGACCTATGAACTAATGAACATGAAGACTCTCATCGATGCTCTAGCTACTGAGCGTGGCGTTAAACCTGAAGAAGTCTGGATGCCTGACATGGAAGGCCACGGTGGCTGTACAATGTAGGAACTAAAATTTAATGTAAGCAAAAAATATCCCTACGCTATGACCAATAGCATGGGGATATTTTAATTACCTTTATTATTCATTCCAAGGATCAGCACTGAGATAAGGTCCTTGAAGACTTTTGACCAGCACACCTTGGCCGTGATGATAACAATAATCTTCTAATGAAAAACCTGCTTGTCCCCGCATGATTTGCACGTCAGCATGGGGACCAAAGGAATTGAGCCAATCTAATAAGTGTTGGGCCTTAGGAGGTGTGAGCTGTTCTTGATTGAAAGCAATGAAGTCCAAGTCACTATTTTGATTGACCGTTGGAATTCCCGTTACCAATTCGTACGCTGCGCTTCCTGATAACCCCCAATCATACTGGTGAGTATCAAGATAAGGGTTGATTTGATCTAGCGCCTGCCAGATAGGGAGCATCTTATCCTGGCGGTTACTCCTTCCAAAGTGCCGTATTTCTTGGGAAGTGAGGTGGTCAGTAACTGCAGTAACAGGTAGATATGCTCCGAAACGCTGACTTTTATTACTTCCACGTATTCCAATTGGTAACATTCCAGCCGGAGCTTGTCCCCGCCGAATAACACCAACAGGTGCCCGCATAACGGCAGTTGCCACCCAATCAGGGCAACTCCCAGCGTAGGTGAGATCAGTCACGTCAGAAAAGAAAACCAAGTCGTGAACATTGTAAGTTACCATTGGTCAGCCACTGCTTGCCGCATTGCTAAAGTTGCTTTCCGTCCACTAGCCTTAGCAACCGGATTTTCATAACGGAAGTGTAAAGTCCGATCATCTTGAGCTGAAGTGATCGCTTCATCAATCAACTTTTCGATTTGAGCGACGTTTGCTGGACTTGGATCATTAGAAGCAATACCTTCAACTAACTTGTATAAAGCACCCAACTTTTGATAGTTGAAAATATCGTATGCCATTGCTGGTACATGCTTAGTTGCTTCTTCTAATTCTGCAATTGTCCGCTGGGTGATTCGGGCTGCACTAGCCTTGGACATTGCTTGGATGGTAATTGATTCATCAGCCAGCGCAATCATCCGGTTGGACTGCAAACCATGGGCCAAGAAGCCCCCAGAAACAGCATCCCCTGGAATAAATGAAATTACTGGGTGGCCTGCTTGCCGTGCTTTGGCATAAGCAGCCGCACTAGAAGCCAGCGCAATGTGGATCCCCATCAATTCTTCTTTGTAACCATAAGCCTGACTTGGTACATCCACTACCAGCACAATTGGCCGTTTTTCTGCTTTGTCTGCATCTTCAGCAACCACACGGTTAACAACTGCTGCAACCGCGAAGCCTTCCTTAAGTCCTACTTCCCCATTTTTAACCCGCGGGAAAAGATTGTTGTTAGCATCTGGTACGATAGCAATGTATGTCTTGCCATCGACCGTTGCGTCCAAGACCGTCGAGACATTAGTTTGAGCATTCTTGATGCCAGTCAATGCCTCAAACCACGCCCGTCCCCGACTTGGAGTACCTGCTTGGTCAGTACTACGTGCTTCTGCAATTTGGTGTGGTTGAGCAACATTTTCACGGTAGAGTTTCCGATATTCTTGAGGATTCAATGGTTTTGAGAAGTCAACCTTATCTAGCAATGATAGGAAGAAATCAACCTTTTCTGTCCGGTGGGCTTCCTTTTTTTCTAAAATTGCTGCAGTCAAAGCATCCTTCAATGCGGTCACGTCATCGGCGACAATCTCGTCTGCAATCCCTGTTTGAACCCGTTGCTGGGTCCCCAAAGTGTTCCAAATCAAGTCCTTATCACTGGAATCAAATTCCCGAACACCAGCTTCTTGCTCAATAACTTCAGGACCATTTAAGGCAACCCGGGCCCGGTTGGTCGTAATTAAGTAAGAGAGGATAGCAGCAGTGATGGACATCCCCCCAAAGGAACCAACTTTACCTGGAACCAAACCAATAACTGGAACATACTTCTTTAAAGCTACTACCATGTTGTGGATTTCAGAGATAGACAACAAACCGTAGTTAGCTTCTTGAAGCCGCACCCCACCAGTATCTAAAATGATTACTGGGTAGACTTCAATCCCATTTTCGTTGTCATGGAGGGCTTGTTCGAGAGCCGCAACGATCTTTGCACCGGAAACTTCCCCGATTCCCCCACCTTGGAATTTACCTTCGATTGAGATAATCACTACATTTTTATCGGCAACTTTCCCTTTAACCAAAACAACTCCGTCATCACTTTCAGGAACGATTCCCTGGGGCATCAAGTGGGGAGAAATCATGTAATCGAGCGCTCCTACTAATTCGCGCCCTGTCCCGGCATCGACCAAAGCAAAGGCCCGTTGCCGTGCGTTAAGCTCTACAAAACTATTCTTCATCTTTCAGCGCCTCCATTGCTTGGGTTAGACGTAAGTTAACTACACCAGGTGTAGCACCAAAGTCATTGATCTTAAAGTCGGCTAACAATGGGTAACGATCAAAGAATCGTTGCAAAACATTGCCCCAAACTTCCTTGAAACCATCACTTCCCGTAGTGATTTCCAAACTAGTTACTTGCTTGTCAGTAGGGTAAACCAAAACTTCCAAGTCCCCAGAAGCAACTACACCAACGTGAACTGCCTTGGTTACCTTCTGGCTATTTTTAAATTCAAACGTTAATTTTTCCATTTGTCCTTTCCCCCATTATGACCATGATCTGAACTTAGCAGGTGGGTTGTACAAGCCCTTGGACCATTCAACAATATCCTGCAATGACTGGGCTGCCAGCAATGACCGCTTAGCCTGTCCCCGCTTGACACCGAGGTCTTCTGGCAAGGCCACAATTCCCCGTGCCCGCAAGTCAGCTAATTGTTGCGCATTGGAACGTAGCCCCATTGGGGTCACCCCAGCGATCGCTTCAATAGCAGCTTTACGTTCAGCCATTGAATCTGTCTTGTATAGGTAAGCAATCCCTTCTTCCGTCACAATGTGTGTGGTGTCTTCGCTGTAAATCATCACCGGCACATTGGCCAAGCCTGCTTCCTTTTGGACTTCCTCGGCATCCAAGTGGTCAACAAAGACTGGCTTCTTGTTGGCCCCAAATGTTTCGACCATTTGTACAACCAATTTTTGCCCTTTGCCTAACGGATCACCAGCAGGACGCAGACTCTGCCATGCTGGGGTGGAGTGGCGCCGCCCGGTTGGATTAGACCCCATGTTTGGTGCCCCACCGAAACCAGATAAACGTCCGCTAGTAACAGTAGATGAATTCCCAAATTGGTCAATTTGTAAAGTTGAACCAATAAACATATCCACCGCATACTGACCAGCAACTTGTCCTAAGGCCCGGTTTGACCGCATTGTGCCGTCAGGACCAACAAAGAATACATCAGGACGAGCAGCAATATACTTTTCCATCCCGACTTCACCACCGAAACTGTGGATCGACTTGACCCAACCACTTTCAATAGCCGGAATCAATGTTGGGGTTGGGTTTAATTCCCAGTTAGGCACAATCTTTCCTTTGAGACCGAGCTTCTCCCCATATGTTGGCAATAACAGTTCAATGGCAGCGGTATTGAAACCAATCCCGTGGTTAACTGATTGGACATTGTGCTTTTCATAGATCCCACGAATGGCCATCATCCCCATCAAGATCTGTAACTCAGTGATGTTTTGTGGATCACGGGTAAAGAGGGCTTCGAGCTGGTATGGTTCATCAGCTGGAATAACCACATCGACCCAGTCAGCTGGGATATCTACCCGCGGAACCTTATCAACAATTTCGTTAGCTTGAACGATAACGATCCCATCTTTGAAAGCCGCTGCTTCAACAATCGTTGGCGTTTCTTCGGTATTAAAACCTGTGTACAAATTACCATCCCGATCAACCTTGTCGGCAGCAACTAAAACAACATTGGGAATCAAATCAATGAACAACCGGGCAAATAATTCTAGATATGTATGAATATCGCCCACTTCTAATTTATGGTCAGAGATCATTTGGGAAATCCGTGTGCTTTGCGGACCAGCAAAGGAAAAATCAAGCTTTTTAGCAATTCCTTTTTCAAATAAGTCCAGGTGCTCTGGCCGTGATACTGATGACATGATCATATGCAAGTCATGTACTCGGGCTTGATCCACGCGGACCAACGCTTGTGACAAGAAACTAGCTTGCTTTTGGTTATCCCCTTCTAAAACCACTTTATCGCCTGGTTTGATCAAATGTTCCAATAAGGCAACAACATCTTCTGTCTGGGCGAATTTTCCATCTAATAATGATCCGGCATGGGCTAGGCGTTCACGCTTAGCATCCCGGCGGGTCGTCCATGATTTTACTTCGGTCATGATAAAACCTCTCTTCTTGATTACTTTTGCCACTTATCTAACAGATACAACCCATCATCTATTCCATATTGCGCTAGGGGAATCCGTTTGATTTTATGGCATTTACTACTTAATAACTTTGACAGTACTGTTCCGGGACATAGTTCGACTGCAACTTGCAGATCTAGCTCCATCGCGACATCCATCATCGTGTCCCAATAAACGGGATAAGCAAGGTTATGACTTAGGTCATATGCCAAAGGGTCCAGTTCGTGAACCAAGTGCCCGTTATAGTTAGCCAGGTATAATGCTTGCGGTGCATGCAATTCATACTTATGCAAAGTAGTCGCAAGCTGTTCTGCCACCCCCGCCAATAAAGGCGTATGGGACAAAACAGGAACATTGAGTAACTTTGCTTTCGTAGCACCTTGTTGTTGTGCCAGTTCTAATACCGCCTTAATGGCTGTCTTCTTCCCTGACACTGTCACCTGTGTTGGCGCATTTTGATTCGACGCGCAGACCGGGGTGGTGGGACCATCCACTTGTGCTACCAAATCTTCTACCTCCCGCCTAGTCAAGCCTAGAATCACTCCCATGCCATATTCCGCGGGGTCATATGCCGCCTGCATCAGCTGTGCCCGCCGTTTGACTACCGCCAAAACATCCGCCTTACTGATAACATTGGCTGCATAGGCCGCTGCAAATACTCCTAAGGAATGACCTGCCACTGCGGTTGGCACCCAACCCGCTTTTTTGAGTTGGTCAACCTGCGCCATCTGCAAGATTGTAATCGCTAACTGGGTCTTGACACTGTCACGATAATCGCGATCATCAAGTTCCACTCCGGTAACCTGGGTTACTAATTGGCGATCTGCCACTGGTAATCCAGCTAACATCCCAGGATGCTGCGAACCCTGACCAGGAAATAGCCATATTGTTCGCATATGATTCACCTCCTTCAACTTACCTCACGCACTCATTGTATCCGCATCCATAAATAATGTATAATACATTAAAGTAATATAAGATAACCAAATGGTTATGTTTAGGAGGGTAAAAATGAATCTAACGCAAATTCGTTATTTCTTAAGTGTGGTTGAAAATGGATCTATGACCCAAGCAGCAACCAGTAATTTTGTCAGTCAATCCGCTGTCAGCAAAATGATTAAGCAGTTAGAAAATGAATTAGGTACCCCGTTGTTTGAACGAACAGGACGCAAAATCATCCTTAACCGCCAGGGCAAGCTCTTTTACAGCTATGCTTCTGACAGCATCCGCTTGCTCGATCGGGGAATTCAAACTATCCAAGCAGGGATCGCCGCTAAAGAAGAACCCCTTTCCCTACTCTTCCAGGTCACTTCTCCCCTGATCCCCTTGATCGTTAAAGAAGTCAACCATAATTTGCCCAACGTGCGGTTAACAATCGCCCAGCACGTCCACCCAACTACTGATCGTGAGCAATTTGACTTCATTATCTCTGATCATATCCATCCAGAACGGGTCAATACACCTCTTTTCACTGAGGAAATCATGCTAGCTGGTTACAACTTACCCCAAACAGTCACAGTATCTGACCTGCAAAGTTTTCCCTTACTTTCACTCAATGACTCTTTGGAACTACGACGCCTTTTGGATGATTTTTTTGCACAACAAAATGTTAAATTAAATTACCAATATGAAACTGATGATCCGGCAACCCTCCGGGAATTAGCGCTACAAGGTGTCGGCCATTGCTTCTTTCCAATTCGTTCGTGGCAACGCTATGCTGCTCAACTTTCTCTTGCCCATATCTTGCCCCAACCACCGATGCGGACGATTTATCTTAATCAGAAAAAAGGGCGCAATGATCACGTTGCCCGAGAATTTGTTACTGAGTTGACTAGGATCTTTTCCCAGCAAGATTTTGCACTTAAATAGAAAAGGCTTGCAAAAGAAGAAAGCATTGGTTACAATGACCTCGAATTCTACTTCCAAACTTAGCTCACAATTTACAACTTGGAAGTGAAAACTATGAAAATCGAAATTAAGCATGCCGATATTGGGGATTACCTCAAGGTTTTTGCATGTACTGCTGTCATGCTCCAACCAACCATTGCTCTAGTTCTAACGACTCATCCCCAGCCCCATACTCAAATGATTCTCGGGATTTTTTACAATCTGGTTAAATACACAGCCCCGGCCTTTATTTTTGGGATCTTGTATACAACTACCCGGACTCATTTGACTGCAACCTGGGCTGATTATCCGACCTATATGAGAGGAACCTGGCATGGTTTGTTCATCCCTTCAATTTGGTGGACAACGATCTATCTGGTAGTTATGCCTTGGGTTCAACAAGTTAATCACTATCATGATGTCGGTTCTTTTCTCTGGCATTTTGTTAATGGGAACGCCGCTCCTCACTTGTGGTATAACACGATGATGCTTCAGTTCATCATTTTGATGCCATTCTTCTGGTTATTAGCGCGGTTCGTAGATTCCAACCCGCGCCGGGGGTGGAGCGTTGCTTTGATTACTTTGATTGGGTACCTTTTGTGGTTAGTGGCTTATTCCCGCTTGGTAGCCCATGGTTGGTACCTGCTTGACCGGTTATTTGTCAGCTTTGTCATTTATGGCATTTTTGGTGTTTTAGCGGTTAAATTTGCTCCCGCAGTTAATCACTATCTCAAGCGTCTGTGGCCTGTCAGTCTGCTGGTTTTAATCGGTGCATTTGTTTGGACTAATTGGGAATTGCATTCGTTTGGTTTCCCGGTTTTCTTAGCTAATGCTCCTTATTACAAACCCTCTATGACTCTTTATGCCCTGGCAGTGATCGCCTGCGTATCCGCCTTATGCTTATACAACACTTTACGCAATAACGAACGAACACTGCGGGTCTTTCATTACCTGGCAAATTATGCCTATAAGGCTTACTTGTCCAACATTTTTTGGCTGCAAATTGTCTGGCATCTTAGTGATCGGGGAACATTGCACCAAGCCCATCCACTTTTGACCCTTCTCTTATGTTGGGTCAGCACCTGGATTCTCTCCTTTATGTCAGCAGTTGGAATCAACACCCTATGGACTAAGGTTAAAAATTTACGCACCTTAACCCCAGCTAACTAAGCGCAACTATAAAAAGGCTCACTAAGCG
Organism: Ligilactobacillus saerimneri DSM 16049; assembly: GCF_000423265.1. Classification (GTDB taxonomy): domain Bacteria; phylum Bacillota; class Bacilli; order Lactobacillales; family Lactobacillaceae; genus Ligilactobacillus; species Ligilactobacillus saerimneri. Next base: position 8,553 of record NZ_AUHQ01000023.1, on the reverse strand, counting down.
AATGTAACGCTTAGTGAGCCTTTCTTGCTTTATCAGAGAATCCCTTCCATCAAACCACAATAAATTGTCACGATTAATAAGTCAGCGGTTCCCCCTAAACTGTATTTACGCTGACTGAAAAGCTGCTCTAATTCTTTGAGGTATTTCAATCCAGCTGGCGTTTGGGCACCCCCGTGGGCAAAATAGGTTGCGACTCGGGCTTGCATCCACTGCTGGATTGCAGGGTTATGGGCCCGTTTAACAAGGTTAGAATCTTCAACTTGCCCGGCCAGATACATCAGTGTATCGAGAATTTTTTCCTGCCGAGTCCCTTGGGTTTGGCGCAGAAATTCAACTCCTCTGGTAACAGCAGGATAGCCGGCTGCTGCCTGCCCCCGGATCCCGGTTTTACCATATTTGAGATATTGCTGTTCTCCAGCAGTGAGCTGTTTTTTGTGGGTCAAGTTGTCAAAATCATCCTGCAATAAGTTGACCAGCATGGCCCGGATAACATCCTGAACTGCCACAAGTTTAAAATCTGTCTGGGTGCGCGTCAAATATGCTGAGGCAGCCACAAAGATCCCCAGCGAAAAAATTGCCCCTTTATGGGTATTGACCCCCTGTGTGGTCGCAAACATCGTCCTTTCGGCTACAATGCCTCGCACCCGCAAGGCATTAAATAGTTCTGGCATGGTCCCAGTATGCGCCGTGGCCAAGTGGCAACATTGTTCCAGATAGCTCCGCATCGCTTCACTAGAATCGATAAAAGTATAAATGTCCATGTCCGGGTGAGCCCCGTGCTCTACCGGGTCTACTAAACCAGGTTTGGGATTAGTCGTGACTTCGTAGAGCAGGGCTTTTTGTGCGTTGGTTAATATCTGTTCTACATTCATAGTTTAGTTTCCTTTTTTGCCTTAATTATAAAAAACAACCTTACTATTTACTCATATCCTTTTGGTATATGAGATGAACGTTTGGTCATACTTAAGCGCAAAAAAGTGAGTGGGAAACATTAGTGAATAAAGACCAAAGCTGGGAGAAAACAGCGTTTCCTCCCAGCCTCTTAGCTTCTAACTATTCATGTAACATTTCGTAGATGATTCCTTCCCGAACACCACTATCAGAAAAAATCACTTCCGGCATGTTCAGATGAGTTAACATCTGAACTACTGGGGTTAACCCGCCAATGATGATATCTGCGCGATCAGCTTCATCTTCAAGATCCGCCCGCCGTTCAGCCAGCGACATCTGTAACCACGAGGCATAGCGATCAACAAACTCAGTAGTTGGCATCACTACCCCATGCATCTGTTCTGGATCGATAGCTCCCTCATCAAAGAGTTTACACCGGCCAACTGTACGGTTAGCTCCGCCGAGTAAGACTAATGGCAGGTGGCGCCCTTTTTCAAACCAGTCCAATTGATCAAAGCTTTTTTGAATAAAGTTTTGAAACCTAAACAAGTCATAGGCTGAAATACGGTCAGCCGAATGAAACTTTTCACTCAAACTAACGGCTCCATAAGGAATACTAATTAAGTGTTGGGCCTGATTGTTTTGGGCGAGAACCAGCTCAAAGCTCCCTCCACCCATATCACAAATCATGTAATCAGTCAGGTCAAGGGAATGAGCCACACCTAAGTAATCATAGTAAGCTTCCTTAGTCCCTGACAAAACATTGACTTCAACCCCTGTCAGGTCTGCAACTTGTCGCAAAAATTCACGCTGATTGCTGGCAGCCCGCACTGCTGCAGTAGCAATTCCCGTCACTTTCAAATCAGGCAAGTCTTGATAAGCCCGCATGAAGGTTTGAATCGCCGCCAGAGTCCGTTCAATGGCTTGTGGCTGCAATTTCTTTTCTTCACTCTGACCCATTCCCTCAGCGAGACGGGTCATAATCTTCATCCGCTTGATTTCTGTGTTGTGCCCTTGGTCATCAACAGCTTGGATTGACAACCGCGCTGAATTAGAACCCAGATCAATTATCGCTAGATGCTTCATAGAACTCACCCCATCCTTAATGATACGATGATTCTACCACATTTAGCCCTGATTTGGTGTAGGAATATTATCAAAATAATTTACCCCAATTGCTGCGCGCACTTCCTGAAGGGTCTGGTTAGCCACTTCATTTGCCCGGATACTGCCTTGGCGTAAAATTTCGTATACTGCCCCAAGGTCTTGGGCAAACTCATTCCGTCGTTCCCGAATTGGGGCAAGTTCTGCTTCCAAAACTTCGTTGAGGTAACGCTTGAGCTTGACGTCACCAAGTCCCCCAGCCTGGTACTGCTCCTTTAATGCTTGGACTTGTTGCTTATCAGGATCAAAAACGTCCAGATATGTAAAGACCATATTCCCTTCTACTTGGCCTGGATCAGAAACCCGGATGTGGTTAGGATCCGTGTACATTGACATGACCTTCTTCGTCAATGTTGCGGCATCATCAGCTAAATAAATTGCATTCCCCAAGGATTTGCTCATCTTGGCATTGCCATCCAATCCGGGGAGGCGGCCTGATCCTTTAGGTGGGAAAACCCCGGTTGGTTCAACTAAGACATCCCCATAAATTGAGTTGAAACTCCGGACGATTTCACGGGTTTGTTCCAACATTGGTTCTTGGTCATCACCAACTGGCACCACTTCGCCCTTGAAGGCGGTGATGTCTGCTGCCTGACTTACGGGATAAGTGAAGAAACCAGCCGGAATAGACCGGTTAAAGTTCTTTTGTTGGATCTCCGCTTTAACCGTTGGGTTGCGTTCCAAGCGCGAAACGGTAACTAAGTTCAAGTAATACATATTAAGCTCTGATAAAGCCGGGATTTGTGACTGTACAAAGATCGTTGACTTAGCTGGATCAATCCCCACGGCTAAATAATCTAATGCTACTTCCACTAGGGAACGCCGAATTTTTTCTGGATCCCGTGCATTATCGGTCAATGCTTGGAGGTCTGCAATCATGATATATGGATCATACTCGCCTGAGTTTTGCATCTTAACCCGATTTTTGAGGGATCCAATATAGTGTCCAATGTGCAGCTTGCCCGTAGGCCGATCCCCAGTCAAAAGTACTTTCTTTGCCATAAAAATTCTTCCTTTCTTGTCTGGCATTGCAAACAAAAAACGCCTCCTAAAATTAGGACGCGTTAACGTGGTACCACCTAAATTGCGAATTCAAAATTCGCCACTCTGTTTGCTTATCAAAAAAATCTTTACCAGTCCCACTTCGTAGTCTCTGCACCCTCTCAGCCCCCGGGTCCTCTCTGTTGTTAGACATCCTACTCTAACTGATAATATAAACTGATTAAATTCTAATCATCTCATCTAATTGTTGTCAAGGGCTTACATCAACAAAATCAGCTTAACCCGCCCTTTATCCATGCATACCACTAAATAATCAACTATAATTGACTATGCAAACTTACTATCTATACCAAGGAGGCCTTGATGATGGATGAAATTGACCATCATTTAAAAAAAGAGTATCGCAAATGGGAGCAGATCCAGCAAAGAGAACTTGCTAATCTCAATGCCTCCCTCCGCCACCTCTGGCTCAACATTCTCGCTTACACTCTCATTGCTGTGGTCGAATATATCCTAGCACGCTTAGGACATTCCCAAACCTTGATGGCCGATGCGTGGAACAATATTTCGGGGATTATCTCGACTGGGCTCCTCATGACGGGAATCCATATTGCCCGCGACATGGACGATGATGACATTGCGGGGATTCCCCTGCCTAATCTCTCCTTAAAAAAGACTGGTAATGACCAGCGCATCCAATTTACCCGGTTGCGGTATGAAACGGTTTTTACCCTGGTAACATCAATCGTTATGATCGGGATCGCCTTAAAAATCATTGTATCAGGTGGCCTCAATCTAATGGATCCCCACCGACATTTCGTTCCCAAAGCAATTGCCTTTTGGGGGGCTGTTATCGCCTCAGTTATCATGCTGGGCGTCTGGTACCTGAACCGTAAAGCTGGGCGCAAACTCAAAAATGCTGCTTTAATTGCTTCTTCCAAAGATAGTCTGGGAGATGCCTTGACTAGTATTGGTACAGCAATCTCGATCCTAGGGGCTCGGCTTTTTCACCTTACCTGGCTTGATGGTGCTGCCAGTATCGTTGTCGGATTATTCATCCTCTATGCTGGAGGTAATATTTTTATTGAAAGCAGCCTCAACCTGGTTGATTACTTTGATCCCAAAACTGAAGCTGAATTTCGTCGCGAAATCTGTCAGCTTCCTGAAGTCCATGCGATCGAAGAACTTAAAGCCCACTATAACGGTAACCTGGTCACACTAGATGTAGTTGTGGTTGTGGCCGCCGATATGTCCGTACTAGATTCGTATCGTTTGGGCGAATATATTGAACGAATGATGGGACGTAAGTTTGGGATTATTGATACTGATGTCTCCTTCATCCCAGATACCCAAGAAAACATCAAGAAAGGAACGCGTCGTGGCAAAAAAAGAAAAAAACGTAAATACTGAAATCTCTCCTGAACAAATGAAAGAACAGCACCGCGTTGACCATGTAGTGCAGTTGATCAAGAACCGTTATCAAACAACCAAAGAAGAATATGAAGCTGCCCACCAAGAAACAGCCTCAGTTGAGCAAAATTACGGGCAAAATGCCAAGATTAATACTTATGAAATAGACGACCAAATGGAAACCAACGCTGAAGTGCAACAGCAAAAAGCCCTCGTGTCTAAAAATATTTTGGCTGAAAACATCCTCAAAGACCAGTTACAGGTGCTACAAACCCTCTCTGACTCGCCATATTTCGGACGTATTGATATCCAAGAAGATGACGATCAACCAGAAACCTTGTACATCGGAACTGCTTCGTTCATTGATTCTGACAATAACTTTCTTGTTTATGATTGGCGAGCACCAATTGCCAGCATTTACTATAACGGAACTCTAGGGCCTGTTACTTATCAAACTCCAATGGGAGCACAAAAAGCTGACCTCCTTAAAAAACGCCAATTCAAAATCAAGCATGGGACTATTCAACACATGTTTGATACCAATGAAACAGTCGGTGACGATATCTTGCAAGCTGTTCTGGGAGAGCACAGTACCGCTTATATGCAAAACATCGTCGCCACTATTCAAAAGGAACAAAATGCGATTATCCGCGACACCGAAAGTGACCTGCTCTTGGTTCAGGGGGTAGCTGGATCTGGCAAAACCTCAACCATCCTCCAGCGAATTGCTTTTCTCCTTTATCATAGTCGTCAAGAGCTCAACGCTGACCAGATTGTTCTCTTCTCTCCCAATCTGCTCTTTAGTAACTATATTTCAGCTGTTTTGCCTAGTCTGGGAGAACGTAACATGCGCCAGGTTACCTTGGCAGAATTTTTTGGACAACGACTCCAGGGACTGCACGTTGAAACGCTGTTTAGTCGTTATGAATCTCAGCAAAAGGCTGTTGCAGACGATGATTGGCATTCTGCAAAGAGTGATCCAGCGATTATGCAGGCCGTCAAGCAGTATTACCAGCAACTAACTGCATCCCAACTACAGTTCACCGCGCTCAGTCTTGGTAGCGAAGAAGTTATCAGTGAAAATGAACTCCGCAAACTATACCTAGCACAACCAGCCACTATGCGTCCCAGTCAAAAGATTCGGCGTATGCAAAAGTACCTGCATAAAAAAATCTCTGGTATTATCACTACTGCGGCTAACAGTGACCAGATTCAAGCTGAAGTTGCCAGTCTGACCAATGAAGAATACCATGATTTGATGGGACGACATGAAATCAATCAGGATATCCCTGATGTGGCAACTTATCTGGGTCAAAAGTTAGCTGAGCAGCACTACGCTCCGATTGTAGATGGAATCTACAATACCTTTTTCGTGGATTTTTATGCACAATACCAAGCTTTCCTCCGGTCCTATTTACCCGCTGCAGTGCCCGCTTTTAGTCACCGCTTGGAGTTTCATCGGATTGCGCTTGATGATTGTGCTCCGCTCTTGTTACTACGTGATTTACTGACCGAAGGCGGTCAAAATAGGTCAATTCAGCATTTGTTTGTCGATGAAATGCAGGACTACACCCCTACTCAGTTGCTCTATTTGCAACACAGCTTCCCTAAAGCCAAGCTCACTCTTCTTGGTGATAGCGAGCAAGCTTTGTTCAACCCAATGCAGGCTCCTAAAGAACTTCTGGCAACGTTAGCCCAAAATCTGAATGCCAAAAATCCTCGTATCGTCCAGCTTAATAAGAGCTATCGGTCCACCCAGGAAATCACCGACTTCATGAAAGACCTCTTACCTGATGGGGATGAGATTCAGTCATTTACCCGCCATGGTGACCTGCCTGAGCTGATTATTACCCCTGATAAGGTCCAGGGGTTAGCGGTTCTCCGGTCTGAGTTGAACAAAATAGTCAACGATGAGCAAGTAGTAGCCCTCATTACCAAAAATAAAACTGAAGCAACAACGCTTTATCAGCGACTTCGCCGCGAATTACCAGTAACTCTTTTGGATAATGCCGATCGTTCCTTACCAGAAAGCGGCGTCGTAATCTTGCCTATATACCTCGCTAAAGGCTTAGAATTTGATGACGTAGTAGCATTTGATATCTCGCGTGATAATTATCCAGATACTGCTGCTGGGATTCTTTACACGATTTGTTCCCGTGCAATGCACCGTCTCAAACTAATCGTTTGTGGTCAACCTAGTCCGTTATTGACGCAAATAGCTCCAGAACATTACCAAATTAAACGTTCGTTAACTTCATAGTTAAGATCCTATATCTCAAACATTGACCTGTGATATACTATTAATACTGTTTACAGGTCATATGCCACTTTAGCTCAGGAGGTAGAGCGCCACCATGGTAAGGTGGAGGTCGTCGGTTCAAGTCCGATAAGTGGCTTCTTAGGTAGGTTTGCTGGTATTTGTGAAAGTATAAAGCCCGTCATACCGGCATTTTTATTTTTAACTTAACACTAAAAAACACTAGTTTTTTGATAAACTGTTGCACGACTGTTGCAAAAAAATACAACCGGCTATCAATACGAATGTTTAAAAGTACCGTCTTAATAGGCGGTTTTTTTATTTGCTAAATTTTTATGACCAGCATTAGTTATATTTTTCTGGAAAAAATTTACCGTATCCTTACCTTTAACATTAGCTAAAACTAATGTTAAATAACTCCATATAGCGCCATATTGCCTTTATATCAAGGATAAGATATAATTATAGGTGAAGGAGGAAGAATATCATGTTGGAAAGATATCAAAATATTTTAGTAGAAATCGACGGCAGTAAACAATCTTACGAGGCGTTCAGACGGGCGTTAGAGATTGCGCAGCGTGATCAAGCTAAGGTATATGCTGTTATCATTATCAACAACTCACTATCCCTTCTCCGTACGGTTGCAATCAATGTTGCCTATGACATCAACATTCAAACCAACGCCCAGTCTAACCTCGACCGGTGTCGGGTAATTGCCCACAACACTGGTTTCCAAGACCTGCATACCATGATCTTGGAAGGACGTTCCAAGACCACAATGCTGCGTGACTTTATTGCTGACCATGACATTGATCTGTTCTTGGCTGGCTCAAAACGCAAGCAATTCTTGGATTTGTTATTTACCGATTCAATTGCTACTAAGGTCGCAAATTTCACTAATTGTGATGTTTCCATTGTCAAATAAAATAGGCGTTATTTTAAGCAGGATATGCACGATTTTTAACCTCTCTGTTAAGCTGAACACGATTAAGCTTATAGGGAGGTTTTTTTTATGCGCTTTTCGGATAAGGTAACTTTTGAACGTGACTTGGCTCTTATCAACCAGATTAAAGCTCACAATGCTGGGCAAGCTCTGGCGGTATTGTTCAACTATTACCTACCGTTGGTCAAACAAAACATTCGTTTCTATCGTATTTGCTGCTATGATCAACATGACTTATTGCAGGAGGCCTTAGTTGTTTGCTATCTTTGTGCACTAAACTTCGATGAGCAACAACAGTTTCCTTTTGGAGCATTCTTCAAACGTAGTTTGCGTAATCGGTTAATTTCCTTAACCAGGTATGATCAGGCGCAAAAACGAGAGGCAACCAAACAGTGCAGCTACGATGATGTTGCAGAAATGATTTCATTTCACACTAGCACTAGTCCTGATGAAATTGTCGCAATCACTCACAGTCATGACTGCATTGCCCAATTTATCGAACAGTTAACCCCTACCGAACGCTTTGTCTTTACTAACTATATTCTGCAAAGCATTACCCTCGATGAATTTTGTCAACAAAACAAGCTTACTAAAGCCAGTGTGTACACTACTAGTCGTCGCTGTAAGAACAAACTTCGCTATCTACTAGAAAGTAAGTAAATAATACAAAAAGAGCTTTGGAAAATTCCAAAGCTCTTTTTACAATAACTATAAGCGGAAAACGGGATTCGAACCCGCGACCCCCACCATGGCAAGGTGATGTTCTACCTCTGAACTATTTCCGCATTATCTAGCGTGGCAACTTCCTATCCTCACAAGGGGCGTTCCCCTAACTACTTTCGGCGTTAAGAAGCTTAACTTCTGTGTTCGGAATGGGAACAGGTGT
>NZ_AUHQ01000022.1 GCF_000423265.1 Ligilactobacillus saerimneri DSM 16049 | reverse complement strand
GTGTTATCCCCCGCTTCTGGGCAGGTTACCTACGTGTTACTCACCCGTCCGCCGCTCATCGGTAAACCATCGTCAATCGGATGCAAGCATCTTCAATCAGTTGGGCCGATGCGCTCGACTTGCATGTATTAGGCACGCCGCCAGCGTTCATCCTGAGCCAGGATCAAACTCTCGATTTAAAATCTTAAGTCGATTAGACTCGTAAAAATTACTAGCGAATTGACATTCGCAAATGTTTTGCTCTTGCGTCTAGCAAGAAGCCCTACACATTTGATTTGTCGAAACTTTGTTCAGTTTTCAAAGATCTACTTTTTGGTTACAAACAACTATTTAATTTTATCATTTTAAATCAATTAAGTCAACAACTTTTTTCGATTTATTGATTAAACATTTGTTTGAAACAACTTTATTAGTATATCTATTAAGGAATTAATTGTCAACAACTTTTTTATCTTATTTCAAATCGTTAACCTGTTACCTCAACAGCGATTACTATCATACCAACTTAGCAAAATTACGTCAACACTTTTTTGAAATTTATTTCTTCAATAGCTTTTTCCTTCAAAATTGTTTATGGAATCCTTTTTAAGCAGCTATTATCCATATGTCCTTTACCACTCTTCCTTAAAATATTTCTTTTACAATAATTCTTTCTTGTTTACATTCGTATCATACAAGCCCAGGCAATTAGTCTATTAGTCATCTTAAGATCTTTGTATTCTTGTTTTGTTTATCTACTATGCTACATGTTCAGCTATAACTAAAAAACAATATACAAAAAAACAGCCACTTCCCATTATCACAGGAACTAGCTGTTTTTTGCTTAAGGTTATATCGTAACCCTACTACTTTTAATTTATTTCAATTCTGGCGCATCCGTGCTATACAGATCAACCGTAGACTTGTCATTATTCTTGTAAAGCAAGCTTGATTTCTTATCTTTTTGAGCTTGCTTTAGTTGTGCCATTGACTTGGTATAGTTATAAGTTATATCTTGCTTATTAACGTTCTTAAAGTTTGACGGAGTATAGAAGCGCAGCAAATCACCAGTAATGACCTTATCTGATAGATCTAATGAAGATGTCACATACTCTTGGTCTTGATCAATGATGCTCTTTTCCTTCTTATTCAGTTTATCCGTCACTTTTTCACCTTTGTTATTATATACAGTACTTCCTACCTTCGTATACTGTGGGCTAGTAAAATCACCATTTCTAAATGCCACAACCTGTCTTCTATTAGTAGCTAACAAGTCTTGCCCAAATTGAATGGTATCTGTGTTCTTAATCCCCATCAAATCTAACAATGTTGGCATAACATCTATTTCGCCACCATATGTGTGATTAATTCCACCTTGTAACCCATTCATATGAATCATAAATGGAACCTTTTGGAAGTTTACCAAATCATAGTCAGTTACCTTATCCTTCCCTAGTAACTGTGCAATCGCCTTCTTATGGTTATTAGAGATTCCGTAGTGGTCACCGTACATCACAATCATTGAATTGTCATATAAACCTGTCTTCTTCAAATAGGATATAAATTCTCCAAACGCTTGGTCTAAATAATGAGCCGTTTGAACATACCCATCGACAGTATTATCCCCGGTTGTAGTCTTAGGAAAATCTTGATTCTGCTTATCAATTTGATAAGGGTAATGATTAGTTACAGTAATAATCTTGGCATAGAAAGGTTGTGGCAACTGTTCAATGTACTGTGCCGCTTGTTTCAAGAAGATTTTATCTTTCAATCCGTAACCTACACTGTAATCTGCTTTATCTTTGTAGAATTCTTTGTCAAAGAAGTACTGATATCCCCATGACTTATAAGTGTTATTTCGATTCCAAAAACTTCCTACGTCCCCATGGAACGAAGCGGTTGTATAACCACGTTGACTTAACATCGCTGGCAATGCCTGGAATGTGTTATCAGTCCCATATGTAGAAGTTACTGAACCTGATGGCAATCCATATAATGAATTTTCTAACATTGTTTCAGCATCAGACGTCTTCCCTTGTCCAACCTGGTTAAAGAAATTGTCAAACGACAAAGTGTTCTGGTTATGATAAAAACTATTAATATTAGGAGTAACTTCTTTACCTTCCACCTTGTAGTCAATCAAGAATTGTTGGAAGCTTTCCAAGTGGAAAATAAAGACATTTTTCCCTTTTGCCTTACCAAAATATTGAATATTATCTTCTGTCCGGTTTTTATTAATAAATTTGAGAACCTTGTCCATATCGCTACTAGAAGCGTGCGCGCGTGTTTCATTTTGTTTGTGTGTTTGGTAGGCATTATAACCAGCATAAAAGTTCAAACCTAAGTACTTCACGATGTAATTATTGTCGAAAGTCCGCGTTAATAACTGTGACCGGTCTTTTTCTGCAGCCGTTAAGTTCAATCCAAACAATACAACTGATAACACCGTGATTACCGCTGGCACGCGATATTTAACAGGTGAATAATCAACCTTGATTAGCTTGAAAATTAATAATAGTGCAAAAACTATTACATCGACAAAAACCAGGAAATCCGTTCCGTGAAGAATTTCACTAATACTGAGGCCTAGATTATTAGACACTGTACCAGATGTTTTGATTATTCCTAAGGATAGGAAGTCTGAAAATTCCCGATAGTACAAAATGTTAGCAAACATCCATAAACTACAAATGAAATCTAAAACCAACAATAGCCAATAGGATTTCTTGCCTTTGAAATACAAAGCAATACCCAAAATTAATAATGCAAATGGCAACGGATTAATAAAAGCCAGTACCATCTGGTAGGTACTTGCAATTCCTAGATTGAATTTAGTTATATATACCAAGTAGGTCTTAATCCAAAAAACAAATAACACTAGCGTAAAGAACCCAAATCTAGTGTTTAACTTTGCATATAGTTTCTTCAAAAAGTTATTCATCACACAACCTCTAATATAATATATCCTTTTTTATTCTAGATTATAGCTAACTTTTATTAGTATCTACATAATATATACCATTCTTCACTAATAATTAACATTTTTTACTCACTATTCGCTTGTGTAGGCTGAAGCAACAATGCAATCATCCCACTAAACATAGCTAAATAATATGTTATTACCCGCCATAAAATCATCGCTAAAATCAATTTACTATTTGTATGAACAAATGTTGTGAAAATCATTGAAAAGCTGTATTCAGCGCCGCCGGTCCCCCCGGGGATTGGAAATAACGATATCACCATCACAATCAGAACATGCATCGTCATTACTATTACCAAATCTACATGCTCAACATTTAATGCCAACAAAATAAAATATGGGATAACATAGTAAAACATCAGTTGCCCAACTGTTATCAAGCACATCTTGAGCAAAAGTCGCCAATCTTTTTTTAACTGCTGCCCTTCATGATAAAAACTGTCAATCTTATGAAGTAAACCTAAGCTCCACTTTTTGTAGAGGTCTTTTCTTATCCACTTTATTGGTTTTAAAAGTAATAGGCTCATGTTTTTGGTAAACGAATACCAATACATCACCATTAACAAGCCCAAAATGACTGCAAAATGAACCAAAAAACCCATCAATACTAGCCAAGATAAGGTATGCAGTTTATCAGCAATTAAATGAAAACCTAAAAAAAGACAGAGAATAAAATTAACCACAATCATCGCCTGGTAAACAACAAATTTCATCAACAGGCTAGAAGCGGCCCGTCCCCCATCAACACCTGATTGTAACAGGATAAACAGTTGTGCCGGTTGTCCCCCAGAAGCAAACGGAGTAATCCCATTAAATAGTTGCTCAACCAATGGAACTCGGATGGCTTCACGCATTGAAAAAGCAACTCCTTGACGCCGAATCAATACTTTTACCACCCAAGCTTCCAGAACTAACGAGATAACCATACATAGGCATGCTATTGCTAACCAGCCCCAGTTCATATGGAGAAAGTCATTAGCGATAACTGCAAACGACACATTGCGAACTGAATACCAAAAGATTCCCAATCCCAGCAAAACCATTATTGCTAAGACGACTTTGTTTCTTTTTGTCATCTCATTCACCTCTTGGCAACGTCGTTATAGTAGCGATACCATATCTTTGCTAGCCTATCTTCCGAGTAAAAATGTGCTGCCCGCTTAGCTTTTTCTTGTAATTCTTTTAAATACTGTGGCTCAGTACTATATTGAAGAATTTTTGCTTCCATTTCTTCTACATCTTGTGCTGGTTCATAATAACCAGCAATTACAGAATGATATAAGGTTAGTTCCCGTACCATTACGGGCGTTTGACAACTAAAAGCTTCCAAGATACTCATTGGAAATAGTTCATTGTATGAAGGAAGTAAAAATAAGTCTGCAACGTTATAATATGCGGCCATCTCATTTCGATCTACAATGCCAGGAAAAAGAAGGTTAGCTGGCGGATTATCAACTACGTGTTTTAACTGTTCATAGCCATCGGTTATCTTACCAAATGAGAATCCTCCCACCCAAATAAATTGAATTTGGGGTAAGCGGCGGGCTAATTCAATAAAATCAAAAACTCCTTTACGTTCTTGAATTTGTCCCACCCCAACAACTACAAACCTTTCTGGCGGGACTCCTAGACTCCGCTTAAAAGCGCTAACTCTTGCTTGATCTTGATGATAAAAAGTCGCCTGTGACACAAAGTTAGGAATATATGTGATCTTTTCTTTTTTTATCCCATATGCTTCTAGTTTAGGGATGAATGAAGGATTAACTACCACTAGTTGATCCATTCGCTTATAGAAAGAAATTAAATACTTATCAAAAATCTTACTAGCAAAAAAAGGTAGCTTAAGACTACCTTTCAATGTTTCTGGTAAGAAATGCACATATCCCACCTTACATCCCCGCCCTGGGAGAAAGGTTGATAAGTAATAGGGAAAATTGACGGTATGGTAGTGGCTTACCTGTGCTTTGGTTAACTTATTGATAGTAATTTCCATTTCTTCAGGAAAATGCTTTTTAAGCATCTGAATCAACTCAATATAAGCACTACCGACTCCCTGCCCCTTGACTTTGGTAGCAGCGGAATACATAGCTATCTTTAACATTACTGTTATCCCTCACTTAAATTAGCTAATTTGGTCTGGTTCCTTACCAGCTATATGTTTTTCATAAAAAAGCATACTGTCATCATAGAAGTCAACAATAGCTTCTCCAAAACGTGTAGCTGAAATAGCATGCAATTTATCTTTTCGATAAGATGAAGCAAAATATTCTTTATCATATGCTAAGTATTGATAAATATCAGCAACCAACTCATCAGGCTGTGCAAATGTTTTACCGAGTGTTGGATCATCTAACAATTGATCGGTGTAAGGACTGTGTGTAGCCAAGACAGGTAACCCAGAAGCTAATGCTTCAATATATGTTAGCCCTTGTGACTCTGAGACAGATGTTGATACAAATAAATCAGCCATCTGATAGTAATATGCAACATCATCATTATTAATTTCACCTGTGAAAATCACTTGATCAGCAATTTTCAATTTTGCAACCTGATCTTCTAACATTTGACGCGCGGGACCATCGCCAACTATCACTAACCTTGCATCAGTAATCCTTTGAAAAACTTGCGGCATTATCGCTATCAGTTTATCAATATCTTTTTCAAAAGCTAATCTACTTAACGTCAATAATACCGGTTGGTTCGGCTGTAAACCTAATTTAACCCGCAGTTCTTGAGTATTGTGTTTTTTACTAAAACGAGCAATATCTACCCCCGTAGGAATCACACTAATTGGAGCAGTTATCCCGTACCGTGTTAATGTATTTAATACCCGTTCGCTTGGAGCAACAATTCCACTCATATTTTGACAGAAACTACGCGACATTTGCTTAACATGCACTGGTCGCAATAATTTACCTTTAGCAACATAATGTAAATAATCTTCATACATTGTATGGTAGGTATGGACGCATGGAATTTTAAGGTTTTTTGCTACAAACTTACCAATCAACCCCAAAGAGAATTCTGTTTGTGTATGAACAATATCCAGATTCAATTCACGAGCCACTTGCAGAGCTTGAAAAACACCCCGTACAGCGATCCTACGATCAGTAAACGAAATAAATGGCACACTACTAAACCGGAAGATATTTGGCTCATAGACATTTTTCTCTACATTTGGATCTGTTGTCGTAAAAACATATACAGTGTGTCCCAAACGTTCTAGTTGGCGTCGCAAAGTTTTAATTGAAGTTGCAACTCCACTAACTTGTGGATAGTAAGTATCTGTAAATATTCCGATATTCACGTCTATCCTCCTCACTGTAATCAGTCATTTTTCATTATATTGGTTTGGAAAACTTATTGCAATCTTTTCCCTTTTCTGCCGTGATTCTTAAAATAAAATAAAAAGACCACGATTAAAAAATCGTGATCTGTGTAAATACCTATAAATGAACTATTACTTTGTATATTCTTCTACCAAAGCAACTACTTCATCACTAGTTTCACATTCATTAACAGCCTTATCGGCTAACTCTTGCATCTTAGCGGAGTCTAGCTTCTTGAGCAGACTTCTAGTCTTTAAGATAGAAGTTGCACTCATTGAAAATTCATCAAGTCCCAAACCTAAGAGCACAGGTACGGCCACCTGGTCACCAGCCATTTCCCCACACATGCCAGTCCACTTACCTTCAGCATGTGATGCTTCGATAGTGTTCTTAATCATCCGCAAAATGGAAGGGTTATATGGTTGATAAAGGTAGGATACTCGTTCGTTCCCACGATCAGCAGCCATTGAGTAACCAATCAAGTCATTAGTCCCAATACTGAAGAAATCAACATACTTAGCTAATTTGTCAGCAATCATTGCTGCTGCTGGAATTTCCATCATCATCCCGACTTCAATATTGTCTGATACAGGCACACCATCAGCCACTAACTTAGCCTTTTCTTCTTCAAAAATTGCCTTGGCTTGCTTGAATTCTTGGACAGTAGCGATCATTGGGAACATAATTGCTAACTTACCATAGTGAGATGCCCGCAATAATGCCCGCAATTGTGTCCGGAAAATATCTTGCCGATCAAGAGAAATCCGAATAGCACGATATCCTAAGAATGGATTTTGTTCAGCAGGTAAAGGTAAATATGGTAATTCCTTATCCCCACCAATGTCCATTGTCCGAACGACAACTTGCTTACCATTCATGCCTTCAACCGCAGCCTTGTAAGCTTGGAACTGTTCTTCTTCAGATGGAAGTTCGTCTGAGTTCATATATAAGAATTCAGAACGGAATAAACCAACTGCTTCAGCACCATTATCATTGGCACCTTGAACATCATCAGGTGTACCAATGTTAGCACCTAAGATAACTTGTTTACCATCTGCAGTAGTAGAAGCAGCATTCTTAAGCTTCTTCCATTCCGCTTTTTGTTCAGCAAATGCTTTGGCTTTAGCCTGATATTCAGCTACTTCTTCTGCAGTTGGATCAATTAAAGCTTCCCCATTAATCCCATCCAGAATCAAAGTAGTTCCTTCAGCAATATCAGTTGTAGCAGAACCTGAACCAACAACAGCTGGGATTTCTAATGTCCGTGACATAATTGCTGAGTGTGAAGTCCGTCCCCCAATATCAGTAATAAAACCCTTAACATAGCGCCGGTCTAATTGGGCTGTGTCAGATGGAGTTAAGTCATGAGAAACAATGATAACTTCTTCATCAATCAATGCTGGGTTAGGGATAGTTACCCCTAATAAGTGGGCCATCACCCGCTTAGTAACGTCACGGATATCTCCCGCACGTTCTTGCATATAAGCATTATCAGTCATCGCTTCGAACATAGAGATAAACATATCTGTTACGTTCTTCAGTGCTGTTTCAGCATTAACAAGGTCGTTTTTAATTTGGTCATTAATTTGACCAAACAATTCAGGGTCAGAAAGAATTGTTAAGTGTGCTTCGAACACTTGAGCTTCTTCTTCCCCAAGATTTTCAGTTGCCTTTTGCTTGATAACTTCCAACTCTTTCTTAGAAGCTTCAACCGCAGCAGCTAAACGATTGATTTCTGCATCTGCGTCTTCAATCGTCTTTTTAGAAAATGACAAGTCGGGCTGAACCAGCATATATGCCTTGGCAGTAGCGATCCCATCGCTAGCTGCGATCCCTTTAAGTACCTTGGTCATTATTCTGCAAGTCCTTCCTTAGTCATTGTTTCAGTGATAGCAGCGATTGCTTCTGCTTCGTCATCACCTTCAGCAGTGATTTCAACATCAGCATTTTGACCAACACCTAAGGACATAACACCCATGATAGACTTCAAGTTAACTGACTTACCGTTGTAAGTTAAGTTAATGTCTGAGTTAAAACCACTAGCAGCTTGAACTAATAAAGTAGCTGGACGTGCGTGGATACCTGTTTCTGCAATAACGTGAAATTCTTTCTTTTCCATAATTAATCATTCTCCTTTGTATGGGTAAATTTAGTACGGACACCAGATTGAATATGACTCAACCCGTAATCCTGCTAGAAAAATGTTATCATGGAAATGGTTTCATTACAAGTTTTTGTTATTAAAAACTCTCGGTGTACCAAGTCCTATTTTACCTACTATCTATGCTTTCGACTTATCTTGATAACGTCGATAAGTTGCTCCTCCTCCTCGCTTAGCAGTTCCAACAATTCCCTTTCGAAACTGAAATGACATATAAATAGGTTGAAAATCCATAAATTCATCTCGTTCAATTTCTAGTTTACTAATTTTTCCGTTATATAAATCGGTTAATAATTGTTGATAATCTTTAGTCATTAATAACACCCCTTTTTCTCGAGTATAGCATTCAAAATCATAATTCTTGAATTTTATATATGGACTTGTATAATAATAGCCAAAGGTCAATTTTGGTCAAACAAAATTTGGTAACCTAGTTTTTAATTAATGAAAGGTTGTGAATTTATAGTGCTATGTCAAAATTGCCATATGAATCCGGCAACTATCCATTTGTCCCGTATGATTAATGGACGACGGAAAACCATTGATATTTGTGAAAATTGCTACCGTAAAATTCAAGGAGAGAGCCTTAGCGATCCATTTGGATTTGCATTTGGTGGTAATGATTTTGATGATCTTTTCCGAGCTATGGAAGGACAACAAATGAATCAGCGCCGCGGACAAGTTCCTCCTCGTAGTCAAAGTGGCACGGGTAATAATGGAAGAAATAATGGTAACTCTTTATTAGCTCAATTTGGAGTTGACCTAACTCAAGAAGCTAAAGATGGTAAGATTGATCCCGTTATTGGCCGTGATAAGGAGATTGCTCGCATCATCGAGATCTTAAATCGGCGTACAAAGAATAATCCTGTTCTTATCGGTGAAGCAGGTGTAGGTAAAACAGCCGTAGTCGAAGGCTTAGCTCAAAAGATCGTTGATGGTGATGTGCCACAAAAATTACTTGATAAAAAGGTAATCCGTTTAGATGTAGTTTCTCTGGTTCAGGGAACAGGAATTAGGGGACAGTTCGAGCAACGAATGCAACAATTAATGACAGAATTACGTCAAGCAAAGGATATAATTTTATTCATTGATGAAATCCACGAAATCGTTGGTGCTGGCTCTGCAGAAGGCGGAATGGATGCGGGGAATGTTTTAAAACCTGCATTAGCTCGGGGAGAACTTCAACTTATTGGGGCTACTACCCTCAATGAATATCGGCGTATCGAAAAAGACTCTGCACTCGCGCGACGCTTCCAACCAGTAAATGTTAGCGAACCTAGTCAAGAAGAAACTTTACAGATCTTGAAGGGAATTCAGACAAAATATGAGGGATTCCACCACGTTAAATATACAGATGATGCTCTTCAAGCAGCAGTATCTCTTTCTGCACGCTATATTCAAGACCGCTTCTTACCAGACAAGGCTATTGACTTGCTAGATGAAGCAGGTTCACGCAAAAACTTGACAATTCACGCCCTAGATCCACGGGTAATTGACGAGAAAATTACTAATGCTGACGCTAAAAAGCAAAAAGCTCTTCAAGACGAAGATTACGAAATGGCTGCTTATTATCGGGATCAAGTTAACAAGTTTGAAAAGATGAAGGAAAACAATACTAGCGATGATCAGGCACCGACAGTAACCGAACAGGATATGCAAAAAATTGTCGAAGAAAAGACAAACATTCCAGTTGGTGAGCTAAAAGCTAAAGAAAAAGAACAGTTACGTGATTTAGCTAAGTCATTGAAAGCTCACGTTATTGGTCAAGACGAAGCTGTGGCTAAGGTTGCCCGCGCAATCAGACGAAACCGCATTGGTTTTAATAAGTCTGGTCGTCCAATTGGCTCCTTCCTCTTTGTCGGGCCAACTGGGGTCGGTAAAACCGAAACAGCTAAACAATTAGCCCGGGAACTCTTTGGTAATGAAGATGCAATGATTCGGTTTGACATGTCTGAATACATGGAAAAGCACTCCGTTTCAAAGTTGATCGGGTCCCCTCCAGGATATGTTGGTTATGAAGAAGCTGGACAGCTAACCGAGCAAGTACGGCGCCATCCATATAGCCTAGTTTTACTGGACGAAGTTGAAAAAGCTCACCCTGATGTTATGCATATGTTCCTTCAAATTCTCGATGATGGTCGCTTGACTGACTCTCAAGGACGAACTGTTTCTTTTAAAGACACCATCATCATCATGACAAGTAATGCTGGCTCAGGAGATTCCGTTGTTAACGTTGGCTTTGGTGCTAATGCAGCCGGCAAATCTAATTCTATTATGGACAAATTAACCAAATACTTTAAACCGGAATTCCTTAATCGTTTTGATGACATCATTGAATTCAATGCTTTATCTAAGCAAGACTTGATGTCTATCGTAACATTGATGCTGGATGATGTTAACCAAATGTTAGCTCAACAAGGACTTTCCATCCATGTAACTAAACCAGTTGCGGAAAAGTTGGTTGACCTTGGTTATGATCCAAAAATGGGGGCACGGCCATTGCGTCGTGTTATCCAAGAGCAAATTGAGGATAAGGTTGCAGATTTCTACCTTGACCACCAAGATGTAACTAATTTTGTGGCCAACATGGATCAAGATGAAATTAAAATTTCATCTAAAAAAGAAGTCACTGCTGACTAATTTGAATCTACCATTGTAAAAATATCCTGCTAAACCACTTTAGAAGAGGTGTGAACACCAATTCTAAAGTGGTTTTTATTTTGGCGTAGTGTCTACAACCGTATATGCTATAATTAAGAAATATGGAGGTGAGATCATTGTCTATTTGGAAGAACGTTTCAAAATTTGCCCGTTTATTTAGTAATAATAAAACAGCACTATTTCCGCAGCATTCACGGCGACGTAAAAGACAGCGACGTCGGCAACAGTGGCAACAACCACCAAAGCGAAAAGTGCCAACCACAATTGACGTTTTACCAACTACTAATACCACAAATGAGGATATCCCTTTAATGCCATCGGCTGATAAAACCAATGTTGCCAGTGTACAATCGGCTGATGAAAAAGCTGCACAACTTATCATCATTTATCAGGATCAAAAGCATCAGGCGTTAGCTGATCCGCAGATTATCTCTGGTCAAATTGGGGATGCTACTAATATTAAATTTCGTCAGTTTGCTGGCTATACTCTTAATAAAATCGTGGGATATACGGCAAATTTTGTTCATCACAAAGCAATTTTAACTCTCACCTATGAAAAGCACGATGGCGGAATAATTTGGCAATTTAGCCGTAACTACGATAATTACCGTTTGTTGACTAAACCACAATTCCTCAGAGGAAAACTAGGTAAGCCGTATTCATTGGCTATTCCCCAAATACCCAATTATGTCTTTCTTAAGGCTAATGGCAAATTGAAAGGACAGTTCACTGAAAAACAACAAACTGTCACTTACTTTTTCCGACGGGCTGATTGGGTTGATGTCACGACTGTCTCTCATTTGTTACGAATGGAGAGCTATGTCACTTGTTATGATGATATTGGTGGTAATGCCCTAACAACCCCCTTGGCCAAGGACTCTGTTTGGCAAACCTTCTTATCAGTTAAAATGGCCGATCGTAGCCTATGGCACAACATCGGCGGAAACATCTGGATCAAGGAAACGGCGGATATCACATATATCCATCCATATGATATGAAGCCAGAGCTTCCTTTATTACCCGTTCAGGAAGTCGACCTTTACGCGACAATTGATTTTATTGCTGGTAAAGAGTTGCTGCTGTTCAATAGTCCCTTTGGGAAGAAAAGCAGTAGTATAAAAAATAATGAACAGGTTCGTATTACCCGATTTATTCATCTTGAGGGTATCAACTGGTTCTATGTTGCAAATGAAGGGTGGACGACTGAGTATTATTTACATTTTCAATAGGTCACAAAAAAAGTCGAGAGAGATGTTAGCTTATAGCATCTCTCTCGACTTTTTTATAACTTTGCAGTTAATTTAACATCTGGATACTTGTCTTGGAACCAACGTTCAGCAAATTCATTTTCAAATAAGAAGAGTGGCTGATCTTGACGATCTTTAACCAGTAAATTACGTGATGATGACATTTTTTCGTCTAATTGATCAGGTGCAATCCACCGCGCAATCTTGTGTCCCATTGGCGCCATCTCTACTTCAGAATTGTATTCATTTTGCATTCTGAATTTAAAAACTTCAAACTGCAGTTGTCCTACAGCACCTAAAATATAATCATTTGTGCTGTAACTCCGATAAAGCTGAATAGCTCCCTCTTGAACTAGCTGATTGATTCCCTTATGGAAAGATTTCTGCTTCATAACATTTTTAGCTGTTACCCGGACAAACAATTCTGGTGTAAATTGGGGTAACTTTTCAAATTTTCGCGCTTCTTTCCCCGCATAAATCGTATCCCCAATCTGGAAATTTCCAGTATCATACAAACCAATAATATCTCCTGCTACTGCAGTCTCTAACGTTTCTCGCGTATCTGCCATAAATTGGGTTGAATTAGACAACCGTAATGCTTTGCCAGTCCGTTCTAAAGTAACATCCATTCCACGTTCAAATTCACCAGAACAGATCCGTACAAATGCAATCCGATCCCGGTGACGTGGGTTCATGTTCGCCTGAATCTTAAAAATGAAACCAGAGAATTCCTCGTTGTTAGGTGCAACCTCTTTCCCATCTTCCATTTTGTGGGGCGAAGGAGCTGGAGCAAACTGCAAGTAAGCATCCAAGAAAGTCTTAACCCCAAAATTTGTCAACGCAGATCCAAAGAAAACCGGGGTTAATTCACCCTGAGCAATCTTCTCCTCATCGAATTGACTTCCCGCTTCCTTAACCAATTCTACTTCATCTAGAACTTGTTGGTATAAGCTATCTTCTTTAAGAGGGTGGTCGCCAATAATTTCACCATTATCATCCAATTGCAGGTATTCTTGTTCCTTATCTTCGCGCTGATGGAGTTCAATGCGGTTATTATAGATATCATATAGGCCCTTGAGACCCTTACCCATACCAATTGGCCAGTTCATTGCGTAGGACTCGATCCCCAAAACTTCTTCTAATTCCGCGCATAAATCCAAAGGTTCACGCCCATCACGATCCAACTTGTTGAAGAAAGTAAAAATTGGAATTCCTCGCATCTTGCAGACCTTGAATAATTTTTTAGTTTGAGGCTCGATCCCTTTAGCAGAGTCAATTACCATCACAGCAGAGTCAACAGCCATTAAAGTTCGATAGGTATCTTCAGAAAAATCTTCGTGCCCTGGTGTGTCTAAAATGTTAATTCTCTTACCAGCATAATCGAATTGCATCACAGAACTGGTAACCGAAATACCACGTTTCTTTTCGATTTCCATCCAGTCTGATTTAGCAAAATTACCAGTTTTCCGAGCTTTAACAGTCCCGGCTTGGCGTACAACTCCACCAAATAATAATAATTGTTCTGTAATCGTTGTTTTACCCGCGTCAGGGTGTGAAATAATTGCAAACGTCCGTCTTTTAGCGACAGATGCTTCTAATTGTTTTTTATCCATAATTTCCTCTCTTTAATTATTAATAATTCACTTTATAAAAGTTATTCAGCCGGCACCTTTAAAACATCACCAACATGGATCATGTCATCTGAGCCAATGTTGTTCAATTGGCGAATCTTGTCAGCAGTAGTATTGTACTTTTCGGCAATTGAGCCAACAGTATCACCCTCTTGAACAGAGATAGTTTGTGTCTTTTCATCCTTAGCAGAGGATTCGCTAGCTGCCTTACTTTCACTCGCTGCTTTAGCCTTACTTTCACTTTCAGCTTTGGCTTTACTTTCGCTTGCTGCCTTAGCCTTGCTTTCACTTTCGGCTTTAGCTTTACTTTCGCTTGCTGCCTTAGCAACACTTAGGCTGCTTGCTGTCTTTTGACTATTCTTTTTACTGGAGGCAACATATGCACTTGAATTCTTATCTTGAGCATTGTGCTGTGCTGAAATTGCCCAGCCAGTTCCAATCCCTACAACCAAAATGGCCAAAAGCAATACTAGGTACTGCCATTTAAAAGTAGTTTTGCTTGGCGCTGGTTGTCCATTATTGGATTTAAACGCTTCAATTGGGTCACTACCACGATCTTCAAAGAATGCGCGCCGCATCTTCTTTTCATCTTTACGGCTCACACCATTTTGAAACTGTTCATTTTTGAATTCTTCATAAAGCTTTTGGACATCAAAATCAACCTGACGTTCCTGTCCCCGCGCAAGAAAATCAGTTTGAGCTAAAACATCTTGTGAATTAAACCAGCTGTTGGCTAATTCATACTGTTGAACCACTGCAGCCGTTTCCCCATAATCTTGAGCAGCACCAAACTGCAACCATAAGGCCCGATCACACAGATTTTCAATTACAACCGCCCGATTATCGCTAACAATAAATGTCTTCCCAGCACGCTTTAACTCTTGAATACGGCGAACAACTTTAGTGTAGTAAGGCAAATCAAGTTTGGACATCACTTCATCGATCACAACAATTTGCGGATCAATTTCTAAGGCCATTGCTAACACCAGCCGTGCCTGCAAACCAGAAGAATAACTCGACACTTTTTCATAGGCCCAATTCCCTAATTCAGCAAAATCCAAGACATTACTAATAATATGTTCACGCTTATATGAATCAATATCTGACTTGGCAACAGCTTGCTTAATGTTTTCCAGTCCTGACAAATCCGGGTTATACCCCGTTTCCATCCCAACATAAGTAACTGGGGCTTCATGCGTAACAAAACCTGTAGTCTGCACTCTTTGTCCCGCAATGATCTCCAAAAGTGTATGCTTTCCAGAACCATTACTACCAACTAACCCCAGGGCTTCACCAGCATCGACACTGAATGATATTCCCATCAAAGGCCACCATGTATGTTCCTCATTGTCAGACTGATATGTTGCTTTTTTTGTTATATATTTTAATTCTATTTTTTTCATTGTAAAAATCACCATGTTAATTATACAGTATAGATTTTTGTTTTAAATACCCGATCACTAATATTTAATCAAATTGCAGTTGTGTTTGAAATATATTATCATTTGAAGTGGTACATCTACAATTTAAAATGTTTTGATAAAGATAGAAACAATCTACATGAAAAAGTTATTCATTAAATACCGTGGTTTTATTTCCTATACTTTTTATGGTACTTTGGCCAGCCTGATTAATCTGCTGGTTTTTCATATTCTCGCAGAAAATTGCCATATTTATTATTTGATTGCTAATGTTGTTGCGTACATCATAGCGATTATTTTTACCTTTATTACTAATAAATACTACGTCTTCCATAGCAGCTTTGATTCATGGCAAAAATTTATTCATGAATTCGTTACGTTTATCAACGTCCGTTTATTTTCTTTCGGACTTGATATGGGCTTAATGGTTTTAGGAATTCATTTTATTCCCCACCATCCTGACCTAGTTAAATTCATTGACCAAGTATTAGTTGGAATCCTTAATTACTACTTTAGTAAATGGTTTATCTTTAGAACAACCGATCGTTGGCTTTGGAATAAGGCGCGGTGGTCTAAAAAATCAGCTTCTCATAACCATAATAAAAATAAACACAAGAGCGGAATCTAGGTCTTCTGGATTCCGCTCTTGTGTTTTGTCCATAGAAGTAAAAACTTAATCTAATTCAGCTTTTCCTTCGCGTTCCATCAATAAAGCAATTTCATCTTTAATATCTTTACCATCATAAAGCACATGATAAATCGCTTCAGTAATTGGCATTTCAATATTTTTTTGTTCTGCTAATTCATATGCAGCCTTGCAAGTATTAACCCCTTCGATAACCATTCCCATGTTATCAATGACTTCTTGCAAGCCTTTACCTTGTCCTAATTGGTTACCGGCACGCCAGTTCCGTGAGTGGACACTAGTACATGTCACGATCAAATCACCAACCCCAGACAAGCCGATAAATGTCAGTGGATCTGCACCAAAAGCAATCCCTAATCGACTAATCTCAGCAAGCCCCCGTGTCATTAAAGCTGCCTTAGCATCATCTCCGTACCCGAGACCGTGCAAAGCACCAGCTCCAATAGCAATAATATTCTTGAAAGCTGCCCCCATCTCTACACCAACAATATCTGTATTAGTATAGATCCGTAAATAATTGTTCATGAATAGGTTCTGCACCGTCTTAGCATTTTCAATATCATCACTAGCAGCTGTAATTAAAGTGATATCTTTTTTAGCAACTTCTTCCGCATGACTTGGTCCAGAAAGAACAACTAGTCCGGAACGTAAGTCGGCAGGAATTTCTTCAGCAATAACTTCTGAAATACGTTTGTGGCTGCCTAGTTCCAAACCCTTACTTGCATGGATAACTAGTGGGCGCGTATTTATGTCCCGCAATACTTCCGCCAATTGCTTAGCAACTAACCGGGTAACATTAGTTGGGACAACAAACAGGACTGCAGCTGCATCCTTCACCGCATCCCGCATATCAGTTGTCGCAACTAATGCTTCGGGATAAGTGAAATCATGAATGTAATGCTCGTTAGTGTGTTTCTCATTCAATTCTTGAGCTTGCGGTTCACTATTAGTATAGAGCTTAACATCATGGCCATTTTCAACTAAAACATTGGCCAAAATGCTCCCCCATGAACCTGCACCCAAAACTGCAATTTTTTGTTTCATAAAATGACATTCCTCATTCAAATAATTTTTTAAACCTACTTTTTAAACCTAACACAAACCACACGCTTTAGCAATATGAGCCCTTACTGTAAGCGATAAATACTATAAAAATACTGCACAATAGTTTTGACCACAGCATAGAATGGTACCGCCAAAACTACCCCTAGTAGCCCCGCTATATTACCTGCCACTAACAATAAGATAATGATTGTCAGAGGATGAATATCTAGGGTTTTACCAATAACATTCGGATATATCAGGTTACCATCAACTTGGTTAACAATCACGCAGACAACTATTACCCAAACCATCCCCGATACACCTAAGGGCATCGCTAACATCAGTGCTGGTACTAAACCAATATAAACTCCAACGTAGGGGATAATATTAGTCAAACCAGCAACCACTCCCACTAAAAGTGCATACTTAATCCCCACTAAACTATATCCGATAGCGGAAAATGTTCCTACAAATAAACACTCAATTACTTGGCCAGAAATATACCGCGCAATCGTTTGACTCATTCGTCCTAATAGCTCTCCCGCTCTAACTGCTGTTTTTTCGGGAAGATATTTTTGAATAGCAGGCAATAGCTTAGGCCCATCTTTTAGCATATAAAACAAAATAAATGGAACAGTAATCACCGTAACGGTTACACTGGTTACCATGCCAACCATCGTCCCCAAGCTCTTAGTCATTGACAACATTACCTTACGTAGCATAACCGTTAATGACGCCTGAATATTGTTAAAATAAGTTTCCAGATCTATTGAATGCGCAATTTTAGACGCATTATCATTATCAGTCAGATGATTAAAATAGTGTTGCATATCTTGCAAATAAGTCGGCATATTAAGCGCTAATTGTTCAATCTGATAGGCTATCTTGGGAATGAAAGTATATAATGCTATCCCAACCAATCCTAATAGCAACAATAAAGTAATGAAGGCCGCCCATCCACGATTAATATGAATTCGCTTATAGTGTATCTTCACTAATAGGTTGACCAATGGGTTGAGCGCGTAAAAGAAAAAACTGGCAATTAAAACTGGGGCAAATAAAGTAGAGAAAAATGTCCCAATTGGGCGAAAAATAAAATCAATCTGCGTACATCCCCAAATGATGAGTACTATAAGTAAAATTTCAAGTGACCAAAATAATAATCTACTTTGATATCTATTCATTTGTATCCTCTCCATTATTAAAAAGAGGCTGTGACAAATGTCACAACCTCAAACCATTAAGCTAAACCTGGTATATTACTGTCGCCGTGATAATTCGAGGTAACGATTATACCAAATCTCCACATACTGCTTAGAAAAAGGCCCTCGCTCATTATCAATCCAATCAACTAGGGTCCGGACATTATGCTTTAAAATCTTATCGGTCTGAGCAGAATAATGCCATTTCGCACTATGAGCAGCATATTCATCTACATCCAATAATCGTTTTTCGCCATTAGGAAATACCTTAACATCCAGGTCATAATCAATATATTTAAGCGCTTCTTTATCTAAGACAGCGGGTGAAGCTAAATTACAGTAATACGACACCCCGTTATCGCGGATCATGGTGACAATATTGAACCAATAATGCTTATGAAAGTAAACTAACGCAGGCTCACGTGTAACCCACCGCCGTCCATCTGCTTCTGTTACCAAAGTATGGTCATTACAGCCGATCAGGGCATTTTCACTTGTCTTGAGCACCATGGTATCACGCCATGTTCGATGTAAGCTACCGTCATGCTTATAACTCTTAATGGTTATAAAGTCGCCTTCACGTGGCCCTTTCAAATGACGCATATGACCCCTGCTTTCTAGTTCACAGGTGTAATTACACCGATATCAATAACATTATACCAGAGAATAAGTATGGTTGCGCATTATTATTGGATTTTATTGTCGATCAAATATTTATAAATATTCACATCTGTGACCATGTTGAACGGTTGCTGATAACTCCGGGTATTGGCTTGAAACAAAACACAGGTCTGCCCGTCTGCACTAATATCTCCAAAAGAGTCATAACCAAACTCAGTACCCCGAAAATAATATCCTTTGTACTTAGGATCAGCTAATTTATTCCGCATTCTCCTAGTTACCAAATAAGTCCCTGCAGCATAAGTATTAACCTTCCCTTCTAGCTGATACATTTGCTTCGTATACTCCAACGGGAGAAGTTTGCTAGTTACAAACGCCGCTAACATCCGGTATAAATCCCCATTCGTCATGTAGATATTACCTGTACCAAATTGGTTGGTAAAGTCGCGTTCCTCTTCTTTTACTGGTGGAGCATCTGGTCGCGTTTGATTATAGTAACCTAGTGCGTATTGTCCGGCATACTGGTCTCTTTGTGAATAGAAAAAAGTATGTTGCAGTTTTAGTGGTTTAACAATCTGCTGCTCAAACAAATGCTCATAAGTCTGATGACTCACTCGTTCAACAATTCCAGCTAACAGCACATAATTACTTGGTTGGTATGATGATTTTTTTATTTGTTGGGAGTCAATTTTGAAATTATCCGCCACCCATTGGACAAATTTTTTTCGATTCATCTCCTGCTTAGGCAAAGGTGATGCAATAACTCCTGACTGCATATTGACCATGTCTTTTAATGTGACCTGGTTGCCATATTTTATCTGCGGGTAATATTTACTTATCTTATCAGTCAGCTTAACCCTTCCAGCTTGAACTTGCTTCATCAACAGCATCGCAGTGATTCCTTTTTGAATAGAAGCAATTTGATAAGCAGTAGTAGCTGTATTGGGAATCTTATTTTTGCGGTCAGCATACCCTATTCCTTGTTGGTACAACAAACGCCCATGACTAATCACCGTTACCGTTCCAGTGAAATCGTGTCCTTGTAGCTGCCTTTTGACGTAGGCAATTGTTTTTGGCGCAGCACTTGCCACTACTTCCTTTTGTAAATTTTGATATACATTTACCGGTAACGTCCCAGCTACAACATTGTCATGTTGTGTTGTTTGTTTGCGTAAACTCACCTTTTTTTCTTGTTGCGGGCCTGTTTTTGTCGTATGCCAAGAAATATAGACCTTCCGCCCTAATATAATCCCTAAAGCAAAGATTACTATTAATATCAATCCTTGCTCTAGCCACGATTTCCGTGTCATCATTTCTCTTACTCTCCCTAAATATTATCCACGCAGTGAGAACTTTACGACCGCCTCACAACGTGCCGTCTGTGGAAACATGTCTACTGACTGAATGTATTCCACATCGTATACTTTTGTCAGTTGTACTAAATCACGGGCTAACGTTGATGGATTGCACGATACATAAACAAATTTGCGGGGGCGATACTTAATAATTGTCTCAATCAGTTGTTGGTCCAAACCTGTCCGTGGCGGATCCACTACTAATGCATCAGGAACAAAACCCAAACGGTTCCATTGCGGAATCCACTTTTCTGCTCCACCAACCTCATATTGAACATTACTCAATCCTGAAAGGCGGGCATTTACCCGCGCATCCGCAATTGCTTCCGGAATAATATCCATCCCGCGGACTTCTTTAGCATCTCGGGCAACGTACAAGCCAATGGTCCCTACACCACAATAAGCATCGATCAGGGTTTCGTTAGGTGCCAATTCTAAAGCCTTTTTCACTTCATCATACAAAACTTTAGTTTGTGCGGGATTTAATTGGAAGAAAGCGCGCGCCGACAACCGAAATGTAATTTGCCCCAACTTTTCTGTAATATACTCCTGCCCCCACAAATGTTTGGTTTCTTCTCCCCACACCAACGATGTCCGTCCCGGGTTAATATTATGCATTAGCGAAACCACTTCAGGTAGTCTGCTTTGTACCTGAGCTACAAACTGTTCCCGCTGCGGTAATTCTTTAGTATTAGTTACTAGCACTAACTGGGCTTGTCCGGTTGCAAACGATTCGCGTACAACAATCGTTTTTACCGCCCCTTTGTTGGTTTTTTCGTTGTATGTGCTCATGCCTAAACTTTGAATAATTGAACATACTGTACGGATAATTTTCATAGTCAAAGGACGTTGTGTTGAAAATGTTGGCAAATCCACTAACTGATGACTATTAGGCCGATAAAGTCCTGCTACCACTTGGCCGTTTGCATCACGTCGCACTTGAAATTGTGCTTTGTTCCGATAATAATATGGTTCGTCCATCCCTAAAGTTGGTCGAATATCGTATTCTTCATACGCACGTGGTTTAAACTTGGCTAGAGCTTGCTTAATTACATCCCGCTTAAACTGTAATTGTGCTGGATATGCAAGGTGTGCTAATTCAATTCCCCCCACATCGTAATTATCCCTGGGGGTAACTCGGTCAGGGCTAGCCTGCCGTATCCGATTAACCTGTGCTTGGGCATAATTTTTCTTAACCTGTGTTACCTTCGCAGTCACAATTTCACCAGGTAAAGCTTGGGGCACGAAGACAATCTTGCGTTTATAGTAGCCGATGCCTTCACCGTTGATTCCCAAGCGTTTAATTGTTAAAGGAAATTTCTGACCAACATACATCTGTGTATGGCCATTTGTACGTTTCTTTCTCATGTTTTGCTCCTTTTCTCCTGTATCTTCACCACATAGGAATATAACATAAAAATTGTTATCATAATAATATGACTATCAGCAGGAGGGATATTAATGTTTAAAAAAATAACTATGATAAAAACTCAAAAGCGTCCAGGACGCTACAATATTTACTTGGATGGTAAGTATGCTTTTGCCCTCAATGAAGATGTCTTGATTCAGTTTCACCTCACTAAAGGGATGGAACTAGATGAAGAGGCAATCGTTCAACTCAAACAAGCTGATCAAGTAGCTCAGGCTAAATCACACGCCATTGACTACCTTTCACGCCAACTACGAAGTGAACGTGAAGTCCGTATTTTTTTGCAAACATTTGAACTAAAAGATACTGACGAGCAAGCGATTATTGCCAAACTCAAGGAACTTAACCTCCTAAATGACCTGAATTATGCTCAAAGTTATGTTCGCACACAGGCACGACTAAGCGACAAAGGACCTAAGTATCTCCAGCAAAAGCTTCTTCAAAAAGGAATTGCTCCTGCTTTAATTACACAAGCATTGATGGAGTTTGCTCCAGCTAACCAAATAGTCAACGGAAGTAAATTAGCAAAGAAGCTTGCCCGCCGGTATCAGAAAGATCCTTTCCGCGTCCAAATGCAAAAAATCAAACGTGGCTTATATCAAAAAGGATATGATAATGACATAATTGCCACTGTCATTGATCAACTAAACCTTACTCAAGATGATGATGCAGAGTATGAACATCTTGTAGCCTATGTGGGTAAGCAACAAAATAAACTAGCTCGTTTAGCCCCCACCGACCGAGCTTTCAAACTTAAACAACTCCTTTACCGCCACGGATTTGCGCGTGACACTATTGATCGTTTTTTTGCTGAAAATAATGACTATTAAGTAACTATTCATTAGTAGTATTTAAAGCGAAAGCCTGCCTAAAAGCTACTAACTTTGCAGAAAATTACTTTATCTTAAGCTTTTTAAAGAAACAATGAGCGGAAAAGATTGAAATCCAATCTTCTCCGCTCATTTTACTTTACTATTCGTCATCTTGGTGCTTACCAACAACCTTTTGACCTTGCTGCTGAATAATATGCTTGATACTAGTTGTTTTCATCGTTATGCCGTCGTAAAAATAATATTCATTACTGGCACCAACTACAGCTCCAAAAATGATGATCCAAGCTGAATAGTTCAACCAAAACATCAACACAATAAAGGTGCCAATTGTCCCATAAGACATAACACTTTTGGCAAAATATTTAATATACAAAGAGAACCCCTGTGATAAGATAAGCCACCCTGTTGTCGCCAACAACGAGCCTGGAATAATAGTCCGCAAGTGAACTCGGCAATTAGGGATAATATAATACAATGCTGTTAATACTAATGCAATCCCCATAAAAGCAGTTGGTGTTTTCAACCGCATAAACGTTTCCAACCAATCCAATGGCAAATCGAACCGCGGGATAATGTAGTCTAAAATCAATTGTCCAAAACTAAAGGCAATAAAAATAACAAAGATAATTATTCCGAAGGCAATAGTTAGAACCATTGAAACGATTCGACTAGTGAGATAACGTTGTGTTTCTTTAATCCCAAAAGAATAATTTAGCGCACGCTTAACAGCATTAATCCCACGGCTAGCAGCCCATAGCGTCAATATACCAGTGATAGACACCAACGATACCGAACCATTTTGAAGAAAGTCCTTAATAAAGGGACCAATTAGCGCATAAACTGTTTCTGGAATCAAATAACGAACATAAGTCATTATCGTTTGGGCATTAATTCCGACAACCTTGATCCCGCTTCCCAACAAAATAAATAAGGGAAAAATTGCCAATAGAGTATAGTACGCAATGACAATTGAATAATTGTTAATATCGGCATCTTTTATGCGTTCAGCCATAATTTGAAAATACCTATGTAAATTTTGTTTAATTAATTGTAGCTTGTGCATAGAGATCCTTTCTTAATAAATGAAGAAAAGATTGGGGACGGTCCCAATCTTTTCGCCACTCATTATTCGATTTCTTGAGCCAGTTCCTTAATGTAATCTTTCAGTTCATCTTTAATTTCAGGATGACGTAATCCAAATTGGATTGAAGTCTTCAGATAACCGAATTTATATCCTACATCATAGCGCTGACCTTTAAATTCGTGAGCAAAGACCCGTTGAATCTTATTCAAACGATCAATTGAATCAGTCAATTGAATTTCGTTACCTTGGCCTGGTTCTTGAGTTTCAAGCATTTCAAAAATCTCTGGTGTTAATAAGTAACGTCCAATAATTGCTAAATCACTTGGTGCTTCATCAACGTTTGGCTTTTCAACAAATCTAGTTACATCATATAGGCCTGGCTTAGTTTCAGCAGACGGATCAATGATCCCGTATTTGTTCACTTCATCATGTGGAACTCGCATTACTGCCAAAGTAGAAGCATGGGTTTCTTCATAACGATCCATTAATTGCTTGGTCAATGGAACATCGTCTTCCATCAAATCATCACCCAGCATTACCACAAATGGTTCGTCTCCAATAAAATCCTTGGCCATTAAAACGGCATCGCCTAAGCCCCGCGGATGCGACTGCCGAATAAAGTACAGGTTGATATCCGTTGTTTCTTCAACTTTTTCCAGTAACTCATGCTTACCCTTGGCTTTTAGGTTTTGCTCTAATTCAGGCACAGAATCAAAATGATCTTCAATCGGACGCTTGTTTTTCCCTGTGATTACCAGAATATCTTCGATACCTGATTTACGCGCTTCTTCAACAATATATTGAATAGTTGGTTTATCAATAATAGGAAACATTTCTTTAGGCACAGCTTTAGTACCTGGTAAGAAACGTGTCCCTAACCCCGCAGCAGGAATAACAGCTTTTCTAACTTTCATATAACTTACTCCTCAAATAGTAATTACGAAACTAAACCCAAACCTATCGTTAGTTTCAATCACGCTAATTATATCAAGTAACCGGTTTAATTACAAAAAAATTTCGGATAATAAGTTATTGCTACGTAAAAAACTTCCATTCATTATTGGGTGACAGTACACCCAATAATCAAGCCACCTTCTTCAGCATAAAAGCGGCATAAGGCCTGACATTGTCCGATTTCAACGTGGCAAGCAGGATATTTTGCTTGAATCAATTCTTTCAATGCTTCCGCTCCCGCTAAATTGTCAGCATGGTCGATAACCAATTTTTTCTCATCAAAGTTGACCTGTTCAAGCAATGCCAACAGCTTTTTACGGGCTCCTTTGGCTCCACGACTTTTGGTCAGTTGCTCAATTTGTCCCTCAGGCGTTGCCCAACCTAACACATTAATATTCAATGCGTGTGCAACTTTGGCAATTGATTTGTTAACCCGACCGTTATTAGCTAAATTAGTTAGTGATTTAAGAATAAAAAAGACTTTAGCCTGCGCTAGATAATTTTCTATTGCTACACAAATATCACTAAATCTCTGTCCTTCATTAATCAATAAACTTGCCTGATAAGCTGCCATTCGTTCTGTTGGTCCAGCAGCCCGCGTATCAAATACATATATTTTTTGGTGAGGATTTTTCTCCTGAGCCATCTCTTTGGCAACTTGCGCAGCATTATACGAACCCGACAGAGCTGCTGAAATGGTAAAAACATATACTTCATCAGCATCTCCAAATGCCTGCAAGTAGCTCTCCGCACTGGGGCAAGCTGTTTTCACTGGTATTTTTTCCATTTGTATTTTTTGCTTAAAGCTTTCCTTGTCAAAATCCGGGGTATCCCAAAATGTTTCTTGCCCACATAGCAATGCCAGACTAACACTTTGATGGGGAATTTCATTAATGTTGTTCGCAAATATATTAGCTGCCGAATCAGTAATAATTTTTTTCATATTTTAATCTTCCTGTTCATTTTATGATCGCATTCAGCTTATATCGTATCTCAAACATTGTCAACGGTTTTCAAAAAACTCTTATTAAGGTTATACCTTGAGAAATGTTTCAAGTTTTTATATACTTTACTTATAAGTGAGGTTTTATTAATGGATCGAGAAGAAAAAATGCAACAAGCTATTCAGAAATTTCAGTTACCCCGGTATCACGAACTCCCCACAGTGGAACTATATTTAGATCAAGTAACCCTTTACCTACATGATTACCTTGCTCCTTTGGGCGACGTCAAGATCACGAGCTCAATGGTCAGCAACTATGTTAAACACAAACTGATCCAGCGTCCCGTCAAAAAGCGTTATACTGCTGAACAATTGGCTGAACTTTTCTTTATTGCAGTAGCTAAAAATGTTCTTCCTCTTAACGACCTAAAAGTTGCAATCAAATTACAACGCCAGACATACTCAACCGCAGTTGCCTATGATTACTTTGTTTGCGAACTGGAAAATGTTTTGGCTTATGTTTTTGGTCTGAAGGAAAATTTAGATGAAATTGGACATGACCATAACGAATATAAAAAAATGTTACGCAGTATCATCATGACCGTTTGTTATAAAGTATACATTGACATGTATTTTGTTGCTGCCCATACAAAGCATGGCTGATAACGGTTAATAACAGCTAAAAAGCTCTGAGAAAACTTAATTCCCAGAGCTTTTTACGTTGCTTTATTCATTTTTTGTAGCAGTAACAATTGTTGTCATCATCCACGAGCCACCCCACCAACCGTTGAAACCAGCTCCGCGACATGTCGTTTGACTAACTCCCATATCTGTCAGAGCAGTTTGGTACTCTTTACCAAAAATCAAATTAATTATTAGCAATTTTCCACCTGGTTTTAATACCCGTAATGCCTCTTGTAGTGCCTGTTTTCGTTGCGCTTTGGTTTTGAGATTATGCAATGCAAAGCTTGTCACAATCTTATCAAAGCTCTGATCAGCAAACGGAAGATTTAGCATATCAGCCGTTTTGACTGTTGCTACTGCATCAACCTCTACAACTTTGATATTATTTTGTGTCGCTTGCAATGAATTACGTGATTGATCTTTTTGACTCCAAATGTCAATACCTGCCACTTGACCAGGAGCTCGTAAATACTTTGCCACTTCCAATAGCAAAAAGCCATGCCCAGTTCCTAAATCTAAAACCTGGTCAGTTGGCTTGATGGCTAGTTGCTTAATTGCGGTTATTCCGATCTGATACTTGCCACGCGTTGTCGTATGCCAATATGTGGCAGCTGAGCACAGAACCAATAGCCCCTAAAGATAATTCAGGACAATTCCTGATCGTCATGCTTCGAACAAAAAAATTACAGCTGCGACTAACATACCTAATAGTCCCCAAGGTGCATCAATTCCCTTAGTAACTCTTTTCATTTTCCCGTCAATCCTTTCAATCAATTCTCCAATTTTTATTCCTACACTCTGTCTACTAGCATACGTATAAATGTAATTAGATCAACTAGACTTGGATTTAGTGAATTAGTCGCAACTGTTGCTTTAAACTGTGATAAAAATCACATGGATCTAACTCTTGCAGCCCTGAAACTTGCCCATCCCCCATCTCCATAATTATTAGTTTTCCATCTGCTTTTCGTGCAACATCAAGTGTAACCAGACCACTTGCTATCTTTTGAGCGCTTTGCTCCAACCACTGTCGTTCCTCCAGCGTTATCCCCTGTCCTTCGCCATGAAGCCAATAATCATCCAATGTCATGATTGTTCCTCCAAAAATAAAGAGGCGATACTCTTCAGAAAGAGGCATACCGCTTTGCGCATGGTAACCAACTTGCTGTAATCGCTCAAATTTGCGGAGGACTATCCCACCGACCAAGCTCTCCCCCTGACGGTGAATGAAATTATTGATTACCCGTAGGGCTTCATCCCGATTTTTAATATCAGGAATATATGCCGCATCATACCACTCATGCTTACGGCTTTTAACATAGTCTTTAACAATATATTTCCCCTTGAGGGGCGCTATTAGCTTAGAAATACTCTCTGGAGTAACGCCTTTAGTCCAATAGGATAGGGGCGTTTGCCCCCTTTCTATATCTGGGTACCAGTTAGGTAATAAATGATAGTGTTCATATGCTTCGGGATCATTAAGTAAATATATTCTCCTATCTGCAAGTAACTGATAAAATCTACGGTAAACTTCAGGACGTAACATCCACCCACGATAAATCATGACACCACTGATTTTCCCCGATAACTTTAACTTTCCTGCTTGTAAAGCATCATAGTCAATTAACGCACATGGAAAATCATCCTTGACTGCCAGATATTCATCCCGATAATCATCATCTGGTTTTCGGGATGTTAGCGGATGGGCACAAAAGATAAAGCCAATTTGTTGCTTATCGCGAGTAAGGATATTTCCTACAACCCGCGCACCACTTAACGACTCTAACATTATCATTGTTTGTAGCTCGCTATATTTGCAAGTGGTTAAAACTTCAGTCCGGTAACACATGTGAGCAATGCCTTTAACTCGAAACGGTTGTCCCGCTAGATCATATAGCACCATCCTTGGAGCAATTTTCGCCAGTTCCTTATTTCTTATTGTATAGAGCAATTCTCTCGTTTGCGTCTTTATTTGTGTACAGTAGTACACTCTTACCGGCTCACTTTCCTGCATGATTTTCCTCCCATTATATTTAATGAAGCTTTTTCTCTAGTTCCAACGGTAATTTAGGATTGAAAGAAATTGGTGCTCCCTGTTCTTTTTCCAGCTGCTTAACCGCTTTGTACCACTCTTTTGCCCCATAAACCCAGTGCTTTCTCTTTTTCTTCATCTTCAAAGCCGTCCGCAGTTCACGCGCTTTCAAATAATACGGATATTTAACTTTAAGCATCATATTCTGCCCGTAAATGACCACTCCTTCCTCGTGAGGATTGGCTTGCCTATCCTGCTCAATATATGTTGTCAATTCTGTCAAATTATTAGCAACATGATACGTTCCCAAACTTGACCAAAGTTCGCTATACTGATCCATAAGATCCAGCCGAACCTGTCCTTTTTCATCATTATCGATAATTGCCAATGGGATAGCCAAATAATCTTTACCACTAGTCGAATAGTCAACAATATGCTCATTATTTTGTACATCAATAATCTCAAAAAGAACTGATGTCTGCTGATTTACACTTTGTGCGTAATATTGCTTCAATTGATCATTTATCTGGTTGACAGCAAATGCCCACTGAATTATCTCCGCGTACCGCTGGGATCCACCTTTAGTAAAAGCACGAACGTGATTAACAGCATGGTCCCAGAACGCAATCGCTAAAAAGCCATTATACTTACGATAGATTCGTGCTGGGAATCCAACATTCTCTATTCGAGCTTCTGGAGTTTGTCCCACATTAAAGAACTTTTTAAAGCCTCGTCCAACAATTTCATTTTCCCGAGTAAAAAGTCCCCGTGCATTGGTGGTATTAGGCGTCCACCGGTTATTGTTAAACACTTCCCGTGTAAAGTTATTGGCAATAATCCCAGAAGTTAACTCCACCTGGCGAATATCAGGATCCCTTTGTAACTGCTCTACAAAATTTGGCAAATCCTGACGCTTTAGTGCATACGGGGTACAGCACACTTGATTATTAATACCTTTTTTAGTTAAGGTGACGTAACGTAGCTCGTTGTCGGCTGTTAAATTGTAAATAGTTGCATATTGGGTCAATGCAACATTAAAGTTATTCCGATGTCCATGAAGCTGTACTACATCATCCGCTGGTGAAGCCTGGTTCCACAATTCATCGACATTTCTTGCATATGGATCTGGTGCAACCCCAAGAGTGAAGCTCCTTTCTTCAGTTAAATACAAGGAAAACTGATTGTTGGTCCATAATGCAGGTTCAATTCCCGCGTGACTTACAAAATATCTTTGGGGAATATTGTTCTTTTTACCAAAGGTAAAAGCAACATATGGAACTAGCCGCTTGATATAGGCTGCTAATAAATTGTCTAACTGTTCTTTGCTTCCTACTTGTTCTAAGAGTTGGGGATAAGTATGCCGTCCAAACTGTCCATTTAGTTTTCCTGTCGTAAGATATTCATTAATTCGATCCTCGTGATTACCCCGAATAAAAAAGAGATTATTTCCCTTAAGCCGGTTAATAAATTCTAAGACAGCAAGGTTTTGGGTTCCGCGATCCAATATATCACCACAAAATATATATGCAGTTCCTCGTTGGTGGTCTGCAAATATTTCTTGGAGACCAGTGTGCTCACCATGAATATCGCCAATTATTTTGATGCGTTCAAACCGATTGAAATCTTGATAACTAACATTTGTAAGTGTGGTGCGAATTAGGTGCTGACAATCTTCGGGACTGATTACCTTCAGTTCCTGTAAAGCATCATTCTTCATCTGAAAATATCGGTCAATATATTTGCTGATAACTTGCCGCCCCACAAAACGTTGCTGCTGCTTTTTTCGTTGCTTATCCCGCTGAGCTAATTCAGCAATCATTGCTTGAGGATCATGGTGACATTTTTCATAAAGAGCACGCATAAAGTCTACTACTATAATTTGATAATGGTAATTTCGCGCCAACTTACGATATTCGCGAAAAGCCCCACGATACAAGTGTGTTCCATCGACAAATGTTGTTACCCCCGCTTGCATCCGGTGTTCGACCATTTTATAGACTGTTTGCCACACAAAAGTTTCATTAGCAGAGGCAATAGCATATCCGTTCAATTCATCTGCTTCTAATCTAGTTTGAAAACTTCCTGCTAATTCACGGACATTATCTGTGGCAACAGTATATTTTTCTAAGTGATTATTTTGAATAAAGGTTGACTTACCGCTTCCTGGAGCTCCATATGTAAGAAATAAGTATCTCATCTTTCACCCTCCTCTTTACATTATTAGTATGCAGTAATTATGAAATATCAATATCATGTAGTTTGTGATACTGCTGATCTAAACTAGTAATAATATCTTGCTTTAACAGAGTGATTTTCTTTGCTAAGCCTTCCCAACGAAACTTATTAGCAAAGCGATCCTCATATGAAGCAGTTTCAGCAATATTGATGTGTTTGAGAGCTTCAAAATCATCTGCTTTTATCCCCGCACCATAGAAATATGCCCGTGCTAACCGGTAATGAATATCAGAAATAATATCATCCTCATCTTCATTCATAAATGCTGCCTGCTGATAGTACAAGAAAGCAACATTTTTATTTTGCTTAACAAAATCACCATAATAGTAAAAATCCCCGATTTTATACGTTGCTTGGATGTTACCCATCATTGAAGCTTGAGTAAAATAATAGAATGCTTGCTCTTTATCAACCTTACCGGTGCGACCATACGCATACACATACCCTAGGTTATTTAATGCCCAGTGACTCCCGGCAGCCGCTGCCTTTTGATACCATTTTTCGGCAGTCACATAATCCCCTTTATTGTAAAAAGTTGTCCCGTAATTATTCATTGCTTCTGCATCGCCAGCCATTGCAAATTGTTTTAATTCATTAATATCCATTTTATCCACCTTCCTCGATAACGCTTTCTAATAGCATTTTACCATGTGCAATGTACAAAAAATGGCCCTCTACTAACACTAATGTAGAGGACCAGATAATTAATCAATTAATTATTTTTCTTAGGAATAAAGAAACCAATAATTAACCATGCTAATACCACATATGGGAAGATGTTTGCTGGCCAGGCTGGAATTGGCCATAGATTACTGTAAATTGGATAAAGCATCACAATAATCCCTAAAATTGGCGCCAAGATATGCTTCAAGAAAGAATGTTTTGATTGTTTGCCAAAATAAACAATTGCCCCAACACAAACTAAAACATAAACGAGCAATAATGCAATAACTCCCACTGAACCAAAGTAGTTGTAGTAGTCGCCAGCAGAAACTTTCTTTCCAAAACCAAAAATTGCCCAGAAAATCAACGCAGTCACCGTAATCAAATCTAGTGCGTGAGTTGGCGTAGCTTTCTTTCCTTTTAATTCACCTAACCAAGGTGTTAGGTACCCATTATTGGATAGAGCTTCTAAGACAAACGCTCCGGCGTTCAATGCACCAAAATAACATGCAAAGTAACTTGATACAGAAGCAAAATCAATAAAGACCGCCATCCAACTTCCCATGTATTTTGTTGCTAAAAAGTTCAGTGGCGCACTTGAATTTTGCATGTCAGCTAAATTACTTGTCCCAAAACCGATAATTTCAGTGTAAGAAACAATGAAATAGAAAAAGGCTGCAAAGACAACTGCTCCCAAGATAGCAATCTGAATAGCTTTTTTCGGATCATGAGCCCGCGGTGCAATCGTCGCTGAACCTTCAAAACCGGCAAAGGACATCAGGGCAAAAACCATTCCCATCCCGATCCCAGTAATAGAACCATTACCTGGGTTAATCGGTTTCGTTGATAAACCAGCAGCCCCACCTTTAGCTAGAATAATTGCTGTCAAAATAATCAAGGCACCAACAGCAATGAATTCCAACGCTAAAGCAAAACGGGTAGAAAATTCAATCCCCATGTGACTCAATAAGCCACCAACAATTAGCACTAATACTACATACCATGTAATAGGAAAATGAATACCAAAATGCTTGAGAAATACATCTAAGAAGTTTCCTACTACGGCAGAACTACTGTATGCAAACGTAATGTAAACAAAAACAAGTAGCCAACCAGAAATGAAACCGGCCTTTTCACCTAAAGCCACTCGGTTATACGCATAAGCTGATCCTTCACCAGGAATTTCACGTCCTAACTCAATGAAAGATGATCCTACAAATAAAATCCCTAAACCTGCTAATAAAAAGCCAATTGGCGCAACAATTCCTGCGTTTTGAACAGCTCCTGCAGTATTAAACGCCATTGCTCCCGTTGGAGCCAACATTGCGACTGAAAGTCCAAGTACTTCCAGCAAATTAAGTTTTGTTTTCACTTTTCTCTCCTACTTTTCCCTTTTATTTTTCTAAATATATTCTTTCACTTGTTTGATAACAAATTTGCGCTGCCCAGTTCTTCAATTGGTCTTCTGGAACAAAATCCAGTTTTGTTAAATGCCGAGTTAGCGCCCGCTTGAAACGGTGAGCAGCTACCGCATACATCTCCCCATAGGTCGAAGCATCCGAAGCAAACAAGAAACGTGAATATGGGGCTAACTCCAAGGCTTCATCCAATACACGCTCCATAGCAGATGGACCTAAACTATCAATCAAAGAGATATCAAAATATAGATTAGGAAATACACTTGCCAGATAACCAGCTTCGCGATGATATGGATAACAATGAAGTAGAACTACTTTCAATCCCTGATGAGACCATTCATTAAGAAAATCACGCATTAATAACGGGTTCCCCTGGTACATATCGGTATCAGCATCCCCATAGCCTACATGAAATTGCAGGGGCAACTTAGTAGCTATAATTAACGGTGAAAGATTCCAGACTAAATATGAAATCACGGTAGAACTTGTTAGCCGCGTAACCCCACTGTTCTTCCATTGTGTAAATGCTGCTTGAGCATCAGCCCGGGAAACATCTGTCAGTTTTAAGCCAAAGCGGTATGCAGCAATTGATTTAAACCCAACATATCCTTGTTGCTTGGCATTTTTAACTGCTACTTGTAACTTTTGCCACCATTCATCAAATGTAGCACTAGTTGTCATAATTTTTTCAGCCGTAGTTTCTAAGCGTAAGATAGGGGCTACTTCTGTCTGCGTCATAGCTGCTGTTTGCTCTAATGACAGAATGGCATCATCCGGAACAAAACCAACATCGATAAATAAACGTTTAAAATGATAATGGCTAAAAAGACGTTGGTTATATGCACTATATTCGGCGTCATTAGCCCAAGGCACAATCGCAGGACTACCGAATTTTTGTGCTTCGGCTTTAAATTCCCAATATGCCAGCCGATTCTTGATGTCAAACAATGGATACTCATCATCCGCTTCAGTCGACACCCGTGCCAGGCGCTCGTCACGGTTAGCTACGTTTTTGATCAGATAGTGACAATGATGGTCAACTAATGGTAACTGATCAATATATTCATTTAGTTCCATGTCTCCTCCTAGTATGCTTGGCGATAATATTTACTGATTTCAGTAGCCGATTTCCCTTGCAGGTAAGCAACATCAGCCCGTTTTACTTTGAGATAGGTTTCAAGTCCTATATCAGAAAGCATTTCAGCAAAAAGTTTATCCTTTTCTAATGCACGCAATGCGGTAGCCAAATCATGTGGCAACCTGCTGATTCCCCGCTCCTGGCGTTCCTGTTCACTCAACGTTGCCGGATCAAAATCAGCAGCTGCTACTGGCATAATATGATTTTTAATCCCATCCAATCCTGCTGCTAACAAGCCCGCAAAAGCGACATACGGGTTGGCCGTAGCATCTGACGTTTTTAACTCAACATTCATGCTTGCTTCCATATCTGACCAGAAGGTAGATGGAATCCGTAACGCTGCTTCACGGTTATCCTTACCATAAATTGCATATGCCGAACTCCAATGTGATGGCTGCAAACGTTGGTATGAGTTTTCACTTGCACAAGTCAAAGCAAGCAATGCATCAAGATGGTGGAGAATACCACCAATAAACCAATAACCAACCTGACTGAGTTGATTCTTGTCAGCTGAATCAAAGAAAGCATTACGCTTTCCTTCCCACAAGGAAACATGGATATGAGCCCCACTCCCAGAAGAAGTAACTAACGGTTTAGGTGCAAATGATGTTTGCAATCCATATTTTTTAAGGGTTGTCTTAACAATCCGCTTAAACCAAATTTCGTTGTCCGCAGCTGTCACTGGATCTGTCGGAGCCATCGGTAATTCGTGTTGCCCTGCTCCAGCTTCTGGATAGTATTCAATTGGCTTAATTCCCACCTGTTTGAGATTAGTAACTAACTCGGGTAAAAATTCATATGCCCGTTCCATTGATTCGGTAGCAAAGCAAATTTCTGGGTCGTCAGGGTGCCAGTTTCCCTCTTCATCCTGGTTAAATAAGGTAAACTCATTTTCATATGTCATTTGAATGTCATAGCCCAGTTCGGCATATTCGGCAACAACTTTCTTAAGCGCTACCCGTCCGTCAAATGAACATGGTTCATGTTCCAGTGTGGTATAGTCGCACATCACTGTAGCTATTTTTCCACCGGGAAGAATCCGCAATGAACTAAGATCAGGAACTAAACGATACTCACCAATCGCGTTCATTCCTTCAACTGCAACAATTTCATCCCGCATTGTAGAAGCAGGCATCGCTTTGGTGATCCCCATCCCATCAGTGAGACGATTGCCAACAGCATCAATGAACATCGTCTTACCACGGGCGATCCCAGTATAATCAACGTAAATGAACTCTAATAAGATAACACCTTTACTTTTTAAATCTGCAAGAATTTCTTCTGGCATTATGATCCCTTCTTTGCTTTATTTACCCGGTCGATAAAATTAGTGAAAACCGTAAATTGATCGGGATACTTATTAAACAGGTTTTCTGGATGCCACTGCACGGCAACGATTTGATCAGAGTCACGTGACTCTAACCCTTCGATCACTCCGTCAGGAGCAGTCGCTGATACTACTAATCCTGGTGCAACTTTCCATGCGGCCTGATGATGACGTGAGTTGACTTCTTGACTAGATCCCATCAACTCGTGCAAAATCGTTCCTTCTTTGATATCTACTGTATGAGTCAAAAAGTTCCCGATTGTAGCTTGGGTATGTTGAATATAAGCATCCGGATTTTGAGTATGAATGTCTTGGTATACAGTTCCCCCTAAAGCAACGTTAAGAATCTGTAAACCATGGCATAAACCTAAAATCGGCTTACCAGCAGCCAATGTTTCTTTGATCAATGCTATTTCAAATAAATCTTTGGCAATATAAGTCATCCCGATTTCTTTGATAGGTTGTTGACCAAAGAGACGTGGATCAATATCTGGACCGCCTGGAAGTAGCAAACCATCATACAATGGTGCCATTTCTTTTGCCCAGTGTGCTGCCGTCCGTTCATCATCTGGAAATGGAATGATGATCGGAATTCCGCCCGCCTTCATTACGGCTTCTTTTACATCATGGGGAGCATAAGCCGGATAGTCCCCGGGCATGCGAGGATTAACTTCGATTAACTGATCGCTTGGCATCGCAATAACAGGTTTCATCATTCATTCCTTCTTTCTTACAATTTCTCTTAAAATGCTAGCCAATTATCAGCCTAAAATCAATATAAAAGTTTAATTTTCTCTGAACTATATTAATTAATTTTCATAAATTTCCCTTTTACAAATGGTAGATTGCAATAAATAACTTGAACAAATTTAATGACGCAGATTAAGCAAAAAGATCTCAATTGGAGTTCGCCAGTTCAAACATTTGAGTGGCCGTGAATTCAGATACCAGTTAATCTGAATCAATTCATCATCACTAATCTCTTCAATTGGCTGACCCTTAGGAATAAATCGCCGTAACACTCGATTACGATTCTCATTACTACCACGTTCATGCGGAGAATAAGCATGGGCAAAGTACAACGGCACGCCGGTATTTT
>NZ_AUHQ01000021.1 GCF_000423265.1 Ligilactobacillus saerimneri DSM 16049 | reverse complement strand
GCCGTTAATGAGCATTTACGACCACGATAACTAAGTTTAGTTTCGTGGTCGGCTTGCGCACTAGTCGCATGGTATTCACCCTTTA
This sequence comes from Ligilactobacillus saerimneri DSM 16049, assembly GCF_000423265.1. Classification (GTDB taxonomy): domain Bacteria; phylum Bacillota; class Bacilli; order Lactobacillales; family Lactobacillaceae; genus Ligilactobacillus; species Ligilactobacillus saerimneri. The sequence goes on along the minus strand of NZ_AUHQ01000021.1, from coordinate 41,391 downwards.
ACCGGTGAATTTCATTAAAGATAGTAGTCTTACTAAAGCCCAGGTAATCAGCGATATATCGAAGAGATCGCTTTTCATGACGAAGCGTTTCGATGACAATGCGGTCTGAAAATGATAAGATAGTGGTGCCCATAAAGGTCCTTCTTTCTAATGGAATGTTGTAACGACACCATTAAAGACCTTTATGGGTTTTTCTGTCCACTAAAATGTTCAACTTAAATTTTACAATCTGCCAAAGATAAAAAGGCTTGATATTAGGGATTAAACACTGCCAATTTTTGATTGATGTTTGACGGACAAAAACGCACTGGATAAGGGATTATAGTAAATGATAAAAAAATTGATTTAATTTTGCCCTTTTATTTTAAGAGAATAAAGTATATGATAGTAAAGGATTATCCATAAGGAACATACGTTCTAAATGGGGAAGTTGAATATTTTTAAAGCAGGAGGCAATATATTATGGCAGCATTAACCGATGAAACATCTACACAAAGCATTATTTACCAAGTGATGCGTGAGCGACAAGTCAGTTACGAGGAAGCCATTAAGTTGCTCCTGCATTTTGTTGATCAGCAAGCAAGTAAGTAATGCTTGCGTTGGGAATATAATTTTGGTAATTTGAATTTAAACAAACTAAGAAGGAATCGTCCATTGTTAAACTAATTCTGTTTTCATTCGACTGTAAGATATTGCAATGTTTGGACACATTAGCAGATCTTTGTCGTGAACAGAATTAGTGGACGGTTCCTACTGGCGAATTGAGAATAGCGGTAGTAGGTCCTGACACGTGCACACGGTGAGGATCTTTTTTGTGTCCTAAAAAGGAGGATACAATGACCAATATTAAACTAAAAAACATGACCTTTGCATATCCGGGACAGGATAATTTGTTTTCTGATGTAACAATGACGCTGGACGCTTCGTGGCATCTCGGCTTGTTAGGACGCAACGGTCGGGGGAAGACAACATTTTTGCAGATTATTCAAGGACACCTACCAGTGCAAGGGCAAGTACAAACAGACCTACTATTAGAGTATTTCCCATATACCATTGCTGATCCAGAGCAATTGACTCTATACGCATTACAAGCTGTGACAGATTTTGAAGAGTGGCAGTTGCGACGAGAATTAAATTTGATGGATTGTAACCCTGAAATTATTTGGCAACCGTTTGCTACTCTAAGTGGTGGAGAACAAACAAAAGTTTTGTTAGCAGCGTGCTTTTGCCACACTGAACGTTTCATCTTATTGGATGAACCAACGAATCACCTGGATATGGCAACACGGCATCAAATAGCGGCATATTTGCGACGAAAAAAGCAGGGGTACATCATTACTAGCCATGACCGGGCATTTCTGGATGAAGTGGTTAATCATGTATTGGTAATTGAAGCCCAAAATATTACCCTAATGCAGGGTAACTATTCAACCTATCGGCAACAAAAAGATCGGCGTGATCAATTCAATCAAGAAAAAAATGACCGGATTAAACAAAATATTCAACGGTTACGTGAAACTGCCCGCCAAAAGGGACAGTGGGCCTCTCAAGCAGAAGGAAAGAAAAAGAAGCAAGCGTATGATGGGCGCGGAGACTTAGATAAGGGGTTCTTAGGAGCTAAAGCAGCCCGAATTATGAAACGGGCCACAACCATGCAACGGCGGATTACAAACGAAATTGAAGCCCAATCGGGTCTGCTAGCCAATATTGAGACAGTGGTACCGCTAACGCTCAATTATCAAGAACCACGGGCCGAACAAGTTTTACAGGCGCGAGATTTAACGGTGATGACGGCAGAAAATAATGCCTTGTTTAAGCCGGTAACGTTTACGTTAAACCGGGAGCACCAACTAGCTCTCGTTGGTGCGAACGGTAGTGGTAAGACCCGGTTGGTGCACCAAATAGTTACAGCCTTAGCTGCTGGGCGCCCCACTGCCAATCTTCAATTTGTTAGTCAGCTACGATATAGTTATTTTCAACAACTGACGCGGCTTCCGGACCAAGACTTGACAACATTTGCAGCTGCTCAGGGAGTAGCCCGGGACACTTTTTTTAATCTCTTACGCAAATTAGGTTTCAGTCGGGAGGCACTTACACAAAAACTTCAAACATTAAGCGCTGGCCAGCAAAGAAAAGTAGCTTTGGCGCTTAGCCTAGCTCAGCCAGCCAATATTTACTTTTGGGATGAGCCTTTTAACTACTTAGACACCTATAATCAAGATCAATTAGTAGATTTGATTAAAACAGTGCGGCCGACAATGTTGTTGGTGGAGCACGATCAGCGTTTATTAGAGCAACTACAAGTCCCAACGATTGAAATTGAAAAAGAATAAGCAAATGAATAGGGGCTGGAAAAAGTTTTTTCCAGCCCCTGTTTTATACGCTGATGTTACAAAATAATTGGAAGACTATATTTCTAATGCAGACCACGGGAGTTTTTTTCGGTAGGCCTGCTGTTTTTGTTTACGGTCAAAATAACCAGCACAGATGGCCCGCTCCTCGGTAGTTTGGGGAACAACCGCCGGTAGCGTAGCTGCTTGATCTAAGAGCACAAAAGTCAAAAAAGCTGTTCCACCCAAAAAATGCTCGTGGGTATCTAGCCGTTCGCCAGTTAGTTTAGCGAAGACCTCAAGTGACCGCGTTCCAACCCCACTTACATAAGTGGTAATAGTTAGCATGTCATTAAGTGTAAAGGGGTGGATAAAATCATAATGATCAACAGCGGCAGTAACCATTTGCGAGGGTGCGATACGACTGGCAGATAGCGAAGCAACACCATCTAAGATACTTAATAAATGACCGCCATAGACTGTATTGTGTTCATTGAGATCACTGGCTAAGAGCCGGTAACTAGATGTGATTCGGGTGTCATGACAAGTAAAAGACTGAGACATAATTTTCCTCCGTAACTGCTTAGTACCAACTAGTGATTTGGTGGAGCCAATTGGCATACGCTGGCCAGAGATGGAGAAGCAGAATATTAATAATGATTAGAGTTATTCCGATTGCGAGAACCACTGGCATTCGACGCATGATAATAATCATCCTTATCCATAATATAGTGATTACTATTGTAACATAAGGGGAAATTTGCAGAATGAGAATAATTTTGTTAACCTATTATGTATAATAAAAAATATTTTTAATCATAAGTAAAAAAGAATGGTAAGAACAAAAGGAGGTATATTACAAGCGGAGTAATACAGGAAAACTTTCTTGTTCCGCTGTTTTTATGGAAAATTCATTAATTAGTTACAAAAAAGCACCTATTTCAACAACACATATTCGGCTATATATTGCCATGATTTTGGGACAGATCACCTGTGGCTACGGGTTGGGGATTACGGGAACGGCACTGGGGCAACTTCCAACCGATATTCATATCAATGGATTATGGCAAGGATTGCTGGGAGCTGGGAGTTTGTTTGGCCTGGCGGGCAGTGCACTTATGGGGCGTTTAGCTGATGAAGTAGGGCGGCGCAAGATGCTGATGCTTAATATGTATTTGCTAGCATTATTTTCTTTGGCCCAAGTGCTGACGACTAATCTAGTGGTCTTGTTAGGCTTACGGGTCTTAATTGGGTTGATGATTGCGATTGATTACACTGTCGGAAATGCTCTCTTAGTTGAATGGTTGCCGGCCAACAAAGGGGGAAAATTTCAGAGTAAACTGATTATTTATTGGACAGTAGGATTTATTTTAGCTTATTGTGCGGGGATAATAATCCATACTACCAGTTCGCACAATTGGCAATTTATCCTAGCATCAGCAGCCTTTTGGGGCTTAGTAACAGCTATTTATCGCACGGCTTACCCTTTACCGGCATCACCAGCATGGCTGGCTAACCAAGGGCAAACCAAAGTAGCGCGTAAGGTGGTTCAAAAACACCTGGGTAAGCGGTGGGGGTTACCGCTTCAGATGCGGCAGAAGCAACCGCAAAATCAAGTTACTTGGCGGTTGCTATTTAGTCCACGCTATCGGCGCCAGACGGTTGTTGGGGGATTGTTTTATGCCTCGCAGGCGTTTGCCTTTTTTGGAATTAGTATCTTTTTACCATTGTTATTAATGAATTTACATTTAAACGAAAGTAATATTTCAGGACTTATTTACAATGGTTGCTTGCTAATAGGGGTCCTAGTGGGAGGTTATGTTTTCCGCGTAGTAAGGCGGCGTAGCTTTTTGATAGGGACATTCTTATTGGCAGCAGTTGCCTTATTGGCGATGGTACTATTACGCCGGGGCCAGCCGACCGTACAGATCATTCTTTTTGGACTGTTTGCAGTCATCTTATCAGCAGGCTTAGTCCTTGACTACCCCTATCCGACAGAGTTATTTGACGATCAGGTTCGGGCTTCAGGCGTTGGCTTATGTATCACCATTAGTCGGTTCGGAGCAGCAAGTGGAACCTTCTTGTTGCCGGTGATTACGGCTGGTTGGGGTGTTTATTGGGCTATGCTTGTGTGTGTTGGCGCTCTAGTCTTTGGTGGACTTGTCTGCTGGGGCTGGGCACCTGAAACCTCACCACGGTTCAAATAGACCAGATAGCATAGCTAAGCGGAGAGGCTGGGAGAAAATACTGTTTTCTCCCAGCCTCTCGGTCTTTATTTTCCCCTTACTTTTTGGGTGCTGTTAACATACTTATAGATGAACGAAATAAGGGTCGTACTCCCAAAATGCAACGACAGAAGTGACAGATATGCCGGTAAGCTAGTGGAAGGACGACCCTATCTTTTATTATAGGCAGATACTTCCCTTCCTGCAAGCGCTACCATAACAGTGCATTTTAGGTCCTTAAAAGGCGGGCAAAAACCTATGATATTGGGCTTGATGTAGGGGGAAATTTGGTAAAAGAACAATAATGGTTTATAATATTACAGAATGGTGTAAAAAACATCGATCGTGAGCATTGAAGAGCGCCATTAAGATAAAGAATGCAGAACCTTGACAAGGGGGGAATTCTGATGAAAAAAATCTTAGTTGTTGATGATGAAAAACCCATCTCTGATATTGTTAAGTTCAACCTAACTAAAGAAGGGTATGAAGTTCACACCGCCTTTGATGGTGAAGAAGCGTTAGCGAAGGTCGAAGAAGTCGATCCTGATTTGATCTTGCTAGATTTGATGTTGCCAAAAGTAGATGGATTAGAAGTCGCACGACAAGTTCGCAAAACGCATGATATGCCAATTATCATGGTTACCGCTAAAGATTCTGAAATTGATAAGGTTTTGGGATTGGAGCTTGGGGCAGATGACTATGTGACAAAACCATTTTCGAATCGAGAATTGGTGGCTCGGGTCAAAGCTAACTTGCGGCGGCAGTCAACGGTTGAAGCGAAGCAAAAAGAGGAAGAGGAGTCGGACACAGACATTACTGTGGGTGAGTTGACGATTCATCCTGATGCTTATATGGTTTCCAAGTATGGAGAAAAAATTGAGTTGACCCACCGTGAATTTGAATTATTGCATTATTTGGCCAAACACTTAGGTCAAGTGATGACACGGGAACACTTGTTACAAACTGTTTGGGGGTATGATTACTTTGGCGATGTTCGGACAGTTGACGTAACAGTGCGGCGCTTACGGGAAAAGATCGAAGACAATCCTAGTCGGCCTACGTGGCTAGTTACCCGTCGTGGGGTCGGGTACTATCTGCGGAACCCAGAAGTAGAATAAGCACATTTGAATAAGGAATAGGGGAGGAAGAGGAGCCTTCATTATGAACAAGAAACTTGGCTTCTTCCAATCTATCCGCTTTAAAATAGCCCTGGTATTTGCATTGTTACTACTCATAACACTTCAAATCGTCGGGGCTTATTTTGTACAACAATTAAAAAATGACAATCTCCGCTCCTTTAAGCAGCAAGTAGAATTGTCAACTTATGTTGAAAATTCATTAGTGGACAGTTTGGAAAATAATAATACGCAGACTGCAAATCGTAAGATTAAGGGCATCTTGGAAGATATCAATAATTCCAATGTCTCTGAGATCCAAGTGGTGGATGCTAAGGCCACGATCCGAGGAGATAGTGCCGTTAATAGTAACATGGTTGGACAAAAGACAACTGACGAAGATGTAATTAATACTATTTATAATGGACGTGCAACTGCTAAAACCACTTATAACAAGAACAGTGATAAACGTTATTACATTACAGTTACACCTTTATTTAGCTCTAAGGGCAATACCAACACTGTTGTCGGTGCGGTCTATTTGCGGGCTAACCTAAATAGTGTCTATGATTCGATCAACAGTGTTACAGTTATCTTTGCAACCGCGGCGATCATTGCAACGGGAATTGGACTTTTGTTAGCAATTTTAGTTTCGGCTGCAATTACAACTCCGATCGACGAAATGAAGCGCCAAACGACGCGCATTGCCCGCGGCGATTATTCTGGCTCAGTTCACGTCTATGGTAATGATGAGTTGGGACAATTGGCGATGGCAGTTAACAACTTATCAGACCGGGTGGAAGAAGCCCAAGAATCAACCGAGTCTGAACGACGGCGGCTGTATTCTGTTTTAACTCATATGTCAGATGGGGTGATTGCGACTGACCGTCGGGGAAATGTTATCACTTTGAACGAAATGGCAGCACGCTTGATGGCAGTTAATGCAGACGAGATGATGGGAAAGTCAATCTTGGATGTACTAGACATTCGCGATCAGTACACTTTACGGGACCTGTTGGCGATTGAAGATGAGATTCAGCTCGTCACTTCTGATAAGGAAGGTAACCGACAAGTGCTCAATGCTTATTTTTCATTGATTCAACGGGAATCAGGTTTTATTTCCGGCTTAGTTTGTGTGTTACACGATGTGACTGAACAAGAAAAGATCGAAAGTGAGCGGCGGCAGTTCGTGTCCAATGTTTCCCATGAATTACGAACACCATTGACCAGTATGAAGAGTTACTTGGAAGCCCTCAATGATGGAGCGTGGCAGGATCCCGAGATTGCACCGCAGTTTCTCCAAGTGACCCAAGAAGAAGCTGACCGCATGATTCGGCTAATTAACGACCTGCTTAACTTGTCACGGATGGACTCGGGGACAGCCAAGCTTGATCTAGAAACAGTTAACCTTAACGAACTGTTTGCGTACATCCTCAACCGCTTTGATATGATGATCGAAAAGGATAACAATGATACGCGGCAGACGAAGACCAAAAATTACACGATTAAGCGTGAGTTTACTAAGCGCACCGTGTGGGTCGAAATTGATACTGATCGTTTCATCCAAGTAATCGATAATATTATGAATAATGCCATTAAGTATTCACCTGATGGTGGGGTGATTACTTGTCGCATCCAGGAAACTGGGACGAACGTGATCTTGAGCATTACGGATCAAGGCTTGGGGATCCCGCAAAAGGATATTGATCATATCTTTGATCGTTTCTTCAGGGTGGATAAGGCACGGTCCCGTGCTCAAGGTGGAACTGGTTTGGGATTGGCTATTTCTAAAGAAGTTATTGAAATGTTACACGGGAAGATTTGGGTTGAATCTAAGCTCGGTAAGGGTTCGACCTTCTATATTTCCTTGCCATACATTGATTATGATGAGGGGGATCTATGGGATGAAGATTAGAGATTACATACTACATGTTTCACTGTCCTTACTGGTCGTGATCAGTGTGGTTTTGACCTATATGATTTGGATCAACCCGGCCCTCAACCAACGTGACCAGACAACAACAACGCATGAAAGAACCGATGTTGCCGGGACTATCGGGACTAGTATAAGCGATATTTATGCGCCCAATAGTTTGGTGTATAGCAACAACGAAGGGCAACTATACCAGTTGACCAGTGCTAATATTGATCTTTTAGGTAAGGTGACCACACAGTTGCAACAATGGTCCCCGCGGCGTTTGAAAAAAGAAACGACAAGTGAAACAGCTTATAGGCAAAAGCTACACACAAAAAATGCGTTAATTTTGAACTATGCTGCGCGGATCAATGTTCCTTTATTCGAAAAGACCCTCAAAAAACCGATTAGAGCAGGGGCTAAGAACCAGCGCTTTCGGCGAGTAGTCGTTGAACTCAACCAAGCTGAGCATGTGTATCTTTTAGATGATCAAACCCATACAGTGTACCGACTCAACCTGGCTAAATATAAGGTGGCGAACTTTCGTGCATTGCTCAAAGATAAGCAGGTTGAGCGGAACTTAGCAGAATGGACTGAGGTTCACCATAATTATTCGCTGACCTATCCTAAGCCAGTTGAAGTAGCTAATTATAGTTACCTTGTTGGGACAGAAAATTCCGGGATTTTTGTTACGCGCCTTCTGGGAAGCAGTAGCAGTAACAAAATTAATACCAAAGAAGAAAAAGAGCAAACGGTATATTATGATGGGGACAATCAACGAATGGTAGTTGATGCCCGCCATCAAACAGTGGCATACACTAATTATGGGACTACGACAAGTACGACGGGACGCAAACAACCAACCATGAGTTTCGTTAAGACTATGACCAATAATTTGACGCGGTTAAACGCCTTGAGAATGGTGCTTAATGATGTACGGTATGATGAGTATGATACGCGGACCCATACGGCTATTTATCGAACCTATATCAACAGCTTACCGCTGATCTCAGAAGAACTGTATGGTGCATATAAGATGCAGCAGTTGGATAATAACGGAATTAATTTAACCTTCTCACTATATACTTTCCAAGCGCCCCTACCAGCCCAACCCAAAACAACGACTTTGATCTCGACGCGGCAGTTAATGCAAAAATTAGCAACCAATGGGTATACAGAAAATAATATCAGTGCTATTCGCTTGGGTTATACTTGGGCCCAAAATGATGGCTCCAAGATGGTAATCGATATGCAGCCAACCTACTTTATTAAATACGAAGGGAATTGGCTTGACTGCCAGTTGATCACCAACATCAAGCAGGATAATGAGTAAGGGGGAATAAGAGTGAACTTTAGAAAGATACAGTGGATTTTTGTGATAGCTTTTATTTTCCTGGACCTTTTCTTATTAACGACTTACCTGCGACAAAGTGACGCCATTACCCTGATGACAGATAAGAGTGATGCCAATACCACCACGGCGATATTACGCAATATTAAAAGCGACCGGATCCAGTATGGGCATGTGTCAGACGAGCATAGTAAGGGCTACTATGTATCTGCACCAGTTGATAATAGCTTGCGGCATGAAACAGATAAGTTGCATAATCAGACGACAAGTTTTGAGGATAATATTCTCCAGGCAACGTTCACAACCCCAATTAAGGTGGGGCAAACACAGCAAGCCGCTCGCAAAAAATTAGCTAGTCTATTGGCTGATAGCAGTATGATTCTGCATGGTGATAAATACGCATACAATGCCCACTTATCCTCCAAGGATGTGATGGTGTATACGCAGAAATTCTATGATCGTCCAGTCCTGTTCAAGGGTGGCCAGATCCGCTTCAACATTCATGATGGCTATGTGGATTCGTACAGCCAAGGATATATTGCTAAATATAATACTTTGCGAGAAGAACAGGTGACTTTAAGCCAAGAGCGGGCGTTAATCTGGTTATACCAGTATAAAAAGATCACGAGTGATTCCACTGTCCTTTGGAGCCAGTTGGGCTATTCGCGCTTATTGAAGGCCAATGGTAACCGGATTTATATCCCAACCTGGACTTTTGCAGTTAAGAATAACGTTTCTGGGGTTGTCCAGTATCGGCGGGTTAATGCCTTTACTGGTGCGATCTTCAATGGTGACGACAACAATATTACAGTTGATGACACCGAAAACTAACAGTGGTAGCTACCATATGACTAAATAAGACTGGCAGGAGCTTTGCTTTCTTACCAGTCTTTCTTTTTGCCGTAGATTATGGGGAGGTAAAGTTACTGTTTGCCCCGATAATATGAACTTGCTATGATAGAACTTAGTAGAATTAAAGAGGAGACTTGGGAATGGCAGAAGAAAAAAGACAATCTGCAGCTGACGCCATGAAGATCAGCATTTTAGCCAGTGGGAGTACAGGTAATGTGACTTATATTGAAACGCCCCAGCACAAGGTATTAGTTGATGCCGGACTTTCAGGAATTCGAATTGAACGACTGATGAATTCGATTGGGCGGACACTCAAAGATGTAGATAGCATCTTTGTTAGTCATGAACATAGTGACCACTGTAAGGGGGTAGGCGTACTTGCGCGTCGGTACGGAATGGACGTGTATGCTAATGCCAAAACATGGGCAGCAATGGCACATAAGGTAGGTGAGATTCCGGTTGCACAAAAACATATCTTTGCAACGGATGAAACCTTATCTCTCGGAGATCTCGATGTAGAGAGTTTTGGTGTCTCGCACGATGCTGCTGATCCCCAATTTTATGCTTTACATCACAACGATCGTTCACTCGTAGTTTTGACAGATACAGGCTATGTTTCTGACTATGTTGCAGGAACAATTCAAAATGCAGATGCATACTTAGTAGAATGCAACCATGATCCAGAGATGTTACGGATGGGACCTTACCCATGGTCATTGAAACAGCGAATTATTGGTGATACGGGACACTTATCTAACGCAGAAGGGGCCGATGCATTAATGCAGGTGCTGGGGGATCGTACCAAGCGGATATATCTTGGCCACCGGAGCCAGCACAACAACTTACGGGAACTGGCACACGGGACAGTTCACGATCTATTGTTAGCACACGATTATGCAGTTGATCATGATTTTCAGCTGTATGATACTGAACCAGATAAGGCGACAGAATTGACAATTTTGTGAAAAATGACCTTTTTGTGAATAAAAGTTAAGATAAATTTTAAGAGTTGCAGTAAAAGTAGCAGCTGACGGCGATTTTGCTTAAAATAAAAGTTAATAAAGCGGAAACGAAAGGACTGAGATGGATGGACGAACAACCAACACCAAATAAAACAAATGGTCCAGTACCAAACGATGAACAAACCACGAAGGTCAAAAAGAATGGTTTGACTAAGGTAGCTGTAGTGGGACTAGTTGCTGGTTTACTAGGTGGGGGTGTAGCTGTGGGTGGTTACACACTTTACCAAAATCATGCCGACAGTGTTGTTACAACTGATAATTCAAAAGGAACTACCAAAACAAGCAATGTCAAGGTCAACGTTAGCAGTGCTACAACCAAAGCCTTTAACAACGTAAAGGATGCGGTTGTTTCCGTAGAGGCCTACTCCTCATCTGATTCTGACTCAGGCTTGTCAGAGATTTTAGGAGGAAATTCCGGGCGCAAGAGTAGCACTACTTCAGAAAGTGAAGGGTCTGGGGTTATTTATAAGAAGAGTGGGAATACCGCCTTCATCGTGACTAACAATCACGTGATCTCAGGTGCTAATAAGATCGAAATTATTTTGAATAGCGGGAAAAAAGCTAGTGCTACCCTAGTCGGCCATGATGCGATCACTGACTTGGCGGTGCTTAAAATCAACGCTAAAGATGTAACTAAAGTTGCTTCGTTTGGAAATTCAGATGATATTAGTGTTGGGGAAACGGCACTGGCTATTGGGTCACCGATGGGGTCCGACTATGCGACCTCTTTAACCCAGGGGGTTATTTCGGCTAAAAAACGGACACTGGATGTAACCAATAGTTCAGGTGTTTCCACGGGACAGGCAACAGTTATTCAAACAGATGCTGCGATCAATCCGGGGAATTCAGGTGGTCCGTTGGTTAACTTAGCCGGCCAGGTAATCGGGATCAACTCAATGAAGCTTTCTAATACTGGGTCTTCATCGTCATCTGAATCAGGGACAACCATCGAAGGGATGGGATTTGCCATTCCAAGTAATGAAGTAGTCAACGTGATTAATGAACTGGTTAAGAACGGGAAGATCAAACGTCCAGCACTCGGAATTACTTTGGTTGACTTGAGTTATGTTTCCTCATCTGACCAAAGCAAGATCTTGAAGTTACCAAGCAGTGTGACTCAAGGGATTGTTGTGATGAAGATTGGTGATAAGTCACCACTACAAGGTTCAGGAATTTCTAAATACGATACGATCGTATCATTGGATGGTAAGAAGATTACTAGTGTAGCTAGTCTGCGTCAAGAATTGTACAAGCATGCAGTCGGTAGCTCGGTAGAAATCGGTTATTACCATGATGGTAGTCTCAAGAAGACAACGGTAAAACTGACATTAGAAGCGACAGATGCCAACACATCGACAGCCTCAAATAGTGGGGAATAATTAATAATTAACTACTTTTGTGGAAAAGTTAACCTTTCACTTGCGTATTACGTGAGTGAGAGGTTTTTTTGTGGATAAATTTGGGAAAAAGTCAGAGCCGTTTGTTGAAAAAGGGAAAAGTTGTTAAAATAAAGCTATTAAAGACCTATTTTAGTTATCCACAGAAATTGTGCACAACGGTGGATAAGTTGTGAAATTGTAAAAGTAATTAGGCTAAAAATGCTGATAAATAGCGGTTTTTTCCTGATTACAAGAAAGGGTATTAGCGGTGGAAAACTGGGTAAAACCAGTTGAGATCGTTAAAATATATCTTGGGGCGAAAAAATGTTCGCTACAAGATATTGATTATTAAATGTGGATATGTGGATAACTTTGGGGATAACTTGTGTAAAGGTGGAAAGTTATGAACATAAAAATTGTTTGTGTGGGGAAGTTAAAAGAAAAATACTTCAAATTAGGAATTGCTGAATACCAGAAACGTTTGCAACGTTATTGCAAATTTCAGATTGTGGAAGTCCCTGACGAAAAGGCACCGGAGAGTCTTAGTCCGGCACAGATGACGGCAGTCAAAGAGATTGAAGGCGAACGGATTCTTCAAAAAATCAAAGATAAAGAGTATGTGTTCGCATTAGCAATTGAAGGTCAGGAGCGCACATCCGAAAAATTTGCCCAAGAGATTCAGCAGTTAATGACTTATGGCAAGAGTGACATTACTTTTGTGATTGGGGGGTCATTAGGATTGAGCCCAGCAGTATTACGGCGGGCAGATACGCAAATATCATTTGGACGTTTTACCCTTCCGCATCAGTTAATGCGGTTAGTTTTAACAGAACAGATCTACCGGGCGTGGACAATCATCAAGGGATTGCCCTACCATAAATAAGTCCAATAAAAATAAGGCGAGGAAGAATCGTAAATCATTCTTTCTCGCCTTATTTTTACTGGGAAACGAAAACTAACTCTGACTATTTTTAAAATGGCGGAGCGGAACCATAATGAAAGTCAACCACCAGATGATGATTACTTTGAACACTAGAGCAATATAGCGTAGTAAGCTGGCAAAGGAAAAGTCACGTTCCTCTAAGGGGATGGTAGGATTTTCTTGCATTGTACGGAGAGTAAAAAGTTTGACCGGTTGCCGGCGTCCGTTAATAATGCGCACAACATAATTCAGGTCAGGATTATATCCTAAAAAGACGTCAAAAAAAGTATACCGCCAAGGATTGAGGGGGTACCATAGGACGTTGATCACGACAATCACCAGGCCGATGGTTGCTAGAGCTAGATTAAAGTAGATCGTAGTCGGTTTCATATCTACTGGTGGTTGGCCAGCATGCCAAACAAAGAACCGGTTGATAATAGTAGGCAGAGTTTTGGCAAAAAACTGCCAGCCAGTCACACCCAACAGTAAAGATTCGACTTGAAAAACAATATCTTGCCATGAAAGCATCCCAAAGTCGCGTCCTAATCGGGTACGGTGGTGATGGGGGTCGTACACTTCCTGAGATTCCACGGATGGGTCATCGTGGTAACGAAAATAATTACGAATGCGACCTAATAGAGCCACCACGATTGCTAAGACGGAAAAAGCAGGGATACTGGGAAGAAGCATCACTACTAATAATGAGCAGATGATAACTGCTAGTGCTTTATGGCGGGGTTGAACATTAGAACGGGCATCAAGTTGCTTTAAAGTAAAGGTTGTCAAAAGTCCCCCAACTAAACACCCACTTAGGAAGAGACTTAGTTGATGAAGATCAAAATTCAGTTCCATTGCCTTAAAGACAGGAGCCGAAGTGGGATGGAGATGAACTTCACGATTTTTATCCCAAACAAACCATAGGCGGGTCACTAATAAAACTAGGTAGAGGGGAATGTTTTCCCACCTGCATAGTTGCTTGAGAACCCAGCGCATATTATGAACTGGTTCGAGCTGAACAGCATTGCGTGCGTAAGTCATAGGATGGTGCCACCTTCTTTCGCAAAACTTTGAATTAACTGTACCATTTGGTAAATAGACAAGTTAAAAAATTTACTAACCTTAAAGAAAAGTCTAATGATTTGACAGGTGGTAGGGGACATGGCATAATATGCTTACGTCAAAGATTACAATTGTAAACGAAGTGAGGGATGTGGAATGATGGAACAAATCATTACGCTTATTGGAGCAATACTTTTAATAGCAGGAATTATTTGGTGGTTCTTTGGTAAACATGAATCTGAGAAGACGCAGGCTACTGTTCAAGCTGATCATCAGCAAGCAACAGTCGTTGTTAAGGGGGGCTACTCCCCGGCAACGGTGGTTCTGAAGAAGGGCATTCCAGCAACAATCAATTTTGCAATGGAAGATGGAACGGCATGCTTGTCACGGGTTGTTTTTAGTCAATTGGGAGTGGATAAAGATTTGCGGGAACAAAAGATCACCCCTATTCAAATTCCAACAGACCAGGCAGGAGAATACGATTTTGCTTGTGGAATGGATATGTTTCACGGCAAGGTAGTTGTTAAATAAACACTACCAGTGCTAACCGTGCTTAATAATTAAAACTGGGTGGTGAGCTAATATTGAAACAACTATCAAGTACTATGCGATTTGGAATTGCTGTGGTGTTTACTTTACCTTTGGCCGGCGAAATGCTGTTGATGCCATGGCATATCATGTTACCAGGAAGTAGATTAATAGCTTTGGTGACAACGACTGTTGTGATGTTAGTAGCAGCTTGGCCTTACTGGGAGAGTGCTTGGGCAGCATTTAAACAGCATAATGCTAATATGAATACACTAGTTGCTTTAGGAACTGGAATCGCTTATTTTTACAGTGTATTTGCATTTTTTGTGGGATTACCTGTTTACTTTGAAAGTGCCGCTTTTATTGCAGTGTTTGTCTTACTAGGTGACATGATGGAAGAGAAGATGCATCAGCGTGCATCAGCTTCCCTCCAAAAGTTACTGTCCCTTCAGGTCAAGGATGCTGTGGTTTTACGTGATGACAAGGAGGTTTTACTCCCATTAGACCAGGTGAAAACGGGCGACCTCGTCCAGGTAAAACCAGGGGCGAAGATTCCCACTGATGGGGTGATCACTGCTGGGACAACAACGGTTAATGAAGCAATGGTCACTGGTGAAAGCATGCCAATTACCAAGCAGGTCGGCGACTCAGTGATCGGAACTACGATCAACGGCAACGGGAGTATTACTGTTCGGGTAACTAAAACAGGAGACGAAACAGTGTTAGCACAGATCGTAGCGATGGTTAAAAAAGCTCAGACAAGTCATGCCCCGATTCAAAAATTAACTGATAAAATTGCTAGTATTTTTGTGCCAGCAGTGCTGATTGCGGCTATTATTGTTTTTGTTATATGGGATGTCGTTTTAGGTGTAACGGCAATTCAAGCCTTACTTTACGCAATTGCGGTAATAGTGATTGCTTGTCCCTGTGCTTTAGGATTGGCAACCCCAACAGCTTTGATGGTTGGGACCAACCGGGCAGCTAAATTAGGGGTGCTTTTGAAAAATGGTGAAGTCTTACAAAAAATGACGACTGTTACAACGGTAGTTTTTGATAAGACGGGAACAATTACAACCGGGCAACCAGTTGTAACTGATATTATCGGTGACGATCCCCAGCAGGTCCTTCAAGTAGCCGCTAGTTTGGAAAAAGATTCAGAGCACCCGTTGGCAAGTGCGATCCTGGAGCGGGCACAAGCAGACCATGTAACAGTACAGGCGGTGACAGACTTTATGGCGCATAGTGGTCAAGGGGTTATGGCCCGACTGAATGGAAAGCCTGCTCTGATCGGAAATGTCAAGTTAACTAAAAATCTGACCATGAAACCTTTGTTCCAAGATCAACTGCGAAAATTACAAGCGCAAGCTAAAACAGTAGTGATTGTTGGTTATGCTGGTCAGGTAATCGGTTTGATTGCAATCCAAGATACGCCGCAACCACAGGCTCAAGCTGCGATTGCTGCTTTGAAAAAGCAAGGAATGAAAACAGTTATGCTGACGGGAGATAGTTACCGAGTAGCACAGGCAATTGCACAGCAGGTAGGCATTGATGAAGTTTTAGCTGAAGTATCACCCAATGAAAAAGCTAACCAAATAGCCGCTTTGCGCCACCAGGGAGTAGTAGCTTTCGTTGGTGATGGGATCAATGACGCGCCAGCGTTAACGATGGCAGATGTGGGCATTGCTATGGGGTCAGGGACTGATATTGCCATTGAATCCGGAGATGTTGTGTTAGTGCACAATGATCTATACGGTGTGGTCAAAGCCTTAGCCATTAGTCGCAAGACGTTTAGTCGGATTAAGCTCAACCTGTTTTGGGCATTAATTTACAATCTGATTGGGATCCCGATTGCTGCGGGTTTGTTTGCCCGTTGGGGTATGACCCTTAGTCCGGAATTGGCGGGGTTAGCAATGGCATTTAGCTCTGTGTCCGTTGTAACTTCGTCACTCCTTTTGAATAAAACTAAAATTAAATTAACAGAGTAAAAAATTAACCACTAGTGTAGCGGTATAAAATACGGCAACTAGTGGTTATTTTCATTGGCGAGGAAAACTAACTGCTGGGGAGTTGAGCGCTCAGGGTCATAGTGGTAGTTGATGTTGAATCGTTTAACGCCCGCTAAATCATTAATATTATGGGCTGCCAAATAGGCCACCATATTGCCCCGGGCCTGTTTAGCTCGGGTTGCTTTTTGCTTAACCTTACCATTGTGAAGTTCACCAAAGATACAGGTGACAAACTGTTGGGTGGGAGTAAGATAAGGAATAATAGCTTGGGCGTATTCTTTGGAAGCCAGGTTGAGAACGAGATTGTCCTCGGCAAATAAAGTCTGGGCTAACCGATCACCCCAGTAATGATAGAGGTTAGATGTTCCCGCTACCTGGGCTGGCTCATTCATTCCTAAACGGTAGGGAACGATTCCGTCCCCGGGACGAAGAATACCGTAAAAACCAGAGAGAATCCGGAGATGACGGTGGACGTATTCCCATTCGGCATCTGAAAAAACATCCGCCCCCATGGCTTGATATTGGAGTCCAACAAAGGCTAACAAGGCAGGAGTGAGATTGTGGTGAAGATCAACCTGGTGAATCCGGTGGTAGTTAGCCATCACTAGACGTTCACTACATTGCCAAAGTTCATGAAGCTCGGCTGGGGAACGCGCTTTGAGGTAGTCAAGGATGACTGCTGCTTGGTCAATGAACTGGGGTAAGGTGCGGTAAGGTAATGAATCAGTATCAACACGCATCTTCCGTGCGGGTGAAATAATAATTTGCATAACGGTCGCCTCCTGATAACTATTGTAGCCTAGGAGGGTTAATTTGGGGTAAGATAAGTTGTGAAGTTAAGCAAAGGGGTTTTATGATCATGAATAAAGACCGTCAAGATTTTTATCTGCAGAAGATGACTCCGAGTGGATATCAAAAAATTACCGCAGAAATAGCTCAGCTAGATGCTGATCGACCGGCTAAGATCAAGGCATTGCAAAAAGCACGCGCATTAGGGGACCTCTCAGAAAATGCGGATTATTCGGCCGCTAAGCGTGATCTGCGCCACTTGGAAAGTCGGTTACGGTTTTTACATAAGCAACTGCGGTATGCCGACGTAATCACACCGCAAGATAATGGAAAGGTTGAATTGGGAACCTATGTCACTTTGCGCTTTGATGACGGGGCAGAAGAAACCTTTCGAATCGTAGGTAAGCAAGAAGTTGATGTTGATGCCCAACTGATATCATTTGCTTCGCCCCTTGGTGCGGCCTTAATGGAAAAAAGGTAGGAACGACGGTAACGGTTGAAGCCCCAGCAACGACCTACCAGGTAACAATTATAAAAATTACAGTTTAGTTATTACTAAAAAATGGAGAATGTATCGTTTCTTGATGGGCAGTAGACAGACTATTGCTTTCAAGAAACAGGTCATTCTCCATTTTTTATTATGAGATGATGTCATGGATATGCGCAGAGAAAAAAGCTGGTTCAGGAGCAGTTAAAGTTAATTTCTCTCCGGAAAAAGGCAGGCTTAACCGTAACCATTTCCCATGCAGGAACATGGGGCCTGTGGCAGGCAGAGGGTTGTACAGGGGATCGTTAACAATGGGGTGACCACTGTGTGCTAAATGAACCCGGATTTGGTGGGTCCGTCCGGTTGCCAAAGTTAATTTGACAAGAGAAGTAGTAGCAGTCGTCCCCAATACTTGGTAATTGGTCTGGGCATGTTGCGCCTTGGGACCAGCAGCTGCGCGCTTGCGTCGGTCATCCGGGTCTCGGCCGATCGACCAAGTCCATTTTCCGGTAGCGGGTGTGATCTGCCCTGTCGCCAGGGCCAAATACTCGCGGTGAATCGCCCCCATGCTGATCAGGCGGTCAAGAATCGGAACGACAATTGGATTTTTGGCTACAATTAAGGCCCCGCTAGTTTGTTGGTCTAATCGGTGCACAATATATGGGGCTAGACCTTGTGGCTGGAGATATGTAGCAACGTCATTAAGGACCGTTCCCATTTCGCCAGAATAATTAGGGTGTGACTTTTTCCCTGCTGGTTTATTGATGACTAGCAAGTCACGATTTTCGTAAAGAACATCGATATGAGCTTGCGGACTGGGACGATAACTGGATACAGCTGTACGAAATTCGGCCCCAGTGAAGGTTAATGTGACTTGGTCATGTGGCGATACCAAGTCGTTCATATTACGGTAGTGCCCGTTAATAATGACATTCTTATTAATTCTTAAAAAATGTGTGAATCGTCGGGGAAGTAACCATTGTTTTTCCAATAAAGTGCGTACAGAGCAAGGGGTCTGAGTTGGGGCGAGTGTTTCTGTGATCTGCCATTCTTTATTCAAAAGACATCAATCCTTTGGTTGTTATGAGGTGGTCGATGGGGATATCAAAAGCTTCAACTGTCCATTCTGGAGAGGCAAAGAGCATTGCGTCAGGAACCAATGCACAAGTTGTTCCCGAATAATCGCTCAGATAGCGGTCATAGTAGCCACCACCAAAACCCAGACGCCAACCGTGGTCTTGAGAAAAAGCGATCCCCGGAACAATGATTAGGTCGATGTTAGCCTTGTCTACTACTGCTGCTGGGTCAAAAGCTGGTTCGGGAATTCCAAATTCGCTGATAATGCGGTGTTCGGGACCAGGATCAGGTAAGAAAACCATTTGTCGTTGGGGCATGGTCCTAGGGATAACAACTGTTTTACCACTTGTGCGTGCTAAATTAATCAATCGTTCCGTGGGGACTTCACCAAAACCACTAACAGTAGTAGCAATGGTTTGGGCCTGTGCCCAAAACGGACTGGTTATCAGTTGTGTAATTAACGGGGCGGCCGCCTGGTCAATTTCTTCCTGGTGGGTATGGAGGCGCTGAATTTGGGCCTGGCGCCAGGTTTTTTTATTTATCATGTGGTCACATCCTTGTTAAATTCCACTTAACAGGATAGCATATTTTAGCTGGTGTTCAAAAAATGTCCGGGGAGGTTTATAATGTAGATAAAACAAACGTTCGGTTAGAGGGAGATACAATGCATCAAGAATCATTATTTGCTGCCAATAATCGCCAAGAACCATTGGCTAGTCGGGTTCGACCCCGGACCCTAGCTGAAGTGATTGGACAGAGACACCTACTTGGCCCTGGGCGCATTTTGCGTGAACTTATCACCCATGACCAAGTATCCTCGTTGATCCTGTGGGGACCACCAGGGGTGGGGAAGACAACTCTTGCACGCATTATTGCAGCCCAAACTAAAGCAGAGTTTATCAGTTTTAGTGCAGTTGATAGTAGTATCAAAACGATTCGGGAAGTAATGAAAAGAGCCGAAGCCAATAGTGATTATGGTCAACAAACCATTGTATTTATTGATGAAATTCATCGTTTCAATAAGGCACAACAGGATGCTTTTCTCCCTTATGTCGAACGGGGAAGTATCACACTGATTGCTGCCACAACAGAGAATCCGTCATTTGAACTAAACTCCGCACTTTTATCGCGGTGTAAAGTCTTTGTCCTAAAACCATTAACAACGGATGACATCATAACATTATTACAGCGCGTAGTGCAGGATGAGCGGGCGTTCCCTGGAGTGACAGTTGAGTTAGGTCACGAAGCTCAAGTGATGCTCGCAACGTTTGCAAACGGGGATGCGCGGACTGCACTCAATATTTTGGAAATGGCAGTGCTCAACAGTGATCACCGAACGGCGAATAAGGTAATAGTTACTCCAACCCAATTACAGCAGTTAACGGGGCAGAAAATGGTTCTTTATGATAAAAATGGCGAAGAACACTATAATATCATCTCTGCCCTCCACAAAGCCTTACGTAATAGTGATGTGGATGCGGCCATTTATTGGTTATCCCGGATGTTGGCCGGGGGCGAAGATCCATTGTACATTGCTCGCCGTTTAGTCCGCTTTGCGAGTGAGGACGTTGGTTTGGCGGATACCAATGCCCTGCGGGTAGCAGTAGATGTTTTCCAGGCTTGTCAGTTTATTGGGATACCGGAATGTGATGTTCATTTGACAGAAGCAGTGATTTACTTGGCTTTAGCCCCTAAATCCAACGCCGTCTATGCAGCACGGCAGCGAGTGCGTCATGATGTCCAAGCAACTATTAATGAGCCAGTTCCGCTGCAGATTCGGAACGCTCCGACAAAGTTGATGCAGGAACTGGAGTATGGCCAAGGTTATCAATATGCACACGCTACGGCAGCCAAATTGACTACTATGAAGACAATGCCGGACAACCTGCAGGGGCACCGCTACTATTACCCGACGACAGAGGGGCATGAAGGGCGGTTTAAGGCACGCCTTGAAGAGATCCAGCGGTGGCACGCTCAGCATGACCATCCTTCCTCATGAAAGTTTAATTTAAACACCAGGATTTTAATTATTGTTTAAATGCTTTTTCCCTTATAATGGGGAATAGTATTTCATAGATTGAGGAGAAGAAATAATGCAAAAGCAATCACAACATGTTGTTAAGGGGATCATCCTGGCTGCCTTGGCTTCAGTGATGTGGGGGATCTCAGGGACGATTTTACAATTCATTTCGCAGACCGCACATATTCCGGCAGCGTGGTTCCTATCTGTTCGGACATTGATTTCTGGAGTGATTATTCTGACCATATCTTTCTTTGTTTATGGAACGAAGATCTTTACAGTTTTTAAAGACCGCCGTCAAGCATTCTACTTATTTGCATATGGGATCTTGGGGTTGGCTTTGAATCTACTGACTTTCTATCATTCTGTACAGTTAGGGAATTCGGCGATGGCAACTATCCTCCAGTATCTAAGCCCACTATTTATTGTTTTAGGGACAGTCGTTTTAGAACGCCAGTGGCCATTACGCTCTGATCTTATTGCTTTCGTTATTGCCTTAGTCGGGATTTTCCTGTCAATTACGCGGGGAGATATCTCCCAGCTTTCGATTCCGATGTCAGCTTTCCTTTGGGGACTGGGATCTGGGATTACAGCGGCTTTTTATGTGGTCCTACCGCGCCCGGTAGTGGCAGAACATCCACCATTTGTGGTGCTTGGTTGGGGGACTTTGATTGCTGGTGTTTTCTTCAATATTCAACGCCCATTATGGGTGGGAGCTCCGGCACTGAACATGAAGTTGGTTTTAGCAATTGGTGCGGTAATCCTGTTAGGGACAATTTTACCGTTCGGGACATTGCTATATAGCTTGCACTTTGCGCCAGCAGATGTGGTTAGCATTATGGATGCAGTTCAGCCATTAGCAACCTTAGTCTTGAGTGTAATCTTCTTTAGTTTACATTTAACCTGGGCTGAAATCATCGGGTCGATCTTGGTTATCGTAGGGATCTATGTGTTACAACGTGGCCGGCGCCAAGTTGAACAAGATACACAACAGTTTGAATAATTTAATAAGCAAAGAAAAAACCACGCCTCTGAGTGTAGGAACGCGTAGTAGCGGTCTACCATATCAGAGGCGTGGTTTTTTATTGATGTTAAATATTATGCGCGGGACTTGTATTCCCCAGTAACGGTGTTGATCACTAGGACATCACCGGTTGCAATAAAATCAGGAACAGTTACCACCAGGCCGGTCTCCATAGTTGCAGGTTTGCCACCGCTAGCAGCAGTCGCCCCCTTAATATTGGGTGCAGTCTCAGTTACTTTCATGGTAACAGTTGTGGGTAGTTCGATTCCAATCAGTTCGCCATTGGCAAAGTCGAGTTGGACTTCCATATTCGGCATTAAATATGGCTCTTCGTTGCTAAGCTGTTCTTTGGTTAACTCATATTGTTCGTAAGTTTCCATATCCATGAAAATTTCCAGCTCACCTTCACCGTAGAGGTATTGGGCAGTTTTTTTATCGACCATTACCAAATCAACTTTTTCGGAGGGACGCATCGTTGTTTGCACGATTGCACCAGTCCGCACATCGGTCAGTTTCATTTGCATGACGGTGTTACCCTTGCCAGGTTTATGGTGATTTGACTCCAAAACCTTGATCAATTTACCACCTTGTTCAAAAATCATACCTTTTTTAAGATTAATTGCTTCTACTGCCATAAAAATCGCTCCTTAGTTTAGTAAAAATTAGCAGGTTAGGGTAATTTTTTCATGGGTGGTGGAGCTTGGGCCAGTGCAAATCCTTTTAGTGTCATAGTATATCTCACTCTACTTAAAATAATTCATCTTTAAGTATAACGGAAAGCGTCTTCAATTTTAAAGAAAAATTTGAATTTAGAATGCTAAGTACCAGTAAATAAGGTATGATAAAGGAGTAACGTTGCATGAAAGGAAGTAGTCATTTATGGGACAATCAGTACCCCCACGTATCCTGATCGCACAAGATCTCTCTGCCATGGGCAGTCTATCAATGCAGACTGCACTGACGCTGTTTCAGGCGTGTGATTTTAGTATTGGTGTCCTGCCGACTACAATTTTATCGACGCAAAGTGAAGGTTTTGGGTCACCAGCAGTCCTAGACACTACTTTATGGACCCAGCAGACCCTGCAGCATTGGGTTAAGGAGCAGATCAGATTTACCGCTGTGGTTGTGGGCTACTATGATAACGAAGCAGTGGGAGACCAGCTTGCAGATTATCTGGACCAGCAAGCAGCCGCAATGGATTTGGTCCTCGTTGATCCGGCCTTTGCCGATAATGGGGAGCCATACCCATTACAAGGACTAGCCCATATGGAAGGCTTGCGACGCCTTTTACGTCGGGCCACCCTTGCAACTCCAAACCTAACGGAAGCATGTCTTTTGACAAACACACCCTTGTTCACGCCGAATCCGCAAGCAGTGCGAGCTTTATTGGTTAAGTTTAACCAATTGTTGGCTCCCGGAGGACAAACGGTCCTGACGGGGCTTGAGTTTGGCGACCAGGTAGGGGTGGCATGGCTTGACCCACTTGAGGGACGACTGCAACAGGTGACTTTGCCTCGGCTTCCAGGACATTTTTATGGGAGTGGCGATACCTTCACTGCGTTGTTAACGATCTTGTTGTGCCAACAACGGGATTTGAATACGGCAGTTCGCCAAGCAACAGACTTACTACATGAAGGTCTGGTTGCGACTATGAAGGCTAATGACGAGCGGCGTTATGGAATAAAGTTGGGAGCTATTATTGCAGCTCTACAAAGTTTAGCATAAGGGGAGATACTATGGATACAACTGCAAATGTAAAGAAAATTACGGTAGTTGGTGTTATGACCGCCCTTAACATTGTTATCGCGCGGGTCTTTTTGATTCCAGTGCCAATGACTAAGGGCTTTTTGAATCTTTGTGACGCCGGAATTGTGTTGATTGCCCTTCTTTATGGTGCTAACTATGGTGGACTAGTGGGAGCATTAAGTGGTTTCCTCTTAGATCTATTAGCAGGGGCGCCTCAGTACATGTTGTTTTCTTTGGTCATTCACGGTTTTGAAGGATGGGTTTTTGGTAAGGTAATTGAAAAAGAAAAGACACCAGGACGGTTAGTACTAGCAGTTGTTTTAGCGACAATCATTGTCTCTTGCGGGTATCTTGCTTGCGAAACATTTCTTTTCAAGTTTTCAACAGCGATTATTGGGTTCCCAATGAATATCCTCCAAGCAATTGTAGGTTCGCTGGTGGGGATTGTATTATATTCACAACTACGGAAAGTAATTCATTAATTAGCTATTATTGCTTGTGAAGGTCACGGGAAAAGCGATCTTCACAGGCGTGGAGGCTGGAAAAACTTTGTTTTTCCAGTCTTTTTTTTTGTAAATAAATATGTTGCCGGCTACATAATGCTGTGATAAAATCTTTTTATCTAATTTAAGTAGCCGGCAACATATTTTACGAAAGGATACAAAAATGATAGATAAGAAGCTCGCTCATCAGGCCCCCTTAGGGTTGGCCCTGTTCAAATTACGGCGGATGTATGGACAGTTAGTTCGTCACCAACTATGGCAACATGATCTTTACCATGGTCAAGATATTATTTTGGGTATATTGGACCGGGTGGGTCCATGTTCACAGACGGAATTACGCCAAAGATTACAGATTCAGCACACAACGGTGGTTAAAACAATTATGCGTTTAGAACGTAAAGGTTACGTTCAGCGGTATAAATTAGCTACAGACCGCCGCGTAACTATGGTGGAACTTACACCGGCGGGACATGACCTAGCGAAAGAACTAGCGCAGGTGTGGATCACTAGTGAGGGTGTGATTACAGCGGGGCTAACCCCTGCGGAACAAGCAGAATTTATCCGGTTAACTAAAAAAATAACAGCGAATATTAGTAAAAAATTGGATGAATACCATAAGGAAGGTGAAGAGAAGCGATGTGGAAGATAATGAAAACACGGATGTCTTGGCCAGCAGTGGCAGGGGCAGCTATGTTTATGTTGCTCCAAGTTTTAAGTGATTTGAACCTCCCGGCCATCACTTCCCAATTAATTGACAAGGGCGTTGCTAGAGGAGACCTAGCATATATTTGGCAAGCTGGGGGGAAGATGTTACTGTTTGCGGGCCTAAGTATTTTGGCAGCAATCGGCAATGTGTACTTGGCGTCAACACAGGCACAGAAACTAGGAGCACGGTTACGGGAAGAGCTTTTTGCCAAGGTGGTTAACTTCGGTGACCAAGAGATGGGAAGCTTTGGGTCATCATCTTTGATCACCCGGACAACCAACGATGTGATGCAGATCCAAAATGTAGTAATTATGATGCTCCGGATGATGCTGATGTCGCCTTTGATGTTATTGGGGGCCGGCTTCATGGCTTATGTTACCGAGCGTCGCTTAGCGATGATCTTTTTAATCTCTGTCCCGTTGCTTTTATTAGCCGTTTGGTTAGTGATGCGTAATGCGGTGCCCCTGTTTAAGAGTTTACAAAAGAAAATCGACAACATTAATTTGGTTTTTCGTGAAGGCTTAACCGGAGTTCGGGTAATTCGGGCTTTTCGGCGGGATAGTTTCGAGCAAGAGCGTTTTGACCAGGTTAACCAGGATTACACCCAAACGGGGATCAAAGTCTTTAGCCTAACTTCAATGATGTATCCGATCATGATCACTGTTCTAAGCTTCACCAATATTGGAATTGTATTGTTGGGAAGTCGTTTGATCGGGGCGATGGAAATGGAAGTAGGAAAGTTGGTTTCCTTTATGACTTATGCTTCGATGGTGTTATTCAGTTTCATGATGCTTTCAATGGTCTTTGTCTTTATCCCGCGGGCCCAGGCGGCTGCAAGCCGAATCAATGAGGTCCTAGCCACACCAGATTCATTGCCCGCACCCGATGATGTGCAAACAGTGGCAGCCACTACCCCGGCTAGTTTAGAATTTGAGCAAGTTTCTTTCCGTTACCACGGGGCAGAAGAATTAGCCTTGACGGGACTTAATATCAAAATGGATGCTGGACAGACCCTTGCGATTATTGGGGGGACAGGGTCAGGGAAGACGACCTTAATTAACCTTATCCCCCGCTTATATGATGTGGAACAAGGGCGGGTCCTGGTTGATGGACTAGATGTGCGCAATATGGCTAAACATGACCTGCATAAGCGGGTAGCCTTTACTCAACAAAAAGCTATTCTGTTCAAAGGGACCATTCGGTCTAACCTGCAGTTTGGGAAACCAGACGCCACTGATGAAGAAATGTGGCATGCACTGGAGGTTGCTCAAGCCAAAGACTTTGTGGCTGCTTTGCCTGATGGTTTGGATGCAGTAGTTGAACAGAATGGGGAAAATTTCTCTGGTGGTCAGAAGCAACGGTTGACGATTGCCCGCGCAGTCATCAAGCCAGCCTCGATTTATGTTTTTGACGATTCATTTTCAGCTCTGGATTTCAAAACGGATGCCAACTTACGGGCAGCATTGAAGCATGACCCTGCAATTCAAAAAAGCGTGGTTGTGATTGTAGCCCAACGGGTAGCAACAGTAACCCAAGCTGATCAGATTATCGTTTTAGATAATGGTAAAGTTGCCGGTCAGGGCACACATGCTGAACTGATGGCCAATAATCCGACTTACCAAGAGATTGTACACTCGCAAATCAGAGAAGGAGGGCAAGCATAATGGGACCACATGGACGGCGGGGCCGGGGACCACAATCCCAAGAAAAGGCCCAACATTTCTGGAAAACTATTTGGCGGTTAGCCCGCTACATGGGACCATGGAAATGGCTTTTCGCATTGGCAATGATTTTGGCAATTGGGGCTACTGTTTTTCAAATTATTGCCCCCAAGATCCTGGGGGAAGCAACTACGGTGATTTTTGCTGGGGTTAAGCAAGGCTATGCCCAAATTAAGGCCGGGCAGCAGTTGACCCACTTACCAATCGCTTATGGCAAAATTACGCATATCATGATTGTTGTAGCGCTTGTTTATATTTCAGCGGCTGTCTTGACTTTCGGACAGCAATTCATTATGGCTAATATTTCGCAGCGGTTAGTTTATCGTTTGCGCAAGGATCTTAAGGCGAAGATGGAACGGTTGCCAATCGCTTATTATGATACCCATTCTAATGGGGACATCATGTCCCGGGCGGTTAATGATATGGATAACATTGCCGGGACACTCCAACAAAGTCTGGCACAGTTGGTAACCAGTTCGATTACTTTTGTCGGTGTTTTTGTGATGATGCTGACGATTAGCTGGAAGTTAACGCTGATCGCCTGTGTTACGATTCCATTAAGTATGGTTGTTGTGGGAATTGTAGCGCCAAAGTCGCAACGCTTCTTTGCTATCCAACAAGAGAGTTTGGGACTGTTGAATGATCAGGTCGAAGAAACATATGCGGGGCACGCTGTGGTCAAGACATTTAACAAGGAAGACGATGAGATTACCCAGTTCCAAGCAGAAAATCAACGTTATTATGCTGCTTCATGGAAAGCCCAGTTTATTTCTGGCTTGATTATGCCCCTGATGAATATGGTCAAAAATATCGGTTATGTTATGGTAGCGATAGTTGGGGGCCTAGGGGTTGCTAATGCCACATTAACTTTGGGAAATGTCCAAGCATTTTTGCAATATGTTAACCAGTTTACGCAACCAATCACCCAAATTGCTAACTTGGCAAACACTATCCAAGCAACCGCAGTTTCTGCAGAGCGGATCTTTGCGGTTTTGGACGAGGACGAAATAACAGATCACCCAGTTGCAACGCCAGTTCAAGTAGGTGCTCCGAAGGTTGCTTTCCGGGATGTACATTTTGGTTATAGTCCGGATAAACCCCTCTTACAAGGCTTCAATATGGAAGTTCCAGCAGGCAAGCAAGTTGCTATTGTGGGACCAACTGGAGCGGGGAAAACAACCCTGATTAATTTGTTGGAAAGATTCTATGATATTGATCAAGGGGCAATTTTACTGGATGGACAAGATACGCGCAATATGGCACGGGCTGATTTGCGGCAACATATGGCGATGGTTCTTCAAAATACCTGGCTGTTTTCGGGATCGATATATGACAACATCAAATACGGACGTGAAGATGCTACTGAGGAAGAAGTCATTGCAGCTGCTAAGGCAGCCCACGTAGATACCTTTGTACGCCAGCTTCCAGATGGATATGATACTGTTTTAGGGGAAGATGCGGGGAATATCTCGCAAGGGCAACGGCAGTTACTGACGATTGCCCGAGCTTTCTTGGCTGATCCAGAGATCTTAATCTTGGACGAAGCCACTAGTTCCGTGGATACGCGAACCGAGCTTTTAATTCAGCATGCAATGGACAAGCTACTCAAGGGACGAACAAGTTTCGTGGTGGCCCACCGTTTATCAACGATTCAGGATGCCGATCAAATCATTGTCATGAATCACGGCACAATTGTAGAAACCGGAACGCATGCCAGCTTGTTGGCCCAAGGGGGCTTCTATGCTGATTTATATAATAGCCAATTCAATCAAGCAGGTAATCTCTAAAATCAAAAAGCTTCGGAATTTTCCGAAGCTTTTTTGCGTACAATTATTAGAGATGGAGATAATTAGAGTGTGAATCTTATAAAGTCAGGTTTTTCACTGTGACTTTTTTGATAATCGGTTTATTTCGTTCTTCCTGAGCTTTCAAACGACGCATATCTTTTTGAAAGACTTCGTTGATCGCATCAAAAGAAAGCCACAGGGCAAGGGGGAAGAATGCCATCACACCAATCATTGCCAATAAACACATCTTCATGAGTGAAATTACATCCATAATAAAGTCCCCCTTCAAACAAATTCTGAATCCGCTTACATATATAGGTTAACAAATATAAGTTTTTTTGTATATACTTTTAGATAGAAAACGCATACATTTTAATGATGGAGTCTTTAATGTGCTGTATTATAGGCTTTATCACCTCATAAAGTGATAAGGGGATTAAAAAGTGATTAGTTCGTAACATAAATTTTATGTTATAAACAAATAACTAAGCGCAAAATAAGGGGAGTATTCAAGTAAAATGAAAAATGTTAATATATGGGTATCAAACGAGGAGGGACGGTTATGAGTGTCGATTCGCCATTAGTTTTAGGTGTTTTATTTATCGCAACGGGTTACATTAGTTATGCAACTTATCGGGATAATAACAAACCCCTGAGTTTCATGTCAGGTTTGCTATGTGCATGCTTTTTGGTCGCAACAATTTATGTTTTGCTGCGCTAAATTAATAATTAATCGCAAAAAATAGCGGGTATGAATGCAAGGAAGTAACATTCATGCCCGCTATTTGTAGTTTAGTAACTAGTTTTAGAATTGGCGCTTACGATCTAATGTTTTGATTAACCATAAAATCGGTAACCCGAGGACAACAACCCCAATAAAGAGGATAACTCCCCACGGATCATTGACAACCTCACTGCCGAGGATAAATAACCCACCACCTAAGGCCACCAGTGGCACCAAGGGATAAAGTGGAACCGAGAAAGGACGGGGTTCGGTTCTCCGGTGCCGTAAAACAAAAAGTCCAAAGAAAGCCAAGGTATAGAAGCAATACACAGTGAAGACACAGAGGTCAGATAAGTGATCGGGATTAAAAAAGAAGGTCATTAAGATAGCGATCACCATCACTGCTCCTGTGGCATAAACCGGGGTTTTTGCTCGTGGGTGTAAATAAGCTAGGTAACGAGAAAACGGTAAGTCACCACGTTTAGCCATAGCGTATACGATACGAGGGAAGGTTAATAGTTTGCCATTAAGTGTTCCCATCATCGAAATGATGATTCCAATCGCAAGCAGTTTCCCTCCTAGTTGACCAAAGGCAGTTTGTGCTAAGTAGGCAGTTGCCTTTTCTCCTAAAGCAAGAATCTTGTTGGCTGGAAGAAAGCGAAAGACACTGAATGAAATCAAGGTATAAATCAATAAAACAGCGCTGACCCCAATAATGATAGCCTGCGGAAGAAGTTTTTGGGGATTTTTCATTTCACCCCCGAGGTTTGCGATCAAAATCCAACCATCATAAGCAAACAGGGTGGCCAAAACAGCGACCCCCATGTTACCGCTAGCTTGATGAACAGTCGTTACAGTCTGACCTAGGGCAGTAACATGCCCGTGGAGAATTCCCCAAACGATAATGGCGGTAATAGGAACTAGCTTACAAAGCGTAGTGAGGATAGAGAAGAAAGCTCCCACGCGGTTTTCAAACATATTAAGGACACTGATGGCAACAATCATAACAACTGCCACGGGGATTCGCCATTGTTCTGGCCAACCAAAAAATTCAGTGATGAGGATACTCATAAATCCCGCCACAGATGCTGAAATTGCTGGCCCGTAAACGATCACCTGCATCCAGCCAGCTAAAAAACCAAGCCGACGTCCAAAGATATTTTCGATATAAACGTACAAGCCACCGGTAACCGGCATTTGTGCCCCAATTTCGGCAATAGTTAGACCAGACGTTAGGGTGATTACACCCCCAATGATCCAAGCAAGTAAGGCGTGTGTGGAAGAACCAGCACTGGCCAAAACGGATGCTTGTTTAAAGAAGATACCGGAACCGATAATTGTTCCGATGACAATTGATAATGCCGATCCCAATCCCAGGGTCCGGTTAAGTTCAGGTTGGTGGTTCATAATTTACACACTCCTTAAGTATTTGCAAAAAGGGAGCGTGACAGAAGTCAGGTGGCTTCATCTTCACGCTCCCATGAGCGTAACCCGAAAGTGCTAGGCACTCTCAATTACATGCGTAGTATTTAGTTATTGGTTATGGACGTAATCTGTTCAACATTCTTGGGAATGGGCTACCTTCACGAATGTGGTCAGAAAGGGTAATCCAAGCGATGAAACGTTCTAGCCCCATCCCGAAACCAGAGTGAGGAACTGTCCCGTATTTACGGAGGTCAGCGTACCAACCATAGTCGGCCATATCAAGGTGGTTTTCAGCAAATTTTTGGACTAAGTAATCATAGTCAGTAGCACGTTCTGAACCACCGATGATTTCACCGTAGCCTTCTGGAGCTAAGAGGTCAGCGCAGACAACTTGGCGATCGTCTTCAGGATCAGGCTTCATGTAGAAGGCCTTGATTTCCTTTGGATAGTTCAAAATAAAGACCGGCTTTTGGAATTGATCAGCCAAGTATGTTTCTTCAGGCGAACCAAAGTCATCACCAAACTTGGAGTCAAAACCGCCTTCTTGTAACATCTCGATGGCCTTCTTGTAAGTGATCCGTGGGTAAGGCAATTCAGTGAATGGACGTAATGATTCTACGCTCCGGCCCACGGTTTCTAATTCACGGGCACAGTTATCAATGAGGCTTTGCACCAAGTATGCGATGTATTGTTCTTGGAGTTCCAAGCTTTCAGGTTGGTGCATCCAGGCCATTTCTGGTTCAATCATCCAGAATTCCGTTAGGTGCCGCCGTGTCTTGGACTTTTCAGCCCGGAAAGTTGGTCCCATAGTGTATACCTTACCTAAGGCCATAGCGCCTGCTTCTGCATAGAGCTGACCAGATTGGGAAAGGTAAGCATCATCATCAAAGTACTTAGTATGGAAGAGGTCCGTGGTCCCTTCTGGTGAACTACCGGTCAAGATGGGAGCATCAAGCTGGGTGAAACCATGCTTAGCAAAGAATTCCATTGTTGCTAACTTGACTTGGCTCCGGATCTTAAGCATTGCGTTGGGCTTGGAGGACCGCAACCACAAGTGACGGTGATCCATCAAGAACTCTACCCCGTGTTCCTTATTGCCGATTGGGTAATCATCACTTTCACCGACAAGTTCGATGGATTGAACTTGGATTTCGTAACCAAACTTAGACCGAGAATCTTCATGAATTTCACCGGTTACCCAGAAAGATGTTTCCTGGTGTAACTCGTGTTTAGCCATGTCCCAAACTTCAGGGGTTACTTGATTTTTGAGCAAGATTCCTTGGAAAAAACCTGTTCCGTCACGAAGTTGTAAGAAGGCGATCTTACCACTTGAACGCTTATCAGTTAGCCACACGCCAATTTTAACTGTTTCGTTGACGTGCTTAGGTGATTCACTAATTGTAATAGTTTGCACTTTGTGCTCCTCCTTAAAATTAAAGTTGTTAGGTATAGTTTATAGCTTCTATTTTACTACAATCATAGGTGTTAGTGCTTAGAGGATTTGGATTCCCGCAGCAGCACATTGGGCGAGCATATCTTCAGGCCACAAACTAGCTTGAACTTCACCGATATGTGCTTTCCCCAATAACAACATACACAACCGGGATTGACCGATCCCACCGCCAATAGTATATGGAAGTTCACCGTTTAAGAGCATCTTGTGGAAAGGCAGATCCTTCCGCTCTTCGGCATGGGCCAACTTGAGTTGTTTACGCATGGATTCTTCACTTACCCGGATCCCCATACTAGAGATTTCAATGCGTGATTGTAAGGGCTCATACCAGAATAGCAGGTCCCCGTTGAGCTCCCAATCATCGTAGTCAGGGGCGCGTCCATCGTGAGGTTCTTGGCTTTGGCGAAGCTTACCACCGATTTGCATAACAAAGACAGCACCGTATTCTTTAGCAATGCGGTTTTCCCGTTCTAATGGGGTAAGTTCTGGCCACCGGTCTTCTAATTCTTGGGTGGTAATGAAGTGCACTTGGTCTGGTAAATGGTGCACTGCTTGGGGATACTTATACCAAACTTCGTGTTCCATATGCTTGATGACCTTGAAGATTTGGCGCACGGTCCGCTTGAGTGTTTCTTCGGTCCGTTCTTCTTTGGCGATCACTTTTTCCCAGTCCCATTGATCGACGTAAATAGAATGATAGTTATCCAGTTCTTCGTCTTTCCGGATGGCGTTCATGTTGGTGTACAAGCCCTCGTGCATCCCGAAACCATAACGCTTGAGCGCATAACGTTTCCACTTGGCTAAAGAGTGAACGACTTCGATAGTTTCGCCAGGGAGGCCAGCCATTGTGAACGAAACCGGTTGTTCAATTCCGTTCAAGTTATCGTTCAACCCGGTACTCTTTTCAACAAACATCGGTGCGGACATCCGTTGCAGATTGAGTTCTTGACTGATCTCATCTTGGAATGTTTCACGAATATAACGAATAGCAGCTTCGGTTTCCCGAATGGATAATTTTGGATCATAATCACGTGGAATGACTAAACTCATGGCAATTGCCTCCTTCTAAAAATAAAAACTATTAGCCGGGGAAAGCAACAAAAAAGCCCTTCGTCCCCCTTGTAAGGGACGAAAGGCTTTTGTTCCGCGGTACCACCCAAATTATCCAGTTTGTTCTGGATCAGCTCACTAGAGCACCATCATGCTCCGCCGGCGAGGTAACGGACCGGTTCCGACTGAGTCTACTCTGAATGAGATTCATTTGGGTCAGTAGCACTGCGAAAAAGTGTTATTCATCAATCGAGGGTCTGCTGGTTTCACACTAATACCAACTCACTGGAAGAATCGGAATGACTACTTGTCTTTCTCATCGCTTTTTCAATTTATTAATTGCATTTTAACCTAATTTTGGAAAAATGCAAGCATAATTTTTATTAATCAGAAAGATTATTTTCTTGAGCACTGATTACCAAGACCCCATTATCCATGGTAGCTTGGAGATGGTTAACGTCAGGATGATCTAGATAAAAATCAGTGACCTTGTCACGAATTTGTTGTTCGATTACCCGCCGTAGTGGCCGTGCCCCCATAGCTTCATCATAGCCTTCTTCGATCAAGAAATCCTTAACGTCATCGTTAACGGTAAGGTCTAAGCCTTTCTTAGCCAAGGTGTGGTTGACATCAGCTAACATCAAATCAACGATGGCCCGAAGATCTTCTTTTGTCAGATGAGAAAATTCTACAATGGCATTGAACCGGTTAAGAAATTCTGGCCGGAAGTATGGAGCAATCCGTTCCATAATAGTTTCATCCTTGTGATCATTACCAGTCAGTTTTTCATTGCCAAACCCGGCATTAGAGGTAGCGATAATCACGGTGTTCTTAAAGTTGACGGTATTGCCTTGACCATCTGTTAACCGCCCATCATCTAAGACCTGTAAGAGAAGGGTAATGACCTGTGGGTCGGCTTTTTCAATTTCATCTAATAGGATGATGGAGTATGGGTTCCGCCGTACTTTTTCGGTTAAAGTGTTACCATTGTCACCATACCCGACATAACCGGCAGTTGCCCCAATCAATTTCGAAACAGCTGTCCGATCAGAATATTCTGACATATCTAACCGGATGATGCTATCTTTGGAGCCGAACATATCACGGGCGAGCTGTTTAGCTAATTCAGTTTTACCAACACCGGTTGGGCCGACGAAGAGGAAGGAGCCGATTGGGCGGTTGCCTTCATCAAATCCAGCCCGGTTTCTCCGAATAGCCCGAGCCACAGCTGCAACAGCTTCGTCTTGGCCGATGACCTTGCCCTTGAGGCGGGCTTCCATGTTTTTCAGTCTTTCGATATCAGAAGCCCCCATCTTAGATACGGGAATCCCCGTCATCCGTTCAACGGATTGTGCGATGTCATCAGGAGTAGCCGTGACTTTTTGTGCTTGGGAGTGGTTTTGTAATTGATGCTCAAGTTCTGCTACGCGTTGTTTCTTAGCTTGTGCTTGTTCGTAATCTTCAGCAGCTGCGGCCTTTTTTTGAGCAACTTTGAGTTCAGCGATCTCTTTTTCGAGTTGTTTGTCATCAACAACTGGGTGTTGGGATGCCAAGTGGGCAGCTGTCATATCGATCAGGTCGATAGCTTTGTCAGGGAGACTCCGTTGGGGAATATATTGGATAGAGTAATCCACTGCTGCCTGTAAGACTTTATCTGGTAAGACAACGTTGTGGTGCTTTTCGTATAACTTCCGAATACCTTTCAAGATAGCGAAAGTATCAGCTGCACTAGGTTCTTTGATCACTACTTGGTTGAACCGCCGATCTAAGGCGCCATCTTTCATGATGGTGTTGCGGTACTCATCTTGCGTGGTTGCCCCAATAACAGTGAGTTCACCCCGAGATAAGGCTGGTTTGATGATGTCTGCCAAGCCCTTACTCCCATCGTTATCACCAGTAGAACCAGCACCTAAGATTTGGTGGATTTCATCGAAGAAGAGGATGATGTTTCCAGCTTCTTTGACTTCTGTGATCAATTTTTGAATATTTTCTTCAAATGAGCCCCGGAATTGAGTGCCAGCTTCTAAGCCAGAGATGTCAATTGAGATGATCTCTTTATTTTTAATCGCTGCCGGTACATTTCCCTGAACAATTGCTTGGGCTAACCCTTCAACAACTGCTGTTTTACCAACCCCGGCATCACCGACGAGAACAGGATTGTTCTTGGTTCGTCTAGCTAAGATTTCGGCGGTTTCTTGAATTTCCTTGTCCCGTCCGATCACTGGGTCTAACTTATGTGCCCGCGCTTCTGCGGTTAGGTTTCTCCCTAGCTTTTGTAAAATACCTGCTTTTTGTTTGTTAGTATTTGACCGGCCAACTTGTCCTTGTTGTGCTTGTGATTGAATATTATTAGGCAACTTGCCGGTTTTACGATAGTGAGCATATTCTTCAGGAGATACTTCTTGGCCATTGATATGATACCGCCAATCAACTCCCATATTGCTCAACATATTGTCGAAAATATCGTCCATGTTATCTGAAAATGGATCCATTGGAATTCTTGCCATAAATATCCCTCATTTCTTTAATGCTCAAATAGTTAAATGCAAAATTGATTTAATCTTTGAGATAATGTTCTTCGAGTTCTTTGAGAATCTGCCACATGGCCACTTCTTGTGTGGCTGCCAATGCATGCAGATCACGTAAATTTAACGAGGTTGCACTCGTTTGTTGCTTGTTAAATGACTTGTGTAGGGTGGTGTAGCCATAACCAGATTTTTTAGCTACTTTGTAAATAGTTAGATGGTTATGTTCGAGATAACCCTTAATGTCGATTCGCACTACTCTCACCTCCACGACTTATATACTACCACAAACGTGGTATATTACAATGGTGAAATATCACTTTTGTGATATACTTAACCTTTTCTTAAGATTTAAGCACAGAGGAGCAATAAAATAATCAGCGAGAAAGGGATGTTTCTTGCTATAATTACGAAAGAAAAATGTAATTGAGGAAGGATACATATGAAAACACGGAAGACGATCGCAGCTGAAGCTGAACAAGTAATGGTAGACTTTGCGCGTGTATACAGTCCCAAGGGCAAAAAGATGGATGCCCTGATCAAGCAAACGCAAGCAGATTTAGCTGCCCGCCAAGTGGCTCCGCAACAGATCATTGAAAAATTCATGCGGTTACGGTATGAATTGATTTTGCGTGCGGGCTGGCATATTTCGCCCGCAGAGGAAGCACTATTGAAGAAAATGGCTGAAATTAGTCGGGAACGGTCATTTTTGCCATTCAAACGGTATGATCCGTGGTTTTAATGAGGGAAGGAAGTGTTGGTGTGGCTAAGCAAAGTAAGCATGCATTCTGGGTTGGTGTTGCTATTTTAGCGTGTTCAATGTGGGGAATTTCAGGTCTTTTGGCTAAAGCTTTATTTAATCAGCAGATTTCTGCTATTTGGTTAACGCAGGTACGGATGGTAGTGGCCGGGGCAATATTATTAGTTATTGGTCATTTTAAAGGCGAGCAGATGACAGTGATTTGGCGGGACCGCAAGGCGGCTGGACGACTGGTGTTGTATAGTATCTTGGGTTTAATTCCTGTTCAATTTTGTTATTTTATGGCAGTAAAAGAAGGAAATGCAGCCATCGCAACAGTTTTACAGTTTACGTGTCTTTTCTTCGTGATGGTTTATGACACGGTAATCCGCCGGGTGCCGTTGCGGTTATTGGATATTATTTGTGCCTTAATTGCTTTTACAGGGGTAGCAACAATTGCCACTGAGGGACATTTTACCCATATGACGATTACGGTGTCAGTTCTGTTGTGGGGACTGGCATCAGCTTTGGGAGCAGCGGTTAACATGACGACTCCGGGGCCCTTGACACGTCGCTATTCGTCCTGGCAAGTAACAGGTTGGGGATTGTTAGTGGCCGGGATTGTGATGGTGATTGCTCATCCGGTTTGGGAGCCAGTTCATCTGACCCCGGTGACCATTCTTTTGGTGGTAGGAGTGATCATAATCGGAACCCTATTACCGTTCCAAATGCTTAACCTAGCGTTGCGTCACATCACAGCGACAACGGCCAACATGATGGATGCGTTTGAACCTTTGGCCGCTACGATTGGTTCAGTATTATTTTTAGGCTTGTCAATGACAAGTGCTGATTATATCGGAACGTTTCTGGTGATTGGTGCGGTCTTGGGACTCAACTATCGACCAGCTGTAAAAAAGAAAGTGCGCAAAATGGAATGAAAATGCGAAGCAAATTTGTAGGAGCTGGGAGAAAATTGTTTTCTCCCAGTTTTTCTCTTTATCTACTAATATTTCCCACTCACTTCTTTGCTGCCAAACAGGTAAAGGGTTAAAACATAGGGGATACGAGATATAGAAAAATAGGTGCTAAAGCGAGAGCATAAGGATTTTAGAGCTTTTAGGCGCATATATTACTATATGTCGTGTGGGACTAGAAAAAGGGTGAATTAGTAGGCGGTTGTTTTTAAAATAAAATTTCTTTTTTTAAGAAACACACTTTATAAAAAATCCCCATTCATTCTTGAATGAGGACCTGAACTAGTTATTTTTTCAATGGAAGTAGGGGGGATTTGGAAGCCAATATTATTGGGTTAAAATAGAGCAAAAAAATAACCTTCATGCTCTATTAATACATAACATCTCAGTTGGAGTCCGCTTTGGGTCTCTCCCGGTAATCATGAGCATTGAAGGCTATAGGTTTTGCAATAAGGAGTATCTATTGTTCCCACGTCCTTTATTTAACTATTTCACTCTAGTCATCCTTGATGATCTAGACTCTCTTATATAACAATTAGTAACAGATATTCAAATGTGACAAACATTATCCTAAACTATTGATTCAAGAACATAAAT
Organism: Ligilactobacillus saerimneri DSM 16049; assembly: GCF_000423265.1. Classification (GTDB taxonomy): domain Bacteria; phylum Bacillota; class Bacilli; order Lactobacillales; family Lactobacillaceae; genus Ligilactobacillus; species Ligilactobacillus saerimneri. The sequence goes on along the minus strand of NZ_AUHQ01000021.1, from coordinate 3,340 downwards.
GATGTCAGCCTATTCAGGCGTCAGATGTTGGTTCCATTACCCCCTTAGTACGTAGTGAAACTGCAAACATTGATTGATCTCAAATATCGTTCTAATTGTGGGAATCCCTTGACTCCTTACACTTATTTTATACCATAGCTACCTCCTTTTTGCAAGCGCTTACTTCAATCAAAAAAGGTGGATGTAATCATAAAAAAACACCCGTAGCACTATGTGCTACGGATGCCTGCTTTTATTCATAATTAGTGAGGATTATTGAATTTCAATATGATGGTTATTGGCAATTTCCTCATCAGTCTTAGGAAGAGTAATCTTGAGAACACCATCTTCATACTTAGCAGCGATCTTTTCCCGAGCAACATTAGGGAACTGATACTGACGGGTAAACCGTCCATAGCTCCGTTCGCTGGCGATTAGATTGCCTTCATGATCGCTTTGATCACTGAAAGAATCACGCTTTGCTGAAACAGTTAAGATATTGTTCTTGAAATCAATTTGAATGTCTTGCTTGTCAACTCCAGGAAGGTCAATATTAACTTGATAATCCTTAGAAGTTTCGGCGACATCAGTCTTCATGTAGGTATCATGGCCGTCTAAATTGAAGAAAGAACGACCAAAGTTGCTGAAGAAGTTATCACTATTCATAAAATCGTTAAATCTGTTTTGCAATTCATTTGCCATAATTACTACTTCCTTTCTTGTTTACGCCTTTATCATAGCGCACAAAAACGAGTTGTCAAGCTAAAGGTCAAAAAAAGTCAAACAACTTAATAAAAGCTTAATAACAACGATTTCAACAAAGGTCAAAGAAAAGAGCTTGTTTCCTGATCAAAAAAAGCGCATGCTTTGGTTTCTATATATTATACGGTTGCATCTACCAAGGGGTAGGTGCTTTTTTATTTACGATGATGTTTTTTACGCCAATGATCATACCAACTTCGTCCCAACATTCCGAGAATGATGGTTAGGGCAATGCAATATCCAATAATCCCAATGCGTGCAATATATGGGTGGTCTGCACTGACTTGAACTAAAAGTGATGATCCCAAGATGACAGCCGCGAGGATGATGGCGATGACAATTCGATTAGTCAATCGTTCTAATTTACTAACGAATTTGGTTAAGCCAGTGTGATGGAGGTTGATTTGACTTTGACCACTCTCCAAGGTGTCGAGGAGGTGGTTGATTTTACGTGGGATGTGCGGAACATCCTGCAATGATTGACCGAATAGCAGAAGGTTATCTTGTAAGCTAGCATGCAGGTCGATTTGTTGGAACCATTCTTTGAGAGCAAAAGGACGGGCGATATCTAGTAAAGATAGGTTGGGGTCAAGCTGGGCAATAGTAGACTCTAAGGATGCAACGGCTTTGATTAAGGTTATTGCCTCACTTTTAATTTGGAGGTTGTAGCGGCGACATAGCTTGACAATGTCGAACAGTATGGTTGCCAAATTAAGATCAACGATGTTGGTTGTAAAAAATGGCTTCAAAAAGACGGCTAACTCCTGACGAAAAGCATTGTGATCGACAGGTCCGGTTTGATTGCAGATGGCAAGTACTGCTTGGGTGATGTCATACTCATCGCGAAGGGCTAGAGCAGTGACAACATTACGTAAATTAGCGGCGAGTAGCGGTGAGATCCGTCCCATCATACCGAAGTCAAGGTAGATCAGGCGTAAGGGAGGTAAGGCTTGCTTACTAGTGACTTGTGTTGAGATTGGACCAAGTTGTTTATGGAAGGATCGGCTAGTTACGGTGTGCCGATCATCCGTAGGAGCAACGAGAATATTGCCAGGGTGAGGGTCGGCATGGAAAAAGCGGTCTGTAAAAACTTGCTTGATGAAATTCGTTACCAGAGTTTGGGCGATGTAACGTCGCTCGCTAACGGGATGATCCGTATGTAAGTATTGTTTAATGCTACTACCAGGCATCGCCTCATTGACCAGGATTCGGGGCGCGCAAAGATCAGGATATACCCGCGGTACACGGATAATCCCCTCACCATTATTTAGTTTATAGAAGTCTTGACCGTTTTTGGCTTCTATACTAGTGTCAATTTCATTAATTAAGGAACTTTTGATTTCGGAATAAACTTGTCGGATATCGATAATTTTACTTTCGCTAGTGAAACGGAGAATTTTGACCGCTTGGTGGAGCAAATTAAGATCAATGGTAACCAGTTGTGCGACAGCAGGATGTTGAATTTTGACAACCACATTCTCTCCACTTGGTAAAGTAGCGTGGTGAACTTGACCAATGGAAGCAGAAGCGAAAGGTTTGTGTTCAAAGGAAGAAAATGTTGCTTCTAATGTTTTTCCTGTGGCCTCTTGATATATAGAAGAAACAGTATCGTAGTCGTCAACGGGCACCTGATCTTGAAGTTTATGAAGTTCATGAATGTATTCCGGAGTCATTAAATCAGGGCGGGTGGAAAGGATCTGTCCGATTTTAATGAAAGTCGGGCCTAATTCTTCCAATGCTTGTCGGACTTCTTGGGGATGGATTTGCTTACTGAAATTACTGAGAGCGTTATGACGGCGAATGACGGAAATGATTTCTTTAATGCGAGCACTTTTTTTGATGTTGCCTGATGCCATGATAAACCTCCTGAATAATAATCCTTATTACTATTTTACCATTAGGGGATAATTATCATTGGCGAACGATAAAAATATATAACGCAAAAAGTTCGTAATTAAAAAGGCATTTAAGCTGGTTGTTCACAGAAAGTTTGCTAAAACAAAAAAGATGGTATTTTATGTAAAAAAACCTTGACCGCCCTGGCAGTTGTGAGTATAGTAGATATCGTTGCTTGACACGAGATATTACATCTCTGTTGAGAACAAAAAATAAGTGTTGACATTGATCATAATAATGGTTATGATAATAAACGCTTGTTTTTACAGGTTGTCAATTCTTGATAAAATATTTTTTAAAAAAGTGTTGACATTAATTCCTGTGAATGATATATTATAAAAGTTGTTTTTCAACAACGAAGTAGATCTTTGAAAACTGAACAAAGTTTCGACAAATCAAATGTGTAGGGCTTCTTGCTAGACGCAAGAGCAAAACATTTGCGAATGTCAATTCGCTAGTAATTTTTACGAGTCTAATCGACTTAAGATTTTAAATCGAGAGTTTGATCCTGGCTCAGGATGAACGCTGGCGGCGTGCCTAATACATGCAAGTCGAGCGCATCGGCCCAACTGATTGAAGATGCTTGCATCCGATTGACGATGGTTTACCGATGAGCGGCGGACGGGTGAGTAACACGTAGGTAACCTACCCAGAAGCGGGGGATAACACCTGGAAACAGATGCTAATACCGCATAGGTCATTT
>NZ_KE383995.1:10205-42296 GCF_000423265.1 Ligilactobacillus saerimneri DSM 16049 | reverse complement strand
ATAGTGGTGCCCATAAAGGTCCTTCTTTCTAATGGAATGTTGTAACGACACCATTAAAGACCTTTATGGGTTTTTCTGTCCACTAAAATGTTCAACTTAAATTTTACAATCTGCCATAATTATATCTGATTAAAAATAAATAACAAGTTTCATTTTTTAAATGAGAACTTGTTAATCTAAAATCATTTCCACTTGTTTACTTTTTGATAACGGTAATTTTCCGCTTCTTTTAAGCCCTTGGCCACATCTTGGGTAACGATCAAACTATCTAGGTTCGCCTGGGGCATGAAACCGTGGTCGACGACATCCTGCAAGAAAGCAAGTAACTGGTCATAGTAACCATCAATATTAGTCACAACAATCGGCTTGCGGTTGATCCCGAGTTGGTTCCAGGAATAAACTTGGAAGAATTCTTCCATTGTACCTAAACCTCCTGGCAGGATCACAAACGCATCGGCCAACTCCAACATCCGCTTTTTTCGCGCCGACATATCACTAACATATTCTAAAGTCACGCCTGGGGCAGCAGTCACCGCCTCCTTGCGCAAGATTTCAGGCACAATTCCGATAATAGGACAACCTTGCGCCCGCACAGCCGCAAAAATCTCGCCCATCATGCCCAGGCGACCACCTCCATAAACCAGGCTGGCAGCACTGGTTTTCAGGTACTGGGCTAGACGCTGGACTTGCTCCTGATATTGCTGATCGTCACCGGAATTAGACCCACAGAATACACAAATTTTTTTCACGATTCGATTCCTCTCTATGCTAATACAATTAATTCTTACCTAGATAATGATACAAAAAGACAATCGGGGCCACAATTACCAGCAAGGCATTGCGTGCCAACTGAATAAATAAGTCGCTCAAAACGATACTCCGCTCCTGGGCTTCCGCCCGACTTCGGGTCATAGGTTCAGAGTCAGAGTCCATTTCCAACTGGTATTCTTCGCGCGCCCGCCGCAGGGTTTCCTGATGTGAAGTTACTGTTGCCTGCTCTTGTTGCCAGTTTTGCTCTTCATTAAATGGAAAAAAGAATAGATAATTACTCATTATGAAATAATTCAGCACATACCGGTATGCGGCAGTATCAAGCAAGTTGACTAACGCCAACAAAATCACTACTGGTAAGGCTGCGTGGAGCAAAAAACGCCCGTAACGCTTAATCATGATGTTCCTCCTGCATTATTTAGCAAAAAAGCGTGCTAATGATAACTGGTTGGTATGAGCGATTGTCAGGGAAAACAGATATAGCATCATAAAGTAACTCCCCTCTGCTGTCCCCATTACCACCAATGCTACCAGGGTAACTAAGGCCAAGATCCGGCTTAAAGTCCGCCAACGCTTGATCTCATAAGCATGACGGTGTAACTTCTGCTCAATCTTTTTACTGACCTGGTGGGACTTAAACATATCAATTTTACGCTGTTCCCGCTTGATTTCCTGCCGTAACCATGCATTAAAAACGATTAAAGTCAGGATTGTCATCCACAAACAGACTACCAACACTGTCTGAAAAGTCATTCTTTTGTTCCTGCCTTTCTGGCTTAAATTAAAAAGAAGCTGAATAGCTCAACTTCTTTATATCTTATCCAAAATGGTAATGCTCCCGCTTGATCCTTGCAAAGAATAAATACCTCTTAACGGGCAATCATCACATCACAAGCGGCCACCCGGGTTACATAGTCAGTAACGGCCCCGACTAAGACCCGTTCAACAGGGTTTAAGCCCGTTGGTCCCATGACAATCATATCAGTATGATGATCATTAGGGAATTCCTGGGCAATAACTGTCCGTGGCGACCCAAAGCGTACATGAACACTCACGTCTTTTTGGTCCCGCTTAATAACCTCTTCTTTTAATTCTTCAAGATAGTTTTCAACATCTTCAAATGTTTGGTAAACAACATCACCATTTGTATCAACCATTCCGGCATAGCTGACAGAGAACTGCTTCAATTCGATAACATTTAAGATATCCAAATGTGCTTCGTTCCGCTTGGCAATTTCGATCGCTGTTTCTAATGCTTTCTCAGCAATTTCTGACCCATCAACTGGTACCAGAATATTTTTATATTGTTGTTCCAACCAAATCACTCCTATCTAGAGTCCATTCTTTAGTTATATTTTATCATAATTCCCTGCTGAAATTTAATCTATTCCAAATTAATTTAGGTACCCGAGCTTATTGTACGTACTTTTCTGTTAATTGCATGAAAGTCTGGATATCGTGCAGAACCATGTCGATGCCAGCTTGCCAAAAATCAGCTTGGTGAAGATCCACTCCTAAGTGCTTTTGAGCCAGATCTTCGGTAGTCATGCTGGCAGTATCCCGCAACAAGGCGATGTATTGGTCCTCAAATCCTGGACCGTGTTGCTGTGCGCGGGCATAAATCCCTAAACTAAAGAGGTAACCAAAAGTATATGGGAAGTTATAGAAAGGAACATCATCAATGAAGAAGTGTAACTTAGCGGCCCAGAAATGTGGGTGGTACGTTGCTAAGCCATTGGCATAAGCTTCTTGTTGGGCTTCCACCATCATCCGCGTGATGTCATCAGCAGCGACCAGTCCTTTTTGACGGGCAGCATAGAAGTTTTGCTCAAAGATGAACCGCGCATGAATATTCATAAACATTGCTACGGCATTTTGAATCTTAACATCTAAAAGGTTGATCCGTTCTTCATCAGTTTGTGCTTCCCGTAAAGTGGCATCGGCCACGATCAACTCCGCAAAGGTGCTAGCTGTTTCAGCTACATTCATTGCGTAGTCTTGATTCAAACTAGGAAGATCCCACATCACATCACTGTGGAAAGCATGTCCTAATTCGTGTGCCAGGGTGGCAACTTCGTTGACCGACTCACCATAAGTCATGAAGATCCGTGATTCTTGTAGCTTAGGCAAGCTGGTGCAGTAGCCTCCGGGCCGCTTTCCGGGACGATCCTCTGCTTCAATCCAAGCATTATCAAATGCTCGCTGGGCCAAAGTCGCCATCTTAGGCGAGAATTTGTTGAAATTAGCAACGATAAAGTCAGCAGCTTCATCAAAAGTATACCGGCGTTCTTTGAAATTCCCTAGAAGCACTGGGGCATCTTGGTCTTGCCACTCCATTTTTTCTTTACCAAAGAGTTGTGCTTTTCTAGTCAAGAAATCCACTAATGGTTGCTTATTACGAGCAACTGTGTCCCACATAGCGGTGAGCGTTTCCTGGTCGATACGGTTATATTCGAGCGGTTCTTTCATGAAATCATCCACCCCGTGGAGGCGATAATTATTCAGCCGGAAGCCGTCAAGGTGATTCAATGTGTCGGCAAAAACTGCTGCTTGCGCACTCCAGGCTTGTTCCCATTTAGCAAATAATTCTTGGCGTACCTTAGCGTCCGGACTCGCCATCATCATGTTGAAAGCCTGCCCAGCAGATAGCTGTTGACCTTGGAATGGGATCTGGATCCCAGCAACGATTGTGTCATAATGCTGACTCCAGGCGCTTTGCCCGTCCAGGTTCAAAGTATTGATGATATTTTCGGCATTTTCATCGAGTAATTCTTGGCCGTCACGACGCATCTCACTTAACCGGAAAGCGACCGGGGCAAAATGTTGCATCAAAGCGTGCCATGCAGTCGCGGTATAACTGGCAAATTTTTTCTTCAATCCCGTTTGTGCCAGTTGCCAGGCGGGCATTTGACCATATAATTGTCCGGTTAATAACTTGGCTTTTTGATCGTGGATGTCAGCTGAATTCAAAGCTTCGATAAAGGCACCACACTCAGCGAAGTTTTTCTCAATCTCCTCTGCCAAAGCTAATAAAGCTTTGAGATCTGCTTCTTCCGTATCTGTATTAGGGGTAAAGGTTACAACCGCCTGGTGATACTGGTGGATCTGTGTTTGCAAATGTTGCAGTTCTGCTTGTAACGCTGGTGAATTGCTTCCCCCGGCAAAGATGGAATCTAAGTCCCAATTAAGTGCATATTTCATATCTTTTCTCCTTAAAACATTAAATTTATCTCATTATAATGTTACCATATTGCAAACGCAAACAAAGGTATAATGGCTATCTTACCCTATGGAAAAATTCTAAAAAAGATTGGACAAAGCCTAACTGGTTTTGTATACTATATCAAGTAAGTTATTTGTTGCCCTCGTGGCGGAATTGGCAGACGCGCAGCGTTCAGGTCGCTGTTGGGATTTCCCAGTACAGGTTCGACTCCTGCCGAGGGCATTTTGATAAAAAATTATAACGAATTAGAAAGTAAGAACGTTGATAAATCAACGTTCTTTCGTTTTATAAAGTGTTAAAAAGAATGCTTTTGTTGTCCTAATTGTTGTTTTGTTGTCCTGGTATCATCTTTTTGTAACATAATTTCCATTTTTTCCGGTGTTGGTGGGTGTCAAAAAGCCCGTCATGCCGGCATTTTTATTTTTACTTAACACTGAAAAATACTAGTTTTTTGATAAACTGTTGCACGACTGTTGCAAAAAATACAACCGGCTATCAATACGACTGTTTAAAAGTGCCGTCTTAATAGACGGTTTTTTTATTGTCTGAGATATAAAAAAAGCCAGTCCTAGCAGGGGCTGGTATAAAGAGCTATGGTACTCTATACATTTTTATTTACATCTGTAATCATGTCGCAATTATAGACGAATAAAAAAGAGCCTCGGTTAAGAGGCCCTATGCCAGCTGGTTGTCCGGGTCACTACTCCGAACGTGCACACTGGTGTAATTACTTTATTAAGTTTATTTAAGCACGTAGTTGTCCATGTTACAATAAGGAAGCACACTTTAAGCCAAGAAACACTATCTTGGACTCGTGCGGGAAGAAGGTACCTTCCATGATTCTGTTTATTTTACTGCTGACACAGCACACGATGAATCGTTCGAACAAGCAAAAGACGTTTTACCACTCCCCAAAAAATCGCATGATTAAGCGGAAAATGTCACTAGAGTTACATTTGACTTGTTAGGGCATAATTTACGTTTTCGCCAGTGTTGGTGGGTGCTAGAAAGTCCTTCATTAATATGGTCATAAATGCCAATATATTGTACCATTAGGTTAATAATGTGGAGGTTAAATCATGTTACGCAATCGATTGCAAGAAATTTTAAATGAACGCGGCTTAAAAAACGCCCGTGTTGCACAAGATATTCCTGAATTATCCCGCAATGTTCTTGACGAAATTGTAAATAACAACGACACAGCTATCCCCTTCGCAACTGTCGACCTACTGTGTCGTTATTTGAATATCAAACCGGCAGACTTTTTCGAATATCTCCCATTTGACGTAACTGTCAGTGTCAATACTGATGTAGATTTCTATTGTGCAGATAATTTTTATACAGAAATCAATGATGGTCTGTTACCAGTTAATGAAAATTTTCAAATCTCTGCCTTTTATTTGAACTTATATGTTGTTAAACAGAGTGGTACCTCAATAACAGGTTTAACCAAACGAGTTTTTGAGCTAAGTGCTGTTATGGAAGCACCCCTCAAACTTTTACCTCATCCAGAAAGTGACTTCAGCGACAACCTTTTCCAACCCTCGCAAGATATTGATTTTTATATTGTTTTGGGCGACCCGCTCCATGAGGTAACTGCCATCGAACGCCGAGAATTTTTTGCTTTCTGGAATGAAACTCTGACACCAGGTTTTCGTGAGGAGTTAATGAATCAAATCCAATCCACGATTAGCAGTTATATTCACGCTCATCTATTAACTCTCCCTGGAATCGACTGGTCACAATGTGCACTGCATATTACATATGAATTTGATAAAAAAGTTGATCCTATTATCACAAGTGCACCCCGCTTAATTGAAAAAGTAAATACTCCTGATCCAGACTAGTTATTCCTTTATAAAATTATGGCAAGTCGCTTAGCTAAGCTAGGATAAAGTTGACACAATAAACAACGAGGTTGAGAGAAAGCAAATCTTTCTCTTAACCTCGTTTTGCTATGCTATAAGTGAAAAATCTTTCCTATAAGGATAATAAATCCAGCTATTCCAAAGAAGAATCCCCAAAAAACAAGCTGAACAAAAAAATCAAGCAACTTTTCAATCATTCCATAAATATACATCAATACAAATAGTACTGGTGGTATAAGGATCAGTATAATGATACAAATTACGATCGTTATTACTTTTTCCTTTATTGTTTTCTTACGCCAGCTTTCTATCAATTCGTAACTGAATAACATTCCACCATTACGCTTTTCTATAACATTAATTGTTACGATAGTCGGCCACCATAAAATCATCATAATGATCCCTGTATAACAAAAAAGATCTGTAATTGTTGGTCGAGTGGTATATGAAAATAAAAATACTAATGAAGCAACAAACTCCACTAAGCAATAGCCACTGCAAACAATTAACTTCTTTTTATTAATTGGTTCCCACTTAACTGGTTTCATATTTCTCCCTCCTTGATTTAAATCTCTTCATCAATCAGATTATAGGAAAAATTTCGCCAATCTAAAGGGCATTTTTCACTCTCCATCCTACCAACACCTTCTAGCTGAGGTCCAAACTAAAACTTCAATTCTTTAAAATGAAAACGTTTTAACAATTATTGTTTTTATGGAATTTTCTTTCAATAATTGATATAAGACCATATGAATGAGGTGTAAACAATGGACGCCAATTTAATCCGTAAAATCTTCCATGCCCAGATCGCCGTCAACGGCCATATCATCGGAGCATGTGTCGGTTCAGGAATTACCGCTAAATATACTGTTTGGGGCGGGACTGATTTTTTACTAGCGGTCGCAGCCGGAAAATACCGCATCATGGGACGCAGTTCACTCGCAAGCTATCTTTGCTACGGCAACAATAATGACATAGTCATGGAAATGGGTACCCGCGAACTCTTCCCCCTCATCCACAAAACACCCGTGATCTTTGGTCTCTTTGCCCAAGATCCTAACCTTAACCTAAAAACCTACCTTCCCGCCATCCAAGCGGCTGGCTTTGCAGGGGTTACCAATTTCCCCACTCTTTCTCTAATCGATGGCAAATTTCGGACTGCACTTGAGCAGGAAGGCACTACTTTTGCCCAAGAAGTTACCGCCCTCAAACAGGCTCACGAACTAGGACTCTTTACGGTTGCATTTGTTACCACTATTGCCGAAGCCCGGGCGATGCTGGCTGCTCAGGCAGACATTATCTGTGTCCACCTGGGGTTGACCCTGGGTGGTTATCTCGGAGCCAAACAAAGTCGCAGTATCAATGAAGCTAAAAACACCGCCACCACGATTTTCCGTTTTTGTAAAAAAGAAAACCCTCAGATCATCACAGCTATTTACTCCGGAATGGCTAATACCGTGATTGATATGGACTATTTCTACCAAAATACCCAGTGTGACTGCTATATTGGTGGGTCGACCTTTGACCGCATTCCGATGGAACAAGCCATCGTTACCACTGCCAAAAAATTTAAAAACCAGCGGGTTAAACTTCCTCATCCGGAAAGTAAACCAGACTATGTGTATTTCGTGCAAAAGTACATCGAAGCAAACTACATGCGTAATATTCAGCTTGGCGACTTGGCTTTGACACTACACATTTCACCGGCATACCTCAGTTCATTATTCAAACAAAAAGTAGGGACTTCCTTTACTTCCTACCTCGTTGAGTACCGCCTGAATTTGGCTCAAAAGTTGCTTCGTAAAACTGATTTGTCTTGTAAAGAAATCAGTCACCGGGTCGGCTACCATAACTACGCGCAATTCTCCAAAATCTTCAAAATAAAATTTGGATATAGTCCGCGTAATTATCGCAACTCTATACATAACCACATCATTTCCTAACATAAAAACATGTTATCTCGTTTTGAAAGCGGTTACTATTTATAACGTAAGTTAGCTAACCTACTTAATTTATTTAAGGAGGATCTTTGTTTGAAAAAATTAGCGATTGCCGGAACCTTCGATACAAAAGGAACGGAGTTTGCCTACCTTAAGCAACTCGCCTACGACTTGGGGTTGAAGCCATACATGATTCATACGGGCGTCTTTGCTCCCAAATTTACCCCCGATGTAAGTAACGCAACAATTGCAGCGGCCGCCGGTTATGATATTGCCACCCTAGTTGATCGTCAGGATCGGGCACTGGCAACCCGTGCTCTATCTCAAGGGATGGAAAAGCTCCTCCCCCAGCTTTATGCTGCGGGTGAGTTCGACGGCATCATTACCTGTGGTGGTTCCGGGGGAACTTCCCTTGTAGCACCAGCCATGCGGGCCCTGCCGCTGGGTGTTCCCAAAGTTATTGTTTCCACGATGGCTTCTGGGGATACATCCCAATATGTTGGCACAAGTGACATCATCATGATGCCATCTATCGTTGACGTTGCTGGTCTGAATAAGATTTCTACGACCATTTTCAAAAATGCCATGCTTGCCATTGCAGGCATGCTGCAACTTGATGCCACCTTACCGGCATCAAAAGAAAAAACTAAGCCCCTAATTGGTGCCACAATGTTCGGCGTGACCACACCGTGTGTTGACTATGCTAAAGCTTACCTTGAGAAACAGGGTTATGAAGTTTTAGTATTTCACGCCACAGGTACTGGGGGCAAAACCATGGAACACTTGATCAAGCAAGGATTCTTTGCCGGGATCCTCGACCTAACTACCACCGAGTGGTGCGATGAAGTCTGTGGTGGGGTCCTATCTGCTGGTCCTAACCGTTGTGAGGCGGCAGTTGCTAGCCAAACTCCCCAAGTAGTTTCGGTTGGGGCCTGTGACATGGCCAACTTTGGTCCCCGTGCCACTGTTCCCCCACGTTACCATGATCGCAACTTGTACCAGCACAATCCAACTGTAACCTTGATGCGAACTAATGAGGTCGAAAGCACCCAAATTGGACAGGAACTGGCACAGCGGTGGAACCAAGCTCAAGCATCAATGAAGGTTCTCCTGCCGACACAGGGGGTTTCGATGATTGATGCTCCTGGACAACCATTTGAAAGCTTGAGCGCTAGAGCGGCCCTTTTTGATGCAATCACTGGTCAGCTTGATAACCCCTTGGTAACAGTCGAAAAAGTCGACCACCACATCAATGACCAAGCTTTTGCTGAATACGCCGCCCAACAATTGCTACAACTCATTGCAGCCCAAACTGCAAAGCAAGCCGAATAAATTGGAGGAAAAACAATGTTAAACAAGACACGCCAAGAAATTCTCAAAGATTTTGACAACCAAGTAAAAGCCGGTAAAATTTTGGTCGGTGTTGGCGCCGGAACTGGAATTACCGCTAAATGTAGTGAACAAGCTGATGTTGATATGCTGATTATCTATAACTCTGGTCGCTTCCGGATGGCTGGACGTGGCTCCCTCTCTGGCTTACTCTCCTATGGGGATGCAAATAAGATCGTTCAAGAAATGGGCCAAGAAGTATTACCAATTGTTAAAAAGACCCCTGTTCTAGCGGGTGTCTGCGGGACAGATCCTTTCCGCGTCATGGACATCTTTTTGAAGCAACTCAAGGAACAAGGTTTCAATGGGGTCCAAAACTTCCCAACTGTTGGCTTAATTGATGGTAAATTCCGAGCTAACCTGGAAGAAACGGGAATGGGATATGATCTTGAAGTTGATATGATTCGGAAAGCACATAAACTAGACATGGTAACCTGCCCTTATGTTTTCGACGAAAAGCAAGCTGCTGCCATGGCTGAAGCCGGGGCTGACATTCTTGTTGCCCACATGGGCTTGACTACCAAAGGATCTATCGGTGCAGAAACTGCTTTGACCTTAGATGACTGCTGTGACCGGATCCGGAAGATCATTGTAGCCGGCCGCAAGGTTAATCCTGAGATCAAGGTTATCTGCCATGGTGGTCCGATTGCCGATCCGGAAGATGCTGCCTATGTTATCAAAAATGTTCCTGAAATCGACGGTTTCTTCGGTGCTTCTTCGATTGAACGCTTAGCTTCCGAACGCGGAATGACCAAGCAAGCGGCTGCTTTCAAGGCAATCACCAAGTAGGTTAGTTTTATCTAATCAAATAATTTCACTAAAACAGGGCGGGAAAGTACCTCAAATGGGTACCTTCCCGCCCTGGTGTTATTTATATCTACCGAGGACAATATTCTTTACTTCTGTCAAATAATCATCGGTATATTCTGGAACCAGCATTTTGCCGTCGATTGCTTCAAGCATGGTTTGTTTAGACTTTTCTTACTTAAATAAATCTATTTGCTCATAGTCGTTCGTAGGAATACCATATATTATTCTCTTGAAATTATCTATATTACTTAGTGCTTCATCCAATAATTTTCTACGTGTAAGTGAAACATATATCGCACATGCTTCTGCCTGACAGTTGATTTGTTTTTCAGGGTTAAAATAGATATCTGTAAATGCAGCATATTCCGCAACTTTATTAGCTAACAATTCATTTTGGTGCAAAGCATGTAGATAAATCCAATTATAAAATAACGTTTTTGGTTCCAGGGGGAAAATTTCCCCAAAAATCATAAATCCTTTTAAGTTATCATTCTTTACTAACTTACGCGTAATCGCTTGAGCCAGTTTAGGTGATAAATGTAATATTTTTTCCTGTGATCCAGCTTCTTCAAACACTTTTCCTGCCTGAAAAACTTGCTCCACACTATAAGTTCCTTTTGAGGTTTTTACCTTTAAATTGAATGCACTTACTTTCTGCGCCCAATCAATATTTGACACTGATGACACCTCTAGCACCTTATAAGTAGGAAACTCTTCCAGAAAAGCTTTATGCAACTCATGAAATGATTTTTGCTTTTGAACTGTTGCAAAACCCGAATACCATTTAAAGGTCACTTTTTTTTTACAAAAGTTATCCTTTTCGTCTACATAGTAGACGAATCTTTCGGCCATATTAACCAATCCTTCCGTATACTCTACTACAAAACATCAAATTTCAAATCATATGTCTCATTGTCTATACTGTATTTTCCAAACTTTAGCCTCTTCATTAAATTCTCATTTACCCATAATTGCAACCGATAATATTCCATTTCAACACTACGTGCATCAAAATATATCCCCTTAATTTTATCAATTGGAATTTTGTCCTTTATTAAAATTTCTGCCTGATAATCAGTTGTATTTTTTGGTTTTTCATTTTTCGAACGATACACTGTTGGTTTATTTGGAATTTCTATCTTATCTTTAAACATTTCTTCAAATGCTTCAAATCCACTACCAATATACTTTCCACCGCCAGTTGCAGCATTAGTAGGGCAATACTTAGTAGTCTCATTAATGATATCTGCCTCAATAGACATTACTACCCAATCCGTAAATACTTTCTTAGAATTTCTCTTCTTTGCTACCTTAAAATAATACTTGTTTGGACGTGAAAGTGAGCAGCAAATATAATCCCTGTGTCCATCATAACGATTTGAGTCCGTGATATTTGCGTCCACTGTTTTCATTTCCTTCAGTTTGTTTATTGACTGAATCCCATTATATTCCTCATTGTAATCTAAAATATAAGGAAGATTAGCAGAATATGTAAAATGATATAGTGTCGTTATATTACGCTCTTGCATGCTTGCTTTAATTTTCTCAATGTCGGTCAATTTTATACCCTCTAATAATTAAATACGCCAGTCCAGAGAATCACTATCAATATAATTTTCTGGAAATAATTTTTTCCCAGTAATTTCTTCGTACGCTATCTTATTTTCATCCATTAAAAATGTAACACTATTTCGTGCTCTAGTTATTGCTACATATATTAAACTTTTAAACTCATTTTCTTCTATTCTATCGTTCCCGAAATCCATTCCGATTCCTTGGGTTCCATCATCCAATTCAACCAAATATTTATCATATCCATTGATGTTATAAATGAGGACATCATCATACTCTAAACCTTTTATTCTTTTTACAGTATCCATATCCACGTTATCCATTTTAACGTCAGATCCTACCATCTCTTTAAAATGCTGCTTATCTTCCCTTGTAAAGAAGATTATCAATACTTTATTTTTGCTCCTATTTATTATGTTATGTATTGTTTCTAAATCATTCAGGGAACACACTACTTGTTTTGTTATCGCTGTCTTATCGCTTATACGTAACTGCATATTTGGATCAAAATTCTTATCATTTCGCTTTAATTTATCGTACATTTGCTTAGCAAGATTGGCTACCCCTGCCTTATTACGATAATTAACTGTAAACCTAATTTTCCAATCCCTACGTCCTTGAATATTAATTCCCAAACTTGACCAGGTAATATTACGGCCAAAAACATTTTGATCTAAATCACCTAAAACCAACTTAGAGGCTGCTTCATCGGTTAAACAAATAGCATTTAGTGCTTGTAGCATACTAGGAGAAAAATCTTGGATTTCATCTATAATTATGTATTTTGGTCGATCTTCGTTTTTCATTTTTTCCGCTATTTCTTTCCCATACCAATATATATAATCGTAATCAAAATATGTCTCTCCACTTCTACCATAGACTCCGTTTCTCAAACGTTGTACATATTCTTTGAAAATTTGATAAATTATTTTTCTATCATCATTTTGCTTACTTATTCGTCCTACACGCCCTGTTCTGTCCATATTAATATATTTACTTTCATCTGAAATGCTATTTTGAAGTAAATACACGATTTCATCATTAAGAAAATCTAAATCTCTTTTTTGTAAAATGCTATTAGGATTTTTATACTTATATTTATCTACTATTTCACCAATTAACTCTCTTCGCTCATCGTTTTCGAATGCAAAAGGAACCTTACCAAATTCTCCCAATTGCATATATTTTCCAAATAGGATTCGCATATAACTATAAATAGTGGTAATAATTATCTTCCTTGAAGCCTGATTTAAATCATTAGCTTTAAAATTATCTGGTTTCTTCATTTTTAAAGCATTGACTATCAATTGCTTATCCTTTTTCATTTTTTCAACAACGTTCCTATTAAATGCAAAAATATAAATATTTTCATTATGTACCAGGCTTAATAGCAACGCTCTGTATAACGCCTCTACTGTTTTTCCACTGCCGGCAACCCCCTCAACCACATAATCTTTATCATCCGGCAAATACAAAACTTTACACTGTTCACCTATCAATTTAATAGTATCGTAATCCATAATCTCACCCTCATTGATTATTAACATTCACTACGTTACCTGTCTAAATTAATATCTCTCCTACAAATTCCTATTATTATTTTTTTGTATTTATTTTTAATTATAGCAATTTTCTCGTCCAACTGGGGGTGTTCTTGGTGTCTGCAAACTAGATTCTTTATTTCATTTTATTTTTCATGATCTAATTTTTACACTTTTCCCATTTTGTCTAACATGACCCGACCTATCGTAAAATATGCGCCGTTGTACCTGCCCGCGCCCGATCAATCTTGTTATTCTTTTACTCGCACCTATTTTGGTATATGTCCTGTCTTTATGGACAAAAGTACCACTTGTCCCAATAATTTTTCTTTACGCTAGCCAATAATTTTTTATCACTCCAACGCCAGTTACCTTGGCTTGACGGTCCCCGTTTTCCGGAGTATCCTAAACCCATTAACTTTTATAAAATAAGTGACTTTTGCTTACGGGCAATTTTCCTGGCGCCACTTCTTATGAATGGCGCCTTTACTTTTTAAAGGAGTGATTGATTTGCCAGTTATTGGAATTACCGGCGGGATCCTCAACGACGCTGGCCCCTTCCCCGGCTACCACCGTAGCTACGTCAATGAAGACTACGTCACTGCGATTAAACAAAACGGTGGCGTCCCTTTTATTATCCCCATCAACTATGATTTGAATTCGGCTCCAGCAATCATGCGCCATCTTGACGGACTCGTTATCTCCGGGGGTCAAGATGTCGACCCGAGTTATTACGGGGAAGAACCCAGCCAACAAATCGGCGAAAGCTGGGCTACCCGCGACGCTTTTGAAATCAGCCTCTTACGGGCTGCTTCCCACCTCCGCAAGCCTGTCTTGGGGATTTGTCGTGGCCTCCAGCTAATCAATGTCGCTCGGGGCGGTTCCCTCTACCAGGACCTCAGTGCTATCCCTGGTAACCCATACCAACATGCCCAAAAAGGACACCCGGGGCAAACTTCCCAAACTGCCAACCTAGCTGCTGGTTCCCAGTTGCGGACAATCTTTGGTCAAGAAAGCATTCGGATCAATTCTTTCCACCACCAAGCCGTTAAGGAAGTCGGCCTGGGGTTAACCGTCACTGCCCGGGCCAAAGACGGGGTCATCGAAGGCCTCGAAGATCCCCACAACCAGGTCTTGGCCGTCCAATGGCATCCTGAAATGCTCCATAACTTTGTTCCTGAAATGAACAAATTATTCCGAGCTTTCGTCATCCAAGCTAGTAAGGAGGAGTTAGCATGACAAGTAAAAAACTCGGTTTCTGGTCAATTGTCCTTTTAGCGATCAATTCGATCGTTGGCTCGGGGATCTTTCTCACTCCGGGAGTAGTCATTACCATGGTGGGGAAGCTTGGCCCCCTCGCCTACATCGCAGCGGCTTTGTTAGCAGCATGTTTAGCCGTAACTTTCGCCGTCGCTGCAAAGTATGTCACTAAAAGCGGCTCGGCATATGCTTATGCCAAAGCTGCTTTCGGGCCGCGGTTTGGATTTTACATGGGGACAGTCCGTTATTTCTCCGCCGCTGTGGCCTGGGGAGTGATGGCAGTTAGTGTTATCAAATCAACCCTCTCGATCTTCGGGGGCGATACCAACAACTTCTGGCTCGTTACTGCCTGCTTCGTCATCCTGATGGCGATTATTACCTTGATTAATTTCGGTGGTGAGCCCCTGTTTGCTTTTATCAATAACCTTGCAACTATCGGTAAAGTGGCGGCCCTAGCACTGTTAATCATCGCTGGAACGGTCTTAGTAATCAAAACGGGCCACAGTAACGCTGCCACGCTCGCACACCTAACTGATGGGCACAACCATGCCTTGATTCCACCAGTTACCACGTCAACCTTCGTCATGGCAGTCGCAACCGCCTTTTATGCTTTTACTGGGTTCGAAAGCGTGGCTTCGGGTTCTGCTGATATGGAAGCCCCAGAAAAGAACCTTCCGCGGGCAATTCCTTTAGCAATCATCTTGATTGCGCTCGTTTATATTGGAACAATTACCGTTGCGATTATGGTTAACCCCCAGGCTATCGTTACTACCAAGCAAGTGGTAGCCTTAGCGGCGATCTTTACCAATCCATGGCTGCGTAACCTCATCTTGACTGGGGCATTGATCTCCATGTTTGGGATCAACATTGCAGCGTCCTTCAACACCCCGCGGATTCTTGAAGCCATGGCTACTGAAGGTCAGGTTCCCCGGTGGCTGGCCCACCGGAACCACCGTGACTTCCCTGCTCGGGTCTACCTGATCACGGTCATCTTAGCCCTGATCATCCCGATGGCGTTTAATTATAGTGTTCCTGCCATTATCCTCCTTAGTGCCATGGTGCGGTTCTTTGAATTTGCAGTGATTCCGCTTGCCGTTATCATGTTTTACTATGACAAGGCCCAAGAACCACTCCTCCCAGCTCCCCGTAATTGGTGGACGGATGTTGTGATCCCAGCCTTAGGGATGGTCGTTACCATTCTCTTGTTAATCAAGTATGATTGGGTGGGCGAGTTTACCCTCAACGGGGCCATCAATTGGTATGCTATCGGCGGGATGATCGTTGGCTTTATCCTTTTGCCTTTGGCCTTCGCCTGGTTTGCTCGGCGCGACCATTTGTCCCAAGCGTGAGATTATCTATTTTCATTGAATTAAATTAAAGAATCTAAAAAAGAGGTTGCCGTAATTGGCAACCTCTTTTAGGTCTTTATACGTTTATCTATTTAACTATTAACTAATTCGTAGATAGCTTCAGCGTAGATTGCAGTCGCCGCAAACAAGTCCTTGAGCCGGATATATTCGTTAGCTTGGTGCATCGTATCTGGCGTATCTGGGAACATAGCCCCAAAGGCAACCCCACGTTCTAAGAGGCGGCCATATGTCCCACCACCGACTACCATACCTTCAGCGTTGGAACCAGTTTGGCGGTTATAAACAGCCAACAGTTTTTGGACGATTGGATCACTTGGGTCCACGTAGTGTGGTACCATCCCTTCGCCTGCTTCTAGTTTTACGCCCATATCAGCCGTTGCCTTAGCCAAACCAGCTTGCAAGTCAGATTCATCCATTCCCTTTGGATAACGGAAGTTCAGAGTGATTGTCCCACCCTTTTCGGCAGTGAAAGTGAAGACCCCAGCGTTCATCGTTAAGTCGCCCATCACTTCGTCAGTGAATGCCATGCCGAGGTGTTCCATCCGTGAATCGTCATGGATATACTTGGCAGTAAAGTTGAGGTAGTTAGCAGCATCGCCCCCAAAGTCAAACTGGGAGAGGAACAATGCTAAGTAAGTAGCCGCATTTTCCCCGTTCCGTGGTTCTTGACCGTGAGCAGCCTTACCGACTACTGCCAATGTCAAGCTATCGCCATTTTCCGTAACTGTCCCTTCGATGGGGTTAGCAGCGACAAAGTCTGCAAAAGCCTGCTTGACTTGGTCAGCATCTGGTGTTGTGATCTCTGCTTGAGCATCCCGTGGCACCATGTTTTCCCGTAAGCCCCCTTCAAAGGACCGCAGTTGCCATGCGCCTTCGTTACTTCCCGCAAAGTGTAAGAAGAAGCTGACATTCCCCTTTTCCCCGTTAATGATTGGGAAAAAGGCATCGGGTGAAAAGCCCAGGTCTGGTTGTGGCATAGAAGCAAAGTAATGCTTCATCCCGCGCCAGGAACTTTCTTCGTCAGTCCCCAAGATGAACCGGATTTTCTTGTTCACAGGAAGGCCCAATTCTTTAACAATCTTCATCCCGTAGTAGGCAGCCATACTTGGCCCCTTGTCATCAGAAGCACCACGGGCATACAAGTTGCCGTCTTTGATCACTGGTTCAAATGGGTCAGTATCCCAACCGTTACCAGCTGGCATTACGTCGACGTGGGCTAGAATCCCCAGGTCTGTATCACCTTCACCGTATTGGATGTGACCAGCCATGCCGTCTAGTTCCATTGTTTCGAAGCCGTCACGTTCAGCGATCTTGAGAAATTCATCCAGGGCTGCCTTGGGACCAGGGCCAAGGGGAGCATCCGCTGTGGCCTGACTTTCATCACGAACACTCTTTACCCGGAGCATCCGTTCCAAGTCGGCAATGATATCGTCTTTGCGTTTTTCAACTTCTTGTTGCCAATCAATTGTCATAGGATCACCTCTATTTTGTAGTTAATATTATTTTATCATGGATTCTGTTAATTCTCATCTTTGGTCAATTTTCACGCTTTTTGCGGTTTTTTTACAAAAAATTACTTATTTTTACATTTTTATTTTGAAAAAACCGCATAAGTAGCTATAATAATACTGAAAACTAATTATTTTATTTGGAGGCGGAATCATGACAAAGATTTTTGCTTATGCTATTCGTGAAGATGAACAACCATTCGTAAAAGAATGGGAAAAGGCTCATCCAGAAGTTGAAGTTGAATTTACTGACAAGCTGTTGACACCTGAAACAGCTAGCTTGGCTAAGGGCGCTGACGGTGCAGTTGTTTACCAACAATTAGACTACACTGCTGAAACTTTACAAGCATTAGCTGACAACGGTATTACTAAGATGTCATTGCGTAATGTTGGTATCGACAACATCGACATGGCAAAGGCAAAGGAATTAGGTTTCCAAATCACTAACGTTCCTGTATACTCACCAAACGCTATCGCTGAACACGCTGCTATCCAAGCTGCACGGATCTTACGTCAAGACAAGCGCATGGACGAAAAGATGGCCAAGCGTGACTTACGTTGGGCTCCAACTATCGGTCGTGAAGTTCGTGACCAAGTTGTTGGTGTTGTTGGTACAGGTCACATCGGCCAAGTATTCATGCAAATCATGGAAGGCTTCGGCGCAAAGGTTATCGCATACGATATCTTCAAGAACCCTAAGTTGGAAGAAAAGGGCTACTATGTAGATAGCTTGGATGACTTATACAAGCAAGCTGACGTTATCTCCTTGCACGTTCCTGATGTACCAGCAAACGTACACATGATCAACGATGACACTATCGCTGAAATGAAGGACGGCGTTGTGATCGTTAACGTTTCTCGTGGTCCGCTTGTTGATACTCAAGCTGTTGTTCGTGGTTTAGATTCTGGCAAGGTCTTCGGTTACGTTATGGATACTTACGAAGGCGAAGTTGGGGTCTTCAACAAAGACTGGCAAGGTAAGGAATTCCCAGATGCACACTTGGCTGACCTGATCGATCGTCCAAACGTTCTGGTAACTCCACACACTGCCTTCTACACTACTCACGCCGTACGGAACATGGTTGTTAAGGCATTTGACAACAACTTGGCATTGGTTGAAGGTAACGAACCTGAAACTCCAGTTGAAGTTAAGTAATTAATTTCCTAAACGGATAATTTAGAGGTTGGCTAAGCCAACCTCTTTTTTGTTTCCTGATATTTTCCAACCAACTGGAAAAATAACCCTAAGTCAGGAGCTAACCGCCTTGCTACAAGGGTTATTTCCAGTTAGTTTTTAGCAACCAACCTGAATCTTGGTTATAATAAACTGCAAATAATTTAGAAGGTGAATCTATGGAAAAAATAACTCAGCAACAAGTCCAAGCAGTGCTCACCCCCCGCCTAACTGATAGTTACAAGGGGAGCTTTGGTCGGATCTTAGCCGTCGGTGGCAATGAAAACTTTGGCGGTGCGATCACTATGGCAGCCAAGGCCGCTGTTTATTCTGGTGCTGGTCTGGTGACGGTTGCGACCAGCAAGGACAACCTCCCCGCCCTCCATGCTATTGTGCCAGAAGCAATGTACATCAATTATTTTGACAAAGTTGCCCTTTCGGCAGCTGTCGCCCAAGCAACGATCACGATCGTTGGTCCTGGCTTAGGCACTAGTAGTCGTTCGCATGAGATCCTGCAAATCGTCCTAACCAACTTTGATCCCGCCCACTATTTGATCGTTGACGGGTCAGCCCTAACACTATTGGCCCAAGATCCTAAACTCCAAGCCCTCCTCCCTGCACAGCATGTAATCTTTACGCCCCATCCTGGCGAGTGGCAACGATTGACGGGGTTAACTGTCACTGAACAAGATGATGTTTCCAACCGCCAAGCACAGCAAAGGTTCCAGGCAACGGTTGTTTTGAAGAAGTACCACACAACGATCTACCATACCGATGGGACTACCTGTCAATTGACGGTGGGTGGACCCGCAATGGCGACCGGCGGGATGGGCGATACTCTGACTGGCATCATCGCTGCTTTTCTCGGTCAATTTAGCCCAGCCCCATTAACAGCCGTAGTCAACGCCGCAGTCTACACCCATAGTGCCTTAGCCGACCAGCTGGCATTAACCCGGCATGTGGTGGTCCCCAGTGTCTTGATTGACCACTTGCCGACCTTTATCCACCAATTACAAACCCCATAACACACAAAACCAGGTTCAAGCCCTCTAACAATGCGGATTCAAACCTGGTTTTAATTAATTATTTTGCTTTAATTGGGCCAGTTCAGCTGGTGTTAACGCCCGGTATTGCCCCTGGGGTAAAGCTGTTTCATCTAACTGTAAACTGCCCAAACGTACCCGCTTGAGTTCAACCACCCGGCCCCCAGTGGCCGCAAACATTCGTTTTACCTGGTGGTACTTTCCTTCCTTGATAACCACCCGCACAAGACTAGCTTGTTGCTTAGGATCAGCCTGGATGATCGTCAGGTGGGCAGGTTGCGTTTTTAACCCATCCCGAAGAATTAGCCCCTGGGCAAACTGATCGCTAGTTGTCTGGTCAACCGGACCGGCAACTACCGCCTCGTATTCTTTTGCCACATGGTTGGCAGGACTCATCAGGTTATGGTTGAGCTGTCCATCGTTGGTCAGCAACAATAACCCTGTGGTATCTTTGTCCAACCGACCTACCGGCACGATGTCCGCCCGATAGTCATCCTTGGCTAACAAGTCGACTACCGTTCGGTGTTGGACATCTTTAGTCGCGGTTATCACGCCTTGGGGTTTATTGAGCAGGTAATAGTAATACTTTTGGTAGTGAATGACCTTTCCGGCCACTTGAACGACGTCGTTATTTTCGTCTATTTGTTGTTTAAAGGCCTTAACTACCTGGTCATTGACCAAGACTTGCTTTTGCTTGATCAGCTTATGCGCTTGGGACCGGGTCGCCACCTGGGCCTGAACAAGAAACTTATCAATCCGCATGTTCCACCGCCTCCTTGTGGTCAAACACTAAGCTTGCCCCACCGATGAGAACGAACCAGCCGATGGTCCAAAAAAGGGACAAGCGTGTCGCTGGAGTAAAGAGGAGGAGGACCAAAACCGCCCCAAAAAAGGCTATTGTCAGCCAGTTAGTTACTGGGAAAAGGGGCATGGTCATCACATCAGACCCAGCTTGTCCCTGCCGATACTTAATATGGCAAATAAGCAAGATGATCCAGACAAAGATAAAGCTAACCGTTGCCACCCCCGAAATGATGGTAAAGACCGCTGCTGGCAAGACAAAATTCAAACCCACGATCAACAACAAGCACCCACTCGACAAGAGTAAGGCCCGCAACGGTACATTTCGCTGGTTAGTTTGCCCAAAATAAGCTGGAGCTTGGTTGTTTTGGGCTAATGAATGGATAATCCGGCTTGTACTGAAGATCGCGCTGTTGCACGATGATAAAGCGGCCGTCAGCACCACAAAGTTAATGATACTAGCGGCTGCTTTGATCCCCAAAGCACCAAACACCTGAACGAACGGTGACCCCGTCACACTTACTTGGTCCCAGGGAATAATGCACATCAAGACAAACAGGGCGCCAATGTAAAACAAGCTGATCTGCGGTCCGATCGAATTGATCGCTTGTGGGATGTCCTTTTCAGGGGTCTTGGTTTCTCCAGCTGTTAACCCCACCATTTCAATTCCCGTATACGCAAAGATTACCATCGGTAAGCAAAGTAACATCCCCTTCATTCCATGCGGGAAAAAGCCCCCGTGCAAACCGAGATTTTGCAATGCTACCGCTTGTCCCCCTACCTGGAAGTGTCCCCCTAACAGGACAATTCCGACGGCGATCAGGGCTAGGATCGCAATCACCTTGATACTAGCAAAACCTGCTTCCAAGCGCGCAAACAAGCCCACGTTTGTCAGGTTAATTGCTACTAAAGCGATCAAGAAGATCAAGACAATTAACCACTGGGGAACATGGGGGAACCAATAGTGCATGTAGATCCCACTAGCAGTAAGATTGGTCATTGCCAAACTCTCCCAACAAAGCCAATAGGTCCACCCCACGATGAATTCCCACCGTGGCCCCAAATAGGTCCGCACCACTTCAATAAAGGACCCCTTGCTCGGATCAGCTAGGATCAATTCCCCCAATGCCCGCAACATCAGGTAGGTAAACCCAGCTGCCAGCAAGTAGCCGCCCATGATACTCGGTCCTGCTTGTTGGATTGCTGTCCCTGACCCTAAAAACAAACCGGTGCCGATCGCGCCCCCTATTGTCATCATCCAGACATGGCGCCCACTGAGCTCCCGGGATAAGTCTTTCTTCATGGTTGTACCTCTCTTTTTAATTTAATTTGGTACATTTATTCTATGCAAAAAATTTCCCCTTGGCAACCTGGCAGTCCAGTGCCCCATGTAGGGCAGCCAAACATTTCCCCGTTGTAATGTGTCCTTAGCGAATTAAAAAACGTAGCTGACGAAGAAATAGAACTTTCTCCCAGCCACGTTTTTGCGCTAGTTGCTTGCGTTTTTACAATTTTATTAGTTTTGCTTCCGTAAGCCTAAGGTTGCGCCTAAAGCACTAACCGTTCCCAGAACAGTCAAGCCTAATGCACTCAACCAGGAGGATTCATCTTCACCTGTTTGTGGTAAGGTGGTTGTCCGCTTGAGTGTTGTTTCAGCCTTTGTTGGTGTCGCCATTGGCGTCCCGACCTTAGCTACCGCCACTCCTTCGGCATTGTAAATGATCCCTTGGCGGATTGTCCAGCCAGCAACTGGCTTACCATTAGCATCCACTACCCGGCCATCAAGGACATGATACCCAGCAAAGCTGGCTTTTTGTGCATCTGTAATGCCATCTAATGGTTCAATGTTGTCTTGGTGATGACTAGTATTTGGTTGACTTGGTGTTGTTTCTTTGGCTACTGCTGTTACCGTTAACTTGAAGTTGACCACCTTGGTTGTTCCGTCTGGGAAGGTAACTAGAGCCTGTTCTGTATACTGACCAGCCTTTTGCATATCAGCCAATGCCTTAGTAGCGTCATTCCAAGCCACTGTTGTTCCGTATGGCAAAGCTGTCAGGCTTTGTGCTACCCGAGCAAACAAGGCCATAGTATTGCGTGCAACCGGTAAAGCTTGTGGGTTAGCCAAAGTCAATTCTGGTAACTCCTTAGCTCCTTCAGTGACGCTTACTGGGTTAACTACTACTTGGTCACCATACTTTTCAGCGTTAGTTTTAGCTGCTTCGATCGCTGCAGCTAATTCTTGATCAGCTTGATCCTTATTAGCTTGGGCTGTGTCCAACTTAGCTTGCGCTTGATCGAAGTTGTCTTGAGCTTCTTTCAAGGCTGCTTGCTTAGTAGCTAAAGCATCTTGGGCATCCTTCAGTGCTGTTTGCTTAGCAACTAAGTCTTGTTGGGCTTGAGCTAACTTATCTTGGGCCGCTTGAACTAACACAGGTGCATTTTGGTAATCAGCTAATTGTTGTTGCAACTTAGCTAATTGATCCCGGTCAGCTTGTTCTTGATCCTGAGCGGTCTTAACTGCTGTCTGCTTAGTAGCTAAATCATTTTGAGCATCCTTTAATGCCGTTTGCTTAGCAGCTAAGTCTTGTTGGGCTTGAGCTAACTCGTCTTGAGCGGCCTTCAAGGCTACTTGAGCTTGGTTAACTGCTTCCTGCTTAGTAGCTTCATCTGCACTCACAGCTGCTAATTTTTCCTTAGCTGCTTGCTCGTTATTAGTTGCTGTGGTCAATGCTTGAGCTGCTTGGTCAGCAGTAGTCTTAGCAGCGCTAGCTGCTTGTTGAGCTTGCTGTTGGGATGTTCTCGCCGTTGCCAGGTTTTGGTTAGCTGTTGCTAAGTCTTTATCAGCTTGTTGCTTTACAGCCAAAGCTTCACTAGCTACTTGTTGCTTATTACCCAAGTCAGTTTGGTCAGCCTGTAGTTGTGTTTGCAATTGTGCCTTTTGTTCCGCTAACTTGTTGGAATCAGGAACAGCATAAGTGGTTTGGGCTAACTGATTATATTTACTGTTCTCCTGGATGTTAGAGTATATATCTGATGGATCATATTTGTGTGAATCTTCACTGACCGAGAGAATATGTGTTTGATACATTGCATCGATCATGACACCCAATTCTAATGGACTGCTGATCTGCTCATCGATTCCTCTACGGAACCCTGTTAATGCTGTAGCATGTCCCCATTGGTTGCCATCACTATCTTGGAAAAGCATGACAGTGATAGCTTTATAAATTTGAGCTTTCAGGTCTGCCATAGTAGTTGTTCTTTCTTTTGGTTCTCTGGTGAAATAGTCACCACTAAGCAGATTTTCATATGCGTTTCCCTTTAAGTTTACACTGTAATAAATACCAAGGTCTTTTGCAGCATTATTAATAGCTGCTCTATCATGATCGTTCTTGTCAAAAGTATTCCATTTATCTGCATCATAACGCTTAGAAACTTCTCTTGCTAATGCCAAGGAACCACCATTAATAACATATTTAGGAGATCCAAATTGTGTAATAATTTGATTTAAAAGCTGAGCTGTAAACTGTGTCAATTCAATTTCAACATCATCACTCAAAGGTTCGTTTGGTGAGTATACGATCTTGCGGTTTTTATCAGCTTCGCTTGCGTGATACTCATTCAGGTCCATTCCTTTTTTACCTAAGTTGATTAAAGCTTCATCGTTTTGCGAAGATTGATCCTTTTCATAAGCCTTCAACGCATCTACATAACCATCCGGTAAGTTAATCACGTTTTGGTTAGCCATTGCTTCTTCAACTGCTTTAATGTCAGCTAAGTCCTTGTTAACCTTCTGTTGTGACTGGTTAACCGCTTGGTTCTTGGCATCATAATCTGCTTGAGCATTGTCCGCTGTCTTTTGAGCTTCAGTAGCAGTATTTAAGGCATCGTTAACCTTTTGGTTAGCTTGCTCTAATGCATTCTGAGTATCAGTAACAGCTTGCTTAGCGTTAGCATCATCTTGTTGTGCTTGCTTAGTGTTTGCTTGAGCTTGGTTGTAATCATTCTGAGCTTTTTCAACATCATTGTCTGCTAAAGCTTCGTTAGCCTTGTCCAAGTCTTGTTGTGCCTTATCAGTTGCACTTTGCTTGTCATTAACATTTGTTTGGGCTTGATCAGCTGTTTGCTGAGTCTGATCAACATTTTGGTTTGCATCCCGCACTGCTTGAGTTGCTTGATCAACGGCAGTAGCGTCTTGTTGAATCTTATCCTGTTGATCTTTAATTGCTTTTTCTGTGTTAGCAATATTTTCTGGTGTTGCGTCCTTAGCGTTTTCTTGCGCCTTAGCAACATCGTCTTGAGCCTTGTTAACTGTCTCTTGGGCTTGATTAGTATCTTTTTGCGCTTGATCAACTTGCCCTTGTTGTTGGTTAACTGCATCTTGGGCTTGATCTTTGTTAGCTTGCGCTTGATCAGCTTCCTTTTTGGCATCATTTAATGCCTGGGTTGCTTGTTCATCTTTAGCCTTTGCTTCATCTAGCGCTTTTAAAGCTGCTTCGTGTTGGGTTTGTGGAGTATCTGCTGTCGTGTTAGTAACATTAGTAGTATCTGGCGCAACAGTGTCAGCGCTAACATTACTACTTAAAACAGAAGATCCTGCTAGGGTTGCTAAACCTGCACCCGCAATCGTCAATGCTTTTTTCGTATTGTGAGAAACCATAGTATGTATCCCCCTCTAATGCTTAAACTTTTGTTAAAACCAATTTAATCAATAACATTATATATATATATAAATTCAAGCTAATTGTTCGAAAGATTTACTACTAGTCTTTATCCCCCTTCATTGCCCCATTCAAAGATTGTCCTCCTAGCCATCAACAGGCTTATTAATCATTTAATATAAGTTATAGCATTGCATAAAATGATTTTCATCTCTATCTAGCTAAAACAAAAAACCCTAAGCCAGATTCCTCCAGCTTAGGGGTAGCGGACCTTTTTTCAGTCCGCACAGGATTTATTTACTAGTTATTTAACTACGATGTTGACCAACCGGCCAGGAACTGCGATCACCCGCACAATATTCTTATCGGCTAACTCTGCTTGGATCCGTTCATCAGCTAAGGCAACCTTTTCCAGGTCTTCCTTATTAGCATCCTTAGCCACTTCGAGATGTTGCCGGACCTTTCCGTTAATCTGTACAACAATTTCAACCGTTGTTTCGACTAACTTGCTTTCGTCATAAGTTGGCCATGGTTGGTAACTAATTGTTCCCACATGGCCTAACTTCGTCCACAGTTCTTCTGCAATGTGTGGTGCGATTGGTGCAACCAACTTGACAAAGCCCTCCATGTATTCCAGTGGTAAAGCGTCAGCTTTGTGGGCTTCATTGACAAAGATCATCATCTGGGAGATGGCGGTGTTGAAGTGCAATTCTTCATAATCTTCAGTGACCTTCTTCACCGTTTGGTTGTAGATCTTATCCAAAGCGCCATCGTTCAGCGTTGTTACCCGGTCCCGCAATTGATCGTTATCATCGATCATTAAGTTCCAGATCCGATGAACGAAGCGGTTAGCCCCACCAAGACCTTTTTCACTCCATGGAATAGAAGCATCCAGTGGTCCCATAAACATTTCGTACATCCGGAGGGTATCTGCCCCGTATTCTTCGACGATGTCATCAGGGTTAACCACGTTGCCTTTAGACTTGGACATCTTTTCGTGGTTCTTCCCCAGGATCATCCCTTGGTTAACCAACTTTTGGAATGGTTCCTTGGTTGGAACTACTCCGAGGTCATAGAGGAACTTGTGCCAGAAACGTGCGTACAACAAGTGCAAGACCGCATGTTCAGCCCCACCGACATACAAGTCAATTGGCAACCATTGCTTGAGCTTTTCATAGTCTGCCAAAGCTGCCCGGTTATGTGGATCAATGTAGCGGAGGTAGTACCAGGAACTGCCGGCCCATTGTGGCATCGTATTAGTTTCCCGTTTCCCTTTCCGTCCATTTTCATCGACCACATTAACCCAGTCATCCAGGTTAGCCAGAGGGCTTTCGCCTGTACCGGATGGCTTGATGTTATCAGTTACAGGTAACTTCAATGGCAATTCTTCTTCAGGTACCAAGGTAGTTTCCCCGTCTTCCCAGTGAATAACTGGAATTGGTTCACCCCAGTATCTTTGCCGTGAGAACAACCAGTCCCGCAGCCGGTAGTTAACCTTGCTGTGACCAGCGTCATGTTCTTCCAACCATTCAATCATTGTTGCGATGGCTTCTTTCTTGTCCATGCCATCCAAGAATTCTGAGTTGATGTGCGGACCTTCACCCGTATATGGTGCTTCTTCCACATCGCCCCCAGCAATAACCGGAATAATTGACAGGTCATACTTCTTAGCAAAGTGCCAGTCCCGTTCATCATGGGCTGGTGACCCCATCACTGCCCCCGTCCCATAGGAGGCTAAAACATAGTCACTGATCCAGATTGGCAGTTGCTTGCCGTTAACAGGGTTGATCGCATAAGCCCCAGTAAAGACCCCGGTCTTGTCCTTGTTGAGCTCAGTCCGTTCCAAGTCAGACCGGTGGGAAGCTGCTTCGATGTATTCATCAACCGCTGCTTGGTGGGCTGGTGTCGTCAACTGCTTAACCAGGTCATGTTCTGGGGCTAAAACGATGTAAGCTGCCCCAAATAAAGTATCTGGTCGGGTAGTGAACACTTCGATCTTGGCATCGTCCATTCCGGCAACGTCAAAGAAGACGCTTGCCCCCACTGACCGACCGATCCAGTTGATCTGTTGGTCCTTGATTGACTTAGGCCAATCGAGATCCTTTAAGTCATCGATTAACCGGTCTGCATAAGCCGTGATCTTGAGCATCCATTGCCGCATTGGCTTTCTGATAACTGGGAAACCGCCCCGTTCTGTCTTGCCATTGATCACTTCTTCATTGGCCACAACTGTGCCCAAGTCTGGGCTCCAGTTAACCGGAACTTCGGCTTCATAAGCCAAGCCCTTCTTGTAGAGTTGTTCAAAAATCCACTGCGTCCACTTGTAGTATTCTTCATCAGTGGTATTAACTTCCCGGTCCCAATCATAAGACAAACCGAGTGATTGGATCTGCCGCCGGAAGTTATTGATATTTTTCTTAGTGAATTCCTTGGGCGTATGTCCTGTCTTGAGGGCATATTGTTCTGCTGGCAGACCAAAGGCATCCCATCCCATTGGGTGCAAAACATTGTAGCCTTGCATCCGCTTCATCCGGGCAATAATATCCGTTGCCGTGTACCCTTCAGGGTGTCCTACGTGCAAGCCTTGTCCAGATGGATAGGGGAACATATCTAAGGCATAGAAGTTCTTCTTTTCCGGATCTTCCGTTGTCTTAAATGTTTTGTGCTCTAACCAGTATTTTTGCCATTTCTTTTCAATACTTTTGTGATTATATGCCATTGTCGCTAATCCTTTCTCTATTCTTTCAATCAAAAAAGTCCTATACAGTCTACGACAACTGTATAGGACGAAAACTCGCGGTACCACCTATCATTCCACCATTCTCATGGTGACCCTCAAACCGTTAACGGTGGTTCCGTTTTTGCCTACTGTTAGTTCAGCAAAAAAGCACTAGGGGTGAGTTCAGATCAAGCTCCTTGCAGGGTTCACACCTAACCCCTGCTCTCTGCCAAGTCGCTGTAATCTTACTATTCCTCTGTCAATGCTCACAGATATTGATTTCTTTCATCTTAGCAAATCACCATTTTGATTGCAAGATCAATTAAAAGCGTAAGTGTTGCCCTGGGTAGATCATGCTCCCGGTGATCTTATTCAGTGACCGCAACCGTTCGACAGTGGTCCCATGTTCCATTGCGATCTTCCACAAGGAATCCCCACTCTTAACTTGGTAAGTCCCTGTGCTTGAGGTGCTGCTATTAGTCTTAGTCGTAGTCTGACTGCTATTAGAACCACTCAACCGTAGTTGTTGGCCTGGATAGATGAAATTACCCTGGATGTTGTTCAAAGACCGTAACGTATCCATTGAAACCCCAGTCTTTTGAGCGATGGCCCAGACGCTGTCCCCAGACTTCACAGTGTAAGTTTTACCACTGTTAGTTGCTGCATTGGTCTTGCCTGGGTTACTTGTATTTGAGCTTGAATTAGAGTTGCTCAACTTGAGTTGTTGCCCTGGGTAGATGAAGTTGTTCTTGATGTTATTCAAGGACCGTAACGTATCCATTGAAACCCCGGTCTTTTGAGCGATGGCCCAGACACTGTCCCCAGACTTCACAGTGTATGTTTTGCCACTGTTAGTTGTTGCATTGGTCTTGCCTGGGTTACTTGTATTTGAGCTTGAATTGGAGTTGCTCAACTTGAGTTGTTGCCCTGGGTAGATGAAGTTGTTCTTGATGTTATTCAAGGACCGTAACGTATCCATTGAAACCCCAGTCTTTTGGGCGATAGCCCAGACACTGTCACCAGCTTTAACCGTGTAGGTCTTATTATTCGTGCTGGTATTAGTGTTAGTGTGGGTGTTTTGATTATTATTAGCTTTCTTGGCAATAATTAACTTCTGACCTGGATAGATGAAGTTATTTTGAATATTGTTCCAAGCCCGCAAGTCACTCATAGACACCCCGGTCTGGTGGGAAATTCCCCAGACGCTGTCCCCGGCTTTAACCGTATAGGTCTTGTCGCCGTTGGTATTAGTTGTATTGGTATTAGTCTGAGTTGTCGTTCCCGGAGCGACTAGCTGTAAGACTTGACCCGGATAGATAAAGTTGTTTTGGATCTTATTCCAGGACCGTAAGTTGTCCATTGAAACCCCGGTTTGTTGGGAAATTCCCCAAACGCTGTCTCCCGCTTGGACTGTATAAGTCTTAGCCGTATTATTCAACGAGTTGCCAGTATTGGTATTGGTACTTGCACTCGCCCCGTCAAACTGTTTCAAATTGTAACTATTGATTACCCGGATCAATGATGAAGCATAGTTAGGAGCCGTTGCATAGGTCCCGTACTTCCCGTTACGGAGGTTTTCAGCTGCCCGTTCTACCGTAGCAGCGTTCGCCTTGGTTGACCGGAAGAAGTTCGAAGCAATCATATTAGCATAGCCCGTCAAGGCATCATAGTAGCTATCATAGCGCTGGAACTTGGCATATACAGTGTGATAACTCCCACCGTAGTATTCTTGGGTTGGCATTGTGATATATGCTCCCCGGCCAGTCCATTTTACTCCGAATAAATTATAAGCCTTGGTTGCCAAGGCACTGTTGCCCCAGGCACTTTCCAACCCTGCTTGGGCAATCATCAATGAAGCATATAGCCCATACTTGTTAGCTACTTGCACCGCTGCATCCTTAATATTATTGATGAAGACCCCAGCCGGTGTATTGGTACTATATGTAACCGTTGGCCGCGCTACCTTCATCTGCTTGAGAGCCGACTGACTGTATGTTGCCTTTTGAATTTGGGCCAACTTCAAGGATGTAGTTGTCTTCAAGGTGACTGTATTCGTCGTTGTCGTGGTGGTAGTTGGCTTAGCAGGCGTGGTAGCTTGACTTGTAGTTGTTTGAGTTGTCGTTGTTGCTTGGGTATTTTGGGTTGTCTGCCCTTGTGGTTGCTCACTTGCCTGGTTAGCAGTAGTCGTTGGGGCCTGGTCAGTAGTGTTTGCTGCTGACGTAGCCTTGTTTGTCAGGTCCTGACTATTAGCAGTGGCAGTCACTACTGCACTGCTCTTGTATTCTTGGACAGTTGGCTTGCCACTGGTAGCTACTTCCTGGACCTGATCTGCTGTAACTAAGTCTGCTGATGCCGTTTTGGCAGACGAATCCGTAGCTGTTTGCTCCTTAGTTTCAGAAGTCAGCGTAGTTTCATCCTGTTGGGTCAAATCTTTGCTAGTGGCTTCTTGCTCTGCTTGAGCACTGTTAGCAGCCACAACTTGTGGTCGTACTTGATCACGCAAGCTGTCCTGTTGTTTTGTCAGGTCCTGTTGGTCGTGATCATCGCTTTGCGTCATTTCTGGACTTCCGCTCTTAACCATATCGGCTTTGGTTTTGCCACCTGCCAGAATCGATGCCCCCATCAGGAGTGTAGTCCCGACAAATGTCGTTGCCTTTTTAAAGTCATTTAAGTTGCGGTTAAATTTATATCTTTGTTGTTCTTCTAAACGCTCTTTTCTCTTTTTCACGATGAACCTCCCTCTCTATTACTCACCAAAATTATAAAAATTTGATACCTAGTATTATTATAAAGCACAAGTTTAAAGAATACATTAATTTTATTGTTTAAATTTAAAGAGCCCCCGCAAAGTTCTCCAGTTTGTTGATTAGGTTATATTATTCCTTGAAAGATTCGAAAACCAGGGATAAAAATTCCACCTAGTAAATGAATGTAGTTTTCAATTTATAATTTAATCAACTAAATCCTGGAGCTTGCAGAGGCTCCGACTATTAGCAAATTATATTAATCAATATTCAGTTCAGCTTTTAGTGCTGCAACCTTATCCGTGTGTTCCCATGGCAGGTCGACATCAGTCCGACCAAAGTGTCCATAAGCGGCTGTTTGCTTATAGATTGGACGTTTGAGGTCGAGCATTTGGATAATTCCAGCTGGCCGTAAATCAAAGATCTTCCGAATTGCCTTGATCAAGGCAGCTTGATCAACCGTGCTAGTACCAAAGGTGTCGACTGCTACCGAAACTGGTTCAGCGACCCCGATAGCATAGGCGATCTGAACTTCTACTTGGTGTGCGATCCCCGCAGCAACAATGTTTTTGGCGATATACCGGGCAGCATAACTAGCTGACCGGTCAACCTTGGTAGCATCCTTACCAGAGAAGGCCCCACCACCATGGTGAGCAGCCCCACCATAAGTATCTACAATGATCTTCCGTCCTGTTAAACCGGCATCCCCTTGCGGACCGCCAATGACAAACCGCCCGGTTGGGTTGATAAAGTATTTAGTCCGCTCATCCAGATACTTGGCTGGGATTACATGGCGAATGACATGTTCCATCACGTCTTGTTTGATCTGATCCAATGATATTTCTGGATCGTGTTGCGTACTCAAGACCACCGTATCAACTCGGCGCGGATGGTTATTTTCATCATATTCAATCGTAACTTCAGCTTTGGCATCTGGCCGCAGGTAGGTCAAAATCCCGTCCTTGCGTAAGTGAGCCGTCCGCTTCATCAACTTATGGCTTAACATCAAAGCCAAAGGCATATATTCTGGTGTTTCATCAGTTGCAAAACCAAACATAAGGCCTTGGTCTCCCGCACCGATCTTGTCCAGCGGATCTTCCCCATTAGCGCGACTTTCAACCGAATCATCAACCCCTTGGGCAATATCTGGTGACTGTTCATCAATTGCTGTGATTACTGCACAGTTGTCAGCATCAAAGCCATACTTGCCATCAGTATACCCAATCTCACGAATAGTTCTCCGTACAATCTCTTGGATATTTACATATGCTTTAGTTGAAACTTCCCCAAATACCAGCACTAAACCAGTAGTGACAGATGTTTCTACCGCCACCCGTGAATCCTTATCCTGCTTCAACAGTTCATCCAAGATCGCATCACTAATTTGATCAGCAATTTTATCTGGGTGTCCTTCTGAAACTGATTCCGATGTAAATAAACGTCTTTCTGACATGGTATAAATTCCCCCATTAATAGTTATTATTTGTGGTTACAAGGCATCTTCACACATGGTGAATCCTATCGGGAATGAGTTGTAACTCATCAAGTTTAACACAATAGTAATAAAAAAACACCCTATAAGATAGGATGCTCCATCAAAACTATAAACGGTCCTAACCGGATTTGAACCGGTGATCTCCTGCGTGACAGGCAGGCGTGATAACCCCTACACCATAGGACCAAAATTGCGGGAGCCG
>NZ_KE383995.1:0-9995 GCF_000423265.1 Ligilactobacillus saerimneri DSM 16049 | reverse complement strand
AACTACCAATCAATTGAGAAAAATACCGGCGTGCCGTTGTACTTTGCCCATGCTTATTCTCCGCATGAACGTGGTAGTAATGAGAATCGTAATCGAGTGTTACGGCGATTTATTCCTAAGGGTCAGCCAATTGAAGAGATTAGTGATGATGAATTGATTCAGATTAACTGGTATCTGAATTCACGGCCACTCAAATGTTTGAACTGGCGAACTCCAATTGAGATCTTTTTGCTTAATCTGCGTCATTAAATTTGTTCAAGTTATTTATTGCAATCTACCGTTTGATAAAAGGTTGTTGATATAGCTCCCTTTGGGCTACTTCTTCTGTCCCCAGATACCGTTGCAAGCGCCAAGCATACGCCCAGCCCGCAAAAAAAGGTGGTTCATACTCCGTGGCTAAGAACTCGGGACCTAATCGTAGTAAGTTTTGTTGTCGTTGGTAACAAAGATTCTGTAAATTACGTACATGGCGTGATGGAAACCGCCACGTGCGCTCTAGCTGATACAGTTGCTTTCTTCTTTGTTCAGGAGTAATTGGGAAAACAAATAATTCC
Source organism: Ligilactobacillus saerimneri DSM 16049 (assembly GCF_000423265.1). Lineage (GTDB taxonomy): Bacteria > Bacillota > Bacilli > Lactobacillales > Lactobacillaceae > Ligilactobacillus > Ligilactobacillus saerimneri. The sequence continues at coordinate 9,441 of NZ_KE383995.1, read as the reverse complement.
TGTGGTTCATGCATGAACTGCTGCAGCTGCTCAAACGACGAAGTGCGATAACAAAAGTAACGTGGTGGCAAAAAATCAGCCATTTGAATATTATATAGCACTTCAAACTGTGCTCGCCCCACTTCTATATAGAGTAAATAATATCCTAGATGCTGGTGCCACCGGATAAATTGCGCGATCTGGGCTGTCAACTTGTGCTTTATTTGATAACGTCTCCCTAGTAGCCAACAGTATTGAAATCCATGTTGGTGGTAGCCCCTTGAACGCTGAATTAAACGTTTCGTGGTCAACGGTGAGCATTGATACTCTAGTGCCAACCGATAATCCTGGTCTTGATATAAAACATCTGGTCGCTGTGATAATTGTGGAAGAACAGCTTCAACAGTAGTATTCCCAGGCCACTGTTGTAGTTGCTTTACTAGTAACTGTTTACCTTGCAAATGTTCCTGCGTTTCGCCTTCGGCAAAAGTATGGCAGCTATGGCGATAATGGGCAAAATGAGCGACTTTATGGGCCCCTTTACGCAAGATTACTGGACTGTGGCAACCAGGACAAAGTAGATTCTTCTGGGAAGTTGCTTGATTGGCAGCAACTAATTGGTTAGTGTGTAAATCCAATGCGTATAGCATGTCATCCTCTCCTATTCACTAGAAAAATACGTGGTTTTATAGGAAAGTAGACAGGAGCTTGAACTGATTACCCGAACTGACGTTATTTTGGTAAACAAAAAGCGAGAAGTGTAGTTTTTAACTACATTCCCGCTTTAATATTATTGACTATCCCGTTAAGACTTGTTTAGTCACTCTTGGCTATTTTTCTTCTAAAAAATAATATTTGCTCACTTGCAGTGCCGCTTTTTCCATAATAACCTTACCCCGCTCGTGCAATACTTCTGATCGCATCGAACTGGCTTGCCCATATTCATGGGCCAATGCTAACAGATTTGCTTCTTCGCTCGTATCAGTTGTATCTGCAAGAACAACCAATTCTAAATAGTAATTACCTTGATATAGATACAAGTTAGACACTAAATCATCTTTTTGCAACACATTGACTAACGCTAAGTAGTCATCAAAAGAGGCAAACTTGATAACGTATGAAGAATATTCACCGCCATCTTCAATATAGCCTGACACCCCATCACCATCATCCTCAAGACTCGTCCTACGATCGTCACTTTCCATATCTTGACTGAGATCATTAAAGATATGCTCTTTCAAATAATCGGCAATATTAGGTGTCTTTTCCCCAGTATCTTCTTCAACCATGCCATTCATTGGCTGAGAATCTTGCGTTGGCTTCATAATTAGTAGTTCCAACCCATTCCGGTTGGGCATAACCTGAAAAGTCACCGCATCAGTGTCACTAAAGCTATGTTCCTTGTCAACTTCATCTAAAATGCTTCGAAAAAATTCTTCAATTTTTTCTTGGTTTCCAAGCAAATCGAGGACAGTAATTCCACGTTCAGTTAGATCTTGGTTTTCAAGCAAAACACGAATAGTATTTTCATTTATCTTCTTAACTTCCATAGTGGTGCCTGCCTTTGCTAGAGTATTCAGTTAATAATAACAAATAAAAAGTAAAAAGACCACTCTAACATGTGAGTAGCCTTTAACCGTAGATTTTAAAAACCAGCTAAGCGCTGTGCTTCTTGTAATTCCATTGCCCGCACTGTTCTTGGTAAGAAACGCCGAATTTCATCTTCGTTATAACCTACCTGGAGGCGCTTTTCATCTAACATGATCGGACGTCGTAAAATACCAGGATTATTTTGAATTAAATCAAACAAATCCTTTAGCGGTAATTCATCCAAGTCAATGTTCAACTTTTGGTAAGCTTTGGAACGTTGCGAGATGATTTCCTCAGTACCATCTTCCGTCATTTGCAAAATTTCTTTAATTTCATCCTTGGATAAGGGTTCAGCAAAAATATTTCTTTCCTGATAAGGAATATTATGTTCTTCTAACCATGCACGCGCCTTCCGGCATGACGTACAACTAGGTGATGTAAATAAAGTAACCATAAATATCACATTCCTTTATATATGTCAGCCTCACACATCCTACCTATATTTTACCTGTTTTTTTTCAGTAAAGATATAGGTAATTTATTAAATAAACAATAACTTTTTGACACCAATATGTTGCTTATGCCCCATTACAAAGCAAGTATAACTAGCAGATACTCGTATTCGCTTATTATCTTAGGAGCAATAATTCTATAACAACAAATTTACTAACACTATGTAAGTATCTTATCACATCACTTACTTTTTAACAATAGGTATTAAAAAAGATTGGGCAAGCCCAATCTTTTTAATGCACTAGCTTATCCCAAATTACTACTTTACCAGTAGCTAAGGACTGCGGGACATCAATGATTCGTTGGTTAGAACTACCACGGAATTGCAGTGTTAAGTCTTTCAGATCTTCTTCAAATCTTCCATCAACTAAAATATCCAGGTAGGACAATAACTCTAACTTATCTGCAGATTCCACCATCAATTCATCCCACTTATAACCTGTCCAAGACCAAATATCCTTACTATGCCCATATTCTTGGCGAATTCGTTTGACTAGGCGTAAACACACTTGCGTATTCAAAAATGGTTCTCCCCCTAGCAGCGTTAACCCTTGCACATAGGATTCGCCTAGGTCACGTATGATTTGATCTTCTAATTTTTGCGTATACGGATGTCCATAATGAAAATTCTGAGCAACACGGTTGTAGCATCCCGGACATGCGAACTTGCATCCCGAAACATAAAGGCTACACCGTACCCCCTCACCGTCAACAAAATTGAACGGCTTATAATCCGCAATCATCTGCTGGCTTAAATCAGACGCTAACCATTCTTGCGGCTGCGGATTGTGGGGACCCCTTCGTCTTTTAGTCCGCCGTGGTTGTGCCTTTTCCTTTTTAGCTATAAATTGACTGGCCGAAACAAACTGGGTATCGCCACCGATACTAATTTTAATTTGCTTATCAGACATTATTCGACCATCCCATCTGCTAAGTTCTTCTCGCGTGCAGCAATTTCAACGTGGCGCCCATGAACCATTGGCCGTTGCAGTGGATTTCCTAAGTAACCACATGTTCTTTTGACGCAATCACAGGTCTTAGGGTCATGGTTACCACATTCTGGACACTCAAATCCTTTGGCAGTCGCCTTAAATTCACCCTTAAAACCGCACTTAAAGCATTGATCTATCGGCGTATTGGTCCCTAAATACCCTACTTTATCATATGCCCAATCCCATACTGCTTCCAAGGCTTTAGGATTTTGCTTTAAATTAGGATATTCGCAATAATGAATGAATCCGCCAGCAGCATAGTAGGGATAATCTTTTTCAAAATCTAACTTTTCAAATGGTGTGGGGTGCTTCCGCACATCATAGTGGAAACTGTTTGTATAATATTCCTTAGCCGTAATATCCTTTATTTTACCAAATTTAGCAGTATCTAAACGGCAAAAACGATCAGTCAAAGACTCACTTGGAGTTGAGTACACACTAAAGTGATAACCATATTCTCGTGACCATTGTTTACACTTTGCAGCTAGACGTTTAACAATTTCCAAGGTGAAATCATGAGCTTCTTTATTCTTTTCCCAGGTAGGACCAAAGAAATACGTCCCTACTTCATACAGGCCAATATACCCCAAAGAAACCGTTGCTCGTTCGTTCTCAAACAGTTTTTTAACACTTTCACCTGGCTTGAGACGCTGACCAAAAGCACCATATTGATACAGAATAGGCGCATTTTCTGGCTGAGCATCAAGAACTCGTTGGACTTTATAAACCAAAGCGTCTTCGGCTAATTCCATTCGCTCCTCAAAAATTTCCCAAAATTGTTCCATCTTGTGGTCACTTTCTAAAGCAATCCGGGGAAGATTAACCGTAACTACCCCCAGGTTCATCCGGCCCGAATTTACTTCTCGTCCCTGTTCATCCTTCCATCCTTGAAGGAAAGACCGACACCCCATAGGAGCTTTAAAGCTGCCTGTTATCTTCTTGATCGTGTCATACATCAAAACATCTGGATACATCCGCTTTGTTGCACATTCAACGGCCAGTTGCTTGATATCATAGTTAGGATCACCAGGCTGCAAGTTTAAACCCCGTTTTATAGTAAACACGAGCTTAGGAAAAATGGCTGTCCGTTTTTCACGGCCTAATCCGGCAATTCTAATCCGTAAAATTGATTTTTGAATTTCCCGAGCAATCCACGACGTTCCCAAGCCAAACCCTAAAGTGGTAAATGGAGTTTGTCCTTGCGAAGAAAAAAGCGTATTGATCTCATATTCTAATCCCTGCATTGCATCATAGATATCTTTTTTCGTCCGTTTCTTGGCAAAACGTTCTTGTTTATCAGGGTTATCGATAAATTCAGCTGATTCCCGTAAATGTTTTTCATAATTGCGTAAGGCAAATGGTTCTAATACTTCATCGATTCGGTCAGCAGAGCATCCCCCATACTGACTGGATGCAACGTTAGCAATTATTTGCGCCATCTGTGCAGTCGCTGTCTGAATAGACTTAGGTGACTCAACTTCAGCATTACCAATCTTAAAACCATTGGTCAACATTTCTTTAAAATCAATCAAACAGCAGTTAGTCATTGGGCTCCATGGCGTATAGTCCAAATCGTGCCAATGGATGTCCCCCCGCAAATGAGCCTTAGCAACATGTTCAGGCATCATTTTTAAGCCTAAAGTTTTACCAACTGTCCCAGCCGTTAAATCTCTTTGGGTATTAAAAACGTTGCTATCTTTGTTAGCATTTTCATGCACTAACGTTGGATCTTTTGACTGTAACCGTGCTAACCTTTTTTCAGGATTGGTTTGAACTTCCCAATCAGCTAATTGTTGGTGCCGCACTGTCAAATATTGGTCAGCTGCATCATTCAGCCCTTGTTCACGCAAAACTGCTAGCAAGGTATGCCGAATCTCTGCAGTTGTTACTTGATCTTGTCCTGCCCAACTATCTGCCAACTGTGCCAGAATCAGCTCTTGATCACTAGTACTGATGTTCATCTGCTGTAAAATATGTATGATTTTGTATAATCCAAATGGCATCTGATAACCATCATTTTTTTTAACCTGCTTTGGAAAGGCAAATTTGACTGCTGTTCTGGTTTCCATTATTAGCGCCCCTTCATCCTATATATCTATATATTGTATATAAAGCTATCAAAAACCACAACATATCGTGTGGCAAACAACTATATTCTATACTGTCCCCTTGTTAAATACAATACCAATTATTTACCTCTATATATAAATCGTTATAACTTTGCGCATTTTCGACAAAAAATTAATTTAAGTTCATTAAAGTTGCTAGCGTTTTTATATCAGCTATAATGAAAATGTATACATTATAGAAAAGAGGGTCCAATTATGGAACATCATATTGACTTAAGTAAAATTGGTGAACAAACTAAACAAGGATTAACTGAAATGTTAAGCCAATCCAACTTTAAAGCCGGTGACATCTTTGTTCTAGGTATGAGCACTAGTGAAGTTCAAGGCAAACACATTGGCAAACACCCTAGTTTGGATGTTGCACATACCATCGTTAACACGATCCACCATACTCTCAAACCTTTAGGCATTCATTTGGCTGTTCAAGGATGTGAACACTTGAACCGTGCGTTAGTAGTTGAACGTTCCGTGGCAGAAGCCAACAACTTAGAAATTGTAACGGTCTTCCCTCAGGTTCATGCTGGTGGCTCCGGTCAAATTGCTGCTTTCGAGGCATTTGAAGATCCTGTTGAAGTTGAACATATCGTTGCTGCTGGCGGAATGGACATCGGCGACACTTCCATCGGGATGCATGTCAAGTTTGTACAAATTCCTGTCCGCACTTCTATCACTGAAATTGGTGATGCCCATGTTACTTATCTCAAGTCCCGACCAAAATTAATCGGGGGAGCACGTGCTAAGTACGAATGGGATCCATTTGACACCAAGCATCCAGTTAACCAATACTACATGCACTAAGCATAAAATCTCGTAAATAAATTGCCCGATAATTATTAGACAAATTGTGCTAATGATTATCGGGCATTTTTTATTAAGAGCAATTCTGAAATATAAAACATTGTGATCAAAGTATGACACCCTGATCCTCCATACCAACTGAAGATTTCTTATCGAAAAATAATCATTTAAGCAAAACAAAAAGCATGAATTCGGAAGAATACCAAATTCATGCTTGGGTAATTGACTCGCTAATTTTTCTAACTCTTTTTGCTTTACAAATTAACGGTTGATACGTGCATTTTATCAGCGTGCGCCATCACCAGTAAACATTATTTTAATCGTTTGCAAAGCAATTTTTATGTCAAAACCAAATGAGTAATGCTCGATATAGTAATTATCCAGGTGGCACTTTTCATCTGGGGCAATATCATAGCCCCCGTTCACTTGAGCATATCCTGTAATACCAGGGATGATCCGTAAACGTTGCGGAAATTCTGGCCATTGCTTGAAAAACTTCTCAGTCAATTCAGGACGTTCAGGGCGAGGACCAACTAAACTCATGTCTCCCTTTAAAACATTCCAAAATTGTGGCAGTTCATCAATACGGGTTTTACGCATAAATTTGCCGACAGGTGTCACCCGCGGATCATCTTTTTGCGCCCAAACCGCGCCGGTTTTAGCCTCAGCATCGTTGCGCATCGAGCGTAGCTTTACCACATAGAAGTTCTTTCCCATATAACCAACCCGTTCTTGCTTATAGAAGACAGGTCCTTTAGAAGTCAATTTAATGATTATTCCAAAGATAATAATAAACGGAATACTGATGATCATTCCAATTAGCCCAAATATAATGTCCCAGAATCTTTTCCAGACTAGTTTAGACTTAGGGATCGGTTCCCCAATATGTTTTAAATAATCATACTCAGTTTTCACATCATTCATTGCTTAATATACTCCCAATATTCTTCAAGACCTTTTTCTAGTCCCCACTGAGGCTTAAACCCTAACTCAGTTAACCGTGCCACATCAGCTAGTGATTCTGCAATGTCACCAGCCCGCCGATCCGCAAAAGTAATCTCAAGGTCTTTTCCTGCTACCCGTTCATATTGGCGGATAACATCTAACAAGGCCGTTTGATGGCCGTAACCAATGTTATAGACATCATTGCTCTCCTGCTTTTCACTAATAAAGATCAGTGCATTAACAATGTCCTTAACATAAATAAAATCACGTGTCTGACTTCCATCACCGTATAAGGTAAATCCTTCATCATCCAACAGACATTTTGTCACAATCGATAAAACACCTGAATAAGGTGAATTAGGATTTTGCCGTGGTCCAAAAACATTAAAGAACCGAACAGCCACCGTCTTTAAACCATATAACGTCCCATAATCAATCGTATAACGCTCTGCAGCATACTTGTCGATCGCATATGGGGTCAGAGGTTGCACCCGACTATCTTCGCGCTTGGGAAGTTCAGGATAATTTCCGTATACAGCCGCCGAAGATGTAAAAAGAAACTTCTTAGGATGTAAATCACGTACCCGTAAATATTCTAATGTATCTACAACTGATTCCAAGTTGACTTGATGTGTCTCATAAGGACGCACTACCGAATCAGCTACACTTGATACAGCTGCTAAATAATAAATATAGTCAAAGTTTTCGTCTAAAATCTGATGCATAAAAGCATGGTCACAAACATCGTGTTCATAAAATGTAATCTTGTCCCATACTTCAGTTAAATTGGCTTTAATCCCCATTGATAAATCGTCGATCACAGTTACTTGATAACCTTTATTAACCAATTCAATTACCAGATTGGACCCGATAAAGCCTGCACCACCAGTAACTAGTACCTTTGTCATTATTTACTCCTCTCTATACCCTATCATTGCCAATAATCAGTAATAGCAATATTGCTCTCTTTTGAATTATCAGTATAACCGTCTGTTAGAATAAAAGTTCATGTTTCTTTAAGTATGAGCTTAAACTCGCCGCTAGAACTAACAGCTAGTAGAGAACAATAAGCCACAGGTATATGGTCGAGCTATAAACAAGGGAAGTTGTATTACTAACAAACTTCCCCCTCAAACTTTTCAAGAACACCTTAAAATTTACTATTTATTCCTTATTATGTCAATACTTATCAGTGTTTCACTGCTATTACCAGACTAAAATAACGTGCTAATATGTAAAGGTTCAGTCTTTTAATATTATTAAATTATAAAAAAAGAGCCCTAAAATAGAGCTCCATTGATACCGGTGATCGGGGTCGAACCGATACGTCCTAACGGACACTAGATTTTGAGTCTAGCGCGTCTGCCAATTCCGCCACACCGGCATAATATTAAATTATGTTAACGCCTGGTTAGATTACTAACCAAAGGCGGTAACCGGATTCGAACCGGTGATAAAGGTTTTGCAGACCTCTGCCTTACCACTTGGCTATACCGCCATATTAATGGATCAAATCCTCATATTGGGGTAGCTGGATTCGAACCAGCGCATGAAGGAGTCAAAGTCCTTTGCCTTACCGCTTGGCTATACCCCAATATTTAAGGGCGATAGATGGGATTCGAACCCACGCGTGCCGGAGCCACAATCCGGTGTGTTAACCAGCTTCACCACTATCGCCATCAATGGCAGGGGTAGTAGGAATCGAACCCACACTGACGGTTTTGGAGACCGTAGTTCTACCGTTAAACTATACCCCTATAAATGGATGGGAGTGGATTCGAACCACCGAACCCGAAGGAGCGGATTTACAGTCCGCCGCGTTTAGCCAGACTTCGCTACCCATCCATAATGGCGCGGGACGGAGTCGAACCGCCGACACATGGAGCTTCAATCCATTGCTCTACCAACTGAGCTACCGAGCCATAATATAAACGGTCCTAACCGGATTTGAACCGGTGATCTCCTGCGTGACAGGCAGGCGTGATAACCCCTACACCATAGGACCAAAATTGCGGGAGCCGGATTTGAACCAACGACCTTCGGGTTATGAGCCCGACGAGCTACCAGACTGCTCCATCCCGCGATAATAAAAAGGAGGATGAGAGATTCGAACTCTCGCGCGGTTTGACCCGCCTGACGGTTTTCAAGACCGTTCCCTTCAGCCAGACTTGGGTAATCCTCCATATATAAACCATGTCAACTACACGGTCCGATGGACCTTGTAGGATTCGAACCTACGACCGAGCGGTTATGAGCCGCCTGCTCTAACCAGCTGAGCTAAAGGTCCAAATACAACATGAATATCGCGGCGGGGGGGATCGAACCCTCGACCTCCCGGGTATGAACCGGACGCTCTAGCCAGCTGAGCTACACCGCGATCATCTGATGTTAAACCATCATATCGGGAAAACAGGATTCGAACCTGCGACCCCCTGGTCCCAAACCAGGTGCTCTACCAAGCTGAGCTATTTCCCGAAAAAGTGCACCCAGCAGGA
>NZ_AUHQ01000018.1 GCF_000423265.1 Ligilactobacillus saerimneri DSM 16049 | reverse complement strand
ACCCTTTAACCGGTGAATTTCATTAAAGATAGTAGTCTTACTAAAGCCCAGGTAATCAGCGATATATCGAAGAGATCGCTTTTCATGACGAAGCGTTTCGATGACAATTCGGTCTTCAAATGATAAGATAGTGGTGCCCATAAAGGTCCTTCTTTCTAATGGAATGTTGTAACGACACCATTAAAGACCTTTATGGGTTTTTCTGTCCACTAAAATGTTCAACTTAAATTTTACAATCTGCCAAATTAAAACCGAAGCTGGTGAGAAAATATTATTTTCTCCCAGCTTCTTTTGCTATCGTTACTACTTGCCACCTAACAGGTTTATTTGAGCAAAATTATAATTTTAGGATAGAGAGGTTTCCGTTAATCATATTTTTACTTTGGGGAGGCAAGAATTATACAGTTAAGGGGCTTTTGGCTATTAAATAGCTCAGAAAAAGCGGTTTAATGATGATATACTAAATGATAAGAAGAAATGAAGGGGAGGACTGGAGTGGCTTATTATATTTATTGTTTTCTAGCGCTAGGATTGGCCGTTGTCAATGTGCTATATTCCTATCGGATCAGGGAAGAAAGAAAATTATTTCGGGTTGCCGTTAATAAAGATTTTTATGAAGGACGACATTTTATCAAGCACATGTTCCTATTAGGCTTAGGGGCGTCAGCTATTACCACTCTACTAGGCGTGGTATTACCGAAGCACCTGGTGTTTCTGTGGGTAGGGGCTAGTCTCCTACCACTATTAAGCGCGGGGGTTGTCAGTCTAGGGAGCTGGGCGTTACTTGGCGCTGGAATTGTGTATTATGTTGGCAGTTGGCTAGGGAGGAGTTCCTTTTTTGCTGACACGCATATTCATGGTACTTGGGAAGCAGGCTTCTTCTTATTGGTCGTTGTATATTATGGGAGTAAGCTTTTATTAACCCATAACGTTCGTGCAGAGTGGTTTAGCCCGCGGATCAAAGCAGGGAAGCGGGGGCGGCGGGTTGCTTATTATCATTGGCGTGAATTTACGATTCTACCCGTAGTGATTTTTTTACCCCAAGGACACATGCAACCATTGTTTAGTTGGTGGCCCGTCCTGAATTTTCAGGGTAATCATTACACCTTGCTAGTTCTTCCGTTGGTTGTGACAGCCGTTTTGAATGTTAGCAAACGCCTCCCACATGAATCAATTACTACCTACCAGCAGGAACTGCGGTGGCTGCTAGGACTAGCTGTAATTATGCTAGGCATCACCTGGTTTTTCCCACAAGCATTCCCTTATTTAGGAAGCTTACTTTTAGTTATAGAGCTAGTATGGGGAATTAAACGGCGACGGTTAGAGCGCCAAGCGCCTAATTGGTATGTGGAAACCAATCAAGGTGTGAGAGTTATCGCTGTGCAACCTGAAACACCAGCTGCTAAAATGAACTTGCAACCAGGGGATATTATCTTAGAATGCAATAATATTCCTGTGGGAAGTGAGGAAGAGTTATATTCTGCCTTGCAAAAAAATCCTGTGTATTGTCATCTCAAGGTCGAAACTTATACTGGGGATCTTAAGATTAAGGAAAGTGCGATTTACACTGACTCACCACATGAGATCGGTTTGATATTATTTCATTAGGGGGAAACAGCTATGATTTTTACCAATCAACTAGGCTTCTTTCAGCGGGTACTAGTTAATGGGATTGCGTTCATTGCACTCGCTGGTTTAATGCCCAACCAGTTGTTCTATGTTTCGGGGATCTTAGTAGCCTTTGTGGCAGCGATCGTTTTAGGTTTGCTCAATGCTTTGGTTAAACCAATACTAATTTTATTATCTTTACCGATTACTGTTCTTAGTATGGGCTTGTTTTATTTTGTGATTAACGCTTTGATGCTACAGATGACTTCGGCTTTCATGGGAAGTTCATTTCACTTTGCTAGCTTTGGGGTGACATTTTTGGTAGCTTTGATCCTAAGTGCGGTAAATGTCATCATTAGTACTTATTTACAGCGTCATTAAGGAGGTTGTTTTATGGCTGGAAAAGTCAGTGTGGCCAGTCTAGTTCAGGCCTGCAAGTTGAATGTTTATATTGGGGAAAAATATACTAAGGAACGGTATATCACAGTCAGTGATATTTCCCGTCCTGGGTTAGAATTGACGGGGTATTTTGATTACTATCCTGAAGACCGGATCCAATTATTTGGGATGACAGAAGTATCCTATGCCCAAAAAATGGAGCCGACGACAAAAAAGAAATACATGGAAATGCTCTGTGGGGAAGAAACACCGTGTTTTATTGTTTCGCGTGATTTGACGGTACCTATGGAGCTAGAAGAAGCGGCTAATGCCCACCAAATTCCTATTTTAAGAACAAAATTGGCGACGACTCGGATTCTGTCCAAGATGACTAACTATCTTGAAGGGGAACTTGCGCCACGGCAGTCTATTCACGGCGTGCTGATGGATATCTATGGTCTCGGGGTGTTGATTACAGGGGACTCAGGAATCGGTAAGTCTGAAACGGCCTTAGACCTAATTAAACGGGGCCACCGTCTGATTGCTGACGACCGGGTAGAGGTTTACCAACAAGATGAACAAACTATTATTGGGGAATCACCGAAAATTTTACGCCACTTACTAGAAATTAGGGGTGTCGGAATTATTGATGTGATGAACCTTTATGGGGCTGGAGCGGTCAAATCGGAAACAGAAATTCAGTTGATTGTTCACTTGGAAAACTGGGCTAAGGGCAAGCAATTTGACCGCTTAGGAACAGGTGAGGTCCAAGCACGGATCTTCGATGTGGATATTCCTAAAATCAATATTCCGGTAATGATTGGGCGAAACATCGCGATTATTATTGAAGCGGCCGCAATGAACTACCGGGCCAAGACGATGGGGTATGATGCAACGAAGAAGTTCCAGAGTAATCTAGCGGAATTGATCCACGAAAATTCTGTTCAAGAAAAGAAATAATGAGAGGGATGGAAGCCGTGTTAGCCAAGATTGATCCAATCGCATTTGAACTAGGACCCATCCCAGTTCACTGGTATGGAATCATTATTGCTTCTGCCATGGTTTTGGCTGTTTTTCTAGCAGTTAATGAAGGGCAAAAGCGTGGAATCAAAGAAGATACAATTTATGATTTGCTCTTATGGGGATTACCGCTGGCGTTGATTTGTGCTCGTTTGTATTATGTCATTTTCCAATGGCAGTATTACCGAGTGTATCCAAGTGAAATTTATCGTATCTGGGACGGTGGAATTGCTATTTACGGGGGCTTGATTGGAGCCTTCATTGTAGTGCTAGTTTTATGTAAACGTCAGGAGATTTCGGCGTGGTTAATGCTGGACGTTGTAGCCCCAACAGTTATCTTAGCGCAAGGAATTGGACGCTGGGGCAACTTTGTTAATCAAGAAGCCCATGGTAGAGCGACAAGTCGTTTCTTTCTACAAAGGTTGCATCTGCCAGAGTGGATTATCAATCAGATGCGGATCAATGGTGTATACTACCAGCCTACTTTTTTATATGAATCAGTCTGGGATATTTTGGGCTTTATCCTCCTTGTTAGCTTGCGGCACCGACTACACTTATTCAAGCAGGGAGAAATTTTCTTGGCTTATCTTATCTGGTATGCACTCGGACGCTTCTTCATTGAAGGAATGCGGACGGATAGTTTGATGCTGGGGGCCTTGCGAGTATCACAATGGCTCTCCTTACTGCTCTTTATTGGAGCAATAATAGTTGGAGTTTGGCGGCGACGCAATGATCCTGCTTTAGCGTGGTATCTGGATGCTAAGGATTGATTTTTTCTAAATAAGAGCATATAATTTAATCACTAACAAAAAGTAAGTTATAATCAAATTGAATTCAAGCGTGAAAGAGAGTGAAACGCATGGCAAACAAAAAATATGACGTGATTGTAATTGGGGCAGGTCCTGGTGGGATGACTGCAGCTTTGTACGCTTCACGCGCTAACTTATCAGTATTAATGCTTGATCGCGGTGTTTACGGTGGTCAAATGAATAATACTGCGGAAGTTGAAAACTATCCGGGCTTCAAGTCAATCTTAGGTCCAGATTTGGCCAAAGAAATGTATGATAGTTCAACACAATTTGGCGCAGAATATGCGTACGGGACGGTTACCGGAGTAACTGTCCAAGCGTACGGGACTAAGTTGGTTACAACAGAAGATGATACTTTTGAAACCAAGGCACTAATTATTGCTACTGGATCAGAGCACCGCAAATTAGGTGTTCCTGGCGAAGAAGAATATGGTGGCCGGGGTGTTTCGTACTGCGCGGTCTGCGACGGAGCTTTCTTTAGAAATAAAGATGTTGCAGTAGTCGGCGGTGGCGATTCAGCAATTGAAGAAGGGACTTATTTAGCACAAATCGTTGATAGTGTTAACGTTTTCCACCGGCGTGATCAACTGCGGGCACAAAAGATCTTGCAAGATCGTGCCTTTGCAAATGAAAAGATGCACTTTACATGGGATACGGTCGTAACTGAAATCGTTGGTGATGGGCAAAAAGTTACTGGAGTTAAGACCCACAATAAAAAGACAGGTGAAGATCGTGAAGTGCCAGTGGCAGCTGTCTTTATTTATGTTGGGATTTTACCAATCACTGAACCATTCAAGGATTTGGGGATCACTGACGAAGAAGGCTGGATTGTTACTGACGACCAGATGAAGACCAAGATTCCAGGGATCTTCGCTGTGGGGGATGTCCGCAAGAAGAACTTGCGTCAAATCACAACTGCTGTTGGTGATGGTGGTATTGCCGGACAACAAGCATTCAATTATATTGAAGAAACTAAATAACCAAGATGAATGACCAGCTGGGGAGAATTGTTTCTGCCTAGCTGGTTATTTTTTTGTGGAAATTTTATCGAGAAATAACTTGGAAAAATTAAATGAAATTTGACGTAAGAAGTTAGATTTAGGTGGTAGATACCCGGCATATAGTAAAATAGGTGCTAAATGAGGAAGAATATGATCAATACAGCGCATATTTATATATATGTCGGTTCTAAAAGGTAAAAAGAGATACTAGTACGCAAATTAGATAATAAAAAATGATTTTAAATGAGAAACAACAGAGAAATAAGAAAACGCTACAAAAAATATAGTATAATGATCGTGTCTTAATTGAATTGATGTGAGGAGCGATTTTTTTGAGCTGGAAAGATACATATCAAAAATGGAACGAATTTCAAGGTCTTGATCAGACTTTGCGGGCTGAACTAGATAGTTTAGCTGGCAACGATAAAGAACTAGAGGATGCCTTTTATATGCCGATGGAGTTTGGAACTGCAGGAATGCGGGGCGTCTTAGGCGTTGGCATCAACCGGATGAATATTTACACTGTGCGGCAAGCTACTGAGGGATTGGCACGGTTTATGGATCAATTAGATGCTGTTACCCGGCAACGGGGGGTAGCGATTAGTTATGATTCGCGTCATGGTTCACGAGAATTTGCCTATGATTCAGCTCGGGTCTTGGGTGCGCACGGGATCCCGACTTATATTTTTGAAAGTTTGCGGCCTACACCCGAATTGTCATTTACTATTCGGCACCTGAATACCTACGCAGGGATCATGGTTACGGCTAGTCATAACCCTAAGCAGTACAATGGCTATAAGATTTATGGGGAAGATGGGGCACAGATGCCACCGAAGGAATCTGATCTGATTACCAAATATATCCGGAGTGTCGATGATCTCTTTATGATTAAATTGGCTGATCAGGAAGAATTACTGACCAATAATCTGATGACGATCATTGGCGATGAAGTCGACCGGGCTTATCTGGACCATGTTAAGACGGTTACGATTGATCATGATTTAGTTGCCCAAGAAGGGAAACAAATGAAGCTAATCTTCACGCCACTACATGGGACTGGGGCTAAGATTGGATCACAAGCTCTCCGGGAAGCAGGCTTTGAAGAATTTACTATGGTTCCAGAACAAGCACAACCAGATGGAGATTTTAGCACAGTAGCTAAACCTAATCCTGAAGATCCAGCTGCCTTTGATATGGCAATTGCTTTAGGCAAAAAGGAAGGGGCGGACCTGCTGATTGCGATTGACCCTGACGCCGACCGGTTGGGGGCTGCTGTTCGGCAACCTAACGGTGATTACCAATTATTAACTGGAAACCAAATCGCCGCCTTGCTGCTGGATTATATTTTGGCAGCTAAGCAACGGCAGAATACCCTGCCAGCTAACGCGGCAGTGGTGAAGTCGATCGTTTCTAGTGAATTTGCCACGGCGATTGCAGACCACTATGGCGCCAAGATGATCAATGTATTAACTGGCTTTAAATTTATTGCTGAACAAATTAAAGAATACGAACAAACCCAAAACCATACCTTTGAATTTGGCTTTGAAGAAAGTTTTGGCTATTTAATCAAACCATTTGTGCGGGATAAGGATGCCATTCAATCCACTGTGATGTTGGCTGAAGTAGCAGCTTACTATAAGCACCAAGGCATGAACCTATATGATGGCTTACAAGCCTTGTTCAGTAAGTATGGATATTTTGCTGAAAAGACAATCTCTCATGTTTTAGCTGGGGTTGAAGGGCCAGCTAAGATTGCTGCCATTATGGCTGACTTCCGGGCCAATGCGCCAGCAGCATTTGCTGGGGTAGCAGTGGCAGCTGTCGAAGATTTTGCTAGCGGCGAAAAGAAGTATGCCGATGGGCATGTTGAAATGATGACCTTGCCAAAAGCTAACGTCTTGAAGTATCTGTTGGCTGACGGCAGCTGGATTGCTGTTCGGCCTTCAGGAACTGAACCAAAGATCAAGTTCTATATTGGTGCCCAAGATAATACAGCGGCCGGTGTCCACGCCAAACGTCAATCCTTTGAAAAAGCAATTACGGAATTTTTGAATAAATAGGTTTGCTCATAAGTATGGGTTGACTTAAAAAGCAGGGGCTCTATTTAATCCCCTGTTTTTTTGTGATCAAAATGGATAAGGAACAATTAGAAGACAAAATTAATTAGAAAGTATGTTCGCTGTGGTAGAATTACCTTATGAATTATTTGTTACGGGAGTGAACATGATGATTACTAAGCGCGCTAACCGACCGTTTAAACTAGTGTCTAAGTATCAGCCGACTGGTGATCAACCCCAAGCGATTGCAACGCTCAGTCAGGGGATTTTAGCCGGAGAAAAAGCCCAAATTTTGTTGGGAGCCACTGGGACAGGGAAAACCTTTACAATTTCGAATGTAATTCAAAAAGTGAATAAGCCTACTTTAGTTTTGGCCCATAATAAGACTTTGGCTGGACAATTATATAGCGAATTTAAAGAATTTTTCCCTGATAATGCCGTCGAGTATTTTGTTAGTTACTACGATTATTATCAACCGGAAGCATACGTTCCTTCGAGTGATACCTACATTGAAAAAGATGCAAGTATTAATGACGAAATTGACCAACTGCGGCATTCAGCGACCAGCTCTTTGCTTGAGCGTAATGATGTGATCGTTGTAGCCTCGGTATCTTCCATTTTTGGTTTGGGGGATCCACGTGAGTATGCAGAGCACGCTCTTTCTTTACGCACTGGGCAGGAAATACCACGCGATCAGGTCTTGCGGGAATTGGTTGATATGCAGTTTGATCGCAACGACATCGATTTCCAGCGGGGACGGTTTAGAGTACGGGGAGACGTTGTCGAACTGTATCCTGCTTCGCATGATGAGCGAGCTTTGCGGATTGAATTTTTTGGTGATGAAATTGATCGGATCCGGGAAATCGATCCTTTGACGGGAGAAGTCTTTGGCGATCGGGACCATATTGTGATTTTCCCAGCGACACACTTTGTTACGAACGATGCAACTTTGGAGACGGCAATCACAGGGATTGAGGCGGAACTAAAGGAACGGGTAGCGGAACTGACTGCGCAGGGGAAATTATTGGAAGCCCAACGTTTGCAGCAACGGACAACTTACGACATTGAGATGCTACGCGAAGTCGGTTACTGCAATGGAATTGAGAATTATTCTCGTTTCATGGAAGGGCGTAAGGCCGGTGAACCGCCATATACTTTGCTAGATTTCTTCCCAGATGATTTCTTGATTGTAGTTGATGAATCACATGTGACGATGCCCCAGGTTCGGGGAATGTATAACGGTGATAAGGCTCGAAAACAGATGCTGATTGACTATGGGTTCAGACTTCCAAGTGCACTGGACAACCGGCCATTGACTTTGAGTGAATTTGAACGCCGGGTGCACCAAATCGTCTATATGTCAGCTACTCCTGGTCCGTATGAGCAGGAACAAACAGACCATGTGGTTGAGCAAATTATCCGACCAACAGGACTATTGGATCCAACGATTGAAGTCCGACCAGTGATGGGGCAAATGGAAGACTTGGTGGGAGAAATTAATCAAAGAGTAGCAAAAGACGAGCGGGTTTTTGTCACAACTTTGACTAAGAAAATGGCAGAAGATTTAACTAACTATTTCAAAGAACTAGGGATTAAGGTTAAGTACTTACACTCAGATATCAAGACTTTAGAGCGGACGGAGATCATCCGCGACTTACGGTTAGGAAAATTTGATGTTTTAGTTGGGATCAACCTCTTGCGGGAAGGAATCGATGTACCAGAAGTATCATTGATTGCTATTCTTGATGCTGATAAAGAAGGTTTCTTGCGGAATGAACGTTCGTTGATTCAAACGATTGGCCGGGCTGCGCGGAATGCTCATGGGCATGTCATTATGTATGCTGATACTGTCACGGCTTCAATGCAAGCGGCAATTGATGAAACGAAAAGACGGCGGACACTACAAGAGCAATATAATCAGGAACACGGATTGGTACCACAGACAATCAAAAAACCAATTCGGGCAGCTATTTCACCGGTTACTAAGAGTGAAGCTGAGCGGGATGAACAAGCTAACTTGGCCGATATTAAATTCAATACGCTCAGCAAGGATGAGCAGCACCAGATTATTGCTAACTTGCAAAAGCAAATGAAAGAAGCAGCTAAAAAGCTGGACTTTGAAGAAGCGGCAGCATTACGGGACACAATTTTAGAATTACAATCTGAAGCTAAAAAATAACTTTAAGGGGGAAATGGTGTGGTACAGAATAAGATTAGTATTCGGGGAGCACGTGAGCATAATTTGCAAAACGTTGACCTCGATATTCCCAAGAACAAGCTCGTAGTTATGACGGGTCTTTCCGGTTCGGGGAAGAGTTCGCTAGCATTTGATACGCTGTATGCCGAAGGACAACGGCGGTATGTTGAGAGTTTATCTTCATATGCACGACAATTTTTAGGCCAGATGGATAAACCGGATGTCGATTCTATTGATGGTCTGTCACCGGCAATTTCGATTGATCAAAAGACAACTTCTAAGAATCCCCGTTCGACTGTGGGGACAGTAACGGAGATTAATGATTATTTCCGTTTGTTATGGGCTCGGGTCGGAACTCCGATCTGTCCCAACGATGGGCATGTAATTGAAAGCCAATCACCTGAACAGATGGTTGACCGGGTATTACAACTGCCAGAGCGGACGCGGATGCAAATTATGGCTCCGGTTGTCCGCGCTAAGAAAGGCCAACATAAAAACTTACTGGCTAAGATTAAGCGGGAAGGCTTTGTTCGGTTAATTATTGATGGTGAACCCCATGAGATTGAAGAAGACATTGAACTAGACAAAAATAAGAAGCATGATATTGCAGTGGTTGTTGACCGGATCATCCTCAAAGAGGGAGTTCGGTCCCGGTTGTTTGATTCATTTGAAGCAGCCCTGAAACTAGCCGGAGGTTATGTAGCTGTTGATATTATCGGGGGCGAAACCCTGCAGTTTTCAGAATATTTTGCTTGCCCTTACTGTGGCTTTACGATCGGGGAATTGGAACCGCGGCTGTTCTCGTTCAATGCTCCGTTTGGAGCTTGTCCCGACTGTGATGGATTAGGAGAAAAGCTGGAGGTAGACTTTGACTTAGTCGTGCCTGACCCAAGCAAAACCCTGAATGAGGGTGCATTAGCACCGTGGAGTTCAACTTCTTCAAAGTATTATCCAACGATGCTTCAGCAAGCATGTGCTGAGTTTGAAATTGATATGGACACACCGTTCAATGAACTTCCCCAGGCGCAACGAGACCTAATCCTTTATGGGAGCGGGGACAAGACCTTCCATTTCCATGTGTTGTCAGATTTTGGTGGGATTAAAGATGTTGATATGGCATTTGAAGGAATTATGAATCTCATCGACCGCCGCTACCGCAATTCTGCTAGTGACTTCACTACTAATAACATGCGGCAGTATATGACGAGCTTGACTTGTCAAACTTGTCAAGGTTACCGCTTAAATCCAAAAGCGTTAGCTGTCAAGATTGCGGGAAAGCATATCGGGGAAGTATCCGACTTAGCAATTGGTGCTAGTTTGAACTTCTTTAAACACTTGGAATTCAGCGACCAGAAACAAGAAATTGCTCGACCAATTCTCAAAGAAATAATCGACCGCTTGACTTTCTTAGAAAATGTGGGCTTAGATTACTTAACGTTGAGTCGTTCCGCCCGGACTCTTTCTGGGGGTGAAGCCCAACGGATTCGGTTAGCAACCCAGATTGGATCGAACCTTTCCGGGGTAATGTATATTCTCGATGAACCATCGATTGGTTTGCACCAACGCGACAATGATCGGTTGATTGCATCCCTCAAGAAGATGCGTGATCTCGGTAATACCTTGATTGTGGTTGAACATGACGAAGATACAATGCGGGCAGCGGATTATATTGTTGACATGGGTCCAGGAGCTGGTGAATTAGGGGGTAAAGTTATGGCTGCCGGGACCCCCAAACAGGTAGCCCGGTCCCGGCGTTCTTTAACCGGGCAGTACTTAGCAGGCAAAAAGTATATTCCGATCCCGGCACACCGACGTGAAGGTAATGGTAAAGTAATCCGTGTGTTAGGAGCTGCTGCCAATAATTTGCAGCAGATTGATGTTACTTTTCCATTAGGAAAATTCATTGCGGTAACGGGAGTATCTGGTTCGGGTAAATCAACCCTGGTTAACCTAATTTTGAAGCGGGCCCTAGCTCAAAAATTGAACGGTAACTCAGCCAAGCCTGGAAAGTATCAGCGCCTAGAAGGGATTGAAAATATCGACAAAATCATTGATATTGACCAAAGTCCAATTGGGCGGACTCCGCGTAGTAATCCGGCAACCTATACCGGGGTTTTTGATGATATTCGTGGTTTATTTGCCCAGACTAACCAGGCCAAAATGCGGGGTTATACTAAGGGACGTTTCTCCTTTAATGTTAAAGGTGGTCGGTGTGAAGCCTGCAAGGGTGATGGTATCATCAAAATTGAAATGAACTTCTTGCCGGATGTCTATGTCCCATGTGAAGTATGTCACGGGACACGGTATAATTCGGAAACTTTGGAAGTAGAATATAAAGGGAAAACAATCGCTGATGTGTTGAACATGACAGTGAGTGAAGCGTTGAAATTCTTTGCAGCAATTCCTAAAATTCGGCGGAAACTCCAAACGATTGCTGATGTTGGACTAGGGTATGTTCATTTAGGTCAATCAGCAACAACCCTTTCTGGGGGGGAAGCTCAACGGATGAAGTTAGCATCAGAATTGCATAAGCAATCAAATGGCAAAACCTTTTATATTTTGGATGAACCGACTACCGGCCTTCACGCTGATGATATTAAACGGTTGTTAACCGTGTTAGAACGGCTAGTGGATAAAGGCAATACAGTCTTAGTAATTGAGCACAACCTGGATGTAATTAAGACCGCTGATTACTTGATTGATCTTGGCCCGAACGGGGGTGAAGGTGGCGGGCAAATCGTCGCCCTAGGGACACCGGAAGAAGTTGCTCAAGAACCAGCAAGTTATACCGGCCAGTACCTGCAGCGGGTCTTAGCTACGGGTCATTACGAAGAAAGATAGCTATTGGCACTATGAAGGGAGGTTGAACACAGAACTAGTTTCTGGGCAGCCTCTTTTTGCTTACGCAAGTTATTCCAGAATGATCCAGAGAAAATTAAAAGTGGTCAACGTGAGTGATTACACCAATGACTGCAACTCACTTTTTTAAAGGGAATGTGGTATACTTCAATGATGATATAACAGGGGAGGTAGCAGGGAGTTGCTACCGCTTGCGGAGATAACATTTAAAGGACGGTAAGGTGAGAAAATGACAGCAAATTATCGGAGTGTCTTTGATATTATTGGCCCAACAATGATCGGACCTTCCAGTTCCCATACTGCGGGGGCGGTCAAGATCGGGCGGGCAGCCCGCAAGATATTTGTGGGCCAATTTCACACCGTTCAGGTTGACTACTATGAATCATTTGCAGCAACGCATAAAGGGCACGGGACCGACTATGCAATCGTTGCTGGAGTTTTAGGTTTTAAAGAAGACGATCCGCGGGTTCCTGATGCAGTTACAATTGCACGGGACCGGGGGATTAAGATTGTTTTCATTGAGCATACCATTCCTAGCCCGATTGGACACCCCAATACGGCGATTGTGACGCTTGAAGGGCACCACGAAAAAATCAAGCTGGCAGGTTGTTCAATTGGGGGTGGAACGATAGAAGTTCGGCAAATAGAACTTTTAGGACAAAGAATTAAACTTCGCGGGCCATTACCAACTTTAGTTTGTATGGGACCACGTAAGAATTTGTTATTAGCTGAAGAAAAATTAAAGAATGAACATATCAATGTTCTTCATAAGCGACTTTCGAAGTTTAAATATGAGTTTATTCAGGAATTGAATACAGATAAGTTAACTCCGCCGCAAACACTAAATAAGTTGGCACAGATGTGTTCACGGATAATCGAATTATAGAGAGGTAATGGCGATGTATCAGACGGTAGCAGATTTAATTGCAGCTGCAGAACGACAGCACCATCCCTTATGGCGCTTAGTGCTTGACCAAGAAATGGAATATAGTAAGCAACCAGAAGCGGCAATTATGGAACGGATGCGGGGACAACTGCGGGTAATGGAAGAAGCGGCCCGTAAAGGAGCTGCAGGGGTTCAGTCACCAACTGGATTAAGTGGTGGTGACGCCGCAAAGATCAAACGTTACCGCGAAAATGGTGGCGGATTAGCGGGAGATACCATGCTTTGGGCGATTCAAAATGCGATCGCAACTAATGAGGTTAATGCTGCTATGGGAGTGATTTGTGCCACGCCAACAGCGGGATCGTCCGGAACAATCCCCGGTACTTTGTTTTCCTTAGATCAACGTTTCCACTATACGGATGATGAAAAAGTTCACTTTTTGCTAACTGCGGGAGGCTTTGGGATGATTACCGCTAATAATGCAATGATCGCCGGAGCGACTGGAGGTTGTCAGGCTGAAGTAGGCAGTGCATCGGCGATGGCAGCTGCAGCTGCAGTTGAAATCAATGGTGGGACACCGCGGCAATCAGCAGAGGCTTTTGCGATGGCAATGAGTAACCTTTTAGGTTTGGTTTGTGACCCAGTAGCAGGTTTGGTTGAATTACCATGTGTCAAACGCAATGTTGCTGGTGCAGTTAATGCTTTAGCGGCGGCGGACATGGCTCTGGCAGGGATCTCAAACCGAATCCCAGCCGATGAAGTAATTGATGCAATGCGCCGTATTGGCAAACAGATGCCGGCTTCGTTGCGGGAAACCGGGCGAGGCGGAATTGCGACTACGCCGACAGCCTTGAAAATGAAGATGCGAATTTTTGGCGAAGATGTCACTAATGAAGATGATGGCGTCGTAAAATAAGATGAAACGCCCGGTATGATATAATAAAAAGAGTCAATTTGAGGAAGTGGTATGATGGGGGAACAAATTCAATTAGTTATTATTACGGGAATGAGCGGTGCTGGTAAGACCGTTGCAATGCAGAGCTTCGAAGATTTAGGCTATTTTTGCGTTGATAATATGCCACCAGCACTGTTACCTAAGTTTTGGGAATTAGTACAAGAATCAGGCAAGATCACTAAGATTGCCCTGGTAATTGATTTACGGTCCCGGGCTTTTTATGATGAAATAATTGAAATGTTACGCAATATCAGTGATGATGGACAGATTGAACCGCGGATCCTTTTCTTAGACTCATCTGATGCTGAATTGGTATCCCGGTATAAGGAAACACGTCGTGCTCATCCGTTAGCAATGGAGGGGCGGATCCTAGATGGAGTTCATTTGGAACGGAAGTTATTGGCTGACATAAGGGGACAAGCGCAGATCATCATTGATACAAGCGACCTATCGCCGCGTCAGCTACGAGAAGAAATTTTCCATAACTTTGAAACGCAGAATAGTTCGCCTTTCCATGTAGTGGTGATGTCATTTGGATTCAAGTATGGGATTCCAATTGATGCTGATATTGTGATGGATGTCCGCTTCCTCCCTAATCCATTTTACATTCCTGAGCTTCGTCCTAAGACAGGGTTAGACCAGGATGTGTATGATTATGTAATGGCATCTGAGCGAACAGAGGAATTTTACCAACGCTTTATTGGACTGTTGCAGTATGTATTGCCAGGTTATGTTGCCGAAGGCAAGTCCAGTGTCACCATTGCAATTGGGTGTACTGGTGGTCAGCACCGGTCCGTTGCTTTGACCGAACGGGTGGGGCATGCATTAGCTGATGATTATCAAGTACGGATTGCCCACCGGGATGTGGAGAAGCATAAGCAGGAAAAGGCAGGAAAGACGAATGAAAAGTAATTGTCAAAGAAGGAAACGGCCGCGGATTGTGGTGATCGGTGGCGGGACAGGTCTCCCGGTGCTGCTTAAGAGTCTTCGTAAGCGGGATGCAGACATTTCAGCGGTGGTTACAGTTGCCGATGACGGTGGATCTTCGGGGGTTATTCGCGATTATATCAACGTAGTCCCACCTGGCGATATTCGTAATTGTTTAGTGGCGCTGTCCAACCTTCCAGAATTTGAAAAAAAGATTTTTCAATACCGGTTTAAATCTGAAGATAAGTTCTTCTCGGGGCATGCGATTGGCAATTTAATCATTGCTGCTATCTCTGAGATGGAGGATGAAGGGATATTTACAGCTGTCCAACTTCTTTCTGAGATGATGAAGGTGGATGGACATGTTTATCCAGCCGCTGAAGAAGCACTAACCTTAAATGCAGAATTTACTGATGGGACCACAGTGGCTGGGGAAGCTGAGATCACCCACGCTGACAAGATGATTAAGCGCGTGTGGGTGACAGCTAATGATGGAAGTGAGCCCCAGGCAATGCCTGAAGTGATCCAGGCCATTGAGGAAGCAGACCAGATAGTCTTGGGACCGGGAAGTTTATTTACGAGTATTTTGCCAAACTTGATGATTAAGAATGTCGGACAAGCAGTGTGTCAGACTGAAGCAGAAGTGGTTTATATCTGCAACATTATGACCCAACTAGGGGAAACAGAGCACTTTACTGATGCCGACCATGTTCGGGTTCTCAATAGTCACTTGGGGCAAAACTTTATTGACACAGTTTTGGTTAATACTGAACCAGTTCCTCAAGATTACATGGATCGCCAAAAATATGACGAATACCTGTACCAGGTTAAATATGATTTCAAGGGGTTGCGGGCCCAAGGTTGTCGGGTGATTTCGGATAACTTTTTACAGCTGCGCGATAAGGGTGTTTTTCATAACGGTGATCAAGTTGTTGATGAGTTGATGCGCCTTACGGGCCGGCCGTTGTCATGGCGCAGTGATAATTTTAATTAAAATAAGGGGGTGTTAGCCGGATGTCTTATGCCAGTGACGTAAAGAAGGAACTGACACGTTTAGAAGTTCATATGGACAATGCTAAGGCGGAACTGATGGCTTTAATCCGAATGAATGGTTCGGTCAGCATTGTGCAACATCATTTTGTGCTCAATGTCCAAACGGAGAACCCGGCGATTGCCCGGCGTATTTATCAACTGCTCAAGCAGTTTTACGATGTCGAAAGTGAGTTGCTGGTCCGGCGGAAGATGAAGCTTAAAAAGAATAACCTGTATATTGTACGTTTAAAGTCAGGCAGTGACTATGTACTTAATGATTTGGATATTCTTGCCGGTTTTCAAGTGAAAAAGACCGTACCAGTTGACTTACTGAAAAATGATGCGATGGTTCGATCGTACCTGCGGGGGGCATTTTTGGCTGCCGGATCGGTAAATAATCCCGAAACCAGCCGTTACCACCTGGAAATCTATTCGTTGTATGAAGAACATAATCAGATGATTTGTGAAATGATCAACCGCTACCACCTAAACGCCCGGGTTACTGAACGCCGAAGTGGGTATATTACCTACCTCAAAGAAGCCGAAAAGATTGCTGATTTCTTGCAACTCATTGGAGCGACTAACTCGATGCTACGCTTTGAAGATATTCGAATTGTCCGCGATATGCGTAATTCAGTAAATCGGATTGTGAATTGCGAGACAGCTAATATGAATAAAGTAGCTGACGCAGCTAATAAGCAACTAGCTAATATACGGTATATCGAGCAAACGGTGGGGTTGGAACACTTACCACCAAAATTGCAAGCAGTTGCTGTTGCGCGGATTGCCAACCCAGAAGTCAGCCTTAAAGAATTAGGAGAATTAATTTCTGGGGGACCTATTTCCAAGTCGGGGGTTAACCACCGCTTACGGAAGCTCAATGAATATGCGGAAAAGCTACGTTCAGGTGCTGGAGTATAAAAAAATTAACAACATGTAAAAATTTTACTTGTCAAACGATGATTCGTGGGGTATAGTATTACTTGCATGTTGATATTGCGTCCTTAGTGTAATGGATCGCACGCGAGATTCCGGTTCTCGAAATCGGGGTTCGACTCCCCGGGGACGCACTACTTGTTGAGGCCACATGGTAATTACCATGTGGTTTTTGTTTTATCTACTCGAGCAAACAGTTGAGCATAATTGCATATGGATTTAATCAGAACATATAATTTGACCATTACTGACCAAAAGAGTAAACTAGCAGTATATTCAAAGGAGTGCTAAACTCAACTTATACACAAATAGGTTATCAGGGAGGTTTACGGAATGAACTTAGTTCCTACAGTTATTGAACAATCTTCTCGTGGCGAACGAGCTTATGATATTTATTCACGGTTGTTGAAGGACCGGATCATTATGGTATCTGGTGAAATCAATGATGATATGGCCAACGCTATCATCGCCCAGTTACTTTTCTTGGATGCACAAGATTCTGAAAAAGATATTTACATGTATATCAACTCACCAGGTGGATCAGTTTCTGCTGGTTTGGCGATTTATGACACTATGAACTTTGTTAAAGCGGATGTGCAAACCATTGTAATGGGGATGGCTGCTTCAATGGCATCTGTATTAGCAACCGCTGGGACCAAGGGTAAGCGGTTTGCTTTACCACACTCTGAAATCATGATCCACCAACCTCTAGGTGGGGCTCAAGGGCAATCAACTGAAATTCAGATTGCGGCTCAACATATCCTCAAGACGCGGGAATTAATCAATCAAATTTTGGCTGAACACACAGGACAAACAGTTGATAAGATCAATGAAGATACTGATCGGGACAACTTTATGACTGCTCAACAAGCCTTAGAATATGGTTTGATTGACCAAGTGATGGTTAACAAGAGTAAATAACGAACATTAAATTGAAATAAGTATTCTAATTCGGGATTTAATCCCATTGAAGCCGTGATGTGATGCGCATTACGGCTTTTTCTGTCTGTGTGGAAAAATCGCTTACTTTTCTTGCAAAATTAAAATTCACCTGATATAATTCAAAGTGTAATCGAGGTATGGGGATGATTCTGTGAGTCATGTTTATACTTTGTTTTTTTGGAATCACTGGGTCGTTTGACGGCACTGATGGTCAAAAAACGTCCCATAAGAAAGAGGAACTTGCTATGAACCAGGATTTAAAATGGGTCAAAGCCATCGCTCCTGATATGGTCGATGTCATTGAACAACGCTTTAATGTCCTGCGCAATATTGATTGGTCAGCTCCTATTGGCCGGCGGACGCTCGCTCAGAGCTTAGACATTAGTGAGCGTGTGTTGCGAACTGAAACCGACTTTTTGAGAAAACAAGACTTGATTACATCAACAAGGTCTGGAATGGTTTTGACTGCTAAAGGAAAAGAAACTGTTCGGGGTTTGGCCCCATTGATTGAACAACTATCAGGGATGCAGCAGTTAGAGCGGCAGTTGTGCCGCAAACTTGGTTTACGCCAATGTTATGTTGTGCCTGGAGATAGTGATCTCCAGTTCCAAGTAGTTGACGCAATGGGCAAAGTATTAAATAATAAACTTAAAGACCTTTTGCCCGTGGGAACGAATGTTATTGCAGTAATGGGTGGATCAACAATGGCTGAGGTTGCTAAACAACTAACAGCTGATCTTTCTGTTGACCGTCAGTTAACTTTTGTTCCTGCTCGTGGGGGTGTCGGTGAACGGATCGACATCCAGGCAAATAATATTAGTGCTCAGATGGCATTGCGGACCAATAGTTTACACCGCGCTTTGTAT
This sequence comes from Ligilactobacillus saerimneri DSM 16049, assembly GCF_000423265.1. Taxonomy (GTDB): domain Bacteria; phylum Bacillota; class Bacilli; order Lactobacillales; family Lactobacillaceae; genus Ligilactobacillus; species Ligilactobacillus saerimneri. Next base: position 24,932 of record NZ_AUHQ01000018.1, on the reverse strand, counting down.
GTGCCAGAGCACGTGAGCGAGGATACGTATCGACCCTTACTTGCCGAGCCAAGCGTCCGACAAGTTGTCGATTTGATTCGCCACTCAAATGCAGCTATTCATAGCATTGGCGAAGCAGTGAAGATGGCTGAGCGGCGGGCTATGCCCCCTGAAGTGATCGCACAGTTGCAAGCCGAGCATGCAGTTGGTGAAGCTTTCGGTTATTTCTTTAACGAAGAGGGTGCAATTGTACATCGTATTCCTAGAATAGGGTTGCAGTTAGAGGACCTCGCTACAATGGATTGTGTAGTTGCGGTTGCCGGTGGTGCTTCTAAAGCCAAGGCAATTACCGCCTACGTTAAAATCGCTCCCCCCCAGACGTGTCTGATTACAGATGAGGGAGCTGCAAGGATGATTTTAAACTAGTAATGCTTACCACATTACTTTTTAAAATAAATTTTCATTTCCTAAAGGAGGAAATTTTAGTATGACTACTAAAGTTGGTATTAATGGTTTTGGCCGTATCGGTCGTTTAGCATTCCGTCGTATTTTTGCTACATCTAAAGATCTCGAAGTTGTTGCCATCAACGACTTGACTTCTCCAGCAATGTTAGCACACCTTTTGAAGTATGACACTGCTCATGGTCAATTTGAAGGTGAAGTTTCCGCAACTGAAAACGCACTTGTTGTTAACGGTAAGGAAATCCCTGTTTACGCTGAAGCAGATGCCCACAACATTCCTTGGGTAAAGAACGATGGTGTTGAATTAGTTCTTGAATCAACTGGTTTCTACACTTCTGCAGAAAAGGCACAAGCACACTTAGACGCTGGTGCAAAGCGTGTATTGATCTCTGCTCCTGCAGGTCAAATGAAGACTATCGTTTACGGTGTTAACGATGACACTATCACTGCAGACGACAAGATCGTTTCAGCTGCTTCATGTACTACAAACTGCCTTGCTCCTTTAGCAAACGCTGTTAACAAGGAATTCGGCATCCAAGCTGGTACTATGACTACTGTTCACGCATACACTGCAACTCAAAAGTTACAAGATGGTCCAGATCGTAAGAACAACTTCCGTAACGCACGTGCTGCTGCACAAAACACAATTCCTCACTCAACTGGTGCTGCTAAGGCTATCGGTTTGGTTATCCCAGAATTGAACGGCAAGTTAGATGGTCACGCACTTCGTGTTCCTACTATCACTGGTTCATTAACTGAATTAGTTGTAACTCTTGACAAGGATGTTACTGCTGAAGAAGTTAACGCAGCTGTTAAGAAGTACACTGAAAACAATGCATCATTCGGCTACAACGATGACGAAATCGTTTCATCCGATATCATTGGTACAACTTACGGTTCTGTCTTTGACCCAACTCAAACTCAAGTATTGGGTGAAGGCGCAAGCCAAGTTGTTAAGGTTGTTGCATGGTACGACAACGAATCTGGCTTTACTGCACAAATGATCCGTACATTAGAAAAGTTTGCAAGCATGATCAACTAATTTGATTTATTCAAATTACTAATGCTGTAAATGCTCGAGGCGGGAGGAGGTAATAACTCCTTTCGCCTTTTCTTTTAAAAAATCAATGGAGGTTTGCTATTCATGGCTAAACTTATTGTTTCTGACTTACACGATTTAGAAGGTAAAAAAGTTTTAATCCGTGTTGACTTCAACGTTCCAGTTAAGAACGGTGTGATTGGTGACGACAATCGGATGGTAGCTGCATTGCCAACTATCAACTACGTTATCGAACACGGTGGCAAGGCAATCTTGTTCTCTCACCTTGGCCGGATCAAGACTGAAGAAGACAAGAAGGAATTAACTCTCAAACCTGTTGCCCAACACTTGGCTGACTTGTTAAACAAGAAGGTTACCTTTGTACCAACTACTCGTGGTAAGCAATTAGAAGATGCTATTGCTGCTATGGAAAACGGTGATGTTCTCTTAGTTGAAAACACACGTTTCGAAGATCTTGATGGCAAGAAGGAATCTGGTAACGATCCAGAATTAGGCGCATACTGGGCATCCTTGGGTGATGTTTACGTTAACGACGCTTTCGGTACTGCACACCGTTCCCACGCTTCTAACGTAGGGATTGCTTCCAACATGGAAAAGGAAGGTAAGCAAGCAGCTGCTGGTTTCTTATTGGAAAAGGAAATCAAGTTCTTGGGTGAAGCTGTGGACAACCCTGTACACCCATTCGTTGCTATTCTTGGTGGGGCTAAGGTTTCTGACAAGATTGGTGTTATCGAAAACTTGATCAACAAAGCTGACAAGATCATTATCGGTGGTGGGATGACTTATACATTCTACGCTGCAAAGGGTATCAAGATCGGTAACTCCTTGGTTGAAGAAGATAAGATCGACTTAGCTAAGTCCTTATTAGAAAAGGCTGGCGACAAGTTAGTATTGCCAGTTGACAACGTTGTTGCTAACAAGTTTGACAATGATGCTGATAGCATGGTTGTTGAAGGTGATATTCCTGATGGCTACATGGCCCTTGATATTGGACCTAAGTCAGTTGCAGAATTCAAGGAAGTCTTGAAGGACGCTAAGACTGTTGTTTGGAACGGACCAATGGGTGTCTTCGAAATGCCTAACTTCGCTAAGGGTACTTTGGAAGTTGGTAAGTTCTTGGGTGAATTAACTGACGCAACTACAATCGTTGGTGGTGGTGATTCAACTGCCGCAGTTAAGGAATTGGGCGTTGCTGACAAGTTGACTCACATCTCCACTGGTGGTGGTGCTTCCTTGAACTACCTCGAAGGTAAGACTTTACCAGGGATTGCTGCTGTTTCTGAAAAATAAGCACACTGGTCATTAAAATCACTTAATTTGGGAAAGGATGTATTTAATTTGCGTACTCCAATTATTGCTGGTAACTGGAAGATGAACATGAACCCAACGCAAACTGCAGAATTTGTGCAAGCCGTTAAGGATCAATTACCAGAATCATCTGTTGTTGAAACTGTTATTGCTGCACCAGCTGTTGATTTGCCAGTATTGCTTGAAAATGCTCAAGGTTCACAATTACATGTTGCCGCTGAAAACTGCTACTTTGAAGATGAAGGTGCCTTCACTGGTGAAACTTCACCTAAGGTTTTACATGAAATGGGTGTTGACTACGTTATCATCGGCCACTCCGAACGGCGTGATTACTTCCATGAAACTGATGAAGACATCAACAAGAAAGCTCACGCAATTTTCAAGAACGAAATGACACCAATCATCTGCTGTGGTGAAAGTCTTGAAATTCGTGAAGCAGGTAAGGCTGAAGAATGGGTTAAGGGCCAAATCGAAGCTGCATTGAAGGGTCTTTCTGCTGACCAAGTTGCTAGCTTAGTAATTGCCTACGAACCAATCTGGGCAATCGGAACTGGTAAGACTGCTACTGCTGACCAAGCAGAAGAAATCTGTGCCGTAATCCGGGCAACTGTTGCTGACTTATACGATGAAGAAACAGCTGCTAATGTTCGTATTCAATACGGTGGCTCTGTCAAGCCAGCTAACGTTAAGGAATTAATGGCTAAGGAAAACATCGATGGTGGTTTAGTTGGTGGTGCTTCCTTACAACCAGAATCATTCTTACAATTAGCACATTTCAACGACTAATTCTTTAACGGATTTTCATTGAAACTAAGTAAAAAAACTTATAAAATGAGCTTGGGAAAAGTTTTCTCAAACAGATTTAAAACTCAAAGGAGAGAATTACATGTCTGCAATTACAGAAATTTATGCACGCGAAGTCTTAGATTCACGTGGTAACCCAACAGTTGAAGCTGAAGTTTACACCGAATTAGGTGGCTTTGGCCGTGGAATTGTGCCTTCTGGTGCTTCTACTGGTGAACACGAAGCTGTTGAATTACGTGACGGTGACAAGTCTCGTTACATGGGCAAGGGCGTTTTGAAGGCTGTTGCTAACGTTAACGATGTTATCGCTAAGGAAATCATCGGCATGGAAGTTACTGACCAAGTTGCAATCGACAAGGCTATGATTGCTTTGGACGGTACTCCAAACAAGGGTAAGTTAGGTGCAAACGCAATCCTGGCTGTATCAATCGCTGTTGCTCGCGCAGCTGCTGATGAATTACGTGTACCTCTGTACAACTACATTGGTGGTTTCAACGCTCACGTTTTACCAACTCCAATGATGAACGTTATCAACGGTGGTGCTCACTCTGATAACAAGGTTGACTTCCAAGAATTCATGATTATGCCTGTTGGTGCTAACTCCATCAAAGAAGCTGTTCGGATGGGTTCAGAAACTTTCCACAACTTACAAAAGTTGCTGGCTGCTGACGGCAAGGTAACTTCTGTTGGTGACGAAGGTGGTTTTGCTCCTGACTTTGCTAACAACGAAGAACCACTTGAATACTTGATCAACGCTATTGAAGCTGCTGGCTACAAGCCAGGTAAGGACATTGCCATCGCAGTTGACGTTGCTTCTTCCGAACTTTGGGACAACGACTCCAAGAAGTACAAGTTACGTTGGTCAACTGGTGAAGAATTCACTACTGAAGAATTCATCAAGTACCTTGAAGGTTTAGTTGCTAAGTACCCAATCATCTCCATCGAAGATCCTATCGATGAAAACAACTGGGATGACTGGACAACTATCACTTCTGAACTTGGTAAGAAGGTTCAATTAGTTGGTGACGACTTCTTCGTTACAAACACTGAATACTTACGTAAGGGTATCAAGATGGGTGCTGCCAACTCTATCTTAATCAAGGTTAACCAAATCGGTACTTTGACTGAAACTATGGAAGCTATCGAAATGGCTAAGGAAGCTGGCTACACTGCTATCGTTTCCCACCGTTCTGGTGAAACTGAAGATACTACAATCGCTGACTTGGTTGTTGCTACTAACGCCGGCCAAATCAAGACTGGTTCTATGAGCCGGACTGACCGTCTTGCTAAGTACAACCAATTAATGCGGATTGAAGATCAATTGACTGCTGATGTTGCAGAATACAAGGGTATCCACTCATTCTACAACTTGAGCGAACAAGCTCGTCAAGACATCATCAACAAGTAATCAATCTTATTTAAGATAGGTTATAATAAAACAAGAGGCTGCTTTTGCTGCCTCTTGTTTTTCTGTACATATTAATTTAGGGAGTAGTTTCACCATGAAAGCAAAAGCTTTTGTACCCAAAAGGACATTAAATACAACACGTTTTTTGTACATTATTAAAGGACTCTTGGTTGGATTGTTAGTAGGCTTGGTAGTGAGTCTCTTTCGGTTAGCGATTGAGCACCTCTTATTGGCGGTTAAATCTTTTTTTCAATTAACCCATAGCAATCCATGGCTATTATTATTGTGGTTACCAGTTGCTCTGGTAATTTGCCTGGTAAATGGTTATCTGATCAAGACCACCCCCCATATCAAGGGATCTGGGATTCCCCAAGTTGAAGGACAATTAGCGGGCGACCTAGAAATGCTGTGGTGGCCAGTTTTGTGGAAAAAATGGATTGGGGGCGTCCTTGGTATTGGCTCAGGCCTCTTTTTAGGACGGGAAGGTCCCTCAATTCAGTTGGGGGCTGCGATCGGCCAAGGGGTTGCTGAAACAATGAAAAAGCGGGGCTCAAGTCGTCGGGTACTGATCGCTGGGGGAGCAGCAGCCGGGTTGTCGGCAGCTTTTAATGCTCCGATTGCTTCGAGTCTGTTTATTGTTGAGGAAGTTTATCACAATTTCTCGCCATTGGTGTGGACAACTGCTTTAGCGGCTTCAGTTTCAGCTAACTATGTTTCTATGACAATTTTTGGCCTGAAATCAGTGCTTTTACTGGATCCTAGTTCGGCTTTTCCAGTCAAAGATTATTGGCAACTGATTCTTTTGGGGATTGTCTTGGGTCTGTTGGGCTTGGTTTACCAGTACCTAACCCTCAACGCTGGGAAATTTTATCGTCGCATTCCGGGAATTAACATGAATTATGTTTCATTTATTCCCTTGTTGTTACTAATTCCTATTGCGTATTGGTATCCTGTAACATTAGGTGGGGGAAATGCTTTGATCACAGGGCTGCGTGACCTGCCGGCGAGCGTCGTATTTTTGGCTGGAATCTTTGTTTTACGGTTACTTTTTTCAGTCATGTCCTATGGAACAGGACTACCAGGTGGGATTTTCTTGCCCATCTTGTCCTTAGGGGCAGTAATTGGTGCTTGTTTTGGACAAGGAATGGTTGCTTTGGGGCTAACTTCTTCTGCCCTGGTAGTTGACTTTATTATCTATGCCATGGCCGGGTACTTTGCTTGTATCGGGAAGGCTCCATTTACAGCTATCCTGTTGATTACTGAAATGGTTGGCTCACTCCAACACCTGATGCCATTGGCAGTGGTGTCGTTAATTGCGTACACAGTAGTTGATTTACTGCGGGGGGCACCGATTTATGAAGCCATGCTCAAGGTACTTTTGCGGTCGGATACAGAATATGTTCCGGGTGACTACCAAGATCGCTTAGAGATTCCTGTTTTTGCTGGGTCATACTTGCAGGATAAACAAGTTCGCGATATCCCATGGCCTAAAAACTGTCTTTTAATTTCAATTATGCGCGGTGAAAGTGAATCGCTGCCGCATGGGGATACTGTTATGCGGTGTGGTGATACTTTAGTCGTTTTGACCAAGCACCATGTTCGGGCAGAAGTAAAACGTCAAATTTCTGCTTTAGCTGAACGCAAAGAAGCAGAACCAATAGCTGGCAAGTAGCAATGAAAAATTAGTTAGTCACATTGGAAAAAGCAAGTTAATTATGCTAAAATCAGATAATGTATATTGAAGAGTAGAGTAAGGAGGGTGCTTTAGTGCATAATACACTCTTAACATTACTTTTGGTCGTTTCTGTATTGATCATTATTGCGGTGTTGATGCAGCCGGCTAAAACGGATAATGCGGCCGGTTCGCTGACTGGTGGCACCTCAGAATTGTTTAGTAAACAAAAGCCACGTGGGTTTGAAGCCTTTATGCAAAAAGTTACTACAGTATTAGGAGTGTTATTCTTCGTACTCGCACTGATACTGGAATATATTTCAGCACATTAACTTTAACCTATTGGAATTTAACCTTCTGCATGTGATATACAGGAGGTTTTTTTATTGAAAAAGTCGAAATAATAACATTACTGAGATAAGCGAGGAATTTAATGGAAAAAGAACAGTTAAAAGTCGACCTGATGTCACGCTTCATGGCATCGGCAACGGATGAATTTACCGTACAACAATTAGTGGACGAGCTACAAATGACTAAGGCGGGCCAGTTTAAGTTTGTCGTCAAGGCACTGGCTGACCTTGAACATGAACATAAAATTACTTTGAACCAAAATGGTGCTTTCACTCTGGCTGAAGATAAGACTAAGCCTAAGTTTGAAGGGGTCTTTCATGCAAATGACCGGGGTTTTGGTTTTGTTACTATTGATCCGGAAGAACAAGATTTCTTTATCAATCCGACCCAAACCAAGTCGGCCCTCAATGGCGATACTGTTGAAGTTGAGATGGTAACGCCAGGTGATCCTGAAAAAGGAATTCGCCCAGAAGGTAAAGTGACAGCGATCAAGGAACACGCTTTGACCCAAGTGGTAGGGGCGTTTGAAGTCAATGATGAAGAACAGCTTCCTAAAGGAATTTTGGGAACAATGCACATCAAAGACAAGAAGCTGTCAATGTATCGCTTCATGGTGGAAGACACTGGACTTCACCCAGTACCAGGAGAAGTAATTTTGGCTGATATTTCAGCCTATCCAGACCCTCATTTGCCGGGGATTATCAAGGTAGTTGCGATTAAGACCATTGGGAACGTCAACGACCCAGGAATGGATATTTTGGAAATTGTTTACCAACACAACATTCCAACTGCCTTTCCTGAAGATGTTTTGGAACAAATCAAAGATATTCCTGATGAAGTAACACCTGCGGAAAAAGAAGGACGGCGGGATTTAACCGACCAAAAATTAGTTACAATTGATAGTATTGAATCCAAAGATTTGGATGATGCGGTCAACGTATGGCAACTGCCTAATGGTAATTACCACCTTGGCGTTCACATTGCGGATGTATCCCACTACGTAACGCCTGGAACACCTTTAGATCGCGAAGCCTTTGAACGAGGAACGTCGGTTTATTTGACCGACCGGGTAATTCCGATGCTCCCACCAAAGTTATCCAATGGGATCTGTTCACTGAATCCCCATGTAGAGCGGTTGGCAATGACATGTGAGATGGAAATTACTCCCCAAGGGGAAGTTGTCGCTCATGAAATTTTCCCTAGTGTAATCAAGTCTACGGAACGGATGACTTACGTTGCTATTAACAAGATTTTGGAATCAGATGATGCTAAGCTGAAAGAACGGTATGCGGACTTAGTACCAATGTTCCAAGATATGAAGGCTTTGCACAAAATCTTACTCAAGATGCGTAAAAAGCGGGGCGCAATCGAATTTGAGGATACTGAAGCTAAGATTATTGTTGACGAGCAAGGGCACCCAGTAGATATCCAACTCCGGGAACGGGGAACGAGTGAACGAATGGTTGAATCGTTTATGTTAGCAGCCAATGAAACAGTTGCTAAGCATTTTAACGACCTGCACGTACCATTCTTGTACCGGATCCACGAAAAACCAAAGGATGAAAAGATTAAGTCGTTTTACGAAGTATTGGCTTCCTTTGGGATTGAAGTTCATGGTAAGATTGCAGACTTGGAACCTAAAGTTTTGCAACAAATTCTCAAGAAGGTTGCCGGCAAGCCAGAGGAACCGATGATTTCGACGTTAATGCTACGCTCAATGCAACAAGCCAAGTATTCTGACCAGCCACTGGGCCACTTTGGGTTAGCTGCGGTTGACTATACCCACTTTACCTCACCAATTCGGCGGTATCCGGACTTGATGGTTCACCGGATGGCTCGGTACTACCGCGAAAACGGTATTGAAAAGGATGCTCAAGCAGAATTTATCAATAAGTTACCGGAAATTGCTACCCACAGTTCCGAAATGGAACGGCGAGCAATTGATGCTGAACGAGATACCGATGCTACCAAGAAGGCTGAGTACATGTCTGACCGTGTCGGTGAAGTCTTTGAAGCAATTGTTAGTTCCGTGACTAAGTTTGGAATGTTCGTGCAACTTCCAAATACGGTTGAAGGTCTGATTCATATTAGTGAATTAGGGGATGACTACTATATCTTCTTAGAAAAGCAAATGGCGTTAGTGGGGCGGCGGTATAAACGGACCTTTAGAATTGGTCAACCAATCAAAGTAAAGCTGATTGCGGTAAATGTTGAGCAAAAAGAAATTAACTTCAAGCTAGTTAATGCCAAAGAAATGCCAACCAGTGATCTTTTAGAACGGTTCAAGGATGAAATTCCGGAACGGGATCGCGAGCGGATGGAGGGCAATAAGCATTTCCATAAGCGGAAGTTTGATGACAAGAAGGGTAAAAACTTCAAAGGTGGCTTCAAGAAGAAATACGACCGACACGATAAGCGGGAACACCGGGGCAACAATAAAAACCGTCACCACCGGAACTTTAAGAAACGAAAGTATTAAAAAAACAAATAGTTGTGATGAGGAGGTTTGAACAGCTATGAAGAAAAAACAATTCGACAAACCATTAGCACAGAATAAAAAAGCACGTCACGACTACAATATTTTGAGTACTGTCGAAGCGGGAATTATGCTTACGGGAACAGAAATTAAATCTGTCCGAGCCAGCCGCATCACTTTGAAAGATGGGTTTGCTCAGATTCGCAATGGGGAAGCATGGTTGATGAATGTGCATATTTCACCATATGATCATGGTAATATTTTTAATCATGACCCGTTACGGAACCGCAAGCTTTTGCTCCACAAAAAGGAGATCCAACGGTTAGTTGGAGAAACAAGCAATAAAGGAATTACACTTGTTCCGCTCAAAGTCTACATCAAAAATGGCTTTGCTAAAGTATTGCTTGGTGTTGCCAAAGGGAAACACGATTACGACAAGCGAGAAACTATTAAGCGCCGGGATCAAGAACGTGAAATTCGGCGAACCCTCAAGAATTTTCGCTAGGAAAACATATCCACAACAAACCCCTGGGAAGGACGATAGTTCGTTTCCCAGGGGTTTTGTATTATGGTCAGTAAATAATGATTAAGTAAATTCGTTTGCCACCCGAATGATCAATTCTCGTAATTCGAGTCGCTTTAAGTAAGTGGCCGGTAACCAGTTAGTATCCTGCTGGCAGATACCGACAATTTGCCCGGTTAAAGCGCCAGTTGAATCTGAATCACCACCATGGTTGACAGCGACTTCAATGGCTTGCAGAGGACGGTTTTGATATTTGAGCGCACAGTAAAGTGCAATGGCCAGGGCTTCTTCAGCAACCCAACCAGCTCCCAATTGGGTGATATTAGTCTGGTCGGAAGCAGAATTGGTGGTTAAATTGATGGCTGTTTGGATATAATTGGCGAAGGTTGTACGAGTAGGAAGCATGGCTAAATGTTCAATAGTAAAATCCAATGTTGTATGCACCGTAGCGGGGGTAAGCGGGGCTCCTCCTAACAAAGAATGAATCAAGCCGGCCATGAAGCCAGCAGCTAGGCTACTCAAAGGGTGACCATGAGTAAGAGCGGCGCTACGGGCACCGAGGGCGATGGTTACTGCTAGTGGTTCGGGGAGAAAGCCCACCGGGGCGACCCGCATCAGGGCCCCACAGCCTTTACTGTTATTGAGCGGTTTGCTTAAAGTTCCTGGCACCTGATGTGCAAGTGCTTGGAGGCAGGTTCGTCCAGGTTCGCGACTGTTAAACAGGTCAGGATAGGAAGTCAAATAGCTCCTAGGGGGCTGAGCCATAGCGGTTTGATCTGGTTTCCACTGAGTTTCGAGCCAGTCTTGATAACTGTGCCAGAGATTAGTTAGGTGATCGCCCGGTGCTAAAAGTCCCAGGGCGGTAAATAAAGTCATTTGTGTGTCATCGGAAATTAAGGGGCGTACTGGAAAATTAGTGAAGGTCAGGTATTTTACCCCATAGCAATGGTAGACTTCGGTTGGTGATAACATGAATTCGATGGGATAACCTAAGGAATCTCCCAAGGCACCTCCCAGTAGGCAGTTAGTAATTTTTGTATTCATAAAAGAGTTGCACCTCGCATTGAATTTATAGTTTTAGATAGACAAGAAAGCTCATGAAAAACAGATAATTATTGTAATTTAATTTTTATTATTTTAACCGATGCTACTATTTATATAAAAACAATTTTCTTTATAACTTTTCAAAAAAATAGTAATATTTGGCAAAAATTAAATAATTAGCCTAGATAAAATGTACAGACAAGTCATTCGAACCACAAGATAAGCATTAAAATATCATTTAAATATAAGAATACGTTACAATTATAATATAAGTGATTTCATAAAAATTATGGAATAATAATTTATTGTTAGGATGCAATGAGGTTTATTGAATGGAGGGAGAGGCCGATACGGCCGAAGTACTATGGTATCAAAAAATAATCGCTAATTACTTGATTACAAAGCGATGCCTCGCAAACAGCACTTCACCATTCGGAAACTATCCGTGGGGGTAGTGTCTGTTTTGCTTGGTTTTACATTTTTAACCGGACATGGAAACAAACACGTTTCTGCTGATACAACCAGTAGTGAAACGACTAATGCAACTGCCTCAACTCCGACAGTTTTGACTGATCAGGAAGTGACGTTGCAGAATAATGATTCGACAACACCTAAGGATACTACTACGACAACAGATGCTGCTAATACAGCGACAACAGCTGATAAGGAAGCTGCTTCAACCACTACTAGTGACAACAGTACCAAGCCAGTGACTGAGCAGCCAGCGGCGACGACGGCAACTAGTGAGGATAAAGTTAACCCTGCGGTAACTTCTACGACCAACACTAACCAACCAGCTAATGCAAGTCAGCCAGCAGCAACAACGACCACTAATACTAGTAGCACTACGACTCAGCCACGCTTACGGGCAGCGAGTGTAGCAACCCCAACCACTACGACAACTGATAATAATCAGTTGGCCAAGCAGACGGGGCTCAGCTCGGCAGACAACGCTGGGTCTAATATCTTCCAAGGCAAGGACGGCAACTGGTACAAGGTCATCTTTGAAGATGGCCAAAACAAAGTCTACAAGGTAGCCGATATTACCGCCTCCGCTAACACTGGTTTACCAGAAAGTTGGGTGCGGGAAAATATTGTTATTGCTAAGGAAGACCTGGGTAACGGCAAGACTCACTGGACAATTGTTTTCTTCCCGAATAAGGGGTTCTCTAAGGACGGCAATGTGAAGGGGTTGCAGAACGCTGGCTTTGCTTTCATTCTGACCTAGGACTACAAGATCGATGGCGACATTAGTATTGTTATTGATACGGATACTAGTAAGAACACAGTTAATAGTTATTCTCGGGACGAGGACGCCTACGGGAACAATCCTGTGGAAACTCACGTCGTCCAGACCTTTAACCCCAAGACGGATATTGACGAAATGGGTTTGGTGAACTCGGACACTTTAAAGCCTGCGAATAATAAGTACGGGAACCAGTACATCCAAGGGGTCTACTACATTACCGCTGACCAATATAACGGCCGCAAAGACATTGATAATATCTTCTTTAGAGGTGATTCTAGCGACATTGGATCTGATGGGAAGACCTACAACGGTGGTGGTCGTGGAATCTACGCCAACAACGACATTCACGTCCGGAGCGGCGAGGTCCAAGGGGGAGCCAACGGTGAATACTTGATTCACGACAACATTCTGTCAGAAATCGACTTTAATGCTAATGGGGCCTTCTCGAGTCTTGACTTTGGGACCCTAGTATCCTTGAAGTCATGGGGATCATGGGGGTCACTAGCAAACGACTACTCCCAACACTCGACCTTTACCATTAGCTTTGATACGACTCACGATGACAGTTACCAAGCATACCTGAAGGAAAATACCGCGAATAAATATTCCAATGGTGGGCCCAATTCTCTGGGTTGGTCGCTGGCTTTGCCTCCCACCAAAACAGTGGATTCTGGGACGGCTTCCTCGCTAATGGGGAACAGCGGGTTGGTAAGACCGATGCCAATGGTAAGTGGTTACCAGTTACAGCTGAAGAAGTGATCGACAACTTTGTCAACCCAGACACTGCGATCGCTAAGTTCAGTCCGAAGTACCTCAACGATGCCCAGATCAAGGCGGTTAAGCAAAAGATCGCCGAGGCGACCACTCAGGAGGCAATTGACCAAGCAGTCGCTGATGGTTATGCTCTGGATGACGCAATGATGAAATTAGGTCAAAGCGTGGGGGGTTACGGTGGTCCGAGTGAACGGATGGTCGTTAATACCCGCAACTCTGACAAGTATGTTTACGATACCCAAGAAGATAAGGACACTTATGACCAGGTAGCAGTTGAAGCTAATAAGTACCTGAGCCGGGCTAATGGTGGTTACTTAGACTTGAATGCAACCCAGCAGTTGACCCAAGAGTAAACGATGCTTGGAATGCACTTGATGGGGTCAAACCAACTGACTCTGATAAGGCGGCTGATAATGCCAAGTACATTACCCATGATCAAACTGTTGATTGGGGGCACCGGCACCACAGGCAAGTGATGCGGTTGAAGTAACTAACCTGCCTGAGGGGGTAACGGTAACCAGCCTTGACTGGAAGGAAACACCGGTTACAAAACCGGATATGAAGGGCGAAGAATCAGTTGCTGTACCAGCAACAGTCCATATCGAATTCTCCGATGGGTTTAGCCGGGACGTGGCGGTAAACATTAACGTTACGTCGCAAAGTGCAAAGTACACACCAGAGACGCAAGACAAGATTTATAATCTGAAAGATACTGTTAAGCCACAAGACTTCATCACGAATATCAATGATTTACCACAGGGAACAACTTTTGAATGGAACGGCAACGATGGTGTAATCGATACGATTACCGCAGGTTCGAAGACCGGGGGAAGTATTGGTAATCTATCCAGATGGTTCCAGTGAGGTAGTAGTTGTTCATGCTGAAGTTAAGAATGCTGATGGATCCAACACCCAAGCAACTAATGCTACAATCGCAACGCAGGTTCAAGAAGTGCCATTCGGTACTAGTGTAAATGACATTGATCCGGAAAAGAGTATTGACCAAGCTAACAGTACTGGTCTAGATAAGCGCAATACTAGCACACCGATTGAATGGAAAGTGGCCCCGGATATTAGTCCAGAATTTGCTCCAGGCGAAAAAAGTAAAGATGTTACTGCTGTCATGTCCGTTAAGTTCCAAGATGGAAGCTGGAAGGAAGTTCCAGTGACAATTCGGATTATAAAGCAGGATAATTCCTTGTATAACCCGCAAGGGGCGAAGTAACTGTTGATCCTGGTGCACAATTGACACTTGATGATGCAGAAGCTGCAATCAAGAATGCTGGCGATATGCCAGAAGAAACGACATACAGCTGGAAGGATTCTGTTGATACCAGTGAAGGGGGGAAAGATATTCCGGCGGTCGTAGTGGTTCACTTCCCCGATAATAGCGAAAGAGAAGTCAAAGTTACTGTCCACACTAATAAGATGAGTGACAGTTACACTCCTGAAGCAGGTAAGATCAGTAAGGATAAGTTCCCAGAGGGCACTGAGGTTACAGTTGGTGCTGATGGGACAACTATCCAGATGGCTCCCAGGATACGATTCCTGGTGACCAGGTAGTCGAAGCTAAGACAGATGCCGATAAGACTAATCCAACAGTTCCAGGGACTAAGGTTGAAGTCAAGGATCCAAATAACCTGACTGATGAAGAGAAGCAACAGGTTAAGGAAAGTATCGAAAATGCCAATAAGGACCAGTTCCCAGAGGGGACTCAGGTAACTATTGGTAGTGATGGTACGGCTACGATCACTTATCCTGATGGCTCTCAGGACGTTATTCTAGGAAGCCAGTTGGTAACCAAGCAAGGAAGTGACGTTGCTAACGCTGGTGATGCCAAGAATAACGGTCAAGGAACGACAGCATCGATTCAAGGAGCAACCGCTGATACGACAGCGAAGAAGTTGCCACAAACAGGTGAGCAAGATGCTTCAGCTACTGCGGCAACAGGTTTGGGCTTGATCATTCTGAGCTTACTTGGTTTGTTTGGCCTCGGCAGCAAGAAGAGAAAAGAAGATTAGTAGTTAGTCAGAATAATTCACTAGTCTGAAGAGGCACGAAAAGGACGGCAATTGCCGTCCTTTTTGTGTTGTGCGATTATCCAAAAAGGAGACTGGTTTAGCCAGTCTCCTTTGTTATTTGAAGCATATTTAAAACTTTTGATTAATTTACAATTAAAAATATATGTGTTTTTTATTAAAATTATACTTGATATACAACTATCATTATATTAGTATAATGATAACTTTCTCATCGGAAAGTCATCATTTTATTAGGAGGATAGCTTATGGAGAAAAAGCAAAATCAACCTTGGTGGGGCTTAGCCTTTGTTTGGGCAGGTGCTTTGGTTTCAATTCCAAGTATTATCTTGGGGGGAACTTTAGTGGCTGGGATGACCTTTAGCAAGACACTTCTCACCGCATTAGTAGGATACTCACTGGTGGTGGTTATCATGATTTTCCAAGGGATGCAAAGCTCTGACTTAGGTCAACCAACTGTTAAGGCGGCTGAGTATGCCTTTGGGAAGAAGGGGTCACAACGGGTAATCTCTTTGTTAATCACGATTGGATGTTTAGGTTGGTTTGGGATTCAGGCCAATGTTGCTGGGGCATCATTTGTTAAGTTATTGCAATCATTCAATATTACTATTCCCGTCTGGTTTGCAGATGTGTTATGGGGCGTAATCATGGTAGCCACAGCGATTTATGGGATCAAAGCAGTTCGGTGGTTAACATATATTGCCGTTCCATACTTGATCATTGTTGTGATTTATGGCCTGTTTGTCGCATTACATACGACATCGTGGCAAAGCTTACTGAGCTGCCAACCACAGACGACAATGTCGTTTGCTAGTGGTTTGACAACAACATTGGGAGGCTTCGCTTTAGGGGCAGTTATTGCGGGGGATTATTCGCAGTACACAGCCAAACGGAGTGATGTTGTCAAAGCAGCTATTTTCGGAGTGATTCCAGCAGGAGTGCTGATGATTGCCGTGGGGGCAATTCTAGCTATTGCTTATCATTCCAATGACATCAGTACTTTATTTGTTCGGGTGGCAACACCGATTGTCGGGGGCTTAGCACTAGTTTTAGCTACTTGGAAAGTTAATGTAATTAACGCTTTTTCTGGTGGGATTGCCTTTAACAATTTGTTTGGCATTCCTCAGAAATACCAAAAAGTTATGGTTTTTGGCGTTGGGATGGTCGGAACAGTGTTAGCAATCGTTGGGATCATGAATTACTTTGAACCAGCAATGAGCCTTTTGGGGGCAATGGTTCCGCCAGCAGCTGGAGTGATGTGCGCCACATATTGGGTTATCAACAAAGGTAAAGTTGATGCTGAAGCAGTGGTTCCTGACTATAAATGGATCGGGATCGTTTCTTGGGTCCTGGGAGCTGTGATTGCTGCTGTTCCAGTAGTGCTGAGTTTCTTCCCGCAGGCACCGCACTTTGCAATCAACCCATTAACGGGGATCGTGGTGTCCTTAGTTGCATACTTGGTACTCCATAAATTTGCTGGCAACGCTGAAACTGAGGAGGTTGACGCATGAGAAATTTGACAAAAGAAAATATTGAAAACATTGCTACCGGGGCCTCTTTCATGGGTGCTGGTGGTGGGGGGAACCCCTATATCGGTAAGCTGATGGTTTTGGCAGCCTTGGAACAAGGGGGACAGCCAATCACCTTGTTAGATGTGACTGAGGTTGATCCGGATGCTTTATACATCCCAGTAGCCTGCATGGGGGCTCCGTCTGTTATGATGGAAAAATTTCCCTGCGGGGACGAATTCCAAAAGGTTATTCGGGCTTTAGAAAAACACCTGGGCAAGCAGGTCAAAGGAACATTCCCAATTGAGGCTGGTGGAGTTAACTCAATGATTCCTTTGGTATTAGCTGCTCAGACCGGTTTACCTGTGGTCGATTGTGACTCGATGGGACGGGCCTTTCCAGAGCTGCAGATGACAACTTTGCATTTGGCGGGGGTCCGCTGTGCGCCGATGGTAGTTGCTGATGAAAAGGGCAATTTAAGTGTTCTGGAAACAGTAACTGATAAGTGGGCTGAATTATTAGCGCGGGATATGACCGTAGAGATGGGAGCGACCGCATGTGTTGCCCAGTATGCTTCCACAGGGCAACAATTGCAAGATGGTGCTATTCACGGGATTGTTACTAAGTGTGAACAGATCGGAGCAATTGTTCATGACCACAAATTAGGAACGCAAGAAAAGCGCCAAGCTATTGTGGAAGTGACCGGTGGCTACCACTTATTTGATGGTAAGGTTGTCGATGTAATTCAAAAAGTTGTTGGGGGCTTTAACCGGGGGACTATCGTCTTGGAAGGCCTGAATGCAAGTACGGGTCAGACAATGGAGATTAGTTACCAAAATGAAAATCTCGTAGCCCATATTGATGGGCAGCTGGTAATCAGTGTTCCCGATTTGATCTGCTTTGCGGATGTTGATTCATTGGTACCGATTACCACCGAAGAAGTAAAGTATGGCAAGCGAATGACAGTCTTTGGTTTGCCAAGTGATGACAAGTGGCGGACAGAAGCCGGAGTTGACCTGGTAGGACCACGGTATTTTGGTTTTGACTTTGACTTTGTAACTGTGGAAGAACTTCTTCACGAAAGAGGTGCAAAATAATGGCATATCGTTTAGGAATTGATGTTGGTGGGACTAATACTGATGCGGTTATTTTAGATGAAAACAACCGGGTGTTGGCTCAAACCAAGACGCATACAACGGAAGATATTGGCTCGGGAATTGCCACAGCAATTCAGCAAGTATTTGCAGATACAGAAATTGCTAAAGAAGATGTCACGATTGCAATGCTGGGAACAACCCAGTGTACCAATGCAATTGTTGAACGAAAGAAGTTGATTTCTGTTGGGGTACTACGGGTGGCTGCACCTGCTACTCATTCGATCCCGCCATTTACCGACTGGGATCCAGAACTGGTAGCAGCTATTCGCCCCCAAACAGCGATTGTTTCCGGAGGTCATGAATACGATGGGCGGCTGATTGCAACGGTTGATGAAGATAAAGTGCGGACGGTTCTCGAACAATGGCGGGGAAAGGTTGATGCAGTAGCGATCGTGGGCGCCTTTTCAGCCTTGAATGCGGATCAAGAAGAACAGGTACGCGCAGTTGTGGCCCAAGTCTACGGAAAAGATTTTCCAGTATCATTGTCGTCAGCGATCGGATCACTGGGATTGATCGAACGGGAAAATGCAACAGTTTTGAATTCGGCTTTGTTCGCGGTTATCGAAAAAGTTACCAGCGGCTTTGCCAATTCATTGCGGGACGTAGGCGTTACTAATGCTAGTTTGTTCTTGTGTCAAAATGATGGGACTTTGATGGCATTGGATTATGCACAAAAGTACCCTATTTTTACCATCGGTAGTGGGCCAACAAACAGTATCCGTGGGGCTGCGTTCCTGTCGGAGCTGAAGGATGCAATTGTGCTAGACATTGGGGGAACCACCTCTGACTTAGGGGTTTTGGTGAATGGTTTTCCCCGGGAATCATCGATTGCAGTCAATGTTGGTGGAGTAAAGACGAATTTCAGAATGCCTGATATCAATTCAATCGGGATCGGTGGGGGAACAGTCGTCCACCAACACGATGATGGGACGTTTACGGTTGGCCCGGATAGTGTTGGATACCGAATTACAGAAAAAGCCCTTGTCTTTGGGGGTGATGTCTTGACTTTAACAGATGTTGCTGTGCGGTTAGGTAAGGCCAACCTGGGAGATCCAGAAAAGGTTGCCCACGTGGACCTTGACTTAGCCCAAAAAGTGGAGCAGCAAGTCAAGCAGATGTTGGAAGATGCGATTGATTCGATGAAGACCCAAGCGGGAGATGTTGATTTAGTTCTCGTTGGTGGGGGTGCGATCGTAGCGCCAGCAACCCTTAATGGGGTTAAGCAAATTCACCAGGATCAACTAGGAGCAGTTGCTAACGCTATTGGGGCTACTATTGCTCAAGTTGGGGGCGAATACGAGAAGATGTATTCTTATGATGCAGTTGACCGAGAAGATGCTTTGGCGGATGCGACAGAGGCTGCCAAACAACAAGCCTTGAAAGCCGGGGCACGAGCTGAAACGGTTAAGTTGGTTGAAATGACCGAAACGGCGATTGCATACGCACCGGGGAATACGACCCGGGTTAAAGCCAAGGTTGTGGGTGAGATTGAATTAGATACCTTGGGCTAAAGTACAATCAAAAATAAAATGTTATATACATTGTGAAAAGAAGGGGGATTAACTCCCTTCTTTTTTGCTGAGCTAGCGAAAAAATGGGTATAGGGAAGTGTGAGCTTAACTCTTGTGTTTTATAAAGCAACAAATTATAATGTGGGTAATGAAATAACAAGAGGCGATAAAAATGAAAATCACTATCTTAGGTAAAGGTAATATGGGTCAGGCGATTGGCAAGAACTTAGCTATGGGGAACGAAGTTGAATATTTTGGATCTCACGACGTCGTTTCAAATTTTGGTGATTTAGTTGTGCTAGCGGTTCCATATCCAGCTTTGGCTAAAATTGCTGACCAATATCATCAAGAATTAGCAGGGAAGGTAGTTGTTGATATTACTAATCCGTTGAACTTTGATACTTGGGATGAATTGATGGTGCCTGCAGATAGCTCAGCTGCCCAAGAACTGCAACAACTACTTCCGGAAAGCAAGGTTCTTAAAGCCTTCAATACAACATTTGCTGGGACTTTGACCAGTGGTAAGGTGGGAACAACCCCAACAACAGTTTTGGTAGCTGGAGACGATGCGGCTGCCAAGGAAAAATTATTTACTGCGCTAGCAGCTAGCCCACTGCAAGTACTAGATGCGGGGAAACTGAAGCGGGCTCGGGAAATGGAAGCAATGGCCTTCTTGCAAATGACCTTAGCTGCTGGAGAAAAAATTTCCTGGAATGGTGGTTTTGGGGTTAATAAATAATAGCTGACTAATTTGAATAAATATTATTCTGACTTAACGCAAAAGAAAGGTGAGTGGGAAATAACCTTTGTGGCAAGTCGTTGAGCTAAGCTAGGACAAGGGAAGGCGCAAGAGCGGCAATCTGAATCCGTACTTAGCTACTAGACTTGCGGGTATTTTCCACGTTATCGTTACCCTTAGTGCATAAAAAGCGGGAATGGAGAAAACATTTTTCTCTATTCCCGCTTTTAAATTGATCATGATGGGCATTAACAAAAGTTAATCAATCCATCAAACTAATTCTTTCTCCGTTTCCGGTCAACGCCACTTAAGCCCAAGGCACCCAAGAACATGGTTGCAGCTAATGCCAATAGTGAGTGATCATTTTCACCAGTTTGAGGCAATTTCCGCTCTTGCAAGCGAGTAGCTACAGTTACTGGTGCTTTAGAGGTCTTAGGCACCACGTGTGGTTTAACGGAAGTGTCCTTTGCAGTAACTTTAGTAGATGGTTCAGTGGTTGGTTGCTCTGGCTTGCTTGGTTCAGTAGGCTTAGTTGGTTCGTTTGGCTTATTTGGTTCATCAGGCTTATCAGGAACAACGATGATTTGATCTTTCTTATTTATAAAGAGGATCTCGTAAGTATCGATCATTGCATCACTAGCAACCTTGGTCAACTGTCCCATTTGTTCAACATGGTAACCGGCACTAGCTGATTCAACTAACTTAAACTGTGCGCCAGTTGGTAACCCAGTAATAGTTCCTACCCAGTTGCCTTTTTCATCAACGTGGCTAGCATCCAGGGTCACTGTTCCGACAAGTTTTTGTTGGCCATCAACTTCTTGGTAAACATCAACCGTAATAGACTGTGGACGCTTAGTCGTTTCGTTGTCATCATCCCATTGCTTTACCACTTTAATCGTAACCGTCTTGTCCTTCTTAGTGTTAGCTAAGGTAAGGTTATACACATCGACTTGTGGATCAGGCGAATCAACCTTGGTCAAGTTACCAACCTCTTCTGTATAGTCTGGAATATCATCCCCGTTAATGTCTACCGGTTCTTCGGCAAACTGGTAGTCGATGTTAGTTGGGAGATCTTTCAAGGTGGCTTGCCAGTTGTTTGCTTTTGATAAAGTAATAGTAGTTACTTTATAAGTTACCCCGTCAATTACAGTTGTCACATCAACCAAGACATGGTCAGGGCGATCTTGTTCGCTGTCATTGTGCCATACTTTCTTAATAACAATGTCTTTAGTGCGGCTATCTTCAGCAGCAAAGCCGGAGAACATTCCGCCGTTACCACCGATCCCACCACCAAAGGCAGCGATATTATTGTGGATTTGAACTGATGCCAGCATCTTGGCCAACTTCTTAGCGTCTTCGCTCAGGTTGCTCTTGAGACCAGTATCATCTGGAATTGTAGCGTCTGTTAATGGATCACCATTCAGAGTATCACGGTCGTGGGTCCAGTTGGCATCACTACCACCAAGAGCACGGCTATGAACTTCAACGTTAACCCCAGTATCCTTTTCTTCATGGTAGAAGTCATTTCCCATGGTTTGGGCAGTGTTGTCAAAGAGAGCCCAGCCATTAGTAATGTTGATGGTTGTATCACCAGTTGGGCAAGCCCAGATCCCACCGCCGACACCACCAACGAAGATATTCTTAAAGGCCGTCTTACCGCTGTTATTTAAAACGGTTGTTGGGTCATCTGGATTGGTAACTGAGACTAATTTTCCGTGGAGAATGTCCGAACCATCAATAGTTACAGTCCCAGTGGTAGATTTACCACTAATAATATTTGTAATTGTTGCCTGATAAGTGTTAGGACTTTCTTTAACTGCTGTATTGAGGGAAATCTTATAGATGGTATCACCGATCTTGAACGTCATTCCGTTACTATTGTCACTAGCTTGGTTTTCATAAATCGCAGCGTTTGAGATCCGCAGGTTATATGGTACTTGTCCTACATAGATCCCACCACCTTGGACATTAGCAATATTATTAGAGATAACGGCACGTTTAATCTCTACCCCGTCGGTGTTGATATACATACCCCCGCCGACATCAGTAGAAATATTTTTATCAATCAGGACGTCATCAAGCACAACGTGGGTGTTATTTGTTTTTTCGACACTTGGTTCTTCGAAAATAGCTAACCCCCCGCCACCACGGGTACCATTGATCCGAGTATATGGGTTGTCCAGAATTTCATCGCCAATGTAGCCGACTTTATTCTTGGTGATTTCCGTCTTGCCATCGATTGTTACGTTTGCTAGGCCAATGATAGCAATCCCCCCACCAGCGACTGCACCGGTATTGCCCATGATCTTGGCCCCGTTGATAGTTACTTGGGCGTTCGGGAGTTTTTCGTAGTTGCCAAGTGTTACGATCTGGCGACCTCCGATCATGATTGCACCATAGTAGCCCCCAATGTTGTCTTCAAAAGTTGTCCCTTTGATGTCAACCTTACAGCCCGGATTGATAGCTAAGGCTCCGGCAGCTAGTGGCACTTGTGGATCTTGCTTGTTAGCTTTTCCATACATTTGTCCTGGAAGGGAAACCGGTTGAATTTTATTGTTGCTGAAAACAACGTCAGCCCCCATACTACTTTGAGCTTGACCGCTTGTTCCAGGATATGTGAAGTAGGTAACCCCGGCGGAGTAATTATAGGCACTAATAAATGTGATCCCCGTATCGAATAAAGTATTATTGCGAACAGAGGTATGTCCAGTCAGATCCAGTTGTGATTGACCACCAACGACTAAGATTGTACCGCCGGGAGTGTATGGAAAGAACCCGAAGCCAGCGGCACTAAAGAAGTCGTGTACATCCACATTGTTGAACGTAGCATGCCCATAAATAGCAATAACTGCCTTAGGATTCTTATCATCCAAATACGTTACCCAACCACTATTTTTAGGGGGTAGCTGCATCCCGGGTTGTTCTGTGGCTGGATTTGGATTTTCACCATCTGGCCGAGTCAGGGCAATTCCTGCCAACCCAGTAGTTGGATCATAACTCCCATCTAAGTATAAATTCCCACCTGTTTGGACGAACCATTGGTCACCCAAAAAGATCGTCCGCCGTTGACCATCATTAGTAATATGGATATTTTGTCCCTTTTTGATGACCACAGTTGTGTTACCAAGATTGATATCGTTAACCAGGCGGAGAACAGTTTCGGTACCATCGGTAGCAGCGTTGGTAATCGCGTTGATGAAGGTATCTGCGTCGTTAATATCTTGCGCAGTTGTAGCTGCCGCTAAGCGGACGGTAGCTTTGGGGGTTGCCGTTTGCACTTTATTTGCTGTATATAAGGAAGGTGTAGATTTATTTTCTGGATTAGTAGTTGACGCTTGAGTTTGTTGATTAGAAGTATTTACTGAATTGCTAGGAGTGTCCGTTGCTTTTACTTCAGAGTTACTAGAATTTTTGGTTTCTGGAGCGTTGGAAGTGTTGGTTGTGGGTTCAGGAGTGGCTGTCTGATCGGTTTGGGGTGAAGCAGTATTTTCACTACTGTTTGTCCCCGTTGAGGAGTCGGTCGTTGCAGATGAGTTATGCAGGACGACCTGCTTTTCCAGATGGGCAGTTGTCGTTGCATCAGCAGTGGCATGTTCCGTATTATCAGCATTAGTTGGAGCTGAAGCAGTATCAGCGTGAGCCGTAGTGCTGTTGCCGAGATAAAAGGCAGTCCCAATTAATACTGAAGCCACACCAACTGACAATTTTCTAAGCGCATAACGTGGCTTTTGATTAGCTGTTTGCTTGCTTTTTTCAAACTGATTGTTACGTGAAAACATAGTGATCCTCCCCTTTAAAATAAACATATATTACAAGTTAACCATAACACTATTACGCTTTTTAGGTAGCGCTTTTTTGATTGCTATAGCGGGGATTGACACACTTTAGCCACTATATCTATGTTATTTTAATAAAAATTGCTTTATTTTTAAAAAATAAAAATAAAGCTTAAGCTGGTGCTGAGAGGAGCAAGAAGTTGCTAACATATCTTTTGGTATAATATGGGGCAAAGAGGTGGAAAAATGACAGATGAGATCAAGCAATTTTGGCAAGCGTTTTGTCGCAAGCATAATTTAGCCCTAGACACCCCGGTTGAAGCGTGGGCCTTTGGCGATTCACAAGCAATGGCAGATGACCTAGCTCAATTGGTGGATCAAGGGATTAAAACAGCAACCACATCGGCGTTTGAGCTTTATCAACCAGGAGAACATGTGCCAGCAGTGGGGGAATACAATATCATTCTTGATGGCTGCAACCATCCAGTGTGTGTGACGAAAACAGAAGTGGTCTATATTGTCCCTTATAATCAAGTGACACCAGAACATGCCTACCATGAAGGTGAAGGTGACCGATCATTAACTTACTGGCGCCAAGTACATACTGAATTCTTCCAACGCGAATTCCGCGAAGAAGCTGGAAAAGAGTTTTATGAACAGGCACCGATGCTGTGTGAAGTTTTTAAGAAAATTGACTAGGTGAAAAGAACTGTCCTAAAAATCTCCCCATCAAGGGGAGATTTTTATTTATATTAGGCAGATTGTAAAATTTAAGTTGAACATTTTAGTGGACAGAAAAACCCATAAAGGTCTTTAATGGTGTCGTTACAACATTCCATTAGAAAGAAGGACCTTTATGGGCACCACTATCTTATCATTTTCAGACCGCATTGTCATCGAAACGCTTCGTCATGAAAAGCGATCTCTTCGATATATCGCTGATTACCTGGGCTTTAGTAAGACTACTATCTTTAATGAAATTCACCGGTTAAAGGGTGAATACCATGCGACTAGTGCGCAAGCCGACCACGAAACTAAACTTAGTTATCGTGGTCGTAAATGCTCATTAACGGCTAACCTCAAGCGACTAAT
>NZ_AUHQ01000017.1 GCF_000423265.1 Ligilactobacillus saerimneri DSM 16049 | reverse complement strand
GAAGGTTGAAATGGATTTTTTGTGCTCTGATCCAGTAAAAACGATTTTCACTTACTAGATCGGAACAGTGTTCAATTTGATTTTACAATCAGCGAACGCAAATTAACTCGGCACGGCGGACAATTGCCAGCCTGACTGCTCAGCAGGAAAAAGCTAAAAGTATTTCATCGGCGGAAGCACAAGCGCAACGGGCACTATCCGATCAGTTAGAAAAAACTCGGGGCGCAACGGCCCGGGTAAAAGACATTTCAGAGTCCTATGTTCGGGTGTTAGAAACTGAAGGACGAACTCACCAGGCCGCTAAGGCTAAACTTGATGGCTTAATTAATGTCCGTAAGTCACTGGAAGTACAACTCAAGCAGGAAAAAGAACTGCTACGAAGCATTGCCCAGACGTCAGGAACAACTTCTGATGCTTACCAGAAGCAGAAGATCACTGTTGAAAACTTAAGTGCTAGCTATCGGCAGAATGAAGCAGACATTCGTAGTCAGATTCGAACCACAAAGATGTGGCCAGAGTCATTGCACCGGGTCCGTGATGGGGTAGATAACTTAAAATCAACTTTCAAACGTTCTTTTGATGAGATTAAGACGGCAGCAACTGTTGGTATATCAGTATTTACGGCTTTCGGTGGGGTGCTAGTGAGAGGTGCTAATAAAGCATCTAAGTTAAATAGTCAGTACAACGTTATTAAGAACAACTTGGTAACCAGTGGCGAAAGTGTAGCTAAGGCAACTAGAGTAATTAGCCAGATGCAAGCTGACGGTGAAAAGTACTCACTGCGATATGGAAAGTCACAAAAAGAAATTGCTGACGCCTATTTAGAACTGGTAAAGCGTGGTTACTCTGGGAAACAAGCCCTAGGGGCAATGAATACTGAGTTACAAGGCTCGATTGCGTCGGGGGATGACTTTAAAGATGTGGTGGAAGTCGCCTCGCAAACCTTAGAAGGTTTTGGCATGACCGTAGATAAGAACGGCAAACAATTGACTTCTACTAAGGAAATGTCCGCCCAGACGAAGAAAGCAGTCAACGCCCTGGCATATTCGGCTGATGTGACCTCAACTTCATTCCAGTCCTTAGGGGTTGGGATGTCCTATGTATCATCAACGGCACATCAAGCTAAGTTCAGCCTGGCAGAAACAGCCAGTGCGATGGGTGTTCTATCGAACGCAGGTTTAGAAGCAGACAAGGCTTTGGTAAAACTGGCCGCTTAGCGAGTAATCGCTTTGAACAAGCATTTTGTTAATTCGGGGAAGGCTAAACCAGCAATGGCAAGTTGATCCCGAGCCAAGCCTCAAGGGAAACCTGAGGAAGGTGTAACGACTAGAAAGAGTAGGCTAAAAACATTGTTCATGCCGAAATTTCCACGAAGGCAAAACTCCTTGAAAGTGATATAATTAAATATAGAAAGAAACGGATAACGCCAATGGAGGTGGAAGTAATGAAACTGTATAAACCGAAAAAAGGTGACGGCAAGGAACTTATGCTTATTTTTATTTTTGCTATATTATTTGCCGCTGTAATAGTATGGCCTCTTTCAAATATGGGGATCACTTCCATTGACGAGTTGCTCATTCCTGCTTTTGTAATTGTTGGATTTATTTCATTTATCGGTGGAATATTCAGTAAATTATTATGATTAATTGTGAGTCCATAAGGACTCTTTTTTTATGCCAACTTTCAAGGATGAAAAGATAGTCTGAACACTATGGAAACATAGTGAAGTGCGGGATAAAGAGCCCGTACGGTAACATGTTGGGTACAGGTCTGCGAAAAGTTATTAATTCGTTAGTTTCTGCGGTAAAAAATATTGATAGTAAGAACTCAGTCCTTGGTAAACTAGGAATTAAGAAGAATGAAATTGTCGATGCTAGCGGAAACTTGCGGTCTTTAACGGACATCATGGGCGTGTTGAATAAGCATACGCAGGATATGGAAGGGGCTGACAAGAATGCCATCTTCAATGCTCTGTTTGGGACAACCGGTCAACAAGCCGGGATGATCCTAGCTGAAAACTCAAAACGCTTAGGAGAGTTAACCGAGAAAACCCAGGCAGCCGCTGATAAGGGAAAGTACGTTCAAACACTAGCACAAAAGAACTCTGAAACGGCTCAAGCCAATACTGAGAAGTTCAAAAAAGCTTGGGAAGACTTAGAAATCAAGTTTGGGGCAGAATTACTTCCTTACATGACAGAAGCCACTAAGTCACTGAGTGACTTGTTTAGTCAGAAGGATTTCCAGGAAAGTGTTAAAAGTGCTGCTTCTGGAATTGGTGAAGTGGCTAGTTGGATTCTGAAAGTAGCGGAAGGTGCTGTGAAGTATCGGTCAATACTTTGGGATGCTATTAAGTTATCAGCTAGATTGTGGGTAATTGACAAAGTAGTTAATTTTACTTTAAAGATGCAGAAGTTAGTAGAAGTTTTTGGTGGTTTTAAGTCAAAAATAGTAACAGAGCAAACCGAAGTGGCTTCACTAACTGCTGAATATCAAAAACTAGCCGAAGCTAAGACGGCCGCAAGCAATGCCTATACTGAAACGCCTGTGAAGAGTGCAAGTAAAGCTAGTGAAGCGGTTGAAGAAGTAGCTACTAATATTCCTACGACAGGTGGTAAGGCTAAGGGTGTTGGCACTAATGTTGCTAAAGAAGTAGAATCGGAGATTGCAACATCTGGAGCTGTTGCTACTGGTGTGGCTAAGAGCGCTGATGTAGCCACAAAATCATCTAAGCTGTTAAATGCTACAAAATGGCTAGGAAGAAACGTCGGTAATATAGTAGGTTTGGGTATTTCAGCAATAGATATAGGCTTATCAATTCGCTCGGCTATAAAAAGTGGTACTACCGACAGTAAAATGGCCGCAGTAAGCAAATCAGCCGGAATGGCAATAGGCGCTGGTATTGGCTTTGCTACAGGTGGACCAATGGGAGCAATTATAGGTTCACAACTCGGGGAAGTTGTAGGCTCATCTAAGACTGTCCAAAAAATCATTGAAGGAACTCATAAAGCCCTTAAAAAGGCACAGAAGAAGGTCTCTAAAAATGAAATGTTAATTAGCACTAGCGGAGCAACAGTAAACTTTAAAGGTGTGAAAGTAAGTAAAAGCTCCCTAACTAAAGCCCAAAAATCCATTGTCCGTGATCTGAGTAAGACTATGAATAAAACTGATTTGGCAGCTATTAAAATGTCTGTTAAGACGGATAAAAAGAGCCTGGATAAGTCGGCTAATGAATTGAAAAAGTATTATGCTTCCATTCTTAAGACAGCACAAACCCAGTCGAAAAAACGCGCTGATTTAGAAAAGAAAGCTGTTGAAGAAATGTACAAACAGCATAAAATCAGCAAGCAACAATACGACCAATACATTAAGGATATCAATGCTGCCGATGATAAGCGGAAAAAGAAGAATCAGGAGACTTATCAGAGTTTAACCAAGCAAACTGATAACTATAATAAGAAGTTACAGTCAATCACTAACCAGAGTGAGAAGAAGCTGGAAAGCATTGCTAATACGTACAAGAATCGACGTAAGAACTTAGCCGCCCAGGAAGCAACAGCTATCAGCAATGCTAAAGCGGCTGGTTATGTCAAGATCGGTCAGAAAACCTATAAAGGCGAAGAAGCAGTCCGTAAGATTCAAGAGCAATACAAGAAGAAACGGACTAAGCTTGCCCAACAGGAAAAGAAAGATCAAGAGAAGGTCACTAAAGAAACAGCTAAGGCTAAAGAAAAAGTTACTGAATCGTATAACAAGACGCGGTTAAAGAAACTGAAGACCTTGTCAAAGTCAATCGCTAAGGAAATGGGTTCTAGTTCCAAGCAGCAAAAAGAGATCCTTAAAAAGCTGAGTTCTGATAAAGGTAAGCTAACAGATAAGGAAGCCAAGGACTTAATCAATAAGTCAGCCAAGGAAGCGAACCGGATTATTAAGAATGCGGAGAAGACACGGAAAGAAACCGTAACGCAAGCAAAGAAGAACTACGAAGAAAAGAAAGCGCAATACGAAAAGATGCATCAGGACATTCCTGGTTATACCAAGTCCATGATGGAAAAAGATATTGCGAACGCTAAGAGTGAACGTGATGTCACGATTGAAGCGGCCAAGGAAGCCAAGAACAAGACGGTTTCAAGTGCTAAATCGAAGCATGACCAAGTGGTTGATGAAGCATCGAAACAAAACAAGTCGGTTTCTAGCAACGTGGTAGCTGAAGGTAACAACGGAATTAAAGCCTACAATAAATGGGGCGCAGCCGTTCATAATACCTTGAAGTTCTTATCTGATGCGTGGTCGGGAATTGTTAAAGCCTTTGGCGGTTCGTTTAGCGGTGGTGTTAAAGGATATCAAGAACAATCACTGATATCCGCACACGCTACTGGTGGTGTGGCCAAAACTGGATTGTCCCTGGTTGGGGAAGCTGGTCCCGAATTGGTTTACACACCATGGGCTAAGACTGCCCGGATTGTTGGTCAACGAGGGGCGGAAGTCACGCACTTGAATCAGGGTGAACAGGTCTTAAATGCACAAGACACAGCTAGAGTATTAAGTGGTAGTTACACTGGAATCCTTCCAGGATATGCTAAAGGAACAGGCTTTTCATTATCAGGATTACTAAGTGGAATTAAAGACAAGGTCTTAGACATTGCTGACAGTATGCTTGATACCTTAAAGAAGCCAGTTGAATGGATAAATAATGGGTTCAAGCGCTGGACCAGCGTCCAAGCATTTGACTTTACTCATTCAACTTTGATGGATGACACCCGTGATCTGGCTAAGAAGTCAATCATTAAACCGGTTAAAGATGCCTTTGCTAAGTTATTGAAGGGATATGAAGAAAGTGGTGCTGCTAATCCTGGTGGTTCAGGGGTAGCACGGTGGCGACCATACGTTAAAAAGGCTCTCGGTAAATTGGGGTTATCAACCAGTGAGTCGATGATTGCTAGAGTCTTGCGTCAGATTAAGACTGAATCAGGTGGTAATCCTCATGCTAAGCAACCAGGAGCGGATCCTGATGGTGACGGATCAGGACCAGCTTTAGGGTTGATGCAAACTAAGCGGAGCACATTTAATAGTAATGCTTTACCTGGTCATCACAATATTTGGAACGGTTACGATAACTTGTTGGCAGGGTTGAATTACGCTAGACATCGTTACGGCTCTAGCCTTTCATTCTTAGGCAATGGTCACGGCTATGCTAATGGCGGTTTGATTGCTAACCATGGGATGTATGAAGTAGCCGAAGGAAACTTGCCCGAAATGGTAATTCCATTGGACTTATCCAAACGGTCACGAGCTTACCAGTTAATGCAACGGTCGTTAGATTATTTCGCTCAGTCGGATAATCATGCTCAGCATGTGGTGCAACCACGCCAAGACGATGCTAACCAGAAGCTAGAACAAGGATTCAAGCTAGCAATCGATCTGATGGCTAAGATCCTCGGAGTCAATGAAGAACAATTAAATGTATTGAAACAAAACAAAGGAACAGATTTAAACAGTCTGTACAAGCGAATCGCAGTCGATAAAGGCATGCGTGATTATCAAGGGTGGTGAGTGAATGGATCCACAGTTATATGTACAACTGGATAAAGATAGTAAGGAATTTGAAATCTCAACTAAGATTCCTGGGCTAAAATTTTTAAGTCTAACGGATACCCCAGTTCAGACCAATTACTATCAGGAATATAGTGGAGTGGATAGCAGTGTTTTCTATTATTCAACGACCAGTAAAAATACAGTTACGGCTAAGTTTTTGCTTCGGTATCGGAACTACTACCACTACAAAGCTTTACGGCAAGAAATTTATCAGTTGTTTATGCAAAAGCACTTGTATCGGCTCAGGACTGATGCCGAAAGGATGAAGGTTAACTATGTTATCCCGACTTCGTTTGACATCGAACCAGCCGAACCGTTAGCCAAGTATGCACAGATCACAATTGCATTTGAAAATCCGAGTGGGTATAAGTTTTCCCGCTATCGGTCGGATGAACAAAAAGATATTTGGGATGATTATCCTTTGGGTTGGCATCTACCTGTATTGACAGGGGATGCTTTTCTTTTTAGAAATAATGCTTTCAGTGTCTACAATCCCAGTGACATTCCAATTGATCCGTACATGCAAAAAAATGATCTGAAGCTTAAGATGAAGTTTCAAGGGAGCGATATCAATGTTCAAAATGAAACGAACGGTAGCAACTGGGCTTTTAATGACCAGGTGTCCATGCAAGACACCATTGTTTTAGATGGGATTAATACTTACCTAAACGGCAGTCCTGCTAGCGGGAAGACAAACTTTGGTAACCTGGTGCTAGATCCGGGTTGGAATAAAATCTCAGTGGGTGGTGCAGCTGAGACGGAAATGATTTTTAGCTTCCCGTTTGTCTACATTGATTAGTGAAAAGATTCTGGTTAAGGGGTTGAATAGCACCAATCAGGAACCTCTTAACTACTATCCAAATGGGACCTTTGTTGTTTCATGGGAGAAAAACTCGACCTGGCAACTACAACTGACAGCGATTAATGATGGGTCTTTGGCTTATCAGATGTTAGAACCAGAGGCAACTATTATTTGGAAAGGGCAACAGTTTGTTATTAAGCAGAGCGTGGATGATCATCAGAACCGAATTGCGACCAAACAAATTGTGGCTACACATATTTATAGCGAGATTCAACGGGTTAGACAGAGTGCAGTTAAGTCTGGAACTTTAACATATACGGTTAATGATGTTTTAGCCTTTGGTTTGAATGGTAATGAGCTAGGTTTTACTTGGCAGGTTATCGGGAGCTTTGACAAACATCAAATCACCGACTTAGGTAATTGCTCTGGCAAGGATATCCTGGCTAAAATCACCGAAGCCTGGCCTGATGCAGTGATCTATCCGGATAACAAGCTAATCAAGGTGTATCAGCAGAACGCTTTTACGACTAACAATAGTAACCGGATTGATTACTTGAACAACGCTAGTGAAGTTAAATTGACCTACGATTCAACCGGAATTGTGAACAAGGTACGAGCACTGGGCAAAGAAAAAGAAGGCGATAATGCGGGCTATTATTTTAATCCGTTTGTCGTCGAGAATTCTGATTCGATTCAACGCTACGGGGTTCATTGGGGCGATGATGTATCTGATGAGCGTTTTACTGACGCTAATAACATGCGCCAGTATGCTTTAACCCAGCTTTCACCTGAACCAGCCTTAACTATTGAAGCTGTTTTAAATACGCGGGAGGAGCCAGTTCCTGGGGATGTCAGACGGGTAGAAGTACGTGAGGATGGCTATATCACTGAAGTTGAAGTAGTCGCCTACCAATACTATCCGTTTGATAAAGATCAGGTGACACAGGTTACTTTAAACAACCGGGCTAAGACAATTCTGGACTATCGCAACAATGTTCAAGCAAATATTTTGAAAGTGATTCGGGATCAACGCAATAAGATTGGTTTATTACAAGCTAATATCGGGAACTTGGAAAAACAACACCAACAAGACACCCAGAGCTTGAATGATTTTAGAAGCCAATATGAAAAGACCATTGCAGAACTACAACGGCAGTTAGATGCATTGAGTGGTGGTAATGAACAACATGTTGGTAAAATTATCGACGTATCAGAATGGCAAGGCGTAATTGACTGGCCGGCGGTGGTTGCAGATGATGTTACCCTAAGTATTATTAGGGTTCAACATGGCTCAACTCACCAAGATTTGAAATACATGGAGAACTTGCAAAAATGTATCGCCGCAGGCGGAAAATATGCAGTCTATGCGTACTTTGCCGCCGTTTCAACAGCTGATGCGCAAGTTGAAGCACAAGATTTTTATAACCGCACTCAGCAGGTTGTTGCAGGCAAGCAGCAACCTCTTTTTTATGCGATCGATATCGAGAGCGTGGAAATGAATGGTGATGTTAGCCAGATGCGAGCTGGGGTGGAAGCCTACATGAATAAATTGAATTCATTAGGAATCCCTGACAGCAAAATTGTTCTTTACATTGCTAATCATTTATATGACAGCTTCAATTTAAACGTATCTCGGCCAGGAGCAATCTGGATCCCGTCTTATGGTCAAAATGATGGTAGTTTGGCTAACAGCTTGAAACCAACTCACCCGTATGACTTATGGCAATACACAAGTAAAGGGGCGGTTAAAGGAATTACCGGTAATGTCGACATGAACACCGGTGCCAGTGACCGCTTCAAAGCGCTTATTAAATGAAAGGAGGAAGAAGATGGCTTATCGTGATGAAACACCAATCACTACTGATGATACAGACAAACTGATGAATGTTTTATCAATAGGGAATATTGATACGGTGGCGATGCAGGTTGCTACATGGCTCCGTGAAAAAATGTATGGCGATGATGTTCGAGAAGCTATA
The DNA here is from genome assembly GCF_000423265.1 of Ligilactobacillus saerimneri DSM 16049. Lineage (GTDB taxonomy): Bacteria > Bacillota > Bacilli > Lactobacillales > Lactobacillaceae > Ligilactobacillus > Ligilactobacillus saerimneri. The sequence goes on along the minus strand of NZ_AUHQ01000017.1, from coordinate 35,564 downwards.
GCTCAATGGACGTTATTCAGTGCCAAAATATCTGAATACCTGATCAATGATGAACAGGCTTTTAAGCTTGATATCACACGGACCAAAAACGACCTACTAGAACGACAAGGGCAAGTTGAGACCAGGCAAACGGATATCGAGAATCAATTTCGGGAAGTTGTAGCTAATGCTACTAAAGACAGTGAGATCATCTTAGCTCGTGATAGTAAGAAGTATGGGGCTTTTGCAACGGTAGATGACCGGATGGAAAATATTGAAAATTTAGTTGCTCAATATATTCCTACTGGATTCACTGTAACTATCAAGCACAACCAACACAGACAACCTAAAGTTAGGGTTAGATACTATGAGTACGCACTGGGAACCGAACCTGATGGGATCGGGACTGGTCCGAAAGGATCGTTTGGGGGTTATCACAACGTTGATGTGCCTGCTACCGTTGAATACAGTGACATGGACACTTGCATTGTTCGATTACCGTTAGATTATCGGATGGCGGGCAAACCAAAGTTTGAAGTTGACAAGTGGCGCCTAATTGACGGCTATAAAACGCTCAGTATTGAATTGGATGGTACAGTTGATTCTTCACGGGCGTTAGCTGGAAATGACAGTAACAGCACTAACTACAATGTTGATGATTTGGCAGCACCTCGGAACCTACAAGGGACGACACTTAATGGAAATACAGAAAAACTAGATTGGGAGTGAGAAAATGAAATACTACGTTTATCGCGGGATCGGCTCTTCAGGGGAACTGACTAAGATTGGCGAAGTCACTGATACCAAAACCTATACGGATACGGGATTGCAGCCGAAGACGGTTTATCGATATGCTGTATCGGCTTACAACGGGCTTAGAGAAAGTGCCAAATCTAACATCATCACAGTAACAACTGCCGAGATCCCAGTTTCAACAATTACTTTATCTCTTACTAAAACAAGCTTTGAAGTGGGAGAAAAGGCTAAAATTACAGTTACTGTAACACCACCTAATCAAACTTCAGGTGTGCCAACGTTAACTAGTACTAATACGCAAGTAGCAACGGTTGATAACTTCGGTAACGTTAATGCAATTGGTGTTGGAACGACAACCATTCAGGCAACTTTGGCAGGTAAAACATCTAATGTACTGACATTAAAGGTATATGAAGCTTTGGTTACAGTAAACTCTCTGACATCAAGCAACATTACAGCAACTGGTGCAACTTTGACCTGGGAGTAATGTTATGGAGTATCGGATTTATAAGAATTCGAGCTTGATAGCTACTACTAGTTCAAAGTCATATACCTTAGCTGGATTGCTACCGGCTACTAGCTATCAGTTTGGAGTTGCGGCTTATAACGGACAAAGAGAAGGAACTAAAAGTACGATAACAGTTACCACTAGAGGCATTCGCTTGCTAGTTGATAAAGGAATGGCTGTTGGCAGTACAGCAACCCTTCACTATCAAGAGTATAGCTTGGGGTTAGTACCAATTGGAACCGAGCCAAAAGGAATGTTTGGGGGTGGTAATCGTCAAGTACTATCAGCAAAAGTCACTTCAAGTACAAACGGTCAAAGTGTGATTGAATTGCAATCAAACTTTACTAAAATGCCTGAAAACACGAAACTAACTTTACACAATGGTGTATACAGTGCCTTTGTAGGATATAAAGCGATTTATTTGAAATAAGGAGGAAATAAAATGGTTCAATTCACAAAAATTGCTATTGGTGACGAAGACGGAGTAAAGAAAATTAACGATAATTTCGATACAACACAACAGACATTAAATTTGGAAGAGCGCAAAGAAATTTCCATTCCGCTAAGTAGCGGTTGGAAAACGATTAACAACAACTCGCTAAAGTTAGTGCTTACACCAGGCAGAGCTTGGTTATATGGAGATATTGGTGGTACATCAGGCTCAAGCTCTCCTTATGGATATAACAACCCGATTGCGATGGCAGTTCCTACTAGTACTACTTTTAGAAATAAAAAGTATAATTTGAAAGGAGTATATGCATTTTGTCCGGTTGGTGGGCATGGTGGTAACACGGCTACAAATGGAGTACGTGTACTCTGTGATAGTGGTGGCAGATTATATCTAGATGAACCTAGTGACAAAGTAAAAGATGGAACCCTAACAATCAATATCCAGTTGGACATGTACGAAGCATAAAAAAGCACCTCTTAACTGAGGTCTTTTTTTAGTATCTGTGAAAGAGGTGAGGAGATGCAGCATACTTTTTTGGGGTTCTCTATCAACGAGTGGGTTGGATTATTGGGAATTTTTACGGCAATTATTACGGGGGTGGGACAGATTTTTAATCGAACACTAAACCGTGCGCTTGATAAAACAATGCAGCCGTTGCGATATGCGATTGATAATCTCAGTAAAACCATTGAAGCGTTAAAGCACGATAATAGTGCACAGCAGGTCGAAGTCCGCAATTTAGGTAAGAGTTTTGAAAATCATTTAATTGATTCTCAGGAGATTAAGACCAAGGTTATCAATCTCGAAAAGGAAGTTTTTAGAAGGGGTGGACACAATGATTAAAAAAGCCTTTATCAATGAAGATGGAAAGTTGAATCGCAAGACAATTACTTCTCTGGCGTTGCTACTGATTGTTCTAGTCCAACAATTATGTGCAATTTTTGGAATTAAGTTTACAGGTGATCCGTCACGAGTTATGGACCTTGTGAACACGATTTTAACCATCGGCGGTATCCTAGGTTTAGTCGATGGAGTTACTGTTGACACAGAAACAGTCAAATCCATAGATGAAACAGCAAGCAAGGCTTTAGAACTTGCAACTCAGCACCAAGAAAAAGGTGGTAAGAATGATTAAATTGAATAAGAAATGGCTTGTAGGTCTAACCTGTATGGTTGGACTTTTTTTATTGCCAATGAATGCTGATGCTGCTAGATATTATGGAGTTGATGGTTCTAGATATCAAGGCAACACTCTTAAAAAGGTAACATCTGAAGATAGCTTTGCTATTTCTCAAATAGGGGGCTACTACAATGGGACATTTATTCCACAAGCAACCTATCAATCACAAGTGGCAAGCGGTATCGCAATGGGTTTACGAATGCACACCTATATTTATATGGAGACTGGTGCTAACCAAGCGCAAACCAAGGCGATGCTTGATTACTACTTACCAAGGGTGCAAACACCAAAAGGCTCTATTGTTGCCTTGGACTATGAAAGTGGTGCTAGTGCTAATAGGGAAGCCAATACAGATAATGTATTATATGGTTTACGTAGAATTAAGGCAGCAGGTTATACCCCAGTACTATACTCGTACAAACCTTATATCTTAGCTCACTTAAATCGTCAGCGGATTACAGCCGAGTTTCCTAATTGTTTATGGGTTGCTGCATATCGTGATTACTCTGTGATGACGAGACCGGATTATAACTATTTTCCATCCATGGACGGTATCAATATGTGGCAATTTACGTCTACTGCAATTGCTGGTGGATATGATTACAATGTTGATTTACTAGGCATTACTTTAAATGGTTATAAGAAAGGTAATGCAGAACGGCCTAATAGTGAAACAAAAGCTATTCAGCAAGGACAAAAAGCCGACAACACGCCTAAGAGTGCCATTAAAGTGGGCGATACTGTTCGCGTTAAGTTCGGTGTGAAACGCTGGGCTAACGGTGTTGGCATGCCAAGCTGGGTACAAAGCAATACTTATAAGGTGCAAGAAGTATCAGGTAGTAAACTATTGTTAGGTGGCATTATGTCATGGATTAATGCTAGAGATGTAGAAATAGTTAGTGTAACTAACAATATTTCATCTAGTTACTATATAGTAAGATATGGCGATACATTAAGTGGTATTGCCAGTCGTTATGGTACTACTTGGCAAAACTTACAACGCTTAAATGGCTTGAATAATCCTAATTGGATTTATCCAGGCCAACGTTTAAGGGTGACTGGGAATGCATCTGCTAAGAGAACGTACACAGTCCGTTATGGTGATACATTATCTGGTATCGCGTATCGTTACGGTGTAAATGTATATACTCTAGCACACAATAATGGGATCAGGAATATTAACTTGATTTATCCTGGTCAAAAACTATCCTTATAATAGGAAACAAAAAATAAGAAAAGGAGAAATCCTCGATAATTAACAAGACCCTCTACTGGATGTCCGGTAGAGGGTCATTTTTTGTTGCCGTCTTTCTTGCTGAAGTATGGATAAAGTATGAATATTTTTGTTTTAAGGGCTGTGAAAGCCTTGATATCAAGGGTTTACAAGAGTAATACCAGGTTCAATTATACTCAGGAAAAAGCAGTTAGTCCATATCGTCCCGGGTATTTTCCCTAAAGAATTTCGATAATTATCCTTTTATATTTAATAGTAGCTTGCAAAGCAGAAGGACGTCAAGGAAGGGAAGGAATGGTTTTGACTATAAAATAGGAATAGTGACTAAGATTGAAGAAATTTACCAGTACCTAACTAAATAAATCTGGTTACGTATTTGAGCCAATAAAAAACGCTCCATCACTCCCCGTAAGGAGAGAAGATGGAGCGCCTTTACATATATTGAAATTATACAGTAATCAGCATTGGCAAAATCATTGGATGGCGTTCTGTTTGGTCAAACAGGAACGATTGTAAGTCAGCAATGATATTTTCTCTGATCTTAGCTTCAGTTACCTTGTCACCTTTGAGTGACCGGGTAATCGACCGGAAGAGTTGCTTCCGGGCTTGGTTGATCAGTTCACCAGATTCACGCATATAGATGAAGCCCCGTGACAATAAGTCTGGACCAGCTAAAATGCGGCGTTTCTTCATATCGATGGTTGCAACAACTACCACCAAACCTTCTTCGGATAAGATCCGCCGATCCTTGAGGACGATGTTGCCAATATCACCAACACCTGAGCCATCAACATAGACATCATCGGCATTGAAATGACCAGCATAGCGGGCACTATCCTTAGTGAGGGCGAGGACATCACCGTTTTTCAGGATAAAAGAGTTTTCCTCAGGGACCCCACATTGTTCAGCCAATTCGGTGTGGATCTTGAGCATCCGGTATTCACCGTGGATTGGCATGAAGTACTTCGGCTTGATTAACCGAAGCATCAATCGTTGTTCTTCTTGACCACCGTGACCAGAAGCGTGGATGTTGTTGATCCGCCCATGGATAACATTAGCCCCGGCTTCTTCTAGTTCATTGATTACCTTGTTAACACTTAAAGTATTACCAGGAATAGGAAGACTAGAGAAGACGACTGTATCTCCGGGGTGAATGGAAACTTGCCGGTGAGTACCGTTGGCAATCCGACTAAGGGCGGCCATTGGTTCACCTTGGGACCCCGTACATAAGATCATCACCTTATTGGCAGGGAGGCTATTGAGTTCCTTGGCAGAAATCAAAGCCTTATCAGGAATGTCCAAGTAACCTAAACGGCGCCCGTTTTCGATGGCGGCTTCCATGCTCCGACCAAAGACAGCAATCTTGCGACCCTTGCCTAGGGCAGCAGAAACAGCTTGTTGGACCCGGGAGATATTAGAAGCAAATGTCGCAAAAATAATTCTCCCGTCAACTTTTTCAAAAATTCGGTGGATTGACTTACCCACCCATTGTTCTGACTTAGTGAAGTTAGGTACTTCAGCATTGGTACTGTCAGAGAGGAGACACAAAACACCTTCTTCACCTAAGCGCGCCATCTTTTGGAAGTTTGGTGCCTGGTGGGTGATCGGTGTCAGGTCGAACTTGAAGTCCCCTGTTTCAACAATCGTCCCAGAAGGGGTCTTAACAGCTACCCCTAAGGTATCGGGGATTGAGTGTGTTGTTCTGAAGAAAGAAACACTCGTTTTGCGGAACTTCAAAACAGTATCTTCATCAATTTCGTGTAATTTAGTTGATCTGAGCAATCCATGTTCTTCTAATTTGCTCTTGATAAGAGCTAATGCAAGCGGACCAGCATAAATAGGAACGTTAACTTGTTGAAGGAGGTAGGGAATACCACCAATGTGGTCTTCATGCCCGTGGGTGATAACCAGCGCCTTGATCTTGTCACGGTTAGCCACTAAATATTGGTAATCAGGAATGACATAGTCGATCCCAAGCAGGTCATCTTCAGGGAACTTGATCCCAGCATCAATCAGGATGATTTCATCTTGGAACTGAACACCATAGGTATTCTTCCCGATTTCGCCTAACCCCCCAACAGCAAACACGGCGGTTTCGTTATTCTTAACCTTTAACTTCTTCATTCCGCATTAAACTCCGTAACTTTGAAGTCAGGACTTTCTTGTTCATAAGCAAGTGCCTTTTCATCGAGCTGTTCGATGTATTCAATATTGTAGGATGTGTTTTCTTCCACTAAACGCCGTGCACTAACTTCAGAATCGGCATCCAAATATAACGACCGGGTGTTTTCCCGCCGTGGGTTAATTTTCATGGATGGTTGATAATAAACTTTAAAAATCATAGTTGTTTAAATCTCCTTTTTTATTTAAGATTGCGATAAATCGCGCATATCCGAACATAGATTGCTTTCGCATTAGTTAATGCAATTCTATCATAGTAGTGCTGATAGTGCTAGTACCGCCCCGTGCAACAAGTTGCCAGGGATGAAGTAGCCAGGTGAAGATACCTAGTCTATAATTAAATTGAAAGGGTGAAAGCAATGAAAGTAATATTGGTAGTTGCAGTGCTTATGCTGGTCGTTTTGCTGATTCTTTTGCAAAAACGCCGGCGGGTTAAGGCGCTAAAAGTCTTACAGAGTGCGAGTCTTAAACAAGTCAATCAAGCCCTAAGTACGTGTTTGCCCCAGGTGCAAACGGAAAATTTTGATGGCAAAAAGTACCATATAGATAATAATGCGGAACTTTTGGCCGATGTTTGGGGCAAGGGGGTCATGGCCTTTGAGTATTCTTTGCCCGGAGTTCAACTCAGTGTGCAGGATTTACCAGCTATCCGCCAGGCATTGGGAGCGTTGTTGACCCAGTACGCCCACGACCAACGAATAGTTGGCTACCAGGAGGAACCGCCCTTTGTAGTTTCTGATATTTGGGTGTTAGCTGATGTTTTACATCTGGATATCTCATACGTAGTTAACCGTGCAACCAGTGAATATCTACATGATATTGCCGCTCCGGAGCATGAAAATAATTAAAGATCACGCACAGATACTAAAAGTCCGCAACGATCATTGGGTCGTTACGGACTTTTTTGGTGCAATATTAGCCGAGAATAACAGCATCATCGGGAGCAGCAAATGGATCTTTCTTGTTAATGTGGTCATAGAAGAGAATGCCGTTCAAGTGATCAATCTCGTGTTGGCATACGATGGCTGGATAGTCACGGAGACGTTCAACGTGTTCATTACCCTCTAAGTCGAACCAGCGTAATTTGATTCTTTGGTGCCGCAAAACATAGCCAGGAATATCCCGGTCAACTGACAGGCAACCTTCACCTTCAGCCAAACCCGCTAAGCGAACGGATTCAGAGATGATAGTCGGGTTGACCAAAACATGTTTGAAGATGATTTCATCGTCTGGTCCGGGAATGAGGACTGCTGTCATCCGCTTGGAAACATTAACCTGCGGAGCGGCGAGACCAACCCCAGCGCGTAAACGGTATTTCTTAGCAATTTCAGGATCTTGGCTATTTTCAAGGAATTCCATCATTTGGTGGGCTAATTCCTTTTCTTCATCACTTAACGGGAAAGTAAGTTCTTGAGCCCGTGCCCGTAAAGTGGGATTACCATCACGAATAATATCATGCATTGTAATCAAGGTTATCTTCCTCCTTAATTGGTATCTAACTTATCATATCACATTTAATGATGGCTGACGTGTGTTTTGCGTGTTCACTTGTGGCTGGAATGCAGAAAAAGACCCCAGTTAAAAAGTTTCATGCCAAACACGGGATAATTATACTGGGGTGGTAACCACGAGGGGAGGTAAACTATTTCGAATAATTCTTTCCTATTATCTATGGCAAGTAATAATGCTGTTAAAACGATGACCCAAGTAGCAGGCTAATGCTTGTTAAAAAATATGAAATAGTCCATAATTTGAGTAAGAACTTTAGCAGTATCAGAGGAGGAACGGCAATGAAAGAGAATTACGCATACCCGTTATTCGATGATTGGACTACGGACGAAATTATCATCATGGTTGATTTTTTTGCGACAGTGGAAAAAGTTTACACAACTGGAATTAAACCGTCAGAATTTGCCCGCCATTTAGACGCATACCGCCAGGTGGAACCATCCAAGATGCGACAAAAACAACTCGATCGTCAATTCCAAGCTGCCAGTGGGTTAAGCATTTATCAGGCAGTCAAAGCCTACGAAGAACAGCAAAATAATAAACTCGTAAGAATCGCTTCGGGGAGGATGTAATTATGGTAGAAGCGTTACAGATCAAACAGCAGGTGCGGCAGTGGATGGACACAGCTCGGCAAATGATGCTGGACGGCTTAAATGAAGGAATCGATGTCACCACCAAGACAGGTCCCCATGACTTAGTAACCAACATTGACCGCCAGGTTGAGCAGTATTATATTACCCAAATCAAGCAAGCTTATCCTGAGGCTCACTTTTTTGGTGAAGAAAGCATCCATAATTATACCCAAGAAGGAATGATGTGGATCATTGATCCGGTAGATGGAACGATGAATTTTGTTAAGCAACAGGATAACTTTGCCAGTATGGTAGCTGTCTATCAGGATGGCAATCCAGTGGTCGGATTTATTTTGGATGTAGTCAATAATGACCTTTATTGGGGTGGGCCAGAAGTGGGTGCTTATCGTAATGAGCAGCCATTATTGCCCCCAGCGGATCTGAGCCTTGAGCAGGGACTGTTGGGAGTCGGCAGTCGGATGATCTTATCGAACAATTATCATTCCCAAGAACTCGGTCAAAGAGCATTCGGCATTCGGGTTAATGGCAGTGCCGGGATGGAGTTTATCAGTGTTTTAACAGGCAAAACTACGGGTTACTTGTCCTACCTCCATCCGTGGGATTTTGCCGCGGGAAGAATTATTGCTGAAAGTCTGGGATTAACTGTGAAAAAAATTGACGGTAGCGCGCTAGATATGCTATCATCAACAACTGTATTAGTAGCAACTAAGCGCACTGCAGCTGAAGTAATTCGTGTTGCTAATTCATAGGTAGCCAAACGGCTGTGACGGATGTCACAGTTTTTTTATAGCAGTGAGTTATTGAAAAATGCTTTCCAGCGCTTACATTATTTAATATGAAAATTTACACCGAAGGGAAGAGAAAAAGTTGAAATTACGGGAAGACATTCGTAATGTTGCAATCATCGCTCACGTTGACCACGGTAAAACCACTTTAGTTAACGAAATGTTGAAGCAATCAGATACTTTGGATGAACATACTGAAATCGCTGATCGGGCGATGGACTCCAATGCAATTGAAAAGGAACGGGGTATCACTATCCTGTCCAAGAATACAGCCGTTAAGTATAAAGGTAAGCAAATTAACATCCTTGATACACCAGGGCACGCTGACTTCGGGGGCGAAGTAGAACGGATCATGAAGATGGTTGATGGCGTTCTCTTGATCGTTGACGCTTTTGAAGGAACGATGCCACAAACACGTTTCGTGTTGATGAAGGCGTTAGAACAACACTTGACACCAATCGTAGTTATCAACAAGGTTGACCGTGAAGGTGCTCGTCCAGAAGAAGTGGTAGACGAAGTGTTAGACCTCTTTATCGAATTAGGGGCTGATGAAGATCAATTAGACTTCCCAGTGATTTATGCATCTGCTGTTAACGGGACTAGTTCTTTAGATTCTGATTTATCTACCCAAGAACACACTATGGATCCAATCTTTGATACCATTCTGGATACAATCCCAGCACCAGTGGACAACTCAGATGAACCATTACAATTCCAAGTTGCAATGCTGGACTACAACGACTTCGTTGGTCGGATTGGGATCGGACGTGTTTTCCGGGGCAAGATCAAGGTCGGAGACCAAGTTACTGTTATGAAGCTAGATGGTTCCCAAAAGAACTTCCGGGTTACTAAGTTGTTTGGTTTCTTTGGTTTGAAGCGGTTAGAAATCAAAGAAGCTAAAGCAGGCGACTTGATTGCTGTTTCTGGTATGGAAGATATCAACGTTGGGGAAACTATCACACCAGTTGATCACCCAGAAGCTCTGCCTATTTTGCGGATTGATCCACCTACTTTGCAAATGACTTTCATGCAAAGTGACTCACCATTTGTTGGTCAAGACGGTGAACACGTAACTGCACGGAAGTTAGAAGACCGTTTGAAGCGGCAATTGCACACTGACGTTTCATTGCGGGTTGAAGATACTGATTCTCCTGATGCATGGATTGTATCCGGTCGTGGGGAACTTCACTTGTCAATCTTGATTGAAACATTACGGCGTGAAGGCTTTGAACTATCTGTTTCTCGGCCAAAAGTTATTTACCGTGATATTGATGGTCAATTATCTGAACCATTTGAAAATGTTGTGATTGATACACCAGATGAATATTCTGGTTCAATCATTGACTCCTTGGCTCAACGTAAGGGTGAAATGACCAACATGGAACCAAACGGTAACGGGACTACCCGGTTAACCTTCTCCGTTCCAACTCGTGGTTTGATTGGTTACGATTCACACTTCCTTTCCATGACACGGGGTTACGGTATTTTGAACCACACTTTCTCAGAATACAAACCAGTTATCAAGAACTGGAACCCAGGACGGCGGAACGGTGCTTTGGTTTCAATCAACCAAGGCAAGGCCACTACTTATGCAATCATGGGGATTGAAGGCCGGGGAACAATCTTTACTGATCCCGGAACTGATGTTTACGAAGGAATGATCGTTGGTCAATCTTCTCGTGAACGTGATATTTCCGTTAACATCACTAAAGGTAAGAACTTGACTAACGTTCGGGCAGCTGCTAAGGACGAAACAGCCAAGATCAAGAAGCCAACGCATTTGACTTTAGAAGAATCAATGGAATTCTTGAACGAAGATGAATTGTTGGAAGTAACACCAAATCACTTGCGGCTACGGAAGCGGATCCTCAACACGAGTGAACGTGAAAAAGCTGCTAAGCGGGCAATGAAGGCTGCCAACAACGACTAATTGAAATATAATTAAAATATTCCTCATCCATTTTGGATGGGGATTTTTTATTGTCGTGAATTTTAAAAAAAGAAACGTTATTTTAAAAAGTAACCGTACCAAAAATTCATTTTTGTCATAGGACACAGGGGATATAGTAAAATATGTGCCTAATTTAAGCGAAAGCCTGATTTTAAAGCTGGGAAAACCAATGCGCCAATTTTTCTATATGTCGTGGGGAGGAGAAAAACTAAAGCGAGGAGAGAACTTTAATTTTATTTGAGAGTTTTTTATTATAACTAGCAGTTCTTGTCTTGCCAAACTGTAAACGATATAATTTATTCAAGCATATTTTAAATAGAAGTAAGAAAAATGATAAAAAACATACGACAAAAAATTAAGTATCTAGATTTATATTTATTTATTCCCTACGTTATTCTCTGTATGATCGGGGTAGTAATGGTTTATTCGGCCAGTTCAATTAATTTATCCTATGCCGATATGGCAGCGAACAGTTACTTGAACAAGCAACTGGTATTTGCATTTTTAGGAATTTTTTGCACTTTAGTAGCAACGCATATTAATCCCTCGATGTTAGTTAGCAATAAATTGATGGGGATTGGTTATGGTGTGGTCCTTCTTGGACTGGTTTGGGCACGGATGTCTGGCGCAGTTAACGGGGCTGCTGGTTGGATTAATATGGGGCCGATTAGCATTCAGCCTTCGGAATTTTGCAAACTTTTTCTAAGCTTGTATTGTGCTCGCTTGCTAGCCCAAAGGGAACAACGAATTTATCTCCGACTACCGGACCCGGCCCCTGTTTGGGGAAAACTGACTGCCGAGCATATCAGATATATTGCGATAGCAGGGTTGTTATTGTTGATCTTGATCGAACCGGACTTAGGAGGGTTCATGATCAACAGTTGCATTGTTTTAATTCTATGGTTGGCGAGCCGGCGTGATTACCGGTGGTCAGTTAAAGTGTTAGGGGGCTTAGCCCTGGGGGTAATTTTACTCTCACAGTTAATGCGCTTTTTCAATCCATTTTCTGGTAGACTAGAATATATGTATCGGCGATTTACAGCATATTTCAATCCGTTCCAGTATTCAAATGCCGAAGGGAAGCAGTTGGTTAACTCATACTATGCGATTAGCAACGGTGGGTTTATCGGTCGCGGGTTGGGTAACAGTATTCAAAAACGTGGTTACCTCCCTGAACCATATACTGACTTTATTCTCTCAGTGATAGCCGAAGAAATCGGTTTTATTGGGACCTTAGTTGTACTAAGCCTGTTAGCATGGATCATTTGCCGGATCATTTTGATCGGGATTCGTTCCAAAAATACATATAATAGCTTGGTTTGTTACGGAATTGGAACATTTATGATGGCCGAAGCGTTGTTTAATATTGGTGGTGTAAGTGGTTTGATTCCAATCACGGGGGTTACCTTGCCGTTTGTTTCCTACGGGGGGTCAAGTATGATTGTTTTATCGCTATCTTTAGGGATAGTGATGAATATCTCTGCTAACCAGCGGCGAAACCGTGAAATTGATTTGATTTCTACTACTAAAGACATTTAGGGAGATGAAACGATTACTATGGAAATTAAGAAGGTTTTAATTGCTAACCGTGGCGAAATTGCCATTCGGATTATTCGTGCATGTCATGAATTGGGAATTGCAACCGTTGCAGTGTATGCACACGAAGATGAATATGGGGTTCACCGTTTTAAAGCGGATGAAGCCTATGAGATCGGTCAGGGTAAGAAACCAATTGAGGCTTATCTGGATATGGACGCTATCATTGAAGTGGCTAAAAAAACACATGCTGATGCGATCCACCCTGGCTATGGTTTCTTATCTGAAAATGAAGAATTTGCCCAAAAATGTCACGACAACGGAATTATCTTTATTGGGCCTAAAGTTGAACATTTGGAAATCTTTGGGGATAAGATCAAGGCTAAGCAAGTAGCCGAACAAGCTGGCTTGAAAACCATCCCTGGGACGAAAGATCCGATCGCAACGGTGGCCGAAGCCAAGGAATTTGGGGCTACCCATGGCTATCCGATCATGCTTAAAGCTGCGATGGGTGGCGGTGGCCGTGGGATGCGGATCGTCCACAATGAAGCTGAGCTCCAAGAAGCCTATGATCGCTCACAAAGTGAAGCCCAACAATCATTTGGGGAAAGTGACATGTATGTTGAAAAATACTTGGAACACCCTAAGCATATTGAAGTGCAGATTCTAGCTGACCAACATGGTCATGTCTTGCACCTCTTTGAACGTGATTGTTCTATTCAACGACGGAACCAAAAAGTAATCGAATTTGCTCCTAGTTTGTCACTGACCCCAGAACGGCGGGCAGAAATCTGCCAGGCGGCCGTGCATTTGATGGAATCAGTCCACTATCAAAATGCGGGGACGGTTGAATTCTTAGTAACCAATGATGATTTTTACTTCATCGAAGTCAACCCCCGGGTACAGGTAGAACACACTGTCAGTGAAATGATTACTGAAATTGATATTGTGCAAGCCCAAATCAAGATTGCGGCCGGGCAAGACTTATTTGCTGACATTGGTTTACCTAGCCAAGATGATCTCCAGTATCGGGGTTATGCTATTCAATGCCGGGTAACCACTGAAGACCCAGAAAATAACTTTATGCCTGATACTGGTAAACTTGAAACTTATCGGTCTCCTGGTGGTAATGGTGTCCGCTTAGATGGGGGGAATGTCTACGCGGGAGCTGTGATCTCGCCATTCTTTGATTCCTTGCTGGTTAAGGCATGTGTGCAGGGACGGACATTTGCTGAAACAGCGGCGAAGATGCTCCGGGTATTGGATGAATTTAATATCACGGGAGTCAAGACTAATATTGATTTCATGAAACGGGTTATTGCCCACCCAGTCTTTTTAGCTGGTCAAGGCTACACTACTTTTATTGATGAAACACCTGAATTATTTGAAAATAATCACCGACCTAACCACGACATCCAGTTATTACGTTACATCGGGGATGTTACCGTCAATGGTTTCCCTGGTGTTACCCGGCATGAAAAAGTCTTCGTTCCAGACGTTCACTTGGAAGATGGACCCGCTGCTCAACCAGCCCACTTGGTTACTCCTAAGGACTTATTAACGCAGTCAGGGGCGACAGCAGTGATGGACTGGGTCAAGCAACAACCACGGGTATTATTGACAGATACAACGATGCGAGATGCGCACCAGAGTTTGTTTGCTACCCGGATGCGGACTAAAGATATGTTGCCAGTAGTTGAACAGTACGAAAAGCTGATGCCAAATGTCTTTTCAGCTGAAGTTTGGGGCGGGGCAACCTTCGATGTGGCGTACCGCTTCTTAAATGAAGACCCATGGGAACGGCTCAAGAAGATGAGAAAAGCGATGCCTCATACATTGCTCCAAATGTTAACACGGGGGTCCAATGCTGTTGGCTATCAAAACTATCCTGACAATGCCATCAAAGAGTTCTTACATAAGAGCGCTGCTAATGGTATTGACGTCTTTAGAATTTTTGACAGTTTAAACTGGGTTGCCCAAATGGAAAAGAGTATTCAATTTGTGCGTGATACCGGGAAAATTGCCGAAGGAACCATGTGTTACACAGGGGATATTTTAAATCCGGATGAAAATAAGTACACCCTGGACTACTACTTGCACTTAGCACAACAGTTAGTTGATGCTGGGGCTAACATGATCGGGATCAAGGATATGGCCGGACTCTTAAAGCCTAAGGCAGCTTACGAATTGATCGGTGAGCTCAAGAGTCGGTTGGATGTGCCAGTTCACCTCCACACCCATGATACGACAGGTAATGGTGTGGCAACTTATGTTCAAGCTACTCGGGCTGGGGTTGACATCGTTGATGTGGCAGCTAGTGCTTTAGCAGGGACTACTAGTCAGCCAAGTATGACGAGTTTCTATTACTCCCTTGCAGATGATGACCGGCAACCACAGTTAGATATTGAGCAAGCAGAACGGATGAACCGCTACTGGGCTGGTGTCAAGCCATTCTACAAGGACTTTATGAATGGAATCACTGCACCACAGACGGACATTTATCAAACTGAAATGCCAGGTGGACAGTATTCCAACTTACAGCAACAGGCTAAAGCCTTGGGGATCAAAGACTTTGAACAGGTCAAGGAAGCGTATCGAACAGTTAACCAAATGTTAGGTGATATTGTTAAAGTTACACCAAGTTCTAAAGTTGTTGGTGACTTTGCAATCTTTATGATCCAAAATAACCTGACTCCTGAGATGATTCTCAGTGGCGAACGCAGCTTAGACTTCCCTGACTCAGTGGTTGCCTTCTTTGAAGGTGACTTAGGGCAACCAGTTGGAGGCTTCCCAAAGAAGTTGCAAGAAATCGTCCTGCAGGGTCGACCTGCGATCACGGTGCGGCCAGGGAGTTTGGCTAAACCAGTTGATTTTGCGGAAGTAAATGCCGAGTTGAAAACTAAGTTAGGGCGCACACCGAGTGAAGAAGAAGTTATCAGCTACATCCTATATCCAAAAGTATTTATGGATTACCGTAACAATATTGAACGCTTTGGGGAAATGGCGGCTTTGGATACGACTACCTTCTATCAAGGGATGCGTCCCGGCGAAACTGTGCACATTAACTATGGTCCAGGGAAGACTTCGATTGTTAAGTTAAATTCCATTTCTAAGCCAGATGAAAAGGGCGATCGGACATTATTCTATTCCTTGAACGGGCAAACCATCCAAATTACAATTCATGATAAGGATAGCCATAGCGCAGTAGTCACAATTCCAAAGGCTGAACCAACTAATCCCAACCATATCGGGGCAACTTTGAGTGGGTCAGTATTACAAGTGTTAGTTGAAACAGGACAGACGGTCGCTAAGGGTGAATCACTTATTGTAACTGAAGCAATGAAGATGGAAACAACAATTAAAGCACCGTTTACCGGAATTATTAAGCATATTTACGTGAAAAACGGTGATGTGTTACAGCCACAAGATCTCTTAATTGAGATGGAACCAAGCAAGTAAAAAAATTGATTAACAGAGCTACGTCAATGTTGCTCTGTTTTTTGGATATAAGTAGAGAGGGGGAGTAGTGTGGCCGACTTTGAGATGAAAAAGCGCCAAAGTGTGAGTGTCTTTATTAGCCATCTTCGTCAGAGTAAACAACTGCGTCGCTTTGGAGATATCATATATGTTTCGCGGCGGATGAAGTATGTGGTGATTTACATGGATCAAGATCAAGTTACTAGCAATGTACAACGGCTCAAGCAACTTGGCTTTGTGAAAAAAGTAGTCGTTTCACCGCGGAATCAAATTAATATGAATTTTGATGAAACGCTGAGTAAATATCGACTGACAGAAGAAGACCAAGAAAAAATCAAGGATCAGAGTGAAGAGAAATGAGAATTATTTCAGGTGAATACCGTGGTCGCCGGCTCAAGGCAGTGCCGGGGATGAAGACGCGTCCCACAACTGACAAAGTGAAAGAAGCAATGTTCAATATTATTGGCCCATATTTTGCGGGCGGTGTGGCATTGGACTTGTTTGCTGGTAGTGGTGGGCTGAGTATTGAAGGAGTTTCCCGGGGGATGACCACCGCCTACCAAGTCGACCGGCAATATCAGGCAATAAAAGTAATCAAGGATAACAACGCGGTCACAAAGAATCCCGATAAATTTAAAGTCCTGAAAATGGATGCGTGGCGGGCACTAGAATATTTTGTAAAAAAAGGGATTACGTTTGATTATGTGTTCCTAGATCCGCCGTATAAAAAACAGCAGATTATTGCGATGCTAGACGAAATGGTAACTAAAAAACTATTAAATCCAGGTGCGGTTATCGTGTGTGAAACAGATCTTGAGGCTGATTTGCCCCAAGATTTGCCACAATTTGCGGGCTTACGGCAAGCAAAGTATGGTATTACTTTAGTGACCGTTTATCAGTACAAAGGGGCTGAATAGTATGACCAATGTAGCAATTCCTGGAAGTTTCGATCCCATTACTCAAGGACATTTGAATATTATTCAACGTTGTGCCAACTTGTTTGACCAGGTGCATGTTTTGGTAATGACCAACACTAGTAAAAAAAGTCTGTTTACCCTGGACGAACGGGTAGACTTGGTTGCTGGTGAAGTGGCGCCACTAAAGAATGTCACGGTCCATGGCTTTGCTGACCAGTTGACAGTTGATGCTTTGCAGCAGTTGGATATCCAGCTGATGGTTCGGGGAATTCGCAGTGCTAGCGATGCGGAATTTGAGCGTCAAATTGCGGGGTTGAACCATCAACTTGATCCGCAGATTGAAACTTTATTTATGCCCTCTGAGCCAGAGTTCAGTGTTATTGCATCAAGTATGGTAAAAGAGATCGTTCGCTTTGGGGGCGATGCTTCGGGGATGCTTTCTTCCCGAGTATTACAGGCGGTGAGAGCAAAGTATGCGCAAAAATAATAAGAAAATATTTGGTGGCATTTTAGCTGCAATAGTCATATTGCTATTTATGTTATTGCCGTTGCCATATTATATTGAATCACCTGGTGGTGCTGAAAACATCAGTCACTTCATCAAAGTGGATGGGCATCGCTTGAAAAAGCGGGGGCAATACCAATTAGTGTATGTCCAAATGCAACGGGCAACCCCATTTACGTATGTAATGCACTTTTTTAAGCCCCATACGGATGTTTTGTCTGCTAGTGAAGTTATGGGAACAGACACCAATTACCAAGAATATTCCCGAATTCAAAAGTATTATATGGATAGTGCTGTTGCTAATGCCAAGTATGTTGCACTGCAAAAGAGTCACTATCCAGCGCGTCTGGTATATCAAGGAATTTATGTTATGCAAGTACAAAAGAATTCTTCATTTAAAGGGCGCTTAGCTGTGGGTGACGTGGTTGAGAAGGTTGACGGGAAGCAATATACCACAGCGGCTGGTTACCAAAAAGCTGTCAACCGGGGCCACCATGGGCGCAAGTTAACACTGACGGTGTTGCACCAAGGAAAAGAAAAACAATTGACCGGACACACAGTTAAACTGGGTAACAGTAAGCGGTACGGAATTGGGATCATTATGAGTGACCGCCTAAAAGTTAAGACGCCGGTCAAAATTACCGCCAATATGGAAGCTATTGGTGGACCTTCTGCGGGGTTGATGATGACCCTGCAGATGTACGAACAGCTAGGTAAACACAATCTGTTGCAGGGAAGAAAGGTTGGCGGAACCGGAACCATTGCGCCGGATGGGAGCGTTGGCGAAATCGGTGGCGTTGACAAAAAGGTTGTTTCCTGTGCTCGTTCTGGTTGTCAAATTTTCTTTGCACCCGAAGAACATTATCCTGGCGAAAAATCCAACTATGAGGTGGCCCAAAAAACAGCTAAAGAGATTCATACTAAGATGAAAATAGTGCCAGTTAAATCAGTAGATGATGCGATTGCTTACTTGAAAAAAACTGCATAATTTTCCTGAAAGTCTGCTAGTATTAGCAGGCTTTTTTCGTATTTAGTTTATTAGGAAGGAGGAAAAATATGCAGTGGCAATATGTAACAGAATGGATTAAGGAGCATAAGCAACAGTTCTTGCTTTATGGAGGGATTGTTTTTTTATTAGTTACTATCGGTATCATTTTTAGTTGGCGGCGGGGGACATCTAGCCACAAAGCACCAGTTACGCCCCGGGTGGCCTCTTTGTCGACTAAAGTTGCTACATCACCTGCGCCGCCAGAAGCCAAGCGTTCTTCCCCAACTAAAGAAGCAGCGCTCTATGTTGACATCAAAGGGGCGGTTAAACATCCCGGTGTATATAAGATAGCTAGCAATGAACGGGTGAGCACGGTTATTCAACGGGCAGGGGGATTATTGGAGCAAGCAGATCTTCAGCAAGTTAATTTAGCCCAGAAATTAGCTGATCAGGCGGTGATTTATATCCCCCGGGTTGGTGAGGAAACAGTGGGGGAGTGCGTAACTTTTATTGAACAGCCAACTACTGCAACAGCGCCAGCACCGGCGTCAGGCGCTACTAGTACGTCCACTGCGGAAGGAAAAGTTAATTTGAATACAGCCAGCAAGGATGACCTAACTAAATTAACGGGAATTGGTCCGAAAAAAGCTGAACAAATTCTGGCATACCGGCAAGAGCACGGAGCATTCAAAAGCATTGATGAGATCAAACAGGTATCAGGCATAGGAGAAAAAACCTTTACAAGTATTAAGGATCAACTGACGATATAAGAATGACAATGTTATACTTTATACAAATGAATTTGAGGTGAAGTTAGCGATGAAAAAGGATAAGCGGATTCCATGGAATCAATATTTTATGTTACAAGCAATTCTATTATCGATGCGGAGCACCTGCGAACGCTTGTCAGTCGGGGCGATCATTGTACGGGACAACCGGATTATTGCTGGTGGGTATAACGGGGCTGTTTCAGGTGACGACCACTGTATCGATGTTGGTTGCTACATTCGGGATGGTCACTGTATGCGGACAATTCATGCTGAAATGAATGCGGTCCTCCAATGTGCAAAGTTTGGTATTCCGACAGCAGATGCCGAGATTTATGTGACTGATTTTCCATGCTTGCAGTGTACCAAGTCCTTACTGCAGGCAGGAATCAAGAAGATCCATTATTTGCGCAACTACAACAACGATGAGTATGCAATCCGACTGCTGGAACGGAAACACGTTGCCGTTGAACAAGTGTCAGTTGATCCAAGCTACTTGAATAGCGTTATTAAGGATAAGTTTTAGATATTGCGTCAACAGCTAGTATTTTATCTAGCTCTTGCTACGGTTTGTCTTAGCCTACTGGTAACTAGTAGCCACAAGCTATTATTTGCCTTAGTATGGGTGCTATTAACACTACGGATCATTTGGGCCCAACAAAAGTCCTGGCTAATAGTGTGGCTCATCTGGAATATAACTGCTACTGCATGGTTAAATTGGCGGAGCCACGACCTGAACTTGCCCCCAGGTAATATCACTCATGCTCAGTTTCAAGTTTATGCTGATGATGTCGAAGTTGACGGTGATCGGGTCGCATTGGTCGGGACTTTAGTGGAGCAAGAAAAGCTACCTAAGGTTCGGGTCCAAGCTTACTACTATTGTCACGATCAGCGTGAGCAAGCCTTTTATTGTCAAAATAAGCACAACCTGGTATTGACCATTGCTG
Organism: Ligilactobacillus saerimneri DSM 16049; assembly: GCF_000423265.1. Lineage (GTDB taxonomy): Bacteria > Bacillota > Bacilli > Lactobacillales > Lactobacillaceae > Ligilactobacillus > Ligilactobacillus saerimneri. The sequence goes on along the minus strand of NZ_AUHQ01000017.1, from coordinate 15,300 downwards.
GGCAAGTACGTCCAGTTAGCGGGCCTACCAATGAGAACCAGTTTGATTACCGCCATTATCTAGCTAGCAAAAGACTGGCGGGGGTTTTGACTATTAAGCAAATTCGGCGAGTTGCTGTTGCCCGTGGGACGCCAGTAGGGATGGTGCATCATTGGCGCCAGCAATGGCGGTTATATCTGGAAAAACTACCGTATTACTTGAAATGGTACAGTAAGGCGTTGCTTTTGGGAATAAACGAGACAGCTGAGCCCCTCTATACAGATATTCAGCGTTTGGGTTTGATATATCTTTTTTGCTTGTCAGGCATGCACGTTTTTTACTTGGTTACCCTCGTTCAAAAGTGTGGTCAGTATCTTCATATTAGTCGGGAAACGAGCAACTGGATATTACTAGGGATCTTGCCAGTTTTTTTGATTATAGCAGGCCAGAGTCCTAGTTTGATACGGGCTGTTTTAATGGTCGAATTAACGATTTTTTTGCGGGATATTTTACATTATCCTGTGCATAGCTTGACCATATGGGCAGTAGTGTTATCAGGTAACCTATTGTGGAGTCCGTTTCAGGTGCAGATGTTGGGATTTGAGTTAAGTTATTTGTTGACGATGGTCTTGTTATTGAGTCAAGAAATATCAAGTTTACGGCTAGGTGTCCGGCTAAATCTGGTTAGTTTTCCGCTCTTGGTGTGGCATACTTTTCAGTGGAATTGGCTCACCATTCCCTTATCACTAGTGGTCATGCCCGTGTTTCAGGTACTTATTTTACCTAGTACAATTGTCGGTAGCATTTGGCCTGGCGGATTTAACGGGTGTGAGGAGATTTTGAAAGGCATATCTGCCGTATGGGAAAGCATGGCTAAGTGGCCAACTACGATTACATATGGGAAACCTGCCTTAATTACTGTTATTGGTATGATAAGTATGCTCCTCTATCATCAGGTAGCAGTCCGCAAAAAGATAGTAAAGATACTGTTAATGAGCATGCTGTTGCTTAATTATGGGATCATTCATTTCCCTTTAAGTGATGAAGTAGTCTATTTTGATATTGGACAAGGAGATGCGACTCTGTTGCGCCAGCGTTTTAATCGGCAAGTAGTTCTGATTGATACTGGTGGGCAGGTGTCGTTTAACCGTGAACGGTGGCGCCAACGTGCGTCAAGAAGGACGAATGGGGAAACAATAATTGTAAACTATCTGTTGAGCCAGGGAATTGATCATCTGGATGGATTATTATTGACACACCAAGATACAGACCATACAGGGAATATGCCAAGTATAATGTGGCGTATTGCTGTTCGAGAAATTTATGTTCCATGGGGGATGGAACACAATCAACATTTTCGTAATAAGATCCAAGAACCAACTACTATCCACCCAGTGGTTGCAGGGAGCAAACTTCCATTTCGGGGCATGACGGTGTTACATCCAATTCAAAAAGGAATGGGGAAAAACGAAGATTCAATGGTCCTAGTATATAACTGGCAGCAACGGTGGTTCTTTTTCTCTGGTGACTTAGACCAGGCAGGAGAAAAAGCAATTCTGCATCAAAATCCTGATCTTAAAATCGACTACCTTAAACTAGGCCACCATGGGAGTAAAACGGCGACTAGTATTGAGTTATTACGCCAAGTTGAGCCACAAATAGCAATAATATCAGCCGGAAGAAATAATCGTTACCATCATCCCAGCGAAGAAACGGTTACCAAACTCAACGAAAGAAAAATTCCATTTATGAATACCGCAGAGGTCGGGATGATCAAAATTAAAAAAGGCTGGCATGAGGAGATTATGACGTTTTCCCCCAATGAGCAGGCTGAACACAAGTAAAGAATAGGTGATGAAATGGCAATTAATAAAGGAACTATTACGATTAACAAGTTGTTTGAACAACTAAAACAGGGAGAAGTAGCACCTGTTTACTTGGTGTTGGGGGAAGAAAGCTATTTTCTCAACCCGATTAAAGAGGCGTTCATGGGATTAATCGCTAGTGAGCAAGCTAGTTTTAATATTGGTCAATACGATATGAAAACTACCCCCTTGGCCCAAGCAACTGACGATGCTATGTCAATCCCGTTTTTTGGTGAGCGCCGGTTGGTAATAATCAAGAATCCAATATTTTTAACAGGCGAAAAGACTAAAGGTAAGATTGAACATGATACAGCTAGTTTTGCTGACTATCTCCAAAATCCACTTTCGTCAACTGTTTTAGTGATCTTTGCGCCATACAAAAAGCTCGATGAACGCAAGAAAATTGTTAAGCAGCTCAAGAAGAGTGCAGTCATTGTTGACAACAGTGTAATGAACGAATTTGCAGTGCGCAATTACTTTGCTAACAAAGTGACTGAGGCAGGATTAACGATTGATCGGGCAGCATTAGACCTAATTTTAGAGCGAACAGATGCGAGTTTGCAGTTAATGATGAATGAGTTGCCCAAGCTCAAAGTAGCAGTTGGCGAACAAAAAAAGATAACAGAAAAAATCGTTGATGCAGTGGTGACCCAGACATTGGAGCAGAATATTTTTCGCTTAGTTGATATTGTTCTCGCTAAAAATGTTCCAGCTGCCCTCCGCGTATATCATGATTTATTGACACAAAAGATTGAACCCCTGAGTATCAATTCGATCTTGATTAGTCAGTTCCGCTTGTTGTTGCAGACGCAAATTTTACGGAAGCATGGGTATGCGCAGGGAAATATTGCTGCCGTCCTCAAAACCCACCCATACCGGGTAAAGCTAGCTATGCAAAAGGCTAACCACTTTTCACGGCAAGATTTGAAAGAAGCATACTTGGGGTTGGCTGAAATTGAAGAGAAACTAAAATCCAGCCGTCAGGATCCTGAATTAATGTTCCAATTGTTCATGCTAGAATTTAGCAGACGAAAAAATGTCAGCTAAAAAAAGCGAGTAGGAATTATCCTACTCGCTTTTTTTAAAAGGTAATTATTCAATTACTTGTTAGCATTTAAACGTGCAGCTAAACGTGCTTTATCACGGGAAGCCTTGTTAGCCTTGATTAAGCCCTTAGCTTGTGCCTTATCGATGGCAGCAACTGCTTTGTTAAACAAAGCTTCAACGTTATCAGAACCAGCTGTCACAGCCTTTTCAAAAGTCTTAACAGCAGTCCGCATTGCGCTCATTTGGCTTGCGTTCTTGGAACGAGCTTGTTCGTTAGTCTTAACGCGCTTGATTGCAGATTTGATGATTGGCATGAAATTCACCTCCGCCTACTTATATGATTCCGTATCGGTCATCATTAATTTTTAACATTAACCATTATACAAGAGCACTATCAACAATGCAATAAAAAAATCATTAACTGTCAAGATTATTTCCTTGACAGAACTCTTTAAAGAGGTAGTTGCATTTTGTGGTGACTTCTAGTATATTAAGTGATGTTGTAAAACGACCTCTTACTTAGTATACCCGCTTCACCGGCGGTCAACTCGGTTTGAGGTGACTTTAAAATGAAAGGTGGAAATAGACAATGGCTATTTCAAAAGAAGAAAAGAACAGAATTATTGCTGAATACGCAACTCACGAAGGCGACACTGGTTCCGCCCAAGTACAAATCGCAGTTTTAACTGCTGATATTAACGAATTAAACGAACACATCAAGCAACACAAGAAGGACTTCGCTTCTCAACGTGGTTTGATGAAGAAGATCGGTCACCGTCGTAACCTTTTGGCTTACTTACGGAACAATGACTTACAAGCATATCGTGAATTGATCAAGCGTTTAGGCTTACGTCGTTAATATTTTTTTCCAGCAAGGTGTTATCGCCTTGCTGTTTTTTTATGCAATAAACTTTTACCAAGTGAATGTGTGCTATAATATATATTCAAGATAGGATTTACGGTTTGACAGCAAAGGAAGCTTGATTTGCTGTTTCTTTTAATGAAGAGAGGTAACAGAAATGAATTTTGATAACGCAAGAATTATTACTGCGATGGTTACTCCATTCAATCAAGCAGGCCACATTGATCGTGACTTGCTAGCTAACTTGATTAACCATTTATTAGACCATGGTTCTGAAGCTTTATTATTGTTGGGGACGACTGGTGAAGCACCAACATTGACCCATGATGAAAAGATTCAGCTGGTTCAGTGGGCCACAGAAATTATTGCTGGGCGAGTACCATTGATTGTGGGAACAGGTTCTAACAATACGGCACAGACAATTGCCTTTACCAACGAAGTGGGGCAGATTGCTGGGGTTGACGCAGCCTTAGTGGTGGTTCCGTACTACAATAAGCCTGACCAAGCAGGAATGATTGCTCACTTTACTACTGTGGCAGACAACGTTAATTTGCCGATCTTTATGTACAACATTCCTGGGAGAACTGGGGTTCAAATGAATTTAGCAACGGCAGTTCAGTTAGCTCAACATGAAAACATCATTGGGATCAAGGATTGCCTAGGGAACGAAAACTTGGCCCAATTGGCTGAATTAACACCAGATGACTTCTATGTTTACAGTGGTGAAGATGCTGATGCTTTAGATGCACGGATGTTTGGAGCACAAGGGATCATCTCTGTTGCCAGTCATATCTATGGCGATCAAATGAAAGAAATGTATGATGCGTTTGATGCTCATGATACAGCTAAAGCAGCTGCTATTATGCGGCGGTTAATGCCAGCAATGGGAGCATTGTTCTCCCACCCATCACCAAGCCCAGCCAAGGCCGCTTTGAATCATCTCGACGTTGCCGTAGGTGGTTGCCGGCTTCCTATCCTGACGCTTAACGCGGAACAAGAACAAGAATTATTTAAGAAATTAAAAATCTAACTATAAAGTGAGGTAAGATAATGAGTTCAGTTAAGATTATTCCTTTCGGCGGGGTACGTGAAAACGCGAAAAACATGTACGCTGTTGAAATTAATGATGAAATCTTCATCTTAGACTGTGGACTCAAGTATCCAGAAAACGAATTACTTGGTATTGATATTGTGATTCCAGATTTTGAATATCTGCGGACACGCAAAAAAGATATTGCGGGGGTCTTTTTAACCCACGGCCATGCTGATGCAATTGGGGCTTTGCCATATTTTGTCAGCGAATTTGATGTGCCGGTTTTTGGATCGGAACTAACCATCGAATTAGCCAAGATTGCTTGTGAAAGTGAAAGCAAGGCTAAGCAATTCAACGATTTCCATGTGGTGACGGAGAAGACAGAGATCGATTTTAAGCATGCAACGGTGTCATTCTTCAAGACGACCCACTCAATTCCTGAATCATTAGGAATTGTCTTGGGCACGGATGAAGGAAGCATTGTATATACTGGTGATTTCAAGTTTGATCAAACGGCAGCTGCCGGATATCAAACAGATTTTGCTCGCTTAGCCCAGATTGGGCAAAGTGGGGTGTTGGCTTTGATGTCAGATTCAGCCAACGCAGAAAATACTGACAACCGGCAACAAGTTGCTGATGAATATGAAATTGCTGACCTGATCAGTTCTAACTTCGAATACCAGGCTGGACGGATTATTGTGGCATGCAAAGCTTCTAATATCTTGCGAGTTCAGCAGGTTTTGAATGCGGCAGCGGAAAATGAACGGAAAGTCTTTTTGACAGGTCGCGACCTCGAAAAGATTGTGCAAACAGCCATCAGATTAGACAAACTCCACTTGCCAGAAGATGATTTGCTAGTACCAATTTCCGAAATTGGTAACTACAAAGATGACCAAATTGTAGTTCTTGAAGCGGGGCGGTCAGGAGAACCATTAAAGTCACTACAAAAGATGGCATTGCGACGGCACAAAAATATCGAATTGCACAAGGGTGACTTGGTATACATCACGACGACCCCATCACATGCAATGGAAACAATGGTGGCCAAGACCCGCGATATGATTTATCGCGCTGGCGCAGAAGTTAAGGCAATTTCGGACGAAATCAACTCATCCGGGCATGCTAGTCGTAACGACTTGCAATTGTTAATGAACTTATTGCAACCACGGTATGTAGTCCCAGTTCAAGGTGAATACCGGCTATTGGCTGCTAATGCCGAATGGGCCAAAGAATTAGGAATTGCGCCGAAGGATATTTTCATTCTTAGCAAGGGTGATGTCTTAGAATATCAAAAGGGCAAGATGCTTGTGGCCGAAAAGATCACGGTTGGCAATACGATGATTGATGGTATTGGTGTGGGTGATATTGGTAATATCGTCTTACATGATCGGAAACTGTTGTCTGAGGATGGTATTTTCATCGCGGTGGTGACGATTGACCAGCGAAAGCGAAAAATTATTGATTCACCAAAGATCACTTCGCGCGGTTTCGTATACGTTAAGAACAGTCGTGACTTGATGAATGAAAGTGCTGAGATTGTCCGTAAGTCAGTCCAACAAAATCTTGATAATAAAGAATTTGACTGGAGCCAGTTGAAGCAAGATGTTAGAGATAAATTGAATCACTTCTTGTATGAGCAAACTGGACGCCATCCTGTTATCTTGCCGGTAATTATGGAAGTTAACCAATATAACCACCGGCGGAATAAAGGTCAGTCCAATAAGAAAGACAATGCTAATTCAGGCTCTACAAAAGGCAAGGGGACCAAGAAACGGCCTAAAAAGCGTGAAAGCAACAATAAAGCCACTGGACCTAAGAAAAAACAAGCACATCGCGCTCGGCGGACACAACGGAAGAAGCCGGCTTCAGCAGGAGAAAATAAAAAGAACTAAGTAGTCAAAACGAAGGTCGGAGTTACCTTCGTTTTTTGGCTTATGGGGAGGAAAATATGGATGTTAACGTAACTGCAGGTGAGCAGTTTTTAGAGCAAAAAAATTATGCCGCTGCTTATGAAAAATTCTTGCAAGCATATGTCAGCAAAAAATCAATGCGGACGAACCATTTGCTGTTTACGGCTGCCTTTGCTGGCAAGCAGTATGCCGATGCCTACGCAATTGCTGCAGATTACTTAGCCGAGTACATTGCTGATGATGCACTATTTTCAAAGTATCTGAAAGCAGGTGTTATGGCAGGTAAAAATATTAACGTTGTCCAGCTATTAATCCTGCTAACACCGTACATGACATCTGCTGAAAAAGAAGCATGCCAACAGGTAGTTGCGACAACTCTTACTCGCTATCAGCAGGAACATCCTGAAATAAAGAAGAAGTGGCAATACTTAGGAGCGTATTCTGTGTTTGAACAGCGGGATTTGTTTGCTATGGCCCATGCTTTGCCGACTACTGATTTTATTGCTTATAGTCGCCAATGGCTGGTTGATAGCAATGTGCACCCTATACTACGAGCAAGTATTGTCGATGATCTCCGGCAGTTAGGTGTGACAGAAGAAGTGGCATTAATCAATCTCAACCAGGAACAAGTAACGGTTATTCCGGCTCAATTACCTGCGGTGGAACAGACTGAAATCGGGGAAAAAGTTTTAGCCTCATTACAGACAACAGCTAATGAAGCCTTAGTAGGTGAGGTCAGACTACGCTTACAAATTATGTACCCCTTTGTCTTTAAAACGCTCACGTCTGAACAAATCCAAATGATTGCTATGGCACCATTAAATACTACCGTTCCTAGTGAGAACAAGTTGCTACAACGCCTAGAAGCAGCGCTGCAAGAATGGGTAGTTTAACGGTATTCATGCTAAAATAAAGATGAGGTTTACTCAGTAAAGCAGGGGGTGATTTAGCTGGCAAACATGGAGGAGCGCAAGATAATTCATGTTGATATGGATGCTTTTTATGCAGCCGTGGAAATGCGGGATCATCCCGAGTGGCGTAACCTCCCCTTGGTAGTGGGAAGAAATCCGCGCCAAACAGGGGGACGGGGTGTAGTGGCGACTGCTAACTACCATGCGCGGCGCTATGGAATTCATTCTGCGATGAGTACGCAAAAAGCATGGGAATTGTGTCCCCACGCGGTTTTTAAGCAACCTGACTTTGCTAAATACAAACAAGTTTCCCAGCAGATTCATACTATTTTTCATGAGTATACTGATATTGTAGAATATGTTGCTTTTGATGAGGCATATTTGGACGTTACACAAAACAAAAAGCAGCTTGAATCAGCAGTGGCGGTAGCGGCGGCCATTCGGAATGATATCGAGCAAGTGACGGGGCTAAATTGTTCGCTGGGAATATCCTATAATAAGTTCATGGCTAAATTAGCTTCAGATTACTGCAAGCCGGCGGGAAATACGGTGATTGATGCAACGGATGCGCTAGCCTTCTTGTTTCCCTTGCCAATTGCTGCCTTTCGGGGCGTGGGGAAAAAGACTTTGCCTAAAATGCTGGCACTTAATATTCAAAATGGTGCCGACTTGTACCAGTGGAAACAAGCAGATTTGATCAAAGAATTTGGCAAGTTCGGTTATGTCCTCTATGAACGCGCACGGGGAATAGATCGTCGTCCAGTTGCTGCAACGGCACAACGAAAGTCAGTTAGTAGCGAACGGACCTTTGATCAACCGCTAACGACGCGGATTGAAGTTACGACGGAATTAACCAAGTTGGCACAACGGGTAACCCGCGAGTTAGCTCGTCATCATCTACATGGCAAGACAATTGTTTTAAAAGTTAGGAATAGCGATTATGAGACATTTACGAAACGGATCACATTAGCAGATTACGGAGCAACAGAAGTTGGAGAATTGGTCGAAGAAGGCCAGAAGCTGTTTGATGCGATTCAAGCTACGGTGATTGATGTCCGTTTGCTGGGAATAGGGGTAACTACCCTAGAGTCAATTGATTATAAAGATATTAATCTTGATTTGAAACTTTAAGAATTATATTTAGGTATTGTATACTTAATTATTAATAGTGATGTGAGGAGAAAAATGACAGTAGAACAACAAATTATTGAAAAAATTAAGGAGTTTGACACGATTATTATTCATCGTCACCAGCGCCCTGATCCGGATGCTTTTGGCTCGCAGTGTGGCTTGGCGACAATTTTGCGGGCTTCTTTCCCTCAAAAGCAGATCTACCAGGTAGGTAAGGATGAACCTGGTTTGGCTTGGATTGGGCAAGAACAAGAAATAGCAGACTCCGTTTATGCTGATGCTTTGGTAATTGTTACTGATACAGCTAATCGGCCCCGGGTCGATGATGACCGTTATCTTACGGGTAAGTTCTTGATTAAGATTGATCATCATCCGAATGACGACCCGTACGGGGACTTGATGTTGGTGCGGCCTGAGGCTTCCAGTTGTTCAGAGCTCATTGTAGATTTGGTCAACGCTGCTGCGGGAACTTTAGTCTTGAATCAAGAAGCGGCTGCTAAGTTGTATGCTGGGATTGTTGGTGATACGGGACGTTTTATGTATGCTGGTACTACTGCGCACACGATGGAAGTAACGGCCCAACTGATGCACACAGGGATTGCGGCTGCGGCGATTAACCGGAAACTGGATGAAATCAGCAAGCCTGAGGCCCGTTTGGCAGCCTATGTTTTACAAAATATGCAATTTACCGCACATGATGCTGCATATATTGTCCTGACTAAGGATGTCTTAGCAGAACTAGATTTAGGCGATGCAGGTACATCTTCTGCGGTTCCGTTGTTGGGTAAGATTGCACAAATTATTTGTTGGACTGTATTTGTTGAACAGCGTGACGGGTCATACCGGTTACGAATTCGGTCCAAACGTCCTCATATCAATGAGCTGGCTAAGGAATATGGTGGTGGTGGTCACCCATTGGCAAGTGGCGCGATGATTAGCGATGCTACCCAGATTCCTGAGTTTGTTGCTAAGTTAGATCAGATCGCCGCTAAGGATACAGGAGATACAGAATAATTTATGAAATTTACAGATTTTGAATTTAAACCATTTATTAACGACGCACTAGCAGAGATTGGCTTTACAGAACCAACGGAAGTACAGGAACGTTTGATTCCGATGATTCTAGATGGACGCAGTGTGGTTGGGCAGTCACAGACTGGTAGTGGGAAAACCCATGCCTTCTTGCTACCTATCATGCAGAATGTGACCGCTGATGACTATGTGCAAGCTGTAATTACAACCCCTAGTCGGGAATTAGCTTATCAGATTTATAAAGCTGCTAAACAAATTGTTCAGCATGCGGATCAGACGATTCAGGTGGTTAACTATGTTGGGGGAACAGACAAGCACCGCCAAGTAGAAAAATTACAGCACCACCAACCACAAATTGTTATCGGAACGCCAGGACGGATTCTTGATTTGATCAGGACTAATGCCCTTGATATTCATAAAGCACATTATTTTGTAGTTGATGAAGCTGATATGACGCTTGATATGGGCTTTTTAGCCCCCGTAGATGCGATTGCGTCCACAATGCCACAGGACTTACAGATGTTGGTCTTTTCAGCTACCATTCCGGTTAAATTACAGCCGTTTTTGCGTAAGTATATGAATAATCCAGTAGTGGAAGTAGTAGAAACCAAGACGGTAATTAGTCCTACTATTGAAAATATTTTGATTTCGACCCAGGGGAAAGACCGTAACCGGTTGATTTATCAACTGTTGACGATGGGAGAACCATTCTTGGCGTTGGTTTTTGCCAACACGATTAAGCGGGTTGATGAATTAACCGCGTATTTACGGGCACAAGGATTGAAAGTGGCTAAAATCCATGGGGACATTCAACCCCGGCAACGGAAACGAATCATGCGTGAAGTGCAGCAATTAGACTATCAGTTTGTCGTTGCAACGGACCTGGCAGCCCGGGGAATCGATATCGAAGGTGTTTCGCTGGTAATCAATGATGACATCCCAGAAGATTTGGAATTCTTCATCCACCGGGTTGGTCGGACAGGGCGCAATGGAATGGCCGGGACGGCAATTACTTTATATGGTCCGGGTGAAGACCAGATGATTGTTGAACTAGAAAAGATGGGGATCCACTTCAAGCCGCAGATGTTGCGGAACCATGAGTTGGTGGATTCATATGATCGTAACCGGCGGGATAAGCGTCGTGTAAGACAACAAAAACTAGATCCACGTCTGGTCGGAATGGTTAAAAAAGAAAAGAAAAAGCGCAAACCAGGCTATAAGCGCAAAATTAAACAAGCTATCCAAAAAGATCGCCAACAAAAGAAAAAGTTAGAAAAGCGGCAAGTACGGCGCCAACAACGGCGGCGGGGTTAATAATATTATCCAGAAAGAAGCTGGGGGAAAATGCTATTTTCTCACCAGCTTCTTTTTTGTTAATCTGACTCACAGATAGTATAGAAAAACAAGTGCCAATCTAGTCGCTGAGGGCAAACGAAGATCGTTACATCTGCGTTATTCCTCGTCTTGGTTTAGCCAAATGACTTGCTGTGTAGGTTAAAACATAATTTATTGATATTGATTTTTGTTGCTTTTATAATTAATGGGGCACATGCTGAGTTAGTTTAGGTGATAGGGGGATATTTGATGAAAAAATTATTCTTAAAAATTATGGTAGGATGTCTTGGTTTGTTTTTGGTTAGTGGGTCTGTCCAGGCTAAGAAGGTATCCAATAAGAAAATCAATAAAATTGTAAAGAAAATGACGTTGGATGAAAAAATAGGCCAAATGTATGTCAGCCCCAGTTCAGGCAATATCGATACCATGATTTCCGATAGCAAAAACTACCATTTGGGGGGGATCGTTTTATTTGGAAGTGACTTTGCCAAGCAGGATGCACAAGCAATGAAAGCTAAAGACCAGGCACTGCAAAAAGCAAGTCGATACGGTGCCTTCATTGCGACGGATCAAGAAGGAGGGACTGTTTCGCGATTAAGTACATATCCAGGACTGACTAATAATAGGAAATTTCCTGCACCCCAGACGGTGTATAAGCAAAAAGGTATGGCGGGAGTGGTTACTGAGTATAGTGCTGTAGCCAAAATCATGCATGGCTTGGGGATTAACTGGAACTTTGCTCCGGTTGCTGATGTTACTACTGACCAGGGAAGCTTTATTTATCCGCGAACTTTAGGTGAAAACTATCAGATAACGGCTAACTACGTTAAACAGGTAGTGCCAGCGATTCAGAAGCAAAAGGTCGGCGCAACACTGAAGCATTTCCCTGGCTATGGGGCAGCAGCTGACACCCACGTCGGTTTTGCGAGTGATAATCGTAGTTTGGATGTCTTTCGTCAGAATGATTTTTTACCCTTTGTGGCCGGGATCAAGGCGGGAGCTGATTCGCTATTAGTAGGTCATGTGGTAATAAAAAGCGTTGATGGCAGCAAGCCAGCCTCTTTGTCCAGGCCGGTTCATGATTTGGTCCGTAAGGAACTCAAGTTTAAAGGAGTTATTGTCACTGACGATATGAACATGGGGGCAGTCACTAAGTTTGCCCAGGAAAAGAAGATTAATGCGGATGTTTTAGCTGTTATGGCGGGCAATGACATGCTTTTAAGCTCAGATTATAAGACTGGAATTCCGGCGATTAAAGCTGAGATTAAGCGGGGAAATATTTCTACTAAACAAATTAATCGGTCGGTAACGCGGATCTTAAAAATGAAGGCTAAATTAGGCATCCTTAAATATTAAATTTTTATAAAGATAATGGTATAATAAGTCTACTAATAAATACAAAAAGGGATGATTTAGATGAAATATTGTACTAATTGTGGTGCAAAGCTAAAAGATGGTGCAAAGTTTTGTACAAGTTGTGGTCAAGCAATTGTTCAGAAAACTGAACCAAAACCTGTGTTAGAAGAAGTAGTAGCCGAACCACAATCACAGCAACCAGTGGTAGAGAAACAAGCAGTGACAGAAAAAGTATCCTCCCAGCCTGAGCCACAGCCCAAGGCGGTAGAGCAGGCTGAAGCAACGGCTCAACCACAACCTGCTCCAGCTGTCAAAACAGCTGTGGTAAATAATGAGAAAATGAAGCAGGTTGCTGGCAATTACTGGAGCTGGTTAGCTAGTGCCTGCAAGAAGCCTTTTACACCCCAAGAGGGACCGAAGTATGCGGGAGCAATAACTTTACTGATTGAAGGAATCCTCTTTGGGTTATCAATTATGCTCTTGATTAGAAAGATTGCTAGGGCAGTAATGAGCGTTGCCAGTGCATTGATCAATTCATTTGTTACAGATTACCCAACGATTGAAAGCCGGGTTGGATTTTACGTGTTCTTTGCTTTCTTTTCAATAACAGTGATCGCAGCATTTGCAATGATTGGGGTTAACTACTTGGTTGAGCAAAGTTTTTCAGAAGCTAAACACCCAAATTTTGTGACAATGATCAATAATATTGCACATAAATCAGTTTATCTATTGCCATTGAACTTGTTGTTCCTATTAAGTGTAATGATGATTTCTGACCAAAACTTGAGTGGGATGAAATTCTCCCTGGTAGTTATTGGTTTGATGTTAGCTGTCTGGACAATTGCTATTCTTGCCACAGGTTATGAAATCGTTAAGCCAAAGTTTGATAGATTTTATGCAACATTTGCGATCTATCTGGTTGATGCAATTATTTATTATATTGCATATTCCGTATTATACGGAGCCTATTACGAAGTATTTAAAGAAGTTATTGACCGTCTGTTGAATAACTAAAGACCAGCAAGGAGGAGTAAGCAATGGCAGCTAACAAATTTTGTCCTAACTGTGGACATCCAGTCAGTGAAGATGAAAAGTTCTGCGCAAACTGTGGGCAGGTACTCCAGGAAGCTGAGCCTAGTCAACCTGCGGAATCTCAGGAAGTCCAAGCAGAACCAGTAACTCCTGAGCCACAGCCAATGGCGGAACAACCGCAAGAACAAGAGATACAACAATATAGTCGGCAAAGTCCTGCTAACCAGTCCAAGAAAACGAATAAAGGAATTGTAGCGGCTGTAATTGTTTTAGTAGTGCTGCTGGGAGGCTACCTCTTTGGGCGCAACTACTATACCAGCGCTAAACAGATGGACCGCTTTTTGACAGAACTAGCCGACAGTAAAGGGGACGTGTCACCATACCTGACTAGTAGTGATTCTTCGTTAGAGATTTCAAAGGATGAAGCCAATGCATTTCGGAAGATGTTTACTGGTGATCAAAAGACAATTGATGGCTTGAAGAGTGCCTTAACCTCGAATATGACCTATGGCAGGTGGACTTGGGTCAAGTCTGGTCACCGGTTACTAGTGTTCCCAGCTTATAAGCTCCAAGTTGAACCGGTATATGTGAAATTGTATACCAACCATAGTGGGGTTAAGGTATACCGGGATGATAAGAAATTAACAACGACAACCGCTGCTTCCCAGGTAGTTAAAGTTGGCCCAATCTTACCAGGGCGGTATACTTTCAAAGCTACAGGTACTGTAAAGGGTAAGAAGCTGAGTTCAGTCAAAACGGAATACATTACATACGGTAAGGATAACCAGGTAAAGTTGAATCTGAAGACAGCTACGTTTACTGTCCAGGGGCCAGAAAATAGTACGATTTATATCAATGGCGAAAAAGTTGGTTCATTGGATAAGGATGGTAAAAAGAAGTTTACGGATTATCCATTAACCGATGGGGGTAAATTGTACTTGCAAACTAAGTTCGATGGCAAGACGGTCAAATCTAAGACGGTTTCTATCGAAAAGGAACTTGATAAAGGTAACAATACGATCACCCCTGACTATGACGGGTTGGTTGATAAAGAAGCCGCTGAAGAACTGCTGGCGGATGCCTTTTCAGGCTTGAAATATGGCGAAGATAGCTCTGTGGCTGATGATGACTTTATTGATGGCGAAAATAATGATGGTTACAATGAGTTGGTTGCTTTCTTTAACAGTATTGGGGACAATCTGCAGGACGTTAAAGTTGTTAAGGTCAACAGTATTGCACCTTTGGAAAAGAACAAAGCACGGATCTCATACTCCGTTAAGTATCGTTTCAACAATGAAGATTCAGTGAAGATCCAACAGTTTACTTATAACAATGCTGAGATTGAAAAAGAGGATGGCTCATACAAGATCAAAGCAATTGGTAAAACCGGGACGGAACCTGATTGGGAACGGACACTGGAAGACTAATGGCGTTAAATCCACCACAATTTATTTATTAAATAGCAGACGCCAATTGCAATAATAAATTGAACACTTGCCAATAGCATCTGGTAGATTTTGACTATCTGTGTCGATAAATATGGTCAAGCTCTATGTCAAAGCACTCTTCTGGAGTCTTGTAGTTTAAGATCTTTCGAGGAAGAGAGTTGCACCATACTTCGATCTTAGCAATGTCTTCCACGCTGTACTTATCTATCCGGTCTCCCTTAGGAATATAGCGTCTGATAAGCCCGTTGTGCCGCTCTACGCTACCTTTATCACAGGATGTATAAGGGTGAGCATAATACACAAGCGTCTTGGAAACTTGCTCAAGATTTGATAGATCCGCGAACTCGGAGCCGTTATCG